>NZ_VCLA01000099.1 GCF_009600885.1 Streptomyces jumonjinensis
GCCTGGCCGCGCTCTCGTCGATGTACGGCTCGATATACGGCTCGATGTACGGCCTGATGTGGGCGCAGGGGCGGGGCGCCCGGGGCGTCCGGCGGCCGGTGAGGAGGCCGGTGAGGAGAGAGGGCGGGGACAGCTGTACGAAGCCCTCGGCCCGCATCGCCGCGAAACCTATCCGCGGCAGATCGCGGGCGTTGCGGAAGACGATGAACCGGGGTTCCCACCGCGGCCGGAACTTGGCGTTGAACTTGTACAGCGACTCGATCTGGAACCAGCGGGAGAGGAAGAGGAGCAGCCCGCGCCAGATCCGCAGCACCGGTCCGGCGCCGAGCCGCTCGCCGCGGGCGAGCGCCGCGCGGAACATCGCGAAGTTCAGCGAGACCCGTTCGATCCCGAGGCCGGGGGCGGCCTGGAGGGCGGCGACGATCAGCAGCTCGTTCATGCCGGGGTCGGCGGAGCGGTCGCGGCGCATCAGCTCCAGCGACATGCCGTCCGTTCCCCAGGGAACGAAGTGGATGACCGCCTTCAGGTCGCCGTGCGGGTGCTCGGCGTCCTGGGGGCCTCTCCGGTGCGCGGTGGCGATCACCGCCTCGCCGTCCGAGGGGTCCCCGATCCGCCCCAGCGCCATGGAGAAGCCGCGCTCGGTGTCGGTGCCCCGCCACTCGGCGGTGGCGCGGCGGATCCGTTCCAGTTCCTCGTCGCCGATCTCATGGGCCCGGCGGACCCGGGTGGTGTAGCCGTTGCGCTCGATCCGGTTCACCATCTGGCGCACGTTGCGCATCGCGCGCCCGGCGAGCGAGAAATCCGCGACGTCCACCACCGCCTCGTCGCCCAGCTCCAGCGCGTCGAGGCCGGTCTCCCGGGTCCAGACCTCGCCGCCGGTCTCCGAGCAGCCCATGACGGCGGGGGTCCAGGAGTGCGCCTTCGCCTCGTCCATGAAGCGCTCGATCGCGCCCGGCCATGCCTCGACGTCCCCGATCGGGTCGCCGCCGGCGAGCATCACGCCCGAGACCACCCGGTAGCAGACGGCCGCCTTGCCGCTGGGCGAGAAGACCACGCCCTTGTCCCGGCGGAGCGCGAAGTGGCCGAGCGAGTCCCGGCCGCCGTGGCGGGCGAGCAGCTCGCGCAGCCGTCTCTCGTCCTCGGCGGAGAGCCGGGCGGCCGGGTGCTCGGGCCGCAGGGCGAGCCAGATCGTGGTGACGGCGGTGAGCAGACCGAGCGAGCCCAGCGAGTAGCCGACGGTCCAGGAGGCGTTCCCGGCGTAGTCGAGGGGGCCTTCGAAGCCGAAGAGCCCGTACAGCGTGTGCTCCAGGCGGTCGGTCAGACCGGGGCTGCCCAGCACCTCGTCCGGGTGGGCGCTGACCAGGACCAGTCCGAGGCCGAGCGAGGCGGCGCCCATCACCACGAAATTGGCCAGGGCCCGCCAGCGGCTGCGCGGGTCGGGCAGCGCCGAGAACTGGGCGCGGTGGGCCAGCAGCAGCGCCAGGACGGCGAGCGAGACGATCACGCCGGTGATCGAGTGCCGGTGGACGAACTGGCCGGCCGCTCCGGCGGGCAGCAGCAGTACGGCGGCCCGCCAGGCCCGCCTCTTATGGCGTTTGAGGCCGTGGGCGAGTAGCAGCAGCAGTACGCCGGCGCTGAGCGAGAGCGCCGCCGCGAAGGGGCCGGTGGCGCCGGGAAGCACTCCGGCGACGGCGTGCGCGCGGCTGTGCCGGAAGGCGGGTACGACGCCCGCGGCGACATCGATCAGTCCGACCAGGGCGCAGGCCGTGCCGACGAGCGCGGGGACGGACTCCGGCCGGGGGCCGCGCAGCATTCGGCGTACTCGGTGCGTGCGTCGCGCCGACTCCGGAGCCGATTTGGATGTGTCCCCATCTACCGTTGCAGACATCGCTTCCCATGACTCCGCGAGAGAACTGCGCCCTTGGGCCGCGGTCGGGCAGCACCGGACGATTTGTGTTGACTAGGACGGGACTTCCCGAGGGCGGGTTTACTCGTGCACGGGAATTCCTGAGAAAGAGAGCTCATCGGACTCATGGGTCTGACCAGTGGCTATGTCTTCGCTGGGGCCGTCGCGGCGGCCGTCGGACTATTCGCGGCGACCGTCCTGCTCTGGCCCCGGCTGGCCGGGCGGACCTGGCGTGCCGTCGTCGGCCGGATCGGGCTGCTGCTGTCGACGCAGCTCGCGCTCTTCGCCTCGGTGGGGCTCGCGGCCAACAACGCCTTTCTGTTCTACGGCTCCTGGTCCGATCTCCTCGGACGGGAGGACGATCCCGGGGTGGTGGTCGACCACTCGGCCGGAGCGGACCGGGTCGAGGTCGTCGAGAGGCGTATGGCCCCGGTGGAGGGCGGCTCACGGGCCGACAGGGGCGGCCGGATCCACAAGGTCGTGGTGCGGGGCGCGCGGTCGGGGATCGACAGCCCGGCGTATGTCTATCTGCCGCCGGAGTACTTCCAGCCCGAATACCGGGAGAGATCTTTTCCGGCCACGGTCGCGCTGACCGGCTACCCCGGGACCGCGGAGAATCTGATCAAGGGACAGAAGTATCCGCAGACGGCGTTCCGCAAGGCCAGGGAGGGCGGGATGCAGCCGATGGTGCTGGTCATGCTGCGCTCCACGGTCGCGCCGCCGCGCGATACGGAGTGTGTGGACGTCCCGGGCGGGCCGCAAGCGGAAACGTTTCTCGGGGAGGATCTGCCGACCGCCGTCTCCCGGACCTACCGGGTGGGGACCGCGCCCCGGAGCTGGGGCGTCATCGGGGTCTCGACCGGCGGCTACTGCGCGCTGAAGATCGCTCTGCACCATCCGCAGCGGTACTCGGCGGGTGCGGGACTCTCCGCGTACTACCGGGCGGCGGAGGACCGTACGACCGGCGATCTCTTCCAGGGCGACCAGTCGGCCCGGGACCGCGCCGATCTGCTGTGGAGCCTGGACCGTCTGCCGCAGGGGCGGACCTCCTTCCTGGTGACCAGCTCGCGGAAGGGCGAGGACAACCTCGCGGAGACCCGGCGGTTCATCGGGAAGGTGCGACCGCCCGCGAGGGTCTCGTCGATCATCCTCGACAGCGGGGGCCACAACTTCAACACCTGGGCGCGTGAGATGCCGCCCGCACTGGAGTGGATGAGCGGGCGGCTGAGCGCTTCCTGACCGGCGGTGGGGGGGGGCTGGGGCCAGGGGCGCCGGGGGCCCGGAGGGTTCTGGAGGTTCTGGAGGCTCTGCCCTCAGACTCGGTCGGCCCTGGGGTGCGGCCCTCAGGCCCGGACGGTCCTGGGTGCGGCCCCGTGACCCTGCCGGTCCCGGGTGCGGCCCCGCGCCCCTCCCGGCCCTGGGAGCGGCCCCGCTCATCAGGCCGGGTCCGCGACGGTCGCGATCGACTCCAGGTCCACCTCCGCCCGGGGGATCGCCTGCGCGTCCGCGTCGATGGAGCGCCGCAGCGCCTCATGCAGCCTCGCCGGCGTCAGCACCCCCAGGAAGCGTCCCGTCTCCTCCTTGTCGATCACCGCGATCCAGCCGGCGTCGTGCTGGAGCATCGTGGAGAACGCCTGCTTCAGCGACGCGCCCAGCGGTAGCCAGGCGTCCATCCGGCGGGCGTACGCGCGCACCGAGCCCTTGGCGCGGGCGTCCTCGGCGGAGATCCAGCCATGCAGATCGCCCGCCCCGTCCAGGACGACGGCCCAGCGCGCGTCCAGCTCCCTGGGCAGCGGATCGTCGAGCCCCACCACGGGCGGCTGCTCCAGATCGCTCTCCTCGATCGGGGTGACCGAGAGCCGCTTGAGACCGCGGTCGGCTCCGACGAAGTCCGCGACATACGGCGTCGCCGGGGCCCCGAGCACGGCGGCCGGGGCGTCGAACTGCTCGATCCTGCCCTGCCCGTAGACGGCGATACGGTCCCCGAGGCGTACCGCCTCCTCGATGTCATGGGTGACGAAGAGCACGGTCTTGCGGACCTGGGACTGGAGCCGGAGGAACTCGTTCTGGAGGTGCTCGCGCACCACCGGGTCGACCGCGCCGAACGGTTCGTCCATCAGCAGTACGGGAGGGTCGGCCGCGAGCGCCCGGGCGACCCCGACCCGCTGGCGCTGGCCGCCGGAGAGCTGTTCGGGGTAGCGGTCGCCGTACACCGAGGGGTCGAGCCCGACCAGATCGAGCAGCTCGGCCGCGCGCGCCCGGCCCTTGGCCCGCTGCCAGCCCAGCAGCCGGGGGACGGTCGCGGTGTTCTCCAGAACCGTCTTGTGCGGGAAGAGTCCGACCTGCTGGATGACATAGCCGATACGGCGGCGCAGTCTCACCGGGTCGATCGCGGAAATGTCGTCGCCGCCGACGGATATCCGGCCGCTGCTCGGCTCGATGAGCCGGTTCACCATCTTCATCGTCGTCGTCTTGCCGCACCCGGACGGTCCGACCAGTGTGACCAGTTCGCCTTCGGCCACCTCGAACGACAGATCGTCCACCGCCGTCGTCCCGTCCGGATATCGCTTGGTCACATGCTCGAAACGGATCATGGGTCCCCATTGTGACGCGTGTCGTGTGAAAGCCGTGTTGCCGGAGTGTGGCGGTCCTCGGCGATTGTCAGTGCCCAAGGCTAAGGTCTTCAGACAGGTGTTCGGCATGGGTGGGGAGGTGGGGAATCATGAGTACGAGGCAGGCCGCGCAGAGCTGTCTGGCGGCCAATGACTGGATCTGCGGGGAGTATCTGCGGACCCGCGCACAGGAGTTGACCGATGCCACGATCGAGCATGTCTGGATCACGGCCGTATCGGTTCTGATCGGCCTCGCGGTCGCCTTTCCGCTGGCGCTCCTCGCCCGCGCCAGACCGGCCTTCGCCGGACCGGTGCTCGGGCTGACCACCCTGCTCTACACGATTCCGTCGCTGGCGATGTTCTCGCTGCTGCTGCCGGTCTTCGGACTCTCCGCGGCCCTGGTCGTCACCGGCCTGGTGCTCTATTCGCTCACCATCCTGGTGCGGAACATCATGGCCGGTCTGGCGGCCGTGCCCGCCGAGGCCCGGGAGGCCGCCCGCGGCATGGGGTACGGACCGGGCAGGCTGCTGTGGGAGGTCGAGCTGCCGCTCGCCCTGCCCGCGGTGATGGCCGGACTGCGGATGGCGACGGTCTCCACCATCGCCCTGACCACCGTCGGCGCGCTGATCGGCAAGGGCGGGCTCGGCGATCTCATCGACGACGGAGTGCAGACGACGTTCAAGGCGCAGGTGCTGACCGCGTCCGTGCTCTGTGTGCTGCTGGCCGCCGCGGCCGATCTGCTGCTCCTCGGCGCGCAGCGGCTGCTGACGCCCTGGAGCCGGATACGCAGGGCCGGGGGAGCGATCTGATGGGCGTCATGGCGGATGCCTGGACCTGGCTCACCACCGGTTCCAACTGGTCGGGGGAGGGCGGCGCCTGGCACCGGCTGGGCGAGCACATGTACGTCAGCGGGGCGGCGCTCGGGATCGCCTGCGCGATCGCCCTGCCGCTCGCGCTCTGGCTCGGCCATATCGGCAAGGGCGGCGCGCTCGCGGTCAACGTCTCCAACGCGGGCCGGGCGATCCCCGTCTTCGCCGTCCTCGCGCTCTTCATGCTCACCCCGCTCAGAACCGCGGGGTACGCGCCGACCGTCATCGCCCTGGTGCTCTTCGCCGTGCCGCCGCTGCTGACCAACGCCTATGTCGGCATGCGGGAGGTGGACCGCGCGGTGGTCGAGGCCGCCCGGGGCATGGGGATGTCCGGCGGACAGGTCTTCCGCCAGGTCGAACTGCCGCTCGCCTACCCCCTGCTGATGACCGGGATACGGTCGGCCGCCGTGCAGGTGGTCGCCACGGCCACCATCGCCTCGATGGTCGGCCAGGGCGGGCTCGGCCGCATCATCACCGCCGGCTTCAACACCTTCGACACCGCCCAGGTGGTGGCCGGCGCACTGCTCGCGGCAGGGCTGGCACTGCTGGTGGAGGGGGCGCTGGCAGCGGCCGACCGGCTGCTCGACCCCGCGCGCAGAGCGGCCCGCACGGCCGGGCGCGGCTCCGCGGCCATGCCCCGGGCCCGGGCCGCCGCATGACCTTTAGACAACCCTCTGGGACCTCTGGACGGAGAACCTGATGCGCAAGACCTCTCGTATCGTGGGAGCGGTACTGGCCGTGGTGGCCCTGACGGGCTCCCTCGCCGCGTGCGGCGGCGACAGCCTGGAGAACAAGGGGGACGGCTCCGAGGCGGGCGGCGGTTCGGGCGGCAAGGGCTCGCTGGTCATCGGCTCCGCCTCCTTCACCGAGTCCAAGGTGCTCGCCGAGCTGTACGCGCAGATCCTGGCCGACGCCGGATACCGCACCTCCATCACCACGGTGAAGAACCGTGAGCTGTACGCACCGTCCCTGGAGAAGGGCGAGATCGACGTCGTGCCGGAATACGCGGCCACCATCGCCGAATTCCTGAACGCGAAGGAGAACGGGCCGAAGGCGCCCGAGGAGAAGCCGGTCGCCTCCAGCGATGTGAAGGCCACCGTCGCCGCCCTTGCCGAACTGGCGGAACCGCGCGGTCTGAAGGTGCTCCCGGCCGGAGAGGCCGTCGACCAGAACGCGTTTGCGGTGAGCGAGGAATTCGCCCGGAAGAACGGCCTCAAGACGCTTTCCGATCTGGGGAAGTCGAAGCTCAAAGTCAAGATCGCGGCGGGGGACGAGTGCGCGGTGCGGCCGTTCTGCGCGCCCGGTCTCAAGGCGACCTATGGAATCGACGTCGTGGGAATCGACCCCAAGGGAGTGGGCACCCCCCAGTCCAAGCAGGCGGTCAGGGACGGCGTCGACCAACTGGTGCTCACCACCACCACGGACGCGGTGGTCGACGGACTGGTCTTCCTGGAGGACGACAAGAAGCTCCAGAACGCGGACAACGTGCTGCCGGTCGTCAATGCGAAGGACGCGGGCAGCGCGGAGATAGCGGATGCGCTCGGCCGTCTCACCAAGACGCTGACCACTGAGGATCTCGCCGAGTTGAACCGCAGCGTGGACGCCGAGCGCGCCAAGCCGAAGGATGTGGCGAAGGAGTATCTGGAGTCGAAGAAGCTGCTGGGGAAGTAAGACGGGGCGATGCGGGCGGCGAGGAGAGCCGAGGCCGTCGGCCGGAGTTCTCCAAGGCGTTCTCCACGCCGCTTCCGGCCGGGTGTTCGAGAGCGAGAGATTTGCCGGGCCGATATCCCCATCCGCTTCCACGCACGGTAAATTTCTGGCCATGCCACGTGGACGCCACCGCCATTCCCCGCCCCTTCACAGGCTGCTGCCGCCCACCGCGGTCGCCGGCGCGGCGGTGCTCTGCGCCGCCGGTGCGTGGCTGCTGACGGAACCCTTCGCGCTCCGGGCGCTGGTGACCGCCACGGCGGTCGCCGCGGTCACCGGTGCGGTTCTGATGCGGATGCGGGACCGCTCGGCGGGCCGTCAGGTCGCCGATCTGACCCGGGGCCGCGCCAACGACGCCTGGCGCACCGAGGAGCGCATAGCCGCGCTCGAATCGGCGCTGGAGGACTCGCGCGATCTGCGCGCCAAGGCCGACGCCAAACTCCGCGCCAAGCGGGTCGAACTGGCCGCCCTGCGCAATGAGCACGCGGATCTGCTCCGCCGGTACGCGACCGCGGAGACCGAGCGCGCCAGCGCCCTCGAAGGCCGCCGTCAACTCGCCATCGACGCGGGAGCGCCCAAGGCCCCGGCCCCGGCCGGGACCACGCCCGCCGTCTATCTGCGCGCCGCCAAGGCCCTGGAGAACCTCACCCGCGCGGGAGGCGCCACGGGGAAGCCCGATGGACCGGAACCGGGCGGGCCCCGGGCCGAGAAGGCGGACGAACCGCCGGGGAAGGGGCCGGGGAAGGGGCCGGCGGGCACCGGGGCGACCGAGGGCGACAGCCCGGCCCCCGCACTCCCCGCCCGGCGTGCCGCCACCGGAACGGCCGCCGCGATCGTCCCGTACGGACCGGGCCGGGGCGCCGACCGCTCCCGTCCCGACGGCGGCTTCGACTACTTCGGCACACAGGCCGCGCCCGGCGCACAGGCCGGGCCGGAGGCGCCGGGGCCGGCGCGGCAGGCGATCGAGGCCGTGCAGCAGGAGGACCTCGCCGATGTGGTGGGCGAGGAGGCGCTGGCCGAGCGCGGCGATCACCCCACGGACACCGCGCGCCCGGTCGGCGACGTCATCGACCTGACCGCGCACGACGAGACCGAGAAGCTCGACCTGGGAGAGCTGCGGAACGCGGTCGGCTCCTGACCGCCCGCCCTCCAGGGGCTATTTGTCGATGTCTCCGACGACGAAGAACAGCGAGCCCAGGATCGCCACCATGTCGGCCACCAGGGTGCCCGGCAGCAGTTCGGCGAGCGCCTGGATGTTGTTGTACGAAGCCGAGCGCAGCTTGAGCCGGTAGGGGGTCTTCTCGCCCTTGGAGACGAGGTAGTAGCCGTTGATCCCCAGCGGGTTCTCGGTCCAGGCGTAGGTATGGCCCTCCGGGGCCTTGAGCACCTTGGGCAGCCGCTGGTTGATCGGGCCCCGCGGGAGGTCCGCGATCCGGTCCAGACAGGCGTCCGCCAGATCGAGGGAGTTGTGCGTCTGGTCGAGCAGCACCTCGAACCGCGCGAGGCAGTCGCCCTCGGCCCGGGTGATCACCTTGAGGGTGTCCCGCAGCTCCCCGTAAGCGAGATACGGCTCGTCCCGGCGCAGATCGAAGTCGACGCCGGAGGCACGGGCGATGGGGCCGCTCACGCCGTACGCGTGCACCGCGTCGGCGGAGAGCACGCCCACGCCGCGGGTCCGGCCGCGGAAGATCTCGTTGCCGAGCACCAGGCGGTCGTAGACGTCCATCCGCGAACGCACCTCGGACACCGCGTGCCGGACCCGGCCGAGCCAGCCCGCGGGGAGGTCCTCCTTGAGACCGCCGACGCGGTTGAACATGTAGTGCATCCGGCCGCCGGACACCTCCTCCATGACCTCCTGGAGCTCTTCGCGCTCCCGGAAGGCGTGGAAGACGGGGGTGATGCCGCCCAGCTCCAGGGGGTAGGAGCCCAGGAACATCAGATGGTTGAGGACCCGGTTCAGCTCGGCGAGCAGGGTCCGGGTCCACACCGCCCGCTCGGGGACCTCCATGCCGAGCATCCGCTCCACGGCCATGACGACGCCGAGCTCGTTGGAGAAGGCGGAGAGCCAGTCATGGCGGTTGGCCAGCATGATGATCTGGCGGTAGTCGCGGGCCTCGAAGAGCTTCTCGGCGCCCCGGTGCATATAGCCGATGACGGGTTCGGCGTGCTGGATGATCTCGCCGTCGAGGACGAGACGGAGGCGGAGGACGCCGTGGGTGGAGGGGTGCTGGGGGCCGATGTTGAGCACCATGTCGGTGCTTTCCGCGGCGCCGCCGATGCCGAACGTGGTCTCCGTCATGCGGCCAGTATCCCCCGACCGGGTCACGGGCCGGGACCGGTGCCTCGCCTCCCCGCGCACGGGGTCGCTACCGGGGCACCATGATCATGGCGGAGCGACCGGAGCGGCCGGAGCGGCCGGACGTGCGCTCACGGGACGCGCGGCACCTGCGGGACCCGCACCACCCGTGGGACCCGCGCTCGCCGGCCGGGTGCCCACTGGTGGACCCGCCCCGTCCCGTCCCGCCCCGTCCAGGAAGCCCCCGGCCCCCGGTGACTCACACCCGCTGCCGGAGCCAGAGGAAGTCGCCGAGCCCGCCGCGGGCCATCAGCTCCGCCGCCTCACCCGCCGCCGCCAGGGCGCGCACATATCCCGCCGGGTCCGCCGACGCCAGGGAGAGCGCCGGGCGGGCGGCGGACAGCCCCAGGGCGGCCAGAGCCTCCCGCTGGGTCGTCAGCTCCGCCGGGCCCGCCCCCGACCCCGCCAGGGCGGCGGCCCCGGCCGCCGCGCACGCGTCCAGGGCGACATGCGAGGTCAGATCGGAGCCGCCGTCCGGCACCGGGCCGACCTCCCGCCCGGCGCGGAACCCCGTCAGCGTCCCGAACGGCGGACGGGCCCCCGCCAGATGCCCGTAGTCCACCGCCACCGCCAGCCCCGCCCGGAGGGTGCCGACCGCAGCCGCCCACGCCTCGTCCCGGGTCCGGCCGATCTCGGCCCGGGCCCCCGGCTCGGTCAGCGGCCACCACCGGGCGAGCCACTCCGCGTCCGCACCCGTGACCGGCGTGCCCAGCAGCTCCGTACCGTCCGGGCGGACCAGGACCCGGCGTACCGTTCCCTCCCCGTCCGCCTCCGCGACGTCCGCCGGCACATTGTCGAGCCACTCATTGGCGAAGAGCAGCCCGCTGACCCCCGCCGGCGGCTCCGCGCACCACTCGATGCGCGGATCCAGGCCGTCCGGACGGGGCGCCGCGCGCTCGACGGCGTACGCCCGTACCGGGAGACCGGGCGGCAGCGCCGCCAGCACCCCCGTCAGCAGCTCCCCCCGCCCCGCGCCCATGTCCACGATCACCGGCTCCCCGCCGCCGAGCTCCCCCGCCGTGGTCAGCAGCAGCCGCGCGACCGCCGCCGCGAAGAGCGGCGAGGCGTGCACCGACGTACGGAAGTGCCCCGCCGGGCCCTCGGGCCGCCGGTAGAAGCCCCCGGGCCCGTACAACGCGGCCTCAGTGGCTTCCCGCCAGCCGAGTCCTTCACACGTTCCGCCCGCCCAGTCGTCCGTCATGCGCTCAAGTCTCCACCTTGCGGAGTACGCCTCCGGCCTCCGGATCGCTCTGACGGTTGACCCGTACACCTGTCAGTTTTCCCTACGCTGGGTTACGTGCAGCGCGTCTATGACTTTCTCCGCAGACACCCCACGGGCGTCGACGCCTTCTGGGGTGTCGTCCTGCTGGTGGTCTCCCTGGTGTCGCTGGCATCATCCGCGCCGGGCCCGGGCCCCGACTGGATCGAGATCCCGGTGGCCGTCGGGCTGAGCGGGGTCATGGCGCTGCGCCGCCGGTTCCCGGAGCAGATGCTCATCGCCACGGTGGCGCTCGGCGTCGTCCAGATCGTCGCGGACGTCCACGTCCTCCCGGGCGACTTCGTGATGCTGGTGATCGTCTACACCGTCGCCGCCCGGGACACCCCCCGCTGGGCACGCCGGCTGGCGCTGGCCGGAGGGCTTGTGGCGGGCCCGCTGTCGATGCTGCTCTGGCCGCCCGAGGAGCAGGTCAGCGTCACCGCCAGGGTCTTCTTCACCATCGTGATGACCGTGCCCTTCGTGCTCGCCTGGGTGCTCGGCGACTCGATGCGGACCCGCCGGGCGTACTTCGCGCAGCTGGAGGAGCGCGCCATGCGGCTGGAACGGGAGCGCGAGGCGCAGTCCAAGGTCGCGGTCGCGGCCGAGCGCGCCAGGATCGCCCGTGAGCTGCATGACGTCGTCGCCCACAACGTCTCCGTGATGGTGGTGCAGGCGGACGGCGCCGCCTATGTCCTCGACGCCGCGCCCGACCAGGCCAAGCAGGCGCTGGAGACCATCTCGACCACCGGCCGGCAGGCGCTGGCGGAGATGCGCCGGCTCCTCGGGGTGCTGCGGACCGGTGACGACCCGGAGAGCGGGGAGTACGTTCCGCAGCCCGATGTGCAGCAGATCGAGGACCTGGTCGAACAGGTGCGGAGGTCGGGGCTGACCGTCGACTTCCGGATCGAGGGGACGCCGCGACCGCTGCCGAGCGGCGTCGAGCTGACCGCGTACCGCATCGTGCAGGAAGCGCTCACCAACAGCCGTAAGCACGGTGGGCCGGAGGTCGGCGCGAGCGTACGGCTGGTGTATTTCGACGACGGGCTCGGACTGCTGGTGGAGGACGACGGCCGGGGCTCGTCCCATGAGCTGTACGAGGACGGGGGCGTCGACGGCCAGGGGCACGGGCTCATCGGGATGCGGGAGCGCGTCGGTATGGTCGGCGGCACGCTCGACGCCGGGCCGCGGCCCGGCGGAGGGTTCCGTATCAGCGCTCTGCTCCCGCTCAAACCCGCCTAGCCCGCCTGGCCCGCTCCTCCCCGCCCGAACCCTTCTCCGAAGATTGAGGATCAGCTGACATGTCCATCCGTGTGATGCTCGTGGACGACCAGGTGCTGCTGCGCACCGGATTCCGGATGGTGCTCGCCGCCCAGCCCGACATGGAGGTCGTCGCGGAGGCGGGCGACGGCGCGGAGGCGATCGGAATCCTGCGCTCCACGGCTGTGGACGTCGTGCTGATGGACGTCCGGATGCCCCGGCTCGACGGTGTGGAGGCGACCCGGCGGATCTGCGCCGAGCCGAACGCGCCGAAGGTGCTGATCCTGACGACCTTCGATCTCGACGAGTACGCCTTCTCCGGGCTGAAGGCGGGCGCCAGCGGCTTCATGCTCAAGGACGTGCCCCCCGGCGAGCTGCTGGCCGCGATCCGCTCGGTGCACAGCGGTGACGCGGTCGTCGCCCCGTCCACCACCCGCCGGCTGCTCGACCGCTTCTCCCCGATGCTGCCGAGCGCGGGGAGCGAGCCCACGAACAAGGCGGTGGACCGGCTGACCGAGCGGGAGCGCGAGGTGATGCTGCTGGTCGCGCAGGGCCTGTCGAACGGCGAGATCGCGGCCCGGCTCGTGCTGTCCGAGGCCACGGTGAAGACGCATGTGGGGCGCATCCTGACCAAGCTGAATCTGCGCGACCGGGTGCAGGTGGTGGTGCTGGCGTACGAGACCGGGCTGGTGCGGGCGGGCGGCGGCCCGGGGAAGTGACGCCGTAGGGTCGGCCCCATGCTTCTCTGGCTCAATGGCCCCTTCGGGGGCGGGAAAACCCAGACCGCGTACGAACTGCGCAGACGGCTCCCCGGCAGTTTCGTCTGCGACCCCGAGGAGATCGGCTTCGGACTGCACCGGACCCTCCCGCCCCGGCTGCGCGGCGACTTCCAGGACCTTCCGGCCTGGCGGCAGGGGGTCTTCGAGTCGCTCGATCTGACCTTGCGGAGCCATCAGGGCGTGGTGATCGCGCCCATGACGGTGGTGGAGCCGGCGTACTTCGACGAGACGGTCGGGCGGCTGCGGGAGGCCGGTCACCGGGTGTGCCACTTCGCGCTGCTCGCGGAGCGCGAGACGGTGCTGAGACGGCTGCGGGAGCGGGGTCTCGGCCTTGGCCTCAGGCTGGAGAGCTTCGCCGTGAGCAAGCTGGACCACTGTCTGGAGCGGCTCGCGGACCCCGTCTTCGCGGAGCATCTCCACACCGACCGGATCCCGGTGCCCGCCGTCGCCGACCGGATCGCGGCGTCGGCCGGGCTGCGGCTCGCGCCCAACACGGACGGGCCGGTGCGGCACCGGCTCCGCAGGGCATGGACGGGGGTCCGGCAGGTGCGGCTGGGCTGAGCCCCGGCGCGGTGTCCGCGTCTGAGCCCCGGCGCCGGCGTCGACGCCCGTTCCGGCTCAGCGCAGCACGGTGCCCGGCTCAGCGCAGCACGGTCTCCAGGAAGTCGCTGCCCAGCCGGGCGACGGAGGAGACGTCCAGCTGGTGCAGCACATAGCGACCGCGCCGGCGGGTGGAGATCAGCCCGGCCTTCTTGAGCACCGACAGATGACGGGAGACCTCGGGCGCGGTGATGCTGTAGGTGTCGGCGAGTTCGCTGGTCGTGTACGGGGAGCGGGCCAGCATCCGGCAGAGCCGCATCCGCATCGGGTGGGCCAGGGCCTCCATCCGCAGCGTCAGCAGCTCGACGGAGGCGGGGCCGGGGAGCGCGGGCGAGCCGACCGGGTAGTGGATCACCGGCCGCCAGCCCGGGGCGTGCAGCACCATCAGATGCGGCCAGCCGTAGTGGGACGGGACGAGGGTGACGCCCGTTTCGATGGAGGGGTCGACCGCGGTCGTGCGGCCCTCGGTCATCTTGTCGGCGGAGATACGGGTGCGCTCCTCGTCCACGGTGAGCGCGGGCGAGACGGCGTGCAGCGCCTCGGCGAGCCCCTTGTGGCGCAGCAGCTCCGTCTTGTGCCGGGCGTCGGCGGCGAGCTGGGGGGCGACCCGGCGCCAGGTGTCGGCGAAGAAGGCTTCCTCGCAGTCCTCGAAGAGCCTGCGCACCCAGGCGCGCACGGCGACGGGATCCTTCAGCAGCCGCTTGGTGAAGTCCAGCTGCCCGGGGCCGCGATTGGCGGCGAGTTCCAGCGCGCGCTCGCGGCGGAGGGGGTCGCTGAGGGCGGAGGGGCCGCCGGAGGAGTAGGTGTTCGCGCAGGTGAACTCAAGGGCGGCGGAGACGAAGCGGTCGTCGTCCAGCTGGTCGAGCAGATCGAGTTCGCCGGCGAGGGTGGCGGGATGGCCGGCCTGCGGGCGGGGGAGCGCGGCGAACGGCATGAAGACATCCGAGAAGGTGGTCCGCCAGAGAAAGTCCGCTTCGCAGAGCCGGTCGGCGAGATCGGGTTTGAGCGCGGCCGACGTGGCGGTGGCCCAGCCGTGCAGCCCGGGGTGGTGGCCGGGCTCGGCGAGGGCGTGCAGGGCGACGCCGAGCTCGGCGAGGGGGGATATCTCGAAGACGATGCGCTCCGGGGGGAGGCCGCTGATGTCGATGGTCACGCTCACTCGTCCATGGTGCGGGGCGGGCGAGGGGTTCACGGCATCGGTTGACGGGGGTCGTCAATCGGGGTGACGCGGGGGTGGGGGGCGGGAGCAGCGTGGAGGCATGAACGCGATGCATCAGTACATGCTGGACAGTTATCGGACCATGCGGCGGGGCGAGCGGGTGCCGCCGCTGCCGGGGAGCGGGGACGCACGGGTGCTGCGGGAGCTGAGCGGACGGATACGGGCCGCCGCCCGGGCGCTCGCCCGCCGACCCTGACCGGGTCCGGGCCGGGGAGCCCGGCTGGGGCGGGGCGGTCGGGAGAGCCCGGCTGGGGTGCCGGGCCGCAAGGCCCCTGGGTGTGGCACCGGGGTGCCGGGCCGAGGGGCCGGGCCCCGGCGGAGCGCGGAGCGCACGGGTCCGGGCCCAGGGGGAGCCCGGCTGCGGCGGGTGGTTGGAGGTCCCGGCTGCGGTCCCGGGCAGCAAGATCCCGGCTGGGGCGGGGAGGTCCGGGCCCCGGCCCTGACCACGGAGCGCACGGGTCCGGGCCAGGGGAACCCGGGCGCGGCACCGGTGCCGGCCGTGAGAAACCCGCCCTCTCGCGAGCCCCCTCCCGCGAGCCCCCTCCCGCGAGCCCCCTCCCGCAAGCCCCCGGTCGTAAGCCCCGGCCGTAAGAGCCCCCATCCCCAGCAGGGCCCCCGACCCCCAGCCCCCCGTCAACCGATGCCGCGAAACCCGGGTCCACAGGCTGTGGACAACCCCGGGCCGGTTCCAGGGCCTGGCGTAGCATGACGGGCACATCGTCCGGTACCCGCCGCGGACTGGAACGGAAGGCCCGTACAGCGTGAACCCCACCGCCCCGCACGAACCGCTCGACCCCCGCGACCGCCCCGCCCGCCTCACCGTCGGCGTCGTCGGCGCGGGCCGCGTCGGCCCTGCGCTCGCCGCGTCGCTCCAGCTCGCCGGACACCGGCCCGTCGCCGCGTCCGGAGTCTCCGACGCCTCCCGGCGAAGGGCAGCCGAGCTGCTCCCCGGCGTCCCCCTCGTCCCGCCCGCCGAGGTCCTCGCCCGCGCCGAGCTGGTGCTGCTCACCGTCCCCGACGACGCCCTGCCCGCCCTGGTCGCGGGACTCGTCGAGACCGGCTCCGTACGCCCCGGTCAGCTGCTGGCGCACACCTCCGGACGGTACGGAGTCCAGGTCCTCGCCCCCGCCACCCGCGCGGGCGCGCTCCCGCTCGCCCTGCACCCCGCGATGACCTTCACCGGGACCAGCGTCGACGTACAGCGCCTGGCCGGCTGCTCCTTCGGCGTGACCGCCCCCGACGAGCTCCGGCTCGCGGCCGAGGCGCTCGTCATCGAGATGGGCGGGGAGCCCGAGTGGATCGCCGAGGAGGCCCGCCCGCTCTACCACGCGGCCCTCGCCCTGGGCGCGAATCACCTGGTGACCCTGGTGGCCCAGGCCATGGAGCTGCTGCGCGCCGCGGGCGTCGCCGCCCCCGACCGGATGCTCGGCCCGCTGCTCGGCGCGGCCCTCGACAACGCCCTGCGCTCCGGTGACGCGGCCCTGACCGGCCCGGTCGCCCGGGGGGACGCGGGCACCGTCGCCGCCCACGTTGCCGAGTTGCGCAAGCACGCCCCCGGCGCCGTCGCCGGATATCTCGCGATGGCCCGCACCACCGCCGACCGGGCGCTCGCCCACGGACTGCTCAAACCGGAGCTGGCCGAGGACCTCCTCGGCGTACTCGCGGAGGACGACCAGCGATGACCGCACGCCCCCCCTTCGAACTCGTACCGGACCCGGACGAGCTGGGCCACGTCCTGGACCACCACGCCGTCCCCGGCCGCACCGCCGTCGTCATGACGATGGGCGCGCTCCACCGGGGCCACGCCGCCCTGATCCGCGCCGCCCGCGACCGCGTCGGCCCGCAGGGCTTCGTGGTCGTCACCGTCTTCGTCAACCCGCTCCAGTTCGGCGCGGGAGAGGATCTGGACCGCTACCCCCGCACCCTCGACGCCGACCTCGCCACCGCCGAGGCCGCGGGCGCGGACATCGTCTTCGCGCCGTCCGCCGGGGACGTCTACCCCGGCGGGGAGCCCCAGGTCAGGATCGCCGCGGGCCCCATGGGGCAGCTGCTGGAGGGCGCCAGCCGCCCCGGCCACTTCGACGGCATGCTCACCGTCGTCGCCAAGCTCCTCCATCTCACCCGCCCCGACCTGGCGTTCTTCGGACAGAAGGACGCCCAGCAGCTCGCCCTGATCCGCCGGATGGTCCATGACCTCGACTTCCCCGTGGAGATCGTCGGCGTGG
>NZ_VCLA01000101.1 GCF_009600885.1 Streptomyces jumonjinensis
GGTGGCGGGCTTCGACGGCACCACCCTCCAGCTCGGCTTCATCAACGCCGGAGCCCGCGACAACTTCTCCGGCAGCGGCAGCGAGGACGTGCTGAAGCAGGCGCTCGCCGAGCGGTTCAACGTGCAGTGGAAGATCGAGGCGATCATCGATCCCTCGGGCGGTGTGGGCGGCCCCAGCACCCCCGCCCCCGCCCCGGGCGGCTACGGCGCCCGCGCACCCCAGCAGCAGTCCGCCGCCCCGTACCAGCAGGCCCCCGCCCCGGCCGCCCCCGCGCCCGCCGCGCGGCCCGCCGCGGCCCCCGCGCCCTCGGCCGAGCCGAGGCCCGCCGCCTCGGCCCCGGCCGCCCCGGTGCACAGCCCGCCCCCGGTCTCCCCCGAGGACGATGTGCCCGAGGACGACGATCCCGATCTCGTCGACTCCGCGCTCTCCGGCCATGACCTGATCGTGCGGGAGCTGGGCGCGACCGTGGTGGAGGAATACACAAACGAATAGCGCCCCCTGTTAGGAGGGCCGTACAGGCGAAGACCCGGCGGCGGTTAGGCTGACTGCCGTGAAGGTCCTCGTCATCGGCGGCGGCGCCCGCGAACACGCCCTGTGCCGCTCTCTCTCACTCGACCCCGACGTCACCGCTGTGCACTGCGCGCCCGGCAACGCCGGCATCGGCGAGATCGCCGAACTGCACCCCGTCGACGCGCTGGACGGCGCAGCCGTCACCCGGCTCGCCCAGGAGCTGGACGCCGGGCTCGTCGTCGTCGGCCCGGAGGCGCCCCTGGTCGCCGGGGTCGCCGACGCCGTGCGCGCGGCCGGCATCCCCTGCTTCGGCCCCTCCCGCGAGGCCGCCCGGCTCGAAGGCTCCAAGGCCTTCGCCAAGGATGTGATGGCCGCCGCCGGTGTGCCCACCGCCCGAAGCTATGTCTGCACGACCCCCGAGGAGATCGACGAGGCCCTCGACGCCTTCGGCGCTCCCTATGTCGTCAAGGACGACGGTCTCGCGGCCGGAAAGGGCGTCGTCGTCACCCACGACCTCGCCGCCGCCCGCGAGCACGCCATCGCCTGCGGCCGGGTGGTGATCGAGGAGTATCTCGACGGCCCCGAGGTCTCCCTCTTCGCCATCACCGACGGCGAGACCGTGCTCCCGCTGACGCCCGCCCAGGACTTCAAGCGCGCCCTGGACGGCGACGAAGGCCCCAACACGGGCGGCATGGGCGCGTACTCCCCGCTGCCCTGGGCAGACCCCCAGCTGGTCGACGAGGTCATGGCCACCGTCCTCCAGCCCACCGTGGACGAACTGCGCCGCCGTGGCACCCCCTTCAGCGGACTGCTGTACGCGGGCCTCGCGATCACCTCGCGCGGTGTGCGGGTCATCGAGTTCAACGCCCGTTTCGGCGACCCGGAGACCCAGGTCGTCCTGGCCCGGCTGCTGACCCCGCTCGCCGGTGTGCTCCGCAACGCCGCCGTGGGCGCCCTCGGCGACGAGCCGCCGCTGCGGTGGAGCGAGGAGGCCGCCGTCACCGTGGTCGTCGCCTCGCACAACTACCCGGACGCCCCGCGCACCGGCGACCCCATCGAGGGTCTGGACGAGGTCGCGGCCAAGGACGCGCCCCGGGCATATGTCCTGCACGCCGGAACCCGGCGCGACGGTGACACGGTGGTGAGCGCCGGTGGACGGGTGCTCTCCGTCACCGCTACGGGCGAGGACCTGCGGCAGGCCCGGGAGCGGGCGTACGAAGCGATCGGCCGCATCCGGCTGGACGGGTCCCACCACCGTACGGACATCGCCCGCAAGGCCGCCGAGAACAGCGCGGTCGGCGAGGCCGCCGGGGACGCCCAGGCCGCCGGAGTCTGAGCCTGTGGCGCGTGTCGCGTTCCCGCCGTCCGACGGTCGGAACGCGACACACCGCTCGGTACGAGGGCGCCTGCCTGCCGAAAGGGCAGCAGCAGGCCCGCCCGAGAGCGTGCTGCCCCGGCCTCCGACGAGCACCATCCCGGTACCTCTGGACCGCCCCCGGCCTCGTCCGGGCCCGGAATCGTACGGCCCCAGAGGGCTCCCCGCGACCGGGAGCCGCGGCGCTCCGGGACGCCCGCGACACCTCGAACCCCCCCCCGTGAACCCCACGAATCCCGTCTGTCATCACTACTGCCCAAAGCCATTCCATCGGGTGACGCGTGGGCCATCCGGATGACGCCCGGCGAAGCCCCAACTAGGGTGCGGCGCAGACGTTCCGGCACTTGGCCCACTGGCATTGCGATGTCAGTGGCGGGTGCCACAGTGGGGGAGTGCACCTACACCGTCGCAGGGCAGAGGGGGTGAGGACCGACCGTGTCCAGTACCGGTATCGGTGAGTCGATCGGAGCACAGGCAGCCTGCTCCCGGGCGCTGGCCGTGCTGCGGATCCGCAGCAGAGCGCTCGCCGTGGCCCTGCTGCCCACGGCCGTCGCCGTCGTGCTCCTCGCCGGCGGCGCCACCGGCCATATGACCGGCGGCGGCTGGGACGCCGCGCGCTGGGCCGTCGGGGTCCTCGCGGCGGTCGTTCTGCTGCTCGCCGCCGCCGTCGCGGCCGTGATCGTCCGGGCCAGCCCCGCGCTCAGCCCCACCGTCGAGCTCTCCGAGCGGGCCGCCCCCGATCTCTACCGGCTGGTCAGGGATCTCGCCGAGCGGCTTGAGGTGCCCCCGCCGTCCGCGCTGGCGCTCACCCCCGACTGCGACAGCTGGCTGGAGGACCGCACACACCCGGCGCACGCCCTGCCCACCGCGATACGGACCCGGCGCGGACGGCGCACGGCCGTGGCGCCGGTCCTGGTGATCGGCTCGCCCTTCCTGTGGTGGATGCGGGTCGCCGAGCTGAGAGCCCTGCTCGCACCCGTCGTGGCGGGGACCGCCCCCTCCGCGCACCCCGACATATCCGCGGCCCGCCGTTTCGTCCGCGGACTGGACGCGGCGGTCGCGGTGGCCTCGGGGCCCGGCCCGCAAGGGCCCGCGCGGCTCCTCTGGAAACCGGCGTTCGGGTTCGTCGGCCGGGTCGCCCGGCTGCTGCTGCACAGCTGCCAGGGATACGTCGGGGAGATGGAGCGCGGGGTCGCGGCTGCCGCCTCCGAGCGCGCTCAGTCGGTGGACTACGGTCTGCGGATCGTCGCCCAGGAGCAGGTCGGCCTCGCCTACGCGGGATGGGACCGGCTGCTGACCCGGGTCGCGCTGCCCGCCTGGCGCATGGGCCGCTGGCCCTCCCGCCTCGATGCGGGCGTCGTCTCCGCGCTCACCGAGCTCTCCCGCCGCGACCGGCTCGCCGAGGGCTTCGCCTCCCGGCTCGGCGAGCGCCCCGCCTGCGACCTCCTGGAGGAGCCCGGCGTGGTGGACGAGGCGGCCTCCCTGCTCGCCGCGCGCCTCTTCCACGGCGGGCCCGCCGAGCCCGGGGTGGGCTGGGCCCCGGTGGACTGGCAGCAGTATCCGGAAGAGGTCGTGGACCGGAAGTGGCGTACGGAGGCGGCCCGGCTCCACCGGGTGCTGGACGATCTCGGCGCCGCGCCGTCCAGCGGCCCGCCCGGACCGACGCTGGCACGGGTGATGACGTATCTCTCCGGCCCCGGCCAGGAAGCGGGGGAGAGTCTCGCCGCCGGAATCGGAGCCGAGGTCGCCCGGGAGGAGTCCGCCCGCCAGCGGACCGCGGAGGCCGCGCCCGTCGCCAAGAGCCCCGGCGATGTGCTCAACGGATGGGGGGCCGACCCGCTGCCCCTCTTCCCGCTGCAGCCGCCGCGCACCGGGCGGGAGCTGCTCGCCGACCATGTCACCGCGATGGTCTGCTGCGCCGCCGTCGACACCGCCGGCGCCGCCCCGGGGCTGGACTGGCTCGACGGGCCGGCGCTGCTGATCCGGGGCGGGCGCTGCTCCGACCTGATGTCGCCCGTCCTCAGCCTGACCGAAGACGGCGACCCCGGACCCCTGCGCGCCTGGCTCACCGGCGCGGGCGTCCGCCCGGAGAAGCCCGTCCGCTTGGTGTAGTCCGTCCGCCCGGAGAAGCCCGTCCGCCCCGTGCCCGCCCCGTGCCCGGCCGGTTTCCTGAGGTCCGGCGCGGGCGGCTGCCCAGCGTCCCCCTGTCTGACACGGGCGACTGCGCGGGACTCGCCCCTGTCCGCCCGCCCCGTAGCCCCCTGCCCTGCCCACGGCCCGCGCCGCAGCCCCCGATAGCTCACCCCGCAACAATTCGCGACGAAGGGTGACGGTTCGCATGCGTTATGTGATGTGCTGGAGTTCGGCGCCGGTCGGACCGCGGACGGTGCGGCACGGTCGTCGTCGGGGCATCGAGGGAGGGCGCAATGGGGGCGGAGCACATCCGGCGGTGGGAGTCGGGCGCCCTCGCCCACGCCGTGTCGGACCCCTTCGGGCAGGGCCCCCTGCCCTGGCTCCGCGGCAACGAGTACTACTTCAGCGACACCGGCAAAGCCGTCCCCTGGTACGCCGAGCCCGACCGCGCCGAGAGCACCCGCGGCCCCCGCACCGCCGATGACGTACACCGGCAGATCAAGGGGTTCGCCTCCACCGGAGGAGTCGCCCCCGGTGAGGCCATCGACTTTCACATCACCGTCGACCCGCCCCAGCCGTTCTCGGTCGACGTCTACCGCATCGGGCACTACGCGGGCCATGGCGCATCCAAGATCACCACCAGCCCCCGGCTCCCCGGCATCGTCCAGCCGTCCCCGCTCACCGCCAACCGCACGGCGTCCTGCCACCACTGGTGGCTCTCCTGGCGGCTCCAGATCCCCTCCTACTGGACGATCGGGGCGTATGTCGCCGTCCTCACCACCGCCGACGGCTACCGCTCCCACATCCCCTTCACCGTGCGCGACAGCCACCCCGCCGATCTGCTGCTGCTCCTCCCGGACATCACCTGGCAGGCGTACAACCTCTACCCGGAGGACGGCCGCACCGGCGCCAGCTTCTACCACGCCTGGGACGACGAGGGCAGACTGCTCGGCGAGCAGGACGCCGCCGTCACCGTCTCCTTCGACCGCCCCTACGCGGGCGCCGGACTCCCGCTCCATGTCGGCCACGCCTACGACTTCATCCGCTGGGCCGAGCGGTACGGCTACGACCTCGCCTACGCCGACACCCGCGATCTGCACGCCGGGCACATCGACCCCACCCGCTACCGGGGACTGGTCTTCCCCGGCCACGACGAGTACTGGTCCGTCCCCATGCGCCGCACCGCCGAAGCCGCCCGCGACCACGGCACCTCGCTCGTCTTCCTCTCCGCCAACACCATGTACTGGCAGGTGGAGCTGGGCCCGTCCGCCTCCGGGGTGCCCGACCGGCTGCTCACCTGCCGAAAGCGCCGCGGCCCCGGGAAGTCGGCCCTCTGGCGCGAGGCCGACCGGGCCGAGCAGCATCTGCTCGGCATCCAGTACGCGGGCCGGGTCCCCGAGCCGCACCCCCTGGTCGTACGGAACGCCGACCACTGGCTCTGGGAGTCGACCGGCGCGCGCGAGGGCGACGAACTGCCCGGAATGGTCGCGGGCGAGGCCGACCGCTACTTTCCGCGCACCTCGCTCCCCGCGCATCTGCGCCGCATTCTGCTTGCCCACTCCCCGTACCGGGACGGCGAGGGCGTGACCCGGCACCAGGAGACCTCGCTCTACCGTGCGCCCTCCGGGGCCCTGGTCTTCGCCTCCGGCACCTTCGCCTGGTCCCCGGCGCTCGACCGGCCCGGCCATGTGGACCCCCGGATCCAGCGCGCCACGGCCAACCTCCTCGACCGCATCT
>NZ_VCLA01000102.1 GCF_009600885.1 Streptomyces jumonjinensis
CGGTCCGTTCGGCCGGTGCGTCGGGGGCGGCCCCGGCGCTCCGCGCGGGCCGGCCCTGTCGGCCCGGTGTGCTCAGGGTGCGCCGCGAGCCCGGTGCCCCCGGCGCCTCCGGTGCGTCGGGTCCGCAGCCTGCGGCCCCGGGCGCCCGCCGCCACCACCCCGGCGCCCGCGCCGCCCCGGAGCGCCGTGGTGGCCAGATCGGTCGTACTGGACGACTCGTCCCCGGCCGAGGGGAACAGCAGCGGCAGCAGCGCGGCGAGTGCGGCGAGCCTGCGCTGACCGCGCTCCTCCCAGTCCGCTCCGTACGCGGCTGCCGCGATCTCCTCCAGCTTCGCGATGAACTCCGCGGCGTCCGAAGGCCGTTCCTCCGGCCGTTTCGCCAGCCCGCTGCGGAGCAGCGGCCGCACCGGCTCGGGGGCCTGATCGTCCGGGACCGGCGCGCTCATGTGCTGGAACGCCAGCTCTGCGATGTTCTCCGCGGCATAGGGCTTATGGCCGGTCAGACACTCGTAGAACGTCACCGTCGCCGCGTAGACATCGGCCGCCGGCGACGCGGGCTCGCCCTGCCACTGCTCCGGGGCCATATACGGGGGAGTGCCGGCGACCTCCGCGGTGGAGCCGTGGCCCGTGGCGATGCCGAAGTCCGCCAGCTTGGACGAGCCGTCCGCCGAGACGAGGACGTTCTCCGGCTTGTAGTCGCGGTGCACCACACCCGCCCGGTGCGCGGCGGCCAGCCCCAGCAGCGAACCCTTGAGCACGGAGAGGGCCGCCTCGGGACCCGTGCTCCCCTCCTGGCGTAACAGCGCGCGCAGCGCGATCCCGTCGACCAGCTCCATCACGATGGCGGCGCCGTCCGGCGCCTCGACATACTCATACAGTCCGACCACATGGGAAGAGCCGAGCCCGCCGAGAAGCCGGGCCTCGTCCCGGAACCCCCGGACGAACGCGGGGTCCCTGCGCAGCCGATCGGCGAGATACTTCACCGCCACCGGGACACCGGTCGCGTCATGGACCGCGAGCACGACCCGCCCGCTCGTCCCGGATCCGAGCTCCCTGGACTCGGTGTACCCGGGCACCCTCCACCCGTTCATGCCGCCCCCCTAGGGCCTTCGAGCCTGTGCCACGGGCACAGCGATCGATGCGTGCTGCCGCACGGTAACGCAGTCGTTCTCTCCCGCAGCAGACTGGATTGCGTCACGGCCGGTTCCCCCTCCGATGCCGCCCCCGGGCGCTCGGAGATCCGTTCTACGGCCCCCGGGGCACGGTGAAAAATGCCCGCACACCCCCGGTCATTGTTCACTCGCCGTCGCCCCACGGGTGTCGCCGAGTGATTGTCCATGGCTGGATCGCGGCTCTCGCTCATGGCCGGGGGCAGCTCGCTGAACTGCTGCGGGAGGAGCTCGGGGAGCGGGAGGAGATCGTCGATCTCGCGGGCGCGGAGTCCGTCGAATGGCGTGGAGACGGTGTTGACGCGCGGCCTCGTTCCCGGCATGGGTACGCGGCGGAGGACGAGGAAGCCCCGACCGGTCTGGGGGGGTGACCGGCCGGGGCGGTAGATGACGGACGCGGAGGGCGGTCGCCTCTCGGCGAGGGGGCTCCATGGGGCTTCAGCCGAACGATCTTCCCCATGGGCTATGAGTGGGCCCGGGGACACTGTCCCCTCCGCGGCCGTACCTCCCTCAACAGGGCACTGTCCTGGAATGTTCCGGTATCCCGCACTCTGTCGATGTGGCGCCGGTCACGGACGCGCAGGGCGACCGGTGGTGCGGGAAGCCCCGGTGCCGGAGGGCCCGGGGCACGCGGATGTCCGGAAGTCGTACCCTGCCCCGGCTCTCCGCGCGGACATTCGGCGGACCGGGACCTTCCCGGTGGGTCATCGCCCGCCGGGAAAAGGTGATTGCCGTGTGCCAGCCGATGCGGATACGGTGATCGATGTGACTGCCGGGTCGGCCATGTGCCACGAGCGAGCAGGGTTCCCGGCCTCGGAGTGACTCCGAGGCGGGTGCGAGCCCCGCCTTTCCTTCATCCTTTCTCCGCACCATTCGGTGCGATGCCTCTGTGCGATGCCTCCGTGCGCTTCGCGCACCCCTTTTCCCTGAGCTTTCCCTCCGCCTCGCCAGGCGGTGATTCGTCCTGCCCGCGAACCTCCGTGCACAGTCCACGGGGGACCTTCGTCAGGGCTGCCCTCCCCTTCGGAAAGAAGAGAATGCCGAACGATTTCAACCAGCAGATCATCGATGAGTTCCGTGCCAACAACGGCCGTGTCGGCGGGCCGTTCGAGGGAGGCAGACTCCTCCTGCTGACCACCACCGGCGCCCGGTCCGGCGTCCGGCACACCACCCCCGTCGCCTACCTTCCCGACGGCGGTGAGCAGGTGCTCGTCATCGCCTCCGCCGGCGGTGCTCCCCGGCATCCGGCCTGGTACCACAATCTGGTGGCCAACCCCAGGGTCACCGTGGAGAGCGGTGTCTTCACCTATGAGGCGGACGCCGTGGTCCTGACGGGAGCCGACCGCGACCGCGCCTTCGCCCGCGCGGCCGAGTCCGACCCCGGCTGGGCCGAGTACCAGTCGAAGACCTCCCGGATCATTCCCGTGGTCGCCCTGCGGGAGATACCCGGTCCGCCGAATGTGGGCGCGGCGTCCTGGGGAGAGGCGGTCAAACTGATCCATGACGGATTCCGCGACGAATTCGCCAAGATCCGCACGGAGATCGCCGCGTCGGGCCCCACCTTGGGCGCTCAGCTCCGGATCAATTGCCTCACCGCCTGCCAGGGGCTGCACCATCACCACACCGGAGAGGATCAGATGATGTTCCCGATGCTCGGAGAGCGCCATCCGGAACTCGCCCCGGTTCTGGAACGTCTCCAGGAGGAGCACGAGAAGATCGCGGCCCTTCTCGGAGATCTCCAGCGGGTCATCTCATCGGAGGGCGCCGAGCCGCTCGCCGTACTGGCCGAGACGGAGCGGCTGACGGCGGAGCTCGAACGTCACCTGGATTACGAGGAGGAGCAGTTGATACCGCTCCTGGACGCCTAGGGAGTGTCTTCAAAGTAGCGTCGTCCGCCCGGAGGGCGGGTCTGGCGGGGTCTGGTGCGTGCATCGCAAGGCGGAGGAGGGAGCCCATGCGGAGCATCGGCGACTGACGACAACGCAGCGAGCGTGCGTGCCAGGGCACGGCAGGCAGACGGGACTTTGAAGACACGACCTAGGCTCTCCGGCCTCGCCCGCTGAGCCGTCCATGCCCGCGCGCGGCCCGGGGGCCTCAGACCTCCGGGCTCCGCCGCTCACCGAGCGCGCCGACGGCGGCGATCACCCGGTCCCAGAACGACGCGCTGTCCAGCTCCATCCCCACCTTGGCGTTCACCGTCCGGTCCGGGTGGCGCTGGAGGTCCACCACGGTCGCGCCGCGCGTGTAGCGCCCGTGCAGTTCGACCGCCACATGGGCGTCGACACAGCGCACCGCCGCCGGGTCGATGACGCGTGCCACGGCGACGGGATCGTGGACCGGCGGGGCGGGGAATCCCCACAGCTGCCGATAGGCGCCGGCGAGAGAGGTCAGCAACTCGACGCACAGCCGCCCCAGTTCGCTGTCGAGCGCGGTGAGACGGGCGAGCACCTCCGGTGTCGCGAGCGCCTGATGAGTGACATCGAGCCCGCACATCGTCACAGGCGCCGCGCCGTGGAAGACGATGTCCGCGGCCTCCGGGTCGACATGGATGTTGAACTCGGCGGCGGGCGTCCGGTTGCCGCGCCCGGTGGAGCCGCCCATCAGCACGATCTCGCGGATGCGTCCGGCGCAGTCGGGATAGCGCGTCAGCAGCAGGGCGATATTGGTCAGCGGACCGGTCGGCACCAGGGTCACCGGTTCCGGATGCGACATCACCAGCCGGTACATCAGATCCACCGCGTGCCCGGGGACCGCGTCCACCGTGGGCTCCGCGAACCGGGGCCCGTCCAGACCGCTCTCCCCGTGCACATCGTCGGCGATCCGCAGAGGCTGTACGAGAGGCTGGGCGCAGCCCGCCGCGACGGGTACACCGGTGATCCCGGCGACGGAGCAGATCCGGCGGGCGTTCAGGGTGGTCTTCGCCAGGGTCTGGTTGCCCGCGACGGTGGTGATCGCCAGCAGATCGACCGCCGGGTCTCCCGCCGCGAGCATGATCGCGAAAGCGTCGTCGTGTCCGGGGTCGCAGTCGAGGATGACGGGGATGGGGACGGTGGCGGACGGCACGGTGACGGTGCTCCTGGCGTCGGCGGGAGCCGGGTCGGGAGGGACCCGGCGGGCGGGGCTCCCAGTGTGCCCTCCGCACGGCCCGTATCGAACGACCTCGCGGGTGCGCCCCGGCGGCAGGGTCATCGGCCGACCGGGGGCAGTTGGCTCAACCGGCCCGGCGGAGAGCTGTGTTCCGAGCTGTGGAGCAGCGTGCTCCCAGGGGGATGCGCCAGGCGGCCCGGCCCCCCGACCGGGTCGCCTTCGCCCGAGGACGGCCCATTTACTGTATAGCCGGACAGTAAACGGCAGCAGTCGCAAAGCGGTCGCGGAGTGGCTGATACCGGCTCCTAGGGAATGTCGTCACCGTGGCGTCGTCCGCTCCAGGCCACCGCCAGACCCACGACCGGGTACGCGAGGGCGAAGAGCGCGAAGAGCGCACCGTGCCCGAGCAGCCCCGAGGCCGCGCCGTACACCGCGTACACCAGCAGCGTCAGCACGCTCGTCCCGAGCCCGGCGAGTGAGGTCACGGTCGCCCGGCTCGGTCCGGCGATGGCCGCCTGGAGCCGTGTGTCCGCGACGATATCGGCCAGTTGGAACACCAGAAACGCCACGGCGATCAGGGCGAAACCGGCCGGAGCCCCGGACAGCGCGCCCACCGCCAGGACCAGTCCGGCCGCCGCCAGCACGGCTCCGGCGACCGGCGGCGCGACGCCGGTCGCGCGGGCGGCCAGCAGACCACCGGCGGCGACGCCCGCCCAGACCGCCAGAACGAGCAGCGGAACCTCCCCGACAGCCGCCCCCGTCCCGGCCGCCAGCAGCGGAACGTACTCCTCCAGCGCCCCCCAGAGCGAGGTGAGCACCACGGTCAGCAGCAGCGCGCGCCTCACCCGGCCGCTGTCGCGCACCTCGCCGAGCCCGGCCCTGAGCGTCGCGGCGTACCCCGTGCGGTCATGAGACCCACGGGAGCGGTCCCGGTGCTCGGGCAGCGAGGCCGCCGCCGTCGCGCACAGCAGACAGGCCACGACGCTCGCGACGCCGAGGGCCGGATAGCCGCCCAGCGCGAACACGGGAGCGGCGGTCGCGGTCGCCACCGCCGTGGCGACCGTGCCGACCGCCGCCGCGCGGCCCATGAGCCGCGGATACCGATCGGCCGCCCCGAGCCGGTCCAGCTCGTCATGGACCAGGGCCTCCAGCGCCCCGGACCGCAGCGCGCCGCCGACGCCCCACAGGACGAAGCCGAGCGCGAACACCCCGTACGACGGGAAGGCGACCCACAACCCGAAGCCGGCGCCCTGAAGCAGCGGCCCGGCGATCAGCAGCAGCCGCCGCGAGACCGCGTCGGCCCAGACCCCGGACGGCACTTCGACCAGCAGCGCGGTCAGCGACCAGACGGCGAACAGGGTGGAGATCCGCGCGGTGGACAGACCATGCTCGGTGAAGAACACCGCGTACACCGGATAGAGCAGGATCAGATCGTCGCATCCGGCATAGGCGAGGAGACGTCGCTCCAGCCGTTTGACGTGCACGGCGGTCCCGGGCGCGCGGGCGGGCGTACGGGGGACGGGCAAAGACATCGGAAGGCCCTTCGGGCAGACGGAACGCACGGACGGGGGACGGCGGGCGACCGTCCTCGGCGGCCCCCGGCAGCGCGCGCACCCGCCGTACGGCAGACGGGTGCGGGAGCGGGCCGGGCGGCGCGTTCCGTGGGTTCCGTAGGTCCGAAGAGGACCGTCAGTGCGGGATCAATGTCGTCGGCGCATGCCGTGAGTGTACGGACGACTCCCCGGCGACGGGGGCGAATTCCGCCCGCTCAGAGGCCGTCCCCGCTGTCCCCGCGGCCGTCCCCGCCGCCGCGAAGAGGCCCCGGCCGCCGATCGACTCCCGGGTCGTCTCCGTACACTGACGGGCATGGCATGCCGCATCAGTGAACTGGTCATCGACTGCGCCGACCCCGACCGGCTCGCCGCATTCTGGAGCGAGGTCCTCGGCTACGTCGAACTCGGACGGGAGGACGACGGAAGCATCGAGATCGGGCCGCCCGACGCCGGCTTCGGCGGCCCGCAGCCCACCCTCCTCTTCAGCCCCAGCAGTGACCCGCGGCCCGGGAAGCTCCGACTGCACATCGACGTCAACGCCACCGACCGCGACCAGGACGCCGAGCTGGAGCGGCTGCTCGCGCTCGGCGCCAGGCCCGCCGCCATCGGTCAGACCGGCACCGAGAGCTGGCGCGTCCTGGCCGACCCGGAAGGAAACGAATTCTGCCTCCTGCACACCCGGCTCCCGCCCCTCTGACCATCTGCGTGGCTTCTCGCGAAGCCGCCCGCTCGGGACCGGGTGCAGCTGGTCGTCATGGCGTACGGGCCGGCTCTGGTGACGCAGCCGCGGGGATGGGGGCGTCTGCCGCGAGTTGACCGCGGTGCTCGTCCTGCCCGTGGGGGAGCATATGAGGGGGCACCGTCCGTCCTTCCCCGGCCGTCCAGCACCTTCCCGGCGGGCTACTCCCCGACCCGGCCGTCGATCCGCTCGCGCAGAAAGTCCGCGTGCCCGTTGTGCCGGGCGTACTCCTCGATCATGTGCACCAGCACTTCGCGCAGGGAGACCGGTTTACCGTGATGGGTGCCGGTGACGGAGAGATCAGGCGCTTCGGCCGCGAACCGCTCCGCGAAGGCGACCTCCGCGCGCCAGTTCTCCCACGCCCGCGCCACCGCCTCGGGGTCAGGTTCCGCGCCGTTGAAATCCGCGTCGTGGTCGGCGTCGGTGCGGTAGTGCCAGGGCACGTCCTGCCCGGCCAGCACCCGCCGGAACCAGGCCCGCTCCACCTCCGTCAGATGGCGGACGAGCCCCAGCAGCGACAGATTGGACGGCTCCACCGAACGGCGGGCCAGGGCGTCGGCGTCCAGGCCGGCGCACTTCATCTCCAGGGTCAGCCGCTGGTCGTCGAGATAACCCACGAGCGTGGCACGCTCCCCGTCGAACCCGCCGTCGGTGCGTGGATCGTCATCGGGGTGGAGAAACATATCGGACCACCCGAAACGGCGTACGGGCTGCTCTGCGGGGGTTTCCTCGGGGCCGGGCTCTGCATATGCAGATGATCAAGCGCTCGGTCGTCCCTGACAAGGGATTTCCCGATACATGGGCGGGCGATGGGGTGGGCCGCGGAGCGTCCGGGGGCGTTTCGCGGGCTTCTCGGGATCGAGCGGGCTCCTCGGCATCGAGCAGAGCAAGATGGCCGAAAGTAGGCGTACGGGCCGGTGATCGTGACCGAGAAGTGGAGTGGGGGCGGCGCTCCTGGGGGGTGACCCACCGCCGGTTCGTGCGCTCCCAGATCGAGCACGGCCTTGTGGAGGAGGAGTACGGCTACTGGGGGTTCTCCCCGGCGAACATCCCCGAGGGCGGCTACCGCGAGTACGGAGTCGACGCCATCGGCATGCAGACCGAGGGCTATCAGTCCGGCGGGGTCGTCACCCCGCACGCCGCCTTTCTCGCGCTGCCCTACGCGCGGGGCGAGGCCATCGCCAATCTGCGGGCGATCGACCGCGACTTCGGCGCGTACCACAAGGGATTCGGATTCCGTGACTCCGTCGATGTGCGCACCGGCCGGGTCAGCGACTTCGTGCTCGCGCTCGACCAGGGCATGATCGCCGCCGCGCTCGCCCAGGAGCTGCGTCCCGGGCTGCTCCAGCGGCCCTTCCGCGGCGGAGGGTTCGCCTCGCGGGTCAGGCCGCTGCTGATGAAGGAGCGGTTCAGCATCTGATCCCGGACCCGGGCGGCGGCCCATGGCACCGGCGCGAGGCCGGGCGGCGGCCTCGCGCCGCAGGCGTACGGGAGGGGGCGTATCCGGCGGCTTTCCGCCCGATACGCCCCCTCCCGTACAGCCGCCGTACCCGTACCCGTACCCGGGTCAGAGCGCGCCCTTTCTCCGTTCCCGGACCAGGAGATAGCCCAGATACGCGCCGCCGATCGCCATCGTGTAGATGCCGACCGGCAGATCGTCGAAGAGCGGCAGCTGCTGGGCGGCAAGGTCGGCCAGCACCAGCAGCAGCGCGCCGGTCAGCCCCGACAGCAGCAGATGCGGACCGGGCACCCGGGTGATCCGCTTGGCGATCTGGGGCGCGGTGAGCGCGATGAACGAGATCGGCCCGGCCACGGCCACCGCCCCCGCCGACAGCACGATGGCGAGCACCACGGCGTAGGTCTTGGTCCGCTTCGGATCCGACCCCAGCCCCTGGGCGATGTCGTCGCCCATCTCGCCGATGTCCAGCCGCCTGGCGATCAGCGCGACGAGCGGCAGGACGACCAGCAGCACCAGCCCGATCGTGGTGGCGTCCGCCCAGGACCGCGAGGAGAGACTGCCGTTCACATAGGAGGTCAGGGCGGAGGCGTTGTCCCGTTCCATCGCGTAGACGACATACTGGGTCACCGCTGTGCAGATCGCCGCGACGCCGATGCCCGCGACCACCAGCCGGGCCGGATTGCGGAAGCCCGTTCCGGTGGACACGTACACCAGCGCCATCGCGAGCACGGCCCCGAGCAGCGCGCCGAGCGGCACCGACACCGTGCCCGGCAGCAGCAGCGCGGCGAACGCCGCGCCCGCTCCGGCTCCGGCGCTCAGACCGATCACATCCGGGCTGCCCAGCGGATTGCGGGTGGCGGACTGGAAGAGCGCGCCCGAGATCCCGAGCGCGGCGCCGGTGCCCAGGGCCACGGTCAGCCGGGGACCGCGCAGCCGTTCCAGGACGAAGGCGTTCTTCCCCGTCGCCCCGCCGCTCAGCGCCTCGCCGAGTTCGGCGAGCGGAATGCCGAGGCGGCCCAGCGAGAGCGTGGCGGCCGAAGCGGCTGCGATCAGCGCCAGCAGCCCCAGCGCGGTGAGCACGGACACCCGCCGCGCGGGAACGGCGATCGTCCGCCCGACGGTGAGGAATCCCTTCGGCGACGCGGTGCGCGCGCCGGACCGCTTCACGGCGGGCGGCCCCGCCGGATGCGCCGTCATGTGTTCCCTCTCATCCTGCGCACCGCCACGAGCAGGGCGGGGGCGCCGACGAAGGCGGTCACCACCCCGACCATCAGCTCCTGCGGGCGCATCACGACCCGGCCGATGACATCCGCGGCGAGCAGCAGCGCGGGGCCGACGACGGCGGAGAAGGCGATCTGCCGCCGGAAGTCGGTCCCCACGACCGCGCGCACGATATGCGGTACGGCCAGACCGACGAAGCTGATCGGGCCCACGGCCGCCGTCGCCGCGGCGCTCAGCAGGGTGGCGGCGATCAGCCCTCCCGAGCGCACCAGCCAGGGGTTGGCGCCGAGGGAGGCCGCCGTCGAATCGCCGAGGGCGAGCGCGTTGAGCCCGCGTCCCAGCGCCAGGGCCAGCACGAGTCCGGCGGCGGCGAAGGGGAGCATGGCCGTGAAGACGCCGAAGTCCCGTCCGCCGAGCGCGCCGACGACCCAGTACCGGTAGCTGTCGAAAACCTGCGGCTTGCTCAGGGTCACGGCCTGGATGTACGCCATCAGCACGGCGGAGAGCACCGCGCCCGCCAGGACCAGCCGGACCTGGCTTCTGCCGGCCCCCGCGGAGCCGATGACCTGGACCATGATCCCGGCGATCAGCGCGCCGGGCAGCGCCCACCACATGGCGGCCGTGCTGCCGCTCGCGCCCCAGAACGCCGTCGCGGTGACGATGCCGGCCGACGCGCCCGCGCTGATCCCCAGCAGGCCGGGCTCGGCCAGATGGTTGCGGGTCACACCCTGCATCAGGGTGCCCGCGACCGCGAGACAGAGCCCGGCGAGCACACCGAGCGCGGTCCGGGGGTAGCGGCTCTCCACAATGGTGGTGATCTGCTCGTCGGCGGTGCCGGAGAGCACATCGATCACATCGCCCGGCGAGGTGGTCGAGCTGCCGAACATGACGCTCGCGGCCAGCGTGAGCGCGAGCGCGGCGAGACCGATGAGCGTGCCGTAGAGCCGCCGAGCAGCGCCCTTGTCCGGGGCGCTGCTCGGCGGTACGTGGGTGACGGTAGCCATCTGGCTGATACGTCCTGTATGTCCTGCTTACTTGGTGGTGGCGGCGACGGCCTTGTCGATCAGCGGCAGATACCGGTCGATCGTCCACGGCACGGTCAGCGGGTTGATGATGGAGGAGGCCGTCACGAAGGAGTTGGTGTCACCGACCACCACGGCGCCCTTCTTCACCGCCGGGATGTTCCCGTACAGCGGCTGGGCCTCGATCTCCTTGCGGTTCTTCTCATCGGTGTAGAACGTGAAGATCAGATCGCTGTCCTTGAGCTTTCCGGCGTTCTCCAGACCGATGAGCGCCGAGTCGGTGCCCTTGGTCTCCTTGAAGCCGTTCACCACCGGGTCGACGGTCAGCCCGAGCGAGGAGACCATCTTGACCCGCTGCTCCTCGGGCTTGAAGACGCCGAGGGTGCCGGGGCCGGTGTTGTAGATGTACGAGAACTTCAGGTCCTTGTAGTCCGGCCGGGTCTTGGCCGCGTCCGCGAGCTGCCCCTCGATCTTGTCGATCAGCTTGGGCGCCTCGGCGGGCTTGCCCAGCGCCTTGGAGATGATCTCGATCTGCTGGTCCCAGTTGGTGCTCCACGGCAGATCCGGGTACGCCACCGTGGGGGCGATGTCCTTGAGGACGTCGTACTGCTTCTGTGTGACGCCCGACCACGGGGCGAGGATGAGATCGGGGTCCAGCTCGACGATGGCCTCGACGTCGAGCTCCTCGCCGCCGGTGAACTGCTTGGGCAGCTTGTCGCCCTTCTCGGTCACGGCCTCGTGGATCCACGGCAGATAGCCGGTCTTGTCGCTGCCCCACGGGTAGCTCTCGATGCCCACCGGGGTGTGGCCGAGCGCGATGGCCGTCTCCGCGGAGCCCTGGCCCAGGGTGACGATCCGCTTGGGCTCTTCCTTGATCTCGGCCGGGCCGAGCGCGCTCTTGATGGTGACCGGGAACGCTCCGCCGCTCTTCTTCTCCGAGGCGCCCTCGGACTTCTTGTCGCCGTCGCCGGACGACGAGCAGCCGCCGATGGTGAGTACGGCGGCGGTGGCGGTGGCCGCGACGGCGAGCGCGCGGCGACGCACGCGAGTGAACCCGAGCATGGACGTTCCTCAAGAGTCGGTGTGCAAAGTGGTCGACTGACGTCCGCCGGGAGGGGTGTCCCTCCCGTGAATCCGCCCCCGATGGCACGGCGAACTGCGGCACGATTCGACTTAGGTAAGGCTAAGCTACTAATGGCTCAACGTTCAACCGGCCCCGGCCGGCGGGCCGCGTCGAGCCGCCCGGCGCGGAAGCCGTGCGGTCGGACAGCCCCAGATGGGATCACCTGTTCGAACTCGGTGGGGAATGCGGCGCGTTGGGGCTCATCTCGGCTCCCCGGCCTATGCCGTGACCCGTACCCCTCCCTAGCATGGGGCGGTCTTCAGCTCCTTTCTACAGACGCGGGTGAGTACGGGATGCAGAACGAGTCGTGGGCTCCGGAGGCCATCGACACGACGGTGCCCAGCGTGGCACGTATGTACGACTACTATCTGGGGGGCAGCGACAACTACGAGTCGGACCGGGTGGCCTGCGAGGAACTGCTCAAGCAGGTTCCCAGCACCAAGGTCCTGGCCGTGAACAACCGCCGCTTCCTCCAGCGCGTGGTGCGGATGCTGGCCGGCGAGTACGGCATACGCCAGTTCATCGACCACGGCTCAGGTCTGCCCACCCAGGACAACGTCCACCAGGTCGCCCAGGCCATCGACCCCTCCTCGCGGGTGGTCTACGTCGACAACGACCCCATCGTGCTCGCGCACGGCCGGGCGCTGCTGAACGAGAACGACCGCACCGCCGTCATCCAGGCCGATATGCGGGACACCGACGGGATCTTCGGCCATGAGGAGACGGTCCGGCTCATCGACTTCAGCCGGCCCGTCGCCGCCCTCTTCGTCTCGGTCCTGCACTGCATCCCGGACGAGAGCGATCCGGCGGGACTGGTGCGGCGGGTCGCCGAGCGGCTGGCGCCGGGCAGCTTCCTCGTGGTGTGCCAGCTGGTGAGCGACCGGCCCGAGATCCGGAAGTTCGTCACCGACTTCATGGCCGAGGCCACGGAGAACCACTGGGGCAGGGTCCGCGAGGAGCACGAGGTCACCACGTTCTTCCACGGCCTGGAGGTCCTGGAGCCGGGGTTGGTGGAGGTGTCCACCTGGCGGCCGGACAATGATCTGGCCCCCGTCCAGCAGACGGACGAGTGGCTTGAGTGGGGCGGGGTCGCCCGGCTGGGGTGAGCGCCGTCGGCCGCTGTACGGCGCGGGTCCCGGACGCCGCAGGGCGTCCGGGACCCGCGCCGCATGGTCGTATGCCGCATGGTCGTATGCCGCATGGTCGTATGCCGCATGGTCGTATGCCCGGGGCCCGGGGCCCGGGGAGCGGCCGGTGTCAGCAGTCGCTCAGACGCTTCTGCAGCACGCCGAGCGACTGCCCCGGGGTGAGCGCGCACGCGCCGAGCCGGTCGAGCATATTGCGGTACTGCTCGACGATCTGCGGCTTCTGGGTGAACGTCGAATCCGTCAGATGCTCGATGTAGACCGCGTCCTTGAGGTCGCTGAGCGCGAACCGCAGATAGGTCACGCCCGTCCCCACGCCGACCGCCGCCGACACGTCCAGCGGGGCTATCTGGAGGGTGACCCTCGGGCGGTCCATCAATTCGATCAGATGCTCCAGCTGGGCGCGCATGACCTCACGGCCGCCGACCGTGCGCATCAGCACGGATTCGTCGATCATCGCCCACAGATACGGGGCGTCCGGCTGGTCGAGCTGGCGCTGCCGCTCCTGGCGCAGCTCGACCCGGCGCATCACATCGTGCGGCAGCAGATGTCCGGGACCGGCCTGGATCACGGCGCGGGTGTACGCGGGGGTCTGGAGCAGACCCGGCACATAGAAGGGCTCGTAGGTGCGGATACGTTCCGCCGCGCTCTCCAGGGCGACGAGCGGGGTGAAGAAGTCGGAGAGCACATCATTGAACGAGCGCCACCAGTCCGCGCGGCGGGACTGGTCGACCAGCCGGAGGAACTCCTCGATCCGCTCCTCGTCGTCCACCCCGTAGAGACCGAGCAGGGCGAGCGCGTCGACCCGCTTGCAGCCATGGCGTCCCAGTTCGATTCGGCTGGTTTTCGACCGGGAGAAGCCGAGGCGGCCATCGACGTCGGCCGGGTCGAGCCCGGCGGCAGCGCGCAGTTCACGCAGCTTGCCGCCGAGGATCAACTTCAGCGCGGTCGGGTTCTTCTCGACCATCCCCAAGGGTCGTAGATTCAACGACTCGTTCGGGTCGGCTGCAGCCATCGAGTGCTCCTGCGGACGCTGGGAAACCCTCAGTATCCCGCACCGAGCGGCATGCGTCAGGGGCACATGACGCCTACTCGCTGTTTTCAGCCAATGACAGCATCGAAGTCGCCACTTCGCGCTCCGGCCACAAATGCGGCTATCTCGTCCCGGGTGTACACCAGCGCCGGTCCCTGGGGGTCCCGTGAGTTGCGTATCGCCACTCCGCCGTCGGGCAGCTCCGCCAGCTCCACGCAGTTCCCGGTCGCGTTGCTATGGCTGCTCTTGGTCCAGGTGACCGAGTCGAGTCTGCTTGCCCGCATGCCGTTGACGAAACGTTCCACTGCGCCAGCCCCTTGCCGTTCGTGCGTTTGTTCGGTCGCTCTGGTGTTGGTCGAATGCAATCCCATATGCGATCCCGGATGCAATTGCATTCTCACGTGCTAGTCGACCATACTCGTTCCACGGTGCAGGCACAGCGCCGAAGTCCGCATCCTCCAGGGGGACATGACCAGTGACGACCCACGTGTCAGCCTCATCGAGCGCGAGCGTCAGGGATGGCGGAGGGCTTCATGCCGTCGGCTCCGACGCGGAGTGGCCGTTCGGATTATCTGATGCGAGCGGCCATCTGTGGGGAGTGGGCGCAGGCCCCGGTCCGGCGGGGTTCGCCGCATGCGGCCTCGATGGAAATCTGCGCAACGCCCCCCAGGCACGCCGCTTCGTCGCCGCCACGCTCGGCGGCTGGGCGCTGCCCGGCCTCGTCCCCGACGCCGCACTGGTCGTCAGCGAGCTCGTCACCAACGCGGTGCAGCACGCGCTGGGACCCGCCTCGGCCGATCACGGCGACTATCCCCTCTGGCTCGGCCTCTTTCTCCACACGGACGACGTGGTCTGCGCCGTCACCGACCCCAGCTCCCGGCCGCCGTGTCCGCGCGAGGCGCCCGATTGCGCGCTCGGCGGCCGGGGACTCGCGCTGGTCGGCGCGCTCAGCGAGAGCTGGTCCTGGTCGCTGACCCCGCCCCGGGGCAAAACGGTCTGGGCGGCGCTCTCCCGTAAGTCCTCCTTCAACTGACGGGTTCGGGCGAGGTGCCGGTCCGCTACTGGTCCGCGTACCGAGCCGGCGTGCCGCACGAAGCGCGCGCCCTCCCGTCAGCCCCATGATCCACTGTCGGGCCCGCCCACCGGAACGGGTGTGGCCGCCCGTCGGCTCGGGGACCGTCGTCAGGACGGCCCCCGAGCCGACGGGGTCGAAGGCCCGGACCGTTCGCCGCGCAGTTCAGCGGGGAGTGTCCGCGCCCTCCAGGAATGTACGCACCACCTCGATGGCCCCGATGCGCGAGCTGTCCACCCGCCGGGGGTCGTCCCCGAGGACCGCCGGATCCGCCCGCTTGCCCGCGGTGAGCGAGCCCGCGCTCTTCTCCCAGCGGCAGGCGTACGCCGCGTCCGCCGTATACGCGCGCAGCGCCTCGTCGACGGTGACGCCCTCGGCGGGCCCGATGATCCGGCCCGACAGCGAGGCCCGCTCCACCATGAACTGGATTGCCCGCAGCGGCGCTCCATCGGCGACGGGCCGGTCCGAACTCCCCGCGATCCGCACCCCGCTGTCGAGGAAGCCTCTGCCCCGGTAGAGCCAGGGCGCGCGCTCCGTCCCCATGATCGCCGCGTAGTCGTCCCCGAAGTACCGCAGAAAGCCCGGCTGGATGACGGCCGTGGCGCCCACGGCGGCGAACCGGGGCAGCTGTTCGGGGCGGACGAGCCCGGCGTGCTCGATGCGATGGCGCGCGTCGGGCCGGGGGTGAAGGCGCTGTGCGCGCTCCAGGGCGTCCAGCGCCACATCGACCGCGCGGTCGCCGATGGCGTGGACGGCGAGCTGCCAGCCCGCGAGATGGCCCGCGACGATGACCTCGTCGAGCGGCCGGGAGGTCCGCTGGAGCTGTCCGGCGGCGTCGGTGCCCTCGTAAGGCCGGCTCAGGGCGGCCGTACGCGCCATCATGCCGCCGTCCGTGAAGACTTTCAGGGCCCCGAGCGAGAGTCTTCCGTCGCCGAAGCCGGTGCGCAGCCCGAGGGCGACCGCGTGCGAGGTGGTGTCCTCGGGCGCCGCGTCGACCGGGGAGAGGGCGTCAGCGGACACCATCAGCTGGAGGCGGAGCGGCAGCCGCCCCGTCTCCAGGGCGAGCTGATAGGCCGCGCCCTCGATGGGGCTGTGGCCGAGGAGCTCGCTGCCGACGCCTGCCTCGGCGCAGGCCGTCACCCCCTCGGCGCGGCACTGCCGGGCGGACTCCCCGATCGCCGTGGCCAGTTCGGCCAGTGAGTATGCGGGCCGCAGCCGGCGGGCCTCGCTCATCGCCTCCTCGGCGAGGAAGCCATCCGTACGGACCGGCGCGGGCAGCAGTTCCTGGATCGCGCTGTTCACCACGGCGCCATGGCCGGAGACATGCCCGAGGAACACCCGGCGGCCGGCGCTCACGGAGTCCAGCTCCGCCGCGGTGAGATGGCGGCCCAGCGGGCGCTGGTCGTAGCCGGCCAGCTCCACCCAGGCTCCGGGGGGAGCCGCCGCCACGGCCGAGGCGACCGCCGAGAGGATGGAGTCGGCGCGCTCGGACGGGGCCACGCTCGGGGCCCGCGCCGTCAACCCCGCCCACACCAGATGCACATGGCTGTCGATGAATCCCGGGAGCACGGTCGCGCCGTCGAGATCGAGCACCCGCCGCGCCGGGACGGCGGACACCTCCTCGTCGAGGCCCACGATCCGGCCCCTCCAGACGCCGAGTTCCCGGGCCGTGGGGCGGGCCGGGTCCATCGTCACGATGTTCGCGTTGACGATCCTGGTGCAGAGCACGGGGACACATCCCTTCGGCGGAGCCGCGAAGCCGCGGAACCCCGGCGCCGGGAGCGGGCCGGGGCTGGTGGAACCACTGGGTCTACCGGGTCTACTGGGTTTATCGGGTCTACTGGGTTTATCGGGTCTGCCGGGCCTGCCGGGTCTGTCGGGCCCGGAGCGGGGTGAGGGACCGGCCTCTGGAATCCTGTGAAAGGGTCAAGTCCCGCAGACCGGCGGACCGCTGAGATCTTCTCAGTTTCTCCGGAGATCCGTGCCCCCGGTTCCGGCCGCCGCGGTGACGACTATATTTAGGTGAGGCTAACCTAAGAAGGTGTTGGTGAGTGGACGAACGGCGAGAGACCCCCGCGAGCCGGCTGACGGACTGGGCCGACGAGACGATCGCCGGGCTGGACGCCCGGGAGGCCGCCGACCGGTCGCTGCGTCAAGCCCTGCGGGGAAGGCCCAGCCTGCGCGAGGAGACGGCCGCGCGCATGGCCGACGCGCTGCGGGCGGCGGCGCTGGGCCTCGGCCCGGCCGCCTGCGCCCTGGAGGCCGGGGTGTCCGAACGGCTGCTGCTCAGCTGGCAGAGCCGGGACACCCCCTTCGCCGCCGCCATGGCCGCGGCCAGGGAGATGGCCCGGGCCCATGCCCCGGCGCCCCGCGCTGCCGCGCTGAACCCGGCCGCCCTGCGGGTGCTGCTGAAGGCCGTACGCGGCGGTGTGCTGCACGCTGAGGCCGCCGCCGTCGTCGGGATGTCGGGGCGCGCGCTGTACCGGCTGCGGCGGGAGAGCCCCGAGATCGCGGCCCTGGTGGCGGCGGCACGCCGGGCGAGACCGAAGAAGGGGGGACGGCGCGGCAGGGAGAGATACGAGCGGGGGTACCGGCTGGTCGAAGTCGATGGGCTCGCGGCCCGGGGAGCCCTTCCGGGGCCCGCGCCGGCGGGGGACGCCTCCGTGCTCTGACCCGGCGGAGACGCTCCCGCGCCCTGGCTCCGGCGCGGTCAGGGCGCCCGGGCCTCGGTCGGGAGTACCCGCGCACCTTCTCCCCGCGGTCCACCGTCCTGTCTGTGCAGCCAAACGTGCCATGGGATCGATCCCGGCGTGCGCAACGGCCCGGTGTTCTTCTGTGCGTGCTCCGGCCGTAAGGATCCGGCCGGCGGGTGGGTCAGTTGGCGTCGACCAGGTGGTGCGCCGGCACGGAGACCGTACGGGCACCGGGCTTACCGCCGAGAACGATCTTGCGGAGCGCCGAGTTGTTGCTCGTGCTGGTCTCCTTCAGACGCTTCTCCGGGTTGGCCAGAACCTGGATCCAGTAGGTGCCGTTGGGAACGTCGGTGATGTCGAACGACTGGTCCGGCAGGTCCTGGGTGTAGGTGTCGCCGGAGCCCACGTCCAGCACCTCACGGACGGAGATCGAGTTCTCCTGGCCGCAGGAGGTGGACAGATCGGTGCCGTCCGGGTGCCAGTTGGCGTTCTTCACCGTGTAGTCGACGGCGTCCGTGTTGGCCAGGCAGAAGGCCTCCTTGCCGCTGCGCACGGCTTCCTTCTTGTCCTCCTTCAGCAGGCGGTAGCTCGCGAAGTCGGTGAAGTGCCAGTGCACATGACCCGGACGCGGGTCCCACTCCATGGTGCCGGTGGGCGTGTAGCCGATCTGCTTGCCCTTGGCGTCGTAGAAGTACTGGTAGGCGTCCATCAGGTCGGCGCCGGGCTTACGGAAGCCGTCCACGACCAGCTGGGCCGGGCCCGCGTTCCACACGTTGGCGCTGAACGCGACGTAGTCCTTGCCCGGGGTGTCGTACTCCTTGCCGTCCACGATGGTGACACCGTAGGCGGGCAGCGAGCGCAGGTCGGGCTTGGGCGCGCTCGCCGGGACGACCGGCTTGCCGGTGGGGCGCTTGGCGTTGGGCTTGGCGCCGGGAGCCTGGCGGGAGCCGTCGGTCTGGCCGGCCTTGTCGCCGATGTTCGCCGACGTGCGGGCGTTCTTCTTCAGCGCCCAGGGCAGGGCCGGCGGGGCCGGCGGGTGCGGTCCGTGACCCACGTTGTACGTGGGGGCGGTGCCGCCGGTCGCCTCGGCCAGGGAGACCGGGGGCTGCGCCTTGCCGTGGCCCGCGTGGTGCGCGTGCGCATCGGCGCCGGCACCGGCCGCCGCCTTGCGCGCGGCGCCCCAGCCGCCCTCGCCCGGCTCGTCCGGGTGCTCGATCACGGTGACCTTGACGGTCTGGGTCTTGTTGGCGATGCCGAACAGGTCGCGGTACTTCTTGGCGACGCTGATCTTGGCGGTGTACGAGCCCGCCGCCAGGTCCACGGTGGCGTCGTCCTCGTAGTGACCCGAGTAGGTGTTGGAGGCCCAGCCCTCCTCGACGCCCCACACCGAGCCGAGGGTGAAGGGGTTGGTCGGGCAGCCGCCGGGGTACTTCGAGGTCGCCGGGGCGTCCGGGCGCACGCGGCCGGACGCGTTGTTCGGGCAGAAGTTCTGGCTGGTCTTCAGCACGGTCTTGCCGGCGGGGTCGGTGATCTTCACATCGACGAAGTCGGGCAGTCCGGAGAAGTCCTTGACCGTGCCCGTGGGAAGGGTCTTGGTCGTCGTCTTCTTGCCGTCGCGGATGATCTGCTTGGCGACGATCGGCTTCTTGTAGGACTCGCGGGTCACCTTGAACTCGAAGGGCGCGCCCTCCGCGGTGACGTAGGTGCCGAGGTCCAGCCAGACGCCCTCGCTCCAGGAGTACTTGTCGAGGGTGACCGACTTGGTGGCGGCGATCAGGCTCAGCTTCGGCTTCGCCGCGGCCGGTGCCTTCTTCTTGCTGTCGGGCGCGGCGGCGACGACTCCTGCGGTGACGGCGATCGCCGCGGACACGGCGAGCGTCGAGCGCCAGAGACGGGTGCGTGGGCTTCTGGTCATCGTTCCTCTGTCATGCGAGTGCCACTGGGACGGGTGCAACAGATGGCTCACGGAGGCTCGGCGAGACCCGGCGGTCAGGCGGGCGCTGATCCGTGGCTTGCCGGAAGAGAGGGGCTAGGGCCGTTCAGGGTTGCTTGAGGGGCCATAAGTCCCTCGCCAATGTCTGAAAATCGCTCTTAGATACGGGAACAGGACGATAATCGGACTATGGCTTCTGCTGGCACTTCATTCGTGATACAAGCTGCGCGGGTCCGGTGAATCCAGTGGTCCCGGTGGTCCCGGCGGCTTCGGCGGTCAGCCCTGGAGGCCCGGCGCCCCCCATACCGGGAACCAGCGGGAGAGGTCCGTCTCGACGCGCAGATCCTCCGAGAGCAGCGCTCTGATCTGAAGCTCCAGGGCGTTGTCGCGGCGCTCCGTCTCGCCGGGCAGCGGTGCGAAGGGATAGAAGGTGCCGCGCTTGTAGAGGTAGACCAGCGCCAGCACCCGATTGCCCCCCGTCTCGCGGAAGGCCATCAGCGAGCAGAGCAGCTGCGGGCCGAACCCGCCGTCCTGGAGCAGGGTGTTGACCGCGTGCAGATCGTTGACCAGAGACGCCGTATCGGCGGCGGGATGGCGGGTGAGCAGCCAGGTGTAGCCGTAGGAGTCCCGGCTGAACTCGACCGGGATGCCCCCGGCGCCCGCGTCGGCGTCGGCGTCGAGCAGCTCCCGTACATCGGTCTGGAGCTGGGCGAACGCCCCGCCCTCCACACTGGCGAAACAGACCGAGCCGGTGCCGGTGGGCGTGAAACCCGCCGCCGCCTGAAGGGTGATCGCCGCGGCGGGCAGCGCGAAGAGCCGGTCGAGATCGGGCCGTACGGGCTTGCTGCGGCCCAGGATGGTGTCGAGGAGACCCATGGTGGCCACCCGTTACGGACGGGCCAGCTGTGCCGAGATCCGGCCCAGCTGCTCCAGCCGCTGTTCCAGCGTCGGATGGGAGGACAGCAGCCTGGCCAGGCTCTCCCGGGAGGAGAACGCGGGCGCGAACCAGAAGGCGTTGTACGGCTCCGCCTTGCGCAGATCCCGGGTCGGAATCCTCGCCATCTCCCCGGTGACCTTGGTGAGCGCCGAGGCGAGCGCGGAGGGCCGCCCGGTCAGCAGCGCCGCGGCCCGGTCGGCGGAGAGCTCGCGGTAGCGGGAGAGCAGCCGGGTCAGCAGAAAACTGACCGCGTACACGGCGGCGCTGATCAGCGGGATCAGGATCATCGCGATCGCGGTGTTGTTGTTGCTGCGCCCGGCCCGGCCCAGCCCCCCGTACAGACTGACGCGGGTGATCACCCCGGCGAGCACGCCGAGGAAGGAGGCGATGGTCATCACGGCGACATCGCGGTGGGCGACATGCGAGAGCTCGTGCGCGAGCACGCCCTCCAGCTCCTCGGGCTCCAGCCGGCGCAGCAGCCCGGTGGTGGCGCACACCAGGGCCGACTTCTGGTTGCGCCCGGTGGCGAACGCGTTCGGCACATCACTGTCCGCGATGGCCACCCGTGGCTTGGGCATATCGGCGAGCGCGCAGATCCGGTCCACCGCGCCGTGGAGCTCCGGCGCCTGCTCGGGGGTGACCACACGGGCCCCCATGCTGTGTGCGGCGATCCGGTCGCTGAACCAGAACTGGGCGATGAAGAGCGCGCCCGCGATCAGCAGAATCAGCGGCCAGGCGCCGCGCAGCAGCGCGAGCAGCACTCCCACGAAGACGACGTAGAGCAGTCCGATCAGGAACATCGTGGTCACCATGCGGGTGGTGAGTCCATGGTCGGGTGCGTACCGGGACCGGGGCCGGGCCATCTGATCACCTTCCGGGCGGAGTGCCGTCCCTCCCTCTCCCTCGATTGTGCCCCTTCCGTCCCCTGTTCGCGGTGGCGCCCCGGGGAGTCGGACGGCCGCCGCGCCCGGGCCGGGCCCGGGGTTCCCGCGCCATCGCCACTCTCTGTACGCGTACGGTGAACGCACTGGAGGCGCCCCGCCGGGGGAGCCTTGCTAGGCGGCGGGCGCGGCGGGTGCGGCGGACCCGGCCCCGCGGGGGAGGGTGAGATGCCTCGCCCAGAGGGTCCGCGCCCCGGCCGCGTTCGGCGCCGCCGAGTCGGTCGGCCGCTCGGACGCCGACCAGCCGCACCAGCAGGCCACGGACCAGCCGGAGCACGGGGGTGTCAGACGCACCAGCGCGGGCCGGTGCTCGGCGAGTATCCGCCGGGCGTGTCCGGGCCGGCGGCCGGAGGAGGCGACGGCGCCGCAGAAGTGCATCTCGGCACCGTCCGCCGTCCACAGCCACCCCCGCTTCCATACGTACGCCTTCGCCTTCCGCTCCGTCGTGTACGCGGTGCGCAGCTCCGCCGTGCACCCCGGCCAGTCACATGTGAAGATCCGCACCCGTACTCTCGCCACGCGGCGACCCTACGGATGTCCCGCTCCCGTCCGCCCGCGCTCGGCGCATCCGTCACCGGTACGGGCCACACCCCCGAACGGACGGCTGACACCCGGCCCGCCCGCCGGCACCGGGTCCAAGCCGGGCACCCGGAGCCGGGATCCCTCCGTCCACGGCATCCGGTCGTTCTGGAGAGCGCCCCGTCCCCGGTCGTGAATCCGGCCGGGGAGGGGGCGGAGCAGTCCGCCGCCCAGGAGCCGTACGTACCCGATGCCGGGCCCGATCCGTGTCCCACGGCGCAGTTCAGGCCGGACCCAGGGCCGCCATGAACCCGCTGAGGCCGGACCGTATGGGACGCGGCGGTACGCGTGAGACGGGTGGGGCGAGCGGCGACCGGCCGAAACCGGCGTGCCGGAGGCGGCGGGGTTGAACGGCGGGGATCGAGGCCGCCGTGCAGCCGGTCGACGCACGGGACGTCAGCCTTCCGCGAAGAGGAGAGAACAGCAGATGCGTATCCGCAGATCCCTCGCAGCCCTCGCCACGGCCGCCACCCTGATGGGGACGCTGATCGGCGGCTCGGCCGGAGCGTCGGCCGAGCCCGTCGGCGCGGACCGCGCGGCGCTCACGTACTACGTCTCGCTGGGCGACTCGCTCGCGAGCGGCTTCCAGCCGGACGTTCAGCGGGACACCGACCAGTCCTACACCGACAAGCTGTTCGCCCAGCTGAAGAAGACGGACGCCAACCTGCGCCACATCAAACTCGGCTGCACCGGTGAGACCACCGCGACCATGATCAAGCGCGGACCCTGCTCCTACCAGGACAGCGCGGGCAGGACGGTCTCCCAGCTCGACAAGGCCGTGGACTTCCTCAAGGTGAACGGAGCCCAGGTCAAGTTTCTGACGCTGAACATCGGCGGGAACGACCTCGGGGTGTGCTTCCAGGCCGGCGCGATCGATGTGAACTGCTCGCTCCAGGCCCTGAAGACCGTCGACACCAACGTCGGCAGGATCACCAGCGCGATCAACGCCGCCTCCAGCACCCAGACCCATCTGGCCGGGGCCAACTCCTTCAACCCGTTCCTGGTGACCTTCCTCGCGGGTGCGCAGGGCAAGGTGACGGCGCTTCAGTCGGCGGGCGGGCAGCAGGCGTTCAACGAGATCGTGGCCAAGCACTACAAGGCCAACCACTTCACCCTGGTCGACTTCGCCGCCGCGTACTCGTCCTTCGCCTTCACCCCGGACGTGGACGTGGCGGGCCTGGGCAAGGTGCCGACGAACGTGGCACGGCTCTGCCAGTTCACGTTCGTCTGCGGCGCCCTCCAGGACATCCACCCCAACCCCGCCGGCCACCAGGTCTTCGCGGACACGGCACGGCCCGCCCTCTGATCCGACCGGCTCCTCACACCCCCGCCCCGACAGCGCGGACCGGCGCGGCGGCGGCCCCAGCGGGCCGTCGCCGCGCCGGCGTCGGTCTCAGCGCCGCAGCGCCCACTTCTGCACCGACTCCAGCGGACCCGTCTCGAACCGCCGCAGCCACAGCGTCGACCCCACCAGCAGCACGGCGCAGACCAGCGCCCACATCGCGATCACCCACCACGGCGACCACGACCCATCGAGCCGGTGGGCCAGTCCGAGGCCGACGCCGTACGCGAGAAGGACGCAGAGCATGTTCTGGAGGACATAGCCGGACAGCGCGGTCCTGCCGACCGAGGTGAGACCGTTCAGCAGCGGCCCCGGCCGCCGTATCCGCGCTGTCACCGCACCGGTCAGCCCGATGTAGCCGAGCGCCGTCAGCGGCCCGCCGACATAGCGGTCCAGCAGAAACAGCTCCGGACCCGCCAGCGAGGAGACGACGCTGAGCGGCAGCCCGAGCCCGAGGCCCCAGCCGAGCAGCCGCGCGCGGATACGGCGGCCGGTGGCGTCGGACCCGAACGCGCCGGCCCGGAAGAGCCGCACGCCCAGCAGAAACAGAAAGACGAGCAGGAAGAACGAGAGCACCGGCTCCAGCCGCAGGACCGCCGCGTTGTCGAGCCGGAACCCGACCTGCTCCCAGTAGCCGCCGCGCGCGTACAGATCCACCGCCTCGCGCGAGACGGGCGTGGCGCTCTGCGCCCCTTCCGCCGCCAGAGCGGCCGTGAGCAGCGCCATCAGCGCCAGATGCAGCCCCGCCGCCCACCACATCACCCGGTTCTGCGCCACCGTGGAACGCGCCAGCAGCCAGGCGACGAACAGCGCGGTGACCGCGTACCCCATCAGCACGTCCCAGGCGAAGACCAGGATGAAGTGGACGGTCCCCTCGGCGAAGAGGAACAGCGCCCGCCACCGGTACCGGCCGGGCCAGGGCGCTCCGCGCCGGGCCGCCGAACCGTACTGGATGGCCAGCCCCACACCGAAGAGAATCGTCAGCAACGACAGGAACTTGCCGTTCGCGAGCAGCCGCAGCGAGCTCTCGACCGCGCTGGGGAACGAGGCGAACGACGGCTCGGGCACACCGCCGGTCAGCACGCCCCACTCGGAGCCGGGGGCCGTGAAGATCCAGACATTGGTCATCAGCGTGCCGAGAATGGCGACCCCGCGCAGCACGTCGAGCAGCGGGAGCCGGGCGGGCCGTGCGGGCGAGCCGGGCGGGACGACCTTCGGAGAGGGAGAGAGCTCGGTCATGTCCCCATCGTCAGGGTGTGTGGGGCCCCTCACGTCATGACCGCAGACGAACCGGCGCTACATCGAAAGATGTACCGGGCGCCCGGTGCGCCCGGCGCTCCGGCCGCTTCCCGGCCCGCGATTGTCAGTGGTGGCTGGGATGCTGCCGGTATGGACGAACTGATGCGCGGACGGGTCTACGGAGCGGACCACGACGACCCCGATCCGGGCCCACAGCCAGGGCATGACTACCGGGAGCTGGTGGGCGGCCCGCTGGACGGACTGCTGCTGGACGTGACCGGCTGGCCGGCGGAGCGGCTGAGCGGGGGCGCGGCGCTCACCACCGAGATCGGGCGCTTCGGCCCCGGCGGGCACGCGCTGTACGGACCGAGGGCCGGCGCCCCGCAGCGCTGGGACTGGCAGGGCGACGCCCCATGACCCCGCTGTGCCGGAGCGTAGGCAGGCATACGCCAGGGGGTGCGTCCCACGGTGAGCGCGCGGCGGTCATCCCGGCGGCAGCCGGACGCCGTGCGCCGCCGCGGGGCGCTCCAGCGCCCGGACGACCTGTCCGGCGCAGGGACGCACCCGGGCCAGCAGAGGCTCCCAGCGCTCCGGCTCAAGGCCGAGGTAGACGGCCCGCGCATGGGCGAGCACAGCCCGGTGCTCCCCGGGGAGCCGGGGGAGCGCCCAGTCGGCGGCGGCGTCCTTGGACCCGATCTCCCCGGTCGTGAGGGTCATCCAGATCCGGGCGAGCGTCAGCACCGCGTTGCGGGTGTCCGACATGAGTCCGGCGAGAAGCTCCGGCACCCCGCTGAGCATGGCGTGCTCCAGGTCCCGCCGGGGCACGGGGTCGAGCACCTCCCAGGGCGGCGGCCCGGCCAGCGAGACCCTCCCCAGCAGCACCATCGTGATCAGCGGCGCGAGATCGGCGCTCGGCGCCCGCGAAGGGACCTCGCCGCGCAGACAGGAGTCCCGCAGCCACTCGCCGTACTGGAACTCGCACACCGGCGGGTAGCGCCAGGGACGGACATCGCCGTGCACGGCCACGGTGAGTTCGACGGGACGGGCGGAGCGGCCCGGCTCGCCGCTGCCGGAGAGCGCCAGCGCTCCGTCGAGCAGCGCCCGCCGCTGCCGCGCCGTGAGGCGCCGCCGCACCACGGCGAGCACATCGATGTCGCTGCGGGGCCGCAGCCCCCCGAGCACGGCGGAGCCATGCGGATACACGCCGACGACCTCCGCTCCGAGCACATGGTGCACCAGACGGACCACGTCATCGGTCTGCGTCATCTGCGTCCCCTCTCCGCGAAGGCGTGTCGCCGCGTGTCGCCGCGTGGCGCCGCCGTGCCGGCGGCGGACCGGTCGGTCAGGGTAGGCGATCAACCGCCATGGGGCCGAGGGGTTTTCCGGCGCGCGGGCGCCCGGCGGGAGGGGGCTGTACCGGGGTGCCGTCCGGGTGGTCCCGGACGGCACGCCGGGCGCGGGGCTCCGGCGGCGCTCAGCGCGCGCGGCACGCGAGCTCCCGTGCGGACCCGGCGTTCGCCGTGCCGGGGCGGGGTGTTGACCGTGCAGGCCGGGGTGGGGCGTTGAACGTACCGGCTGTTGGCCGTGGCGAGGGCGGGGCGTCGAACCGTACCCGCCGAGGGCGCGGCGTACCGTACCGGCCGGGCGCGGCGGCTCCGGGGCGATCGGCGGCTCCGCGTCGCCGTGCCGGGCCGTCGCCGGCCGGCGGCAACATGCCGTGACAGGGGTCGTCACTCGTGCCGGTGACCCGGGGTGTGTGCTGCCGACAGCGGTGCGGAAGACGCGGGAAGGTGGGGGAATGCGTCAGCGGATCGTCCTTCTCGCCGTCTCTCTCACCGCGCTGCT
>NZ_VCLA01000103.1 GCF_009600885.1 Streptomyces jumonjinensis
CGCGGCGACTCTCCGGCGCCAGGGGGGACCTCGACCCCGGACATGGCCGGTGCGCCGGGGTGGGCGACCGCGCCACCGAGAACAGTGCCCTGCTCATCGGTGCAGGTGGCGCAGGCCACCACCGGGTGGCCTGCGGACACCCGGATCTCCAGGCGGGTCCCGGGCAGCGGATGGTTCTGTCCCCGGACCAGCTCGGCCGTCATCGTCTGCTCCCCCTCGGTGCTGTTCGGTGCTGTTCGGTGGTGCGCGGTCGCGGCGGGCGGTCCGTCCCTCCGGGAAGGCCCCGGGGGCCACCGCCTGCGGGAGGGCCCCCGAGGTTCACCCCTTCCCAGCGCGTCTTCCGGGAGCCCGGCGCGTCCTCACAGGCGCTGCGGGGCCGCGCTCCCCGGCGGGCCGTCGAAGCACTCCGGTCCTGGGACCGCCGTGCGGGCGGTGTGAGAGCCGACCGTGCGGGCGGTGTCAGAGGTGCGGCAGGATAGCCGGTATCAGGTCCTGGAAGGTGCGCCCGTTCGCGGGGTTGCCCAGGGCCGTCATCTGCCAGCCGCCCGCCGCCGGGGCCCCCTTCGACAGTCCCGGCCCGGCGGGGCTGTCCGGGAACGACTGCCGGTCACCCGCCGCCGAGGCTTCCTTGGACACCCCTTGCCCGGCGGGACCGCCCAGGGGTGTCGACCGCCCGCCGCCCGCCGTCGACGGCGCCTGCCCGCCGGTGCCGACGCGGTGCACCTTGGCCATGATCTGGGCGGTGTAGTGGCCGCCGCCGTCGAGGGTGTAGCGGGCCATCTCCTGGCCGTTGGTCTCGTCGACGATGCGGCAGAAGGCGTTCTTGACCTCCTGGAAGGTCTGGCCGGTGAAGGAGTTCACCGTGAAGACGATCTGGTCGATATGGACGGGGACCCGGGAGAGGTCCACGAGAATCGCCTCATCGTCGCCACCGGCTCCCACGCCGCCGACCAGATTGTCACCGGTGTGCTTGACTGAGCCGTCGTCGCTGACGAGGTGGCGGAAGAAGACCACGTCCACCGGCTGCTTGTCGGCGAAGAGCACCGCCGAGGCGTCCAGGTCGATCTCCTTGGTGCGTGAGCCGAACAGACCACGGCGGGCCGCCGCCTGCCAGCCGAGCCCCATACGCACCGCTGTCAGGGTGGCTCCGTCGCTCTTCTGCAGGCTGATGGCCTGGCCCTTGGTCATGTTGACCGTCACGCGCTGTCCCCTTTTCCCCGATATGCCGCCACCCGTGCGGATGGTTGTCCAGCACCCTACGCAGTCGTGTCGGCGAAGCGGCGCGGTTGGCCGGTTTTTGTGTCGCTCTTGCAACACACCGGCGCGCACGGCCAACACGCCGGTGTACACGGCGAGATGAGCCGCCCCCGCCCCGCCTCCGCCTCCCCCGCTCTCCCCTGATTCCGGCCCGCCGCCACCCCTTCCACGCGCCGGGCCTTGCATCCGCCGGGCCTTCCATGCGCCGCGCCGAACAGCCGGAAGCGGATGCTCCAGGCGGCCCTCAGGCGAGGCCCGCCTCCTTCATCTGCCGCAGCTCCTTCTTGAGTTCGCCGACCTCGTCCCGCAGTCGTGCGGCGATCTCGAACTGCAGATCCGCCGCGGCGGCCCGCATCCGCTCGGTCATCTCCTCGATGATCCCGGCCAGTTCCGCGGCGGGACGCTCGGTCAGGGCTCCGCCCTTCGCGCCCTTGCCGCCGAGCGCGGGAACCGGCGCCTTGGCGCCCTTGCCGGGCTTCTCCGACCTCGGCTTGCGGTAGTCGGTACCGAGCAGTTCCTCGGTGTCGACCTCCTCACGCGCGATGGTGGCGACGATGTCGTTGATCTTCTTACGGAGAGGCTGTGGGTCGATGCCCCTCTCGGTGTTGTACGCGATCTGCTTCTCCCGGCGGCGGTTGGTCTCCTCGATGGCCTTCTCCATCGCCGGGGTGATCTTGTCCGCGTACATATGGACCTGGCCGGAGACGTTACGGGCGGCTCGGCCGATGGTCTGGATCAGCGATGTGCCCGAACGGAGGAACCCCTCCTTGTCCGCGTCGAGGATCGCCACCAGCGAGACCTCGGGCAGGTCGAGGCCCTCCCGCAGCAGGTTGATGCCGACCAGCACGTCGTACTCACCGGCGCGCAGCTCCCTCAGCAGCTCCACCCGGCGCAAGGTGTCGACGTCGCTGTGGAGGTAGCGGACCTGGATGCCCAGTTCGAGGAAGTACTCGGTGAGGTCCTCGGCCATCTTCTTGGTGAGGGTGGTGACCAGGACGCGCTCGTTCTTCTCGGTGCGCAGCCGGATCTCATGCACCAGATCGTCGATCTGGCCCTCGGTGGGCTTGACGACGATCTCGGGGTCCACCAGGCCGGTGGGCCGGATGATCTGCTCCACGAAGCCGTCGCCCCGGGAGAGCTCATAGGCGCCGGGAGTCGCGGAGAGGTAGACCGTCTGGCCGATCCGCTCGGTGAACTCCTCCCACTTCAGCGGCCGGTTGTCGAGCGCCGAGGGCAGGCGGAAGCCGTGCTCGACCAGGGTCCGCTTCCGTGAGGCGTCGCCCTCGTACATCGCGCCGATCTGCGGGACGGTGACATGGGACTCGTCGATGACCAGCAGGAAGTCCTCGGGGAAGTAGTCGAGGAGGGTGTTGGGGGGAGATCCGGGCTCACGGTCGTCGAAGTGCATCGAATAGTTCTCGATGCCGGAGCAGGAGCCGATCTGGCGCATCATCTCGATGTCATAGGTGGTGCGCATGCGCAGCCGCTGGGACTCCAGGAGCTTGCCCTGCTTGTCCAGCTCGGCGAGGCGCTGCTCCAGCTCCGTCTCGATGCCGTCGACCGCCTTCTCCAGGCGCTCAGGACCGGCCACATAGTGGCTGGCGGGGAAGACATAGAGCGACTGGTCCTCGCTGATGATCTCGCCGGTGAGCGGGTGGAGCGTGGAGAGCGCCTCGATCTCGTCGCCGAACATCTCGATGCGGACGGCGAGCTCCTCGTACACCGGGAAGATCTCGATGGTGTCGCCGCGGACCCGGAAGGTGCCGCGCGCGAACGCCACGTCATTGCGGGTGTACTGGATGTCGACGAAGCGGCGGAGCAGCTGGTCGCGGTCGATCTCGTCGCCGACCTTCAGGGGCACCATCCGGTCGACGTACTCCTGTGGGGTACCGAGGCCGTAGATGCAGGAGACGGAGGCGACCACGATCACATCGCGCCGGGTGAGCAGCGAGTTCGTCGCGGAGTGGCGCAGCCGCTCGACCTCCTCGTTGATCGAGGAGTCCTTCTCGATATAGGTGTCCGACTGGGGGACGTACGCCTCGGGCTGGTAGTAGTCGTAGTACGAGACGAAGTATTCGACGGCGTTGTTGGGCAGGAGCTCGCGGAATTCGTTCGCCAGCTGGGCGGCCAGGGTTTTGTTCGGCGCCATCACCAGGGTGGGGCGCTGGAGCTTCTCGATCATCCAGGCGGTGGTCGCCGACTTTCCGGTGCCGGTCGCGCCGAGCAGGACGACGTCCTTCTCGCCCGCGCGGATACGGCGCTCCAGGTCTGCGATGGCCGTGGGCTGGTCACCGCTGGGCTGGAAGGGGCTGACGACCTCGAAAGGCGCCACCGTACGTTCGATCTTGGAAACGGGCCGCATGGATCCACCGTACGACCACCCACTGACAACCGGGTGCCCGTCCGGTCCGCGAGAGCCTGCCCGATGCCCGGACAGGCCCGGTGCCGGAGGGCATCGGGCCTGGTCACAGAGGTGGTCGGGGTGGTTGGGATGGTCGGAGTGTCACCAACTGTCGGAGTAGGGCTGGTCCCGGCGTCCGGCGCCGTCGGTGGGGCCGCCCGCGTTCCACTGCCCCGAGCCGCCGGTCTGCCCGCCCCCGTGCCACTGCCCCGAGCCGTCAGCCGGCCCACCCGTGTACCACTGTCCCGAACCATCGGCCTGCCCGCCCCCGTGCCACTGTCCGTAGAGCGGTGTCGCGGCCTGGGGAGCCGGCGCCACCGGCTCCCGCCGGGCCTTCCGGCCGGAGCCCTGCCACTCGGGCTCGCCCATCACCAGCAGCGGGTCGAACATCACCACCACTCCGGCGAGCAGCAGAAAGACCGCGGGTCCGAGCAGCATGGGTATGAGGAGCGTGGTGGGCGAGTCGCCGGAGCTCGCGGCGCCGATGGAGTCGTGCAGATGCGCGCTGACCGACGCCATCCCGGTGTAGTGCATTCCGGTCACCGCCACGCCCATCACCAGACTGGCGCCGAGGCTGGCCATGAAGCCGTGCACCGAGACGGCGGCCCAGAGCGCGGCGGTCGCGGCGACGACCGCGATCACCACGGAGAGCACGACGATCGGGGTGCTGTAGTCGATGCGGCCCTGGAAGCGCATCGCGGCCATGCCCAGATAGTGCATGGTGGCCACGCCGAGGCCGGTGATGGTGCCGCCGGTGACGAGCGCCATCACGGTGGCGCCCCGGTAGCCGACGATGAAGACGCCGATGCCGACCATGACGATCGCGACGCCGAGGCTGGCGAAGGTGATCGGCCGGTCGTAGGTGATGGGGGCTCCGTCGATGCTGAACCCCATCATGGCGATGAAGTGCATGGTCCAGATGCCGGAGCCGATCGAGGTCGCGCCCAGGGCGAGCCATCCGGGTTTGAACGAGCTCTCGGTACGAAGGGAGCGCGTGGTGCAGCGGAGGCCCAGCGCGGAACCAAGACAGGCCATCAGAAAGGCCGTGACCGGTGTGACCAGGCCATAGGTGAAACCGTCGAGAGTTCCCTGCATTCCGTGTTTCCTTCGTTCCTTCGTTACTGCAACCCGGCGATCCCCTGGCGGTGATGTCCGAGCCGCTGGTGGAACGTCTGTTCAGGGGGCGACAGTAGGCCCTAAACACCATTTGGCCAACATTTGACCGTAGATCTATCTACGCAGAAACCCATACCTGGGGCGTTCTGTGCAGATCTGTTCACATTTTGGCCATACTTCACCTGTTCGTCGTCGGTCTGCGGGTGCAACTCTCGTCCCGTCGCCGACCCATCGTCCTGAGGAGTCCGGGTGTACGCACGTCCCCTCGCAGCAATCGCCGCCGCCGTTCTGGGAGCGGGCGCGGCCCTGGTGTACGGGCCTGTCGCCCAGGCGTCCGAGGCGGCGGAACCGGCGGACCCGGCGGACCATCGCGACCCACTGGTGATCGCCCACCGTGGAGCCTCCGCCTACGCTCCCGAGAACACCCTGTCGGCCGTCGACCTGGCCGGCCGGATGGGTTTCGCCTGGGTGGAGAACGACGTCCAACGCACCAAGGACGGCGAACTGGTGGTCGTCCACGACGCCACCCTGGCCCGCACCACCGATGCCGAGCAGCGCTTCCCCGGGCGCGAGCCCTGGCGGGTGGCGGACTTCACGGCCGCCGAGATCGCCACACTGGACGCGGGCGGCTGGTTCGGCGCGGAGTGGGCCGGCGCACGGGTGCCCACACTGAAGCGGTATCTGAACCGGGTCGAGCGCAACGGGCAGAAGCTGCTGCTGGAGATCAAGCGGCCGGAGCTGTATCCGGGCATCGAGCGCGACACCCTGCGGGTGCTGGAGGAAGCGGGCTGGCTGGACCGCTCGCATGTCAGGCACCGGCTGGTCGTGCAGAGCTTCGGCGCGGACAGTGTGAAGGCCGTGCACCGGCAGCGGCCGGATGTCGTGACGGGGTTCCTCGGTACGCCCCCGGTCGCGGAGCTGCCCTCGTACGCCGCCTTCACCGACCAGATCAACCCACCGCACACCACGCTCACCGACGACTACGTGGCCGCGGCGCACCGCCTCAAGGGTGCGCACGGCAAACGTCTCCAGGTGAACACCTGGACGGTGAACGACACAGCGGGCGCGGTGCGCGCGGACGGCTTCGGGGTGGACGGCATCATCACCGACAGACCGGATGTCGTACGCGACGCGGTGGACCGGCACACCGTCGCCGTACGCGACACGGCGGACCGGGACACCCTCGTCGCACACGACGCGATCGCCCGGTGAGACCGTCGCCGTATCCCACGCGATGGAACCGGGACACCGTCGCCGTATCCAGCGCGGGAGCCCGGTGAGACCGCGCGAAAGCGGTACGGACGAGCCGGCCACGGCCCCGCCGAGGGGCCGCGGACCGGTGCCGGGCGGCTGGTGAGACGGGCAAAGGCCGGGCACTGTCAGTGCCCGGTCGTACTGTGGAACTCATGAACCGCTTCGAGTGGGCCGTCATGAGCACGGACATCGGACCGCTGCTCCTCGCCGCGACCGGCCGGGGCCTGGTCAGCGTGGTGTTCCACGCCGACCAGGCCGTACGGGACGAGGCGCTGCGCCGACTGGCCGGGCGGCTCTCCGCCGAGCCGGTGGCCGATGCGACGGGTCTGCTCGCCAAGCCGATACGCATGCTCACCGAGTATTTCGACGGTGAGCTGCGGGAGTTCGCGCTGCCCCTCGACTGGTCGCTGTCGGCCGGGTTCAACCGGGAGGTGCTGCGGGAGCTCGCGACCGGTGTCCCCTACGGCGCCGTCGTGGGGTACGGGGAGCTGGCGGCCCGCGTCGGCCAGCCCGGCGCGGCACAGGCCGTGGGGGTCGCGATGGGATCCAATCCGCTGCCGGTGGTGGTGCCGTGCCATCGTGTGGTGGAGAGCGACGGCAAGCTGGGCGGCTTCGGCGGCGGAGTGGAGACCAAGCGGCGGCTGCTGGCGCTGGAGGGGGTGCTTCCGCAGCCGTTGTTCTAGGACCGCGCCAGGACCCCGTACCCGGGTCGTCCCGCGTCGGCCGACGTCGGCACCGCTCCGACCAGGGCGGACCGGCGGAAGGCGGCCTCGGCCAAACGACTTCGTACGGTCAGGCCGGAGCTGGCACACTGCGCGAGTGAGCATCAGCCCTGACGCATCTGACATATCCGGCCTCGCCGAGCAGGACGGCTCCTCGGCGACCGCACCGCTCCGTGGAACCCCGGCAGGCGGAGCGGTACCGGAGGACCGGCTCCCTGCGCTGCGCAGACGCATCACCGCGGTCCTGGTCGTCAGTCAGATCCTCGGCGGGCTCGGTGTCGCGACCGGGATCGCGCTGGCCACCGTGCTGGCACAACAGGTCAGCGGCACGGAGGCGCTCTCCGGGCTGGCCCCGACCGCCACCGTCGCCGGCACGGCGCTGCTGTCCATGCCGCTGGCCGCCCTGATGACCTCTCGCGGACGGCGCCCCGGGCTGGTGCTCGCCTATGTGATCGGGGCGCTCGGCGCGGGAGTGGTGGTGCTCGCGGCGATCATGGAGAACTTCCCGCTGCTGCTCGCCGGTATGGCGGCGTTCGGCGCCGGCTCCTCGGCCAATCTCCAGGCACGGTTCGCCGCCGCCGATCTGGCCCTTCCCGAGCGGCGGGGACAGGCGATCAGCAATGTCGTCTGGGCGACCACGATCGGTGCGGTGCTGGGTCCCAATATCGCGGCCCCGGCCGGCCGTACCGTCTCCGGCCTGGGCATTCCGGCCGAAGCGGGACCGTTCGTCTGGGCGGCGGGAGTGTTCTTGATCGCCGCGGTCCTGGTCCAGACGCTGCTGCGCCCCGATCCGCTGCTCACCGCCCGCTCCCTGGCCCCGGACGGTCACTCCCCCGAGGGGCGCTCGCTGCGGTCCGCGATCCAGGCCGTACGCGAGTCGCCGATGGCCCGGCTCGCGATGGTCACCCTCGCCGCCTCGCACACCGCGATGGTGGCCATCATGTCGATGACGCCGCTGGCGCTGAGCCACCATGGCGCGGGCATTCAGCTGATCGGCCTGGTCATCAGCGGTCATATCGCGGGCATGTACGCGTTCTCGCCGGTGATGGGACGGCTGGCGGACCGGATCGGCAGACTCTCGGTGATCGGGCTCGCGGTGGGGCTGCTCTCCGCCGCCGCGCTGCTGGCCGGCACGGCGGGACCGAGCCACACCCGGGTCGCCATCGGACTGTTCCTGCTCGGCCTGGGCTGGTCCGCAGGCGTGGTGGCGGGCTCGGCGCTGCTCACCGACTCCGTGCCGCAGCCGGCCCGTGCGGCCGTACAGGGCCTGTCCGACCTGGCCATGAACACGGCGGCCGGCATCGGCGGTGTGCTGGCCGGAGTGATCGTCGCGAAGGCGGGTTACGGCTGGCTCAACCTGGCCGGCGCTCTGCTGCTCCTGCCGCTGGCGGCACTCGCGATCCGCAGGGCGGTCCGCTGACGCCCGGGCTCCCCGCCCACTGCCGCGAGGCGGCGACTCCCGCCACCCCGCCGGGCCGTGGCCCGGGGCCGCCCGGAACCGTGCCCCGGCGCGGGTCAGGCGGCTGCCCCGGGGGCCCGCGCGGTCAGCAGCGGCTGGAAGAAGCCCGAACGTTCCGGTTCATGCCAGACCGGCCCGGTGAATCCAGCCGTGGAGACGAAGCGCGCCGTCGACTCCTGGGGCAGCGCCCAGTACGTCGCCTGCCGCCGCAGGGTGGTCCAGCCGTCGCCCTCGGGCAGCAGATGGAACAGTTCGAAGTCGTAGCGCTCCCCGTCCGGGTGCCAGTGCCAGAGCTGAAAGGTGATCACCCGCCCCTCAGGGCCCACCCTGACCTGCGGTGGTGTGGCCTCGGGCCGCTCCCGGCGCAGCCGGTCGTACGGCCGGGTGCTGAGCAGCAGCAGTCCGCCGGGTCTGATCACCCGCCGCATCTCCCGCAGCGCCGCCACCGCCTCCGCCTCGGTGAGCAGATGCGGTAGGGCGTTGTCGGCGCAGACCACCACATCGAAGGCCGCGTCCGGGAAGGGCAGCGCCCGCATGTCCGCGGCGGCCGTCGCCAGCCGCAGCCCTCGTGACCCGGCCTCCGCCCGGGCCCGGGCGGCGGCGATCGCGCTGAGGTCCGTGCCGATGACCCGGTAGCCGCGCGCGGTGAGCCCGATCGACTGGGTGCCGATGCCGCAGGCGCAGTCGAGCACATCGAGCGCCGCGGGGTCACCAGCGCCCAGCTCCTTGGATATCAGGCCGTCGAGGGCGGCGCCCTGGTCGGCGATGTTCGCGTTCCAGTCCGCGTACATCAGGTCGTAGTGAACCGCGAGTTCGTCGTAGAACCGCTGCGTCGATGACATCGCTGACACCTCCATCGTCCCGGCTGACGCCGTGTCCTGTCCTGTTCGTCCGGCCGGGGCATGGGCATGGGCGGGCAGAATCCCGCACCCCGGAAGCATCTCCTCTCCGTACCGCGGACCGCTGGGGTGCCCGGCCCGGCCTTATGGCCTCGCTGTCTCACGGCAGCCCGGTCCCACGGCAGCCCGGTCTCACGGCCGCACCGCCGCCAGACCGCACCAGCCGCACCAGCCGCAGCCGTGCTGCATCAGGCGGCGCTCAGCGGAATCCGCTCCACGCCGGATGACGCGGATCGTCGGCGCGTACCAGCGCGTCGGCCGCCTCCCCCGGCCGTATCTCCTCCTCATACCGCTGGAAAGCGGGAAGCGTCCAGCGCTCGCTGTCCACCGTGCGCCGCCGCAGCGCCCCTTCCGACAGCCGCACATGGACGGTGAGATCGAACGGAAACCAGTGCCCGAGCAGAAACGGCCCGTGCAGCAGCAGTACACCGTCGCGCGGCAGCTCCACCCGGGGGCTCCGGGTGGCCCGGTCGGTCACCGGATCCCAGAGGTCGGGCAGCACCCGGCCGTCGCCGCCCGCCTCCAGAGGTCCGAAGACCTCGCGCCACAGGGCTCCGGTGTCGAACCAGCCGCTGTAGTACGTCTCGGGGTCCGACCGCCCGTACTCGTACCGCAGCGACGCCGGGCGGAGGAACCCGCCGGCACCGACGACGAGACTGCCGCGCCCCCGCAGCCGCAGCGCCGCGCCGATCCGCCCGGCGAGCTCCCCGCCCCGCGCCGCGGGAGCCCCGTCGATCCCGACGCGCAGCCAGGAGCCGCCGTCCCGGGCATCGGTCTCCAGGGCCCGGTCGGCGACGGCCTCGGCCACCCGCTCCCAGGTGATCGCTTCGAGTCTCACCCGTTCATCATCGTCGAGGTCCGGGTGCCGAGGCATTGACGGCTGCTCGCCGACAACGCGCCGCCGCCCCTCCCGTTCGCCGTCTCCTCGGCACGGGGACAGGCCCTACTCCCCCGCGCAGGACGGTGCTTCCGTGTCCACGGCGAGCGGACTGCCCTTCGGCAGCACATAGGTCGCGTGCAGCACCACGGGCTCGGTGCCGAGGTTCCGTCCGATGTGCCGGTGTTCCACCCCGGCCGCCTCTACGAAAGCGGACCCGGCCGGGGTGATCTCGACCGAGCAGTCCTCAAACGTCCTGGTCAGCGTGCCGGCCGTGACCACGATAAGAAGCTGACCCTCGTGGTAATGCCAGCCGGTGGAGCCGCCCGGGTCGATGGTGATGGTGCGGACGATCACGTCAGCGGTCCCTTTGGCCTTCAGTTTGAGCCTCTTCTCCGAGACGCCGTGCGCCAGCACCGTACTGGTGACGCCGGTGCTGCCCGATGGGGAGGCGGGAGCGGACGGCACAGCGGCAATCACTCCGAGGAATCCGGCCAGCAGCATCGTGCCCCGCGACCGGCCTCTTCGTCCCATGCGCCCCATCCTGCTCGTGATTCCCATGGAAGTTCTCCAACTCCGCTCTACGGCATGGGCGTTGCGGCACGAACGCCCGCCCGTAGCCTGCCGTCGGACGCGGTGCCACGCCAGCGGAACGGAAGCAGAAACAGCGGGAAGCGGACAGGGAAGCAGACCGGGAAGCGGACAGGGAAGCAAAGCGAATCGACAGATCCAGACCAAAAAGAGAAGAGGTCGTAAAGAAACCGCGCCCGAAAAGAGGAGCGGACCCGGGGGCGTAGCCGGCCCCCGGGCCCTTTGATGCCGCCGTACTCGGCACGCCGGCACGCTTGAGGACCCGAGTCAGTCGTCATGTCGTCGCGTCCTGCCTTTGGACCACCGCACATCGAGCTGTGCGGGCCGGACTTGAACCGGCATTTCGACGCTCCGGGGCTCGGGCCCGTTCGATCCGGCGATCGGCGGCGGATACTGAATCTGGAGCAATAGTCTGAGTCTGACTGCGGTCTGCCTCTGCCGAATTGGGCTACCGCGGCCCGTTATGGAGAGCGCCGCGGGGAGGGTTCGAACCTCCGCTGGAACCGCACGATCACAACAAGCCTCAGTTTCAGCTTGCGCTCCTCGCGCACCCCGCCCACGCTCCCGCGGGCGGGGATTCTTCAAGGCTACCCGTTATCCGAACAGATAGCCGAAAACTGCGTCGCCCACCCTCTGGTCGGCGACCTCCGCGCCATTGGCCTCCTCGCGCGCGAACTTCACGGCCTGCTGGAGTTTCTCCACCCGCTCCAGCAGGTCGTTCACCCGGCGGGCGGGCAGCGCACCGGAGAACTTCACCGTGGTCCAGTAACCGACGGGAATGTCCTCGTAATACACCTCGACCTGTGCCGGATGCTTCTCCGTCGCCTCCGCCTTCACATGGTTGCGCGGGACCTTCTTGGTCCGTACCGTGCGAACGGCTTCGGTCTTCCAGGCGTCCGTCGACGGATCCTGCGTCCAGGACTCCGACGCGTCCAGCACCGGCAGCTTGCGTATAAAGGTGTTGATATCCGTCAGCTGCTTCTCCAGGAAGAGGAGATACGCTACCGGCACATCGCTCACCAGCACCCGGCCGTCCACCGAGACATCGGCGCGTGCGGCGCAGTTGGCCCAGTCCTTGGTGGCGGTCACGTCGAAGAGCCTGGTCAGCGTCTTCGCCGTCTCTCGCAGTACGTCCTCGGCCTTGACCTGCACTCGCGTGGACTCAGGCGGCAACTGCTCGCCTTCCTCGTCCTTGGGCTGGTACGTACGCGAGATGCCGGCGAGCAGCGCGGGCTTCTGGAGCCCGTGGTGGGCGGCCGTCAGGTCCTGGTGCGCCTTGCTCTTGACGCCCTTCTCCACTGCGATGATCTGATTGAGTTTCGCCACCCGATCAAGCTAACAAGACCGCCGTCAGGACTCGAACGATTATCCGGAACCGCTCTACGGCTCCGGACAGTCATCCCCCGGGGCGCGCCCCTTCCGCTCCGTCAGCACCCTTCGACCCCTTTGGGGAGTAAGCACCATGGAGATAGCCGTCATCGCCGTCATCGGCACGCTGCTCGGCTCGGTGGTCACCCATGTGTTCCAGCGCCGGACGACCGAGCGTACGGCGGCACTGACCCGTGCCGAACAGCTGCGCCAGGAGCGGATCTCCGCGTACAGCGCGTTCGCCGGGGCGCTCGTCGACTACCGGCGGGGCCAGAACGACCGTTGGCACCGGGCTCGGGAGACCCCGGGCACCGCCGCCGCCGAGGACGCCCGCATCGAGTCCTACCGGCTTCGTTCCAGCGCCCACCAGGCGCTGATCCGCGTTCAGCTGGTGTGCGACGACTCTCAGGCGCTGGAACTTGCCTCCGCCGCCTTCGAGGTGACGAACTGTATGCATGAGGCGCCTGACGACGACGACCGCTCGCGGCGTTCGGAACAGGCGCGCGAGACACTGTCGGAGTTCATCGGAGCGGCGGCCCCGAGCGTCCGCTGAACCCGGATCGCCGCACCGTCCGCCACCACGACGGACTCCGCCGTCCCGCCGGGTTCAGCTCCCGGCGCGGCGGCCCCGCCGGTAGAGCAGGGTGCCGCCCAGCAGCAGGGCGGCGGCGGGGACGGCGTAGCCGAGGTGCTCCGCTCCGGTGCGGGCGAGTGCCTCGGACGGTGTGGTGTCGTCGACCGTCACGACCGTGGCCATCGGCGGCTTCCGGGGGAGCGACGGCCTGCGCGGAGGCACGGAGGTCCGCGGCGGCTCGGTCTTCGGCGGGGCGACCGTGGGCGGCTTGAGGCCGGAGGGTCCCTCGGAGATGTTGGACGACGCGTTGCCCAGGGCCGGGTTGAGGGCGCCGACGACGCTCACCGAGTTGCCGGAGACATTGACCGGCAGATCGATCGGCAGCTGTACGCCGTTGCCCGAGACGGTTCCGGGGGAGTTCTGCGCGCCGCCCTGAGCGACGGCTCCGCCCGATGACTGCGCGGTGTTCGACGGGCCCTGCGACGGGCCCTGCGACGGGGTCGCCTGGTCCCCGGCGCCGCTTGAAACGTTCTCGCAGGTGTTGCCCGCGGTCGGGTTCAGAAGTCCGGCGATGTTGATCGTGTTCCCGCAGACGCTGATCGGGAGGTGCACCGGAAGCTGTACCGCGTTGCCCGCGATCACTCCGGGTGAATCAGCCGCACCGCCGACCGCGCTGGAGTCGGCGTACGCCTGACCCGCCATCGCGAGCGCGCCGCCCGTGAGCATCACGGTGACCAGGCCCTTCCGATGGAGCTTCCTCATGGGTTCCCTGCTTTCCACAACACGTGACGGGCACCTGCCCGCACCCAGGACAACGACGTCCAGGGGCTGTTCGGCATATGCCGTCGGCTGGTTTCACCCCAACGAGTGCGCGACACGCCGGACCGGCCGCTGGCCCCGCGTCCGATGCCGCCCTGTCTCCCAGCGGGTCCGCGCTCGGGGGCGGTGCCACGCCCCGGAACGCCGCCACAACACCGTTCAGCCGTCGTAGCGTTGGATCAGGCCGGATGCGGGTTCGCAGCAGGGGCGTCCGCCGGGCGGGTGGCCTGAGACGGAGTGCCTCGGACGGACGGCCTCGGACGGACCGATCGCCGGCCGCTCGTGGCTCGGGCTCGTGACTCGTGGCTCGTGGCTCGTGGCTCGTGAAGAGGGCGAGGAATTCATCGTTCCGCGGCTGCGTCCGTAGGCCGACGGTACGGCCGTACGCGGCGAGGCGCGGCGCAGCCCGGTGCAATGCAATGCGGTGCGGGGCAGTGTCGCTTCGCGAGGAGGTTGTCCGTCCACAACGGACGACAAAAGACGAAGGCAAGGAGGTTACCCACTCCTTGCCACTCTTAACTTATAGCGCACCGGGGGGCTTGCGGCAAGACCCGGGTCGTACCGCAGAATCACCGGCCTGAGCCAGAACTGCGGACATCGGGAGTCGCGAAATGCGTGTGTTGTTGTCGACGTATGGGTCGCGTGGGGACATCGAACCGCTGGTGGGACTCGCGGTGCGGTTGCGGGCGCTCGGCGCGGAGGTGCGGGTGTGCGCGCCGCCGGACGAGGACTTCGCGCAGCGGTTCGCCGGAGTCGGCGTGGAGCTGGTGCCGGTCGGCTGGCCCGTACGTCCGATGGTGACCGGGGCGGTGCCGCCTTCGGCGGCGGACCTGCCCCGGCGCGCGGCCGAGTGGGTCGCCGCGCAGTTCGACAAGCTCGTCGAAGCGGCCGAGGGATGTGACGCGCTGGTGGCGGGCGGCATGATGCCGGTCGCCGAGCGGTCGGTGACCGAGAGACTGGGCATCCCTTACGTGTACGCGAGCTACCAGCCGGTCACCCTGCCGTCGCCGCACCGCCCGCCGCTGCCGCGGCCGGGCCGGCCGTTCCCGCCGGAGGTGACCGACAACCGGGCGCTGTGGGACCTGGACGCCCAGGACGTCAAAGAGCTGTTCGGCGCGGCGCTCAACACCCATCGGGCGTCGATGGGCCTGCCGCCGGTGGACAACGTCCGCGATCACGTCTACACCGACCGCCCGTGGCTGGCGACGGACCCGACCCTGAGCCCGTGGCAGCCGACGGACCTCGACGTCGTGCAGACCGGCGCGTGGATCGTGCCGGACGAACGCCCGCTCCCGGCCGAGTTGGCGGCGTTCCTCGACGCCGGCGCACCACCGGTGTACGTGGGCTTCGGCAGCATGCCCATGCGCGCCGCGAAGGACGCCGCCCGGGTGGCCATCGAGGCGATCCGCGCGCAGGGCCGCCGCGTGATCGTCGGGCGCGGCTGGGCGGACCTGGCCCTGATCGACGACCGGGACGACTGCTTCGCCGTCGGCGAGGTCAACCAGCAGGCGCTGTTCGGCCGGGTGGCCGCCGTCGTGCACCACGGCGGCGCGGGCACCACGACGACGGCCGCTCGGGCCGGCGTGCCTCAGGTCGTGGTGCCCCAGGCGGTGGACCAGCCCTACTGGGCCGGCCGGGTGGCCGACCTGGGCATCGGCACGGCACACGACGGTCCGACTCCGACTGCCGAATCCCTGTCGGCCGTGCTCAGGACGGCCCTGGCCCCTGGGACCCGCGCACGGGCGCGGGCCGTGGCCGGCGCCATCCGCGCCGACGGGGCGACGGTGGCCGCGCAGCTGGTCCTCGACGCGATCAGCCGGGAAAGGCCGCCCATGTCCGTGTGAACCAGGCGGGGCCGCCGAGCCAGGACGCAGAACACGCGAGCACGCGAGCACGCGAGCCGCGAGCCCCGGCGACCTGAACCCGTAACAGCCACAGGGTCCACGTCGTACGGAGCGTTGCCCGTCCTGGCCACCAGGCTCGCCACGCCGGTCCAGACGCTTTACCGCACGCAATGGTCGCAAGCGACCTCAGATCGGAGCTCATGCCGTGCACCCCCTGACCACCTGGGCGTTCGACCTTCCCGACCGCCTCTCCCCCAAGGCCGACCCGACACTGATCGCCGGCGATGAGCAGCACTTCGCGGCCATCGCGGAGTGCCTTGAGCGGTCGATCGCTGATCTGTCCGACCGCCTCGACGCCGAACGCAAGGCGCCCGGCGGCATAGGCCGGCAGGCGATGGACCGGGACACGGAGATCCACCAGCTCACCTCTCACCTGCGCGCACTGCGCCGTTTCGGTTTGGACCTGTGCCTCGGACGCATGGTCGGCACAGACGGACCCGAGCCCGTATACGTCGGCCGGCTCGGCCTTACGGACAGCGCGGGTCGTCGACTGCTGCTCGACTGGCGCTCCCCCGCGGCTGAGCCGTTCTTCGGCGCCACCCACGCCGACCCGATGGGTCTGGCGAGCCGCCGCAGGTACCGCTGGTCCCACGGCCGGATCAGCGACTACTGGGACGAGGTGTTCACCTCGGACGGGTTCGCCGGGCACGCCGCACTCGACGACCAGTCCGCCTTCATCGCCAGCCTGGGCGGCAACCGGTCCGCCCGGATGCGAGATGTGCTCGGCACCATTCAGGCCGACCAGGACGCCGTCATCCGCGCGGGATCCCGCGGCGCTCTCGTCGTCGACGGCGGTCCGGGCACGGGGAAGACCGTCGTCGCTCTGCACCGCTCCGCCTACCTCCTCTACTCCGACCCTCGCCTCGGTCACCACCGCGGCGGCGTGCTGTTCGTCGGTCCGCACCAGCCCTACCTGGGTTACGTCGCCGATGTCCTCCCCAGCCTCGGAGAGGAGGGCGTGCAGACCTGTACCCTGCGGGACCTCGTCACCGAGGGAGCCGCGGCAGGGATCGAGGCCGACCCGGGCGTGGCCCGCCTGAAGTCGTCCGCGAACCTGGTGAAGGCGATCGAGACGGCCGTCAGGTTCTACGAGGAGCCGCCTGCCGAGGGGATGACGGTCACGACCCACTGGTCCGACATCCGGCTGAGCGCCGACGACTGGGCCGTGGCGTTCGAAGCAGCGGGACCCGGTACTCCGCACAACGAAGCGCGCGACCAGATCTGGGAGGAACTGCTCACGATCCTGGTGGACAAGCACGACGACGACGCCTCGGCCGATCTGCTCCGCAAGTCGCTGCCGCGGAACAGGGAGCTGGTCACGGCCTTCAACCGCTCGTGGCCGCTGCTGGAAGCGGCTGACCTCGTCGGAGACCTGTGGTCGGTGCCCGCCTACCTGCGGAAGTGCGCTCCCTGGCTCAGCCCCGACGAGGTGGCGCGGCTGCAGCGTGGGGACGCCCATGCCTGGACGGTGTCCGACCTGCCGCTCCTGGACGCGGCACGGCAGCGGCTCGGCGACCCTGAGGCGTCACTGCGCATGCGTCGGCACAACGCCTCTGTCGCCGCCGAACGCGAGCACATGGCCAAGGTCGTCGACGCCCTGCTTGAGGCCGATGACGACGGTGAAGGTGTGGTGACGATGCTGCACGGGCGGGACATACGGGACAGCTTGGTCGATGAGACCGCACCGCCCAGCAGCGAACCGGACCTGCTCGCCGGCCCGTTCGCGCACATCGTCGTGGACGAGGCTCAGGAACTGACCGATGCGGAGTGGCAGATGCTGCTGCTCCGATGCCCGTCCCGGAGCTTCACCATCGTCGGGGATCGCGCCCAGGCCAGGCACGGGTTCACGGAGTCGTGGCAGGAACGGCTTGAGCGGATCGGGCTCGACCGGATCAACCTGGCCTCCCTGAGCATCAACTACCGGACGCCGGAAGAAATCATGGCGGAAGCCGAGCCGGTCATCCGGGCCGTGCTCCCGGACGCCAATGTGCCGACCTCCATCCGCAGCAGCGAGATCCCCGTCGTCCACGGATCCGCTTCGGATCTGAACTCGATCCTCGACACCTGGCTCACCGCGCACGCCGACGGAATCGCCTGCGTCATCGGCGATCCCACCTTCCGGACGACGTCCCGCGTCCGGTCGCTGACCCCGGAGCTGTCGAAGGGGCTCGAATTCGACCTGGTCGTCCTCATCGACCCGGAGGCGTTCGGCGAGGGCGTCGAAGGAGCGGTCGACCGCTATGTCGCGATGACCCGGGCGACCCGGCAACTCGTCATCCTCACGAGCTCCTGACGCCGCCCGGACGAACGCGCCCGCTCCCGGCCGGGGGTCGGAGGCATTCCTGGACGCCGGCGCACCACCGGCGACCGGACCGGGCATCGGCACGCACGGCACGGCACACGGCACGGCACGGCACGGCACGGCACGGCACGGCACGGCACGGCACACGATCCCGCGAACGGGGCCCGGGAGTACGGCCGGGCTGGGCTGGGCCGGCCCGGAATCGGGACACGGGGCGGAACGGGGGGTTCGG
>NZ_VCLA01000104.1:0-10496 GCF_009600885.1 Streptomyces jumonjinensis
AGTAGGACGCCGCCGAACAAATTTTGATAGCCTCGGTTCCCGGACATTCAATGTCCGGGAACCGAGGCTTTTCTGCGTTCAAAAGCCCTAAGAATCGGTCGTGGTCGCCTACCCCTGTGCTGTGACATCCCTTGCTGACGGTAAGGTCAGTGGGAGTCATCGGCACATTGCACAACAGGAGGCCCCCGGGTGGAGGTCCAGGAGACCCGCGTTCAGACGGACCGGGTACTCACCATCCCCAACATCCTCAGCATGGCACGCCTCGTCGGTGTGCCGCTGTTTCTGTGGCTGATCCTCCGCCCTGTCTTCGGTGGACCCAACAGCGATGGCTGGGCCGTGCTGGTCCTCATGCTCAGCGGGATCAGCGACTATTTCGACGGCATGCTCGCGCGGCGCTGGAACCAGGTCAGCAGCCTCGGGAGACTTCTCGATCCGGCGGCCGACCGGCTGTACATTCTGTCCACCCTCGTCGGTCTGACATGGCGGGAGATCCTGCCCCTCTGGGTCACCGCCGTGCTGGTGGCACGAGAAGTGATGCTGCTGGTGATGGTGGGAATCCTCCGCCGGCACGGCTATCCCCCGCCGCAGGTGAACTTCCTGGGCAAGGCCGCCACCTTCAACTTGATGTACGCCTTCCCGTTGCTGCTGCTGAGTGACGGATCCGGGTGGCTTGCGTCACTCGCTGCTATTTTCGGATGGGCCTTCGTCGGATGGGGTACAACTCTGTATTGGTGGGCAGGGATCCTCTATGTGGTCCAGGTCCGCCGACTCGTCAAGGCGGATGCAGTGGCCGATTGACCTCGTCGATGCGTAACCGCGCAGTGTGGCCGGTCACGCATGACGCCAGAGGGCCTCTTAGGGCGAGCGCAGTCGGCTAGACCGTCGTCTCTCAAGGAGGACGCTTCCGACATGAAGGCCGTCGTGATGGCCGGTGGCGAAGGAACCCGACTTCGCCCCATGACTTCAAGCATGCCCAAGCCGCTCCTGCCGGTTGTGAATAGGCCGATCATGGAGCATGTGCTGCGGCTGCTGAAGCGGCATGGGCTCAATGAGACTGTCGTCACCGTGCAGTTTCTCGCTTCACTCGTCAAGAACTACTTCGGTGACGGCGAAGAGCTCGGAATGGAGCTCACCTATGCCAATGAGGAGAAGCCACTCGGCACCGCTGGCAGTGTGAAGAACGCCGAGGAAGCGCTGAAGGACGACGCGTTCCTCGTCATCTCAGGCGATGCGCTGACCGATTTCGACCTCACTGACCTGATCTCCTTCCACAAGGAGAAGGGCGCCCTGGTCACCGTATGTCTGACACGTGTGCCCAACCCGCTGGAATTCGGCATCACCCTCGTCGACGAAGCGGGCAAGGTCGAGCGCTTTCTGGAGAAGCCGACGTGGGGCCAGGTGTTCTCGGACACCGTGAACACCGGGATCTATGTCATGGAGCCCGAAGTCTTCGACTATGTCGAGGCCGATGTGCCCGTGGACTGGTCCGGCGATGTCTTCCCGCAGCTCATGAAGGAAGGCAAGCCGATCTACGGCTATGTCGCCGAGGGCTACTGGGAGGATGTCGGCACCCATGAGAGCTATGTGAAGGCCCAGGCCGATGTCCTGGAGGGCAAGGTCGAGGTCGAGATCGACGGATTCGAGATCTCGCCCGGCGTCTGGGTCGCCGAGGGCGCCGAGGTACACCCCGACGCCGTGCTGCGCGGACCGCTCTACATCGGCGACTACGCCAAGGTCGAAGCCGATGTGGAGATCCGCGAGCATACGGTGGTCGGGTCCAACGTCGTCGTGAAGAACGGCGCGTTTCTCCACCGGGCCGTGGTCCACGACAACGTCTACATCGGAGAGCACTGCAACCTCCGCGGCTGTGTGATCGGCAAGAACACCGACATCATGCGAGCCGCCCGTATCGAGGACGGCGCCGTCATCGGCGACGAATGCCTCGTCGGCGAAGAGTCCATCGTGCAGGGCAACGTCCGGGTCTATCCCTTCAAGACCATCGAGGCCGGCGCGTTCGTCAACACCTCGGTCATCTGGGAATCGCGAGGCCAGGCGCATCTCTTCGGCACCAGGGGAGTCTCCGGCATCCTCAATGTCGAGATCACCCCGGAGCTGGCCGTACGGCTGGCCGGCGCGTACGCCACAACCCTGAAGAAGGGCGCCACGGTCACTACGGCACGTGACCACTCCCGTGGCGCCCGTGCCCTCAAACGCGCGGTCATCTCCGCCCTCCAGGCCAGCGCCATCGACGTCCGGGACCTGGAGAACGTGCCGCTGCCCGTCGCACGGCAGCAGACCGCGCGGGGCAGCGCCGGGGGCATCATGATCCGCACCTCGCCCGGGGTGCCGGACTCCGTCGACATCATGTTCTTCGACGAGCGCGGGGCCGATCTCTCCCAGGCCGGACAGCGGAAGCTGGACCGGGTGTACGCGCGGCAGGAGTACCGGCGCGCGTTCCCCGGAGAGATCGGCGATCTCCACTTCCCGGCCAGCGTCTTCGACTCGTACACCGGATCGCTGCTGCGCAATGTGGACATCACCGGGATCGCCGATTCCGGGCTGAAGGTCGTCGTGGACGCGTCCAACGGCAGCGCCGGGCTCGTGCTGCCCAGCCTGCTGGGACGGCTCGGGGTGGACGCGCTGACCATCAACCCCGGTCTGGACGAGGCCAGGCCGACGGAGACGGCCGACACCCGCCGGGCCGGACTGGTGCGCCTCGGCGAGATCGTCGCGTCCGCGCGGGCGGCCTTCGGCGTCCGCTTCGACCCGGTCGGCGAACGGCTGTCCCTGGTGGACGAACGCGGCCGGATCATCGAGGACGACCGTGCGCTGCTGGTCCTGCTCGACCTGGTCGCCGCGGAACGGCGCAGTGGGCGGGTGGCGCTGCCGGTGACCACCACACGTATCGCCGAGCAGGTGGCGGCGTACCACGGCACCCAGGTGGAGTGGACGACGACATCGCCCGACGATCTGACCCGGGTGGGGCGTGAGGAGACCACCATCTTCGGCGGCGACGGTCGCGGAGGATTCATCGTGCCGGAGTTCAGCAGTGTGTTCGACGGTTCGGCGGCGCTGGTGAGGCTGGTGGGTCTCGTGGCCCGTACCCAGCTCACCCTGAGCCAGATCGACGCCCGTATTCCGCGAGCGCATGTGCTCAAACGCGATCTCGCCACGCCCTGGGCGGTGAAGGGGCTCGTCATGCGGCGGGTGGTCGAGGCGGCCGGCGAGCGGCATGTGGACACCACGGACGGGGTCCGGGTGGTCGAGACGGACGGCCGGTGGGTGATGGTGCTCCCCGACCCGTCCGAGGCCGTCACTCATCTGTGGGCCGAAGGACCCGATGACGCATCGGCTCAGGCGCTGCTCGACGAGTGGTCGTCGGTGGTGGAGAGCGCAGGTCACTGAGGTGTGACCGGTGTGCCGGAGGCTGGGGAACCATGGCTTCCGGCACACCGGTGGGGCCATTCGGCGGTAGCGTCCACGACGTGCGACGATGTGCGGCATGCCGCAGCAGCCCCCCGTTCGGAGCACTGGTTCTCCGCCCCCGCGTCCCGACGCGTCCATGTCGCTGCTGACGAATGTGATGGAGCACAGCCTGGACGACGGCTACGCGGAGGCGACCGCCCGCCGGCGCGCGGCGGGCGGCGGGCTGCCCCGTACGCTGCGGGCCAAACTGGGACTCGCGGCCGGGCTGGTGCTGGCCGCGCTCGTGGTCACCGTGGGGGCCGCCGAGACGCGGATATCGGCGCCGGTCGTCGCGAAGGAGCGCGAGGAGCTCATCGACCGGATCGACGCGGAGACCTCGGACGCCGACGCCCTGGAGCGCGGTGTCGACGAGCTCCGCGACGAGGTGGGGGAGCGGCAGCGCAGGGCGCTGCGGACACAGGGCGGCGGCCAGGAGCAGCTGGTGTCGCTGCTCGCGGGGGCGACCGAGGTCGAGGGGCGCGGGATCGAGCTGGTCGTGGACGACGCGAAGGGCACCGACCAGGGCGGCGGCGGACCGCGGGGGAGCAGCGGCTTCAGCGATACGGGCCGGGTGCGGGACCGCGATATGCAGCGGATCGTCAACGGACTGTGGGAGTCCGGCGCGGAGGCGGTGGCCATCAATGGGCAGCGTCTGACGGCCCTGTCGGCGATCAGGGCCGCGGGAGACGCCATACTGGTCGACAACAGGCCGCTGGTGCCGCCGTACACGGTGCTGGCGGTGGGGGACGGCAAGCAGCTGAACACGGCGTTCCGTGACAGTGCCGACGGGCAGTATCTCCATGTGCTGCGGGAGAACTTCGGCGTCCGCTACAGCATCTCCACCGAGGACAGGGTGCGTCTTCCGGCTGCCACGAGCCTGATCGTACGTACAGCAGAGCCGGGATCCGCCGCCGCCGGGAAGAGCGGCGGGCGGGGCTCGGCAGAGACAGGGAAGGGCACATCGTGATCGCCGTACTGGGCCTCGTCATCGGAGTCGTGGCCGGATTGCTGGTCCGGCCCGAGGTGCCGGCGGTGGTCGAGCCCTATCTGCCGATCGCCGTGGTGGCGGCGCTGGACGCGGTCTTCGGCGGTCTGCGGGCCATGCTGGACGGAATCTTCGTGGACAAGGTCTTCGTGGTCTCCTTCCTGTCGAACGTGGTCGTCGCGGCGCTGATCGTCTTCCTCGGGGACAAGCTGGGCGTCGGCGCGCAGCTGTCCACGGGTGTGGTCGTCGTCCTCGGCATCCGTATCTTCTCCAACGCCGCCGCCATCCGACGGCATGTGTTCCGGGCGTGAGGACGGTGGACAGCGAGCCGATGAAGAACGAAGAGAATCCGCCCGGTCCGGCATCGGAGCCGGCACCGGCACTGGCACCGGCACCGGAGCCCGGTGGGCCGAGGGCGCAGATGACCGGGCGGCAGCGGCTGGTCGCGGGTCTGTGGCCGCCCCGGGTGACACGCGCTCAACTCACGGTCGCCGCACTGCTGTTCGTCCTCGGTCTGGGGCTCGCCATTCAGGTGCGTTCCACCAGCGACAACAGTGCCCTGCGCGGGGCCCGTCAGGAGGATCTCGTACGGATCCTGGCCGAGCTGGACAACCGGACCGAGCGTCTTGAGGATGAGAAGCAGAGTCTGGAGGCTCAGCGCACGGAGCTGGAGAACAGCTCGGACCAGGCGGAGGAAGCGCGTAAGCAGACCCGGCAGAAAGAGCAGCAACTGGGCATTCTGGCCGGTACCGTCGCCGCACGGGGACCCGGGATCACGCTCACCATCGCGGACGGGTCCGGCTCGGTGGAGGCGGACATGCTGCTCGACGCGATCCAGGAGCTGCGGGCCGCGGGCGCGGAGGCGATCCAGGTCAACGGGAACAGGATCGTGGCCGATACATATTTCACCGGTACGGGCGGCGACATCGACGTGGACGGGAACCGGATCGGCGCACCGTACATCTTCAAGGTCATCGGGAAGCCGCAGGATCTGGAGCCGGCCCTGAACATCCCGGGCGGAGTGGTGCAGACACTGGAGAAGGAGCGGGCCACCGTCACGGTGACCCGCTCGGAGAAGATCGTCGTGGACGCCTTGCGGCCGGTGAAGCGGCCTGACTACGCTCGGTCGTCGACGCGATGAGGCGGGGACGCATGAGGTCCTGCCGGGCAGGGCAAGAGGTTGCGGGGGGTCGGCACATCGAAGCTCTGCCGCGTGGTGGAAACTGTCTGACGGGTACGGACGTTGTGAGGATGTCCGGGTCGGCAGGTGTGATCATTGAGGGTTCGTCCTGCCCCACGGGCGGGTCTATTTCGGTCAAGGGGAATCGCCCGTGAAGTTGTTTGCGAAGTTGTTCGGCAAGAGCGCACGCGAGGACGGCGGAAACGCCAGGCATCGCGCGCGGCGTCAGGGCCAGGAGGAGGAGCAGGGCGGTGAGCGTCCGCTCTTCCGCGACGAGATCGCTGGTCCGGGCGGTGGCATTCCCGGTGGGCGGGGCGCGTCGTCTGTTGACCCTGCCGGTCCCGGCCGCATAGGTTTCGGGGAACCATCAGCCTCAGGTACGGGTGGAGGGTTTGCCCCCGATCCGTATGCGACCAATCCCCGTGGGGGACAGCCGCGGCAGGAGGATCCGTCCATGGCGGCCGTGACGGTGTGTACGAGGTGCGGGAACCGCAATCCGCAGACGAGTAAGTTCTGCTCCAATTGCGGCGCGCCGCTGCGCGGCGGAGCGCCCGCCGAGCGCGCCTCGGAGACGACCTCCACCATCTCGATCTCGGGCCTGGAGGCCTATGACTCCGAGGTGACGGGGCAGACCCAGCTTCCGTCGCTCTCGCCGGAGGCGCAGGCCGCCGTCGAGGCGCTGCCGCTCGGCTCTGCGCTGCTGGTGGTGCGCCGCGGGCCCAATTCGGGAAGTCGTTTTCTGCTCGACGGGGAGCTGACCACGGCCGGCCGTCACCCGCAGAGCGACATCTTCCTCGACGACGTGACGGTGTCGCGGCGGCATGTGGAGTTCCGCAGGGGTCCTGACGGCGGCTTCAGCGTCGCCGATGTCGGCAGCCTCAACGGCACCTATGTCAACCGTGAGCCGATCGAGTCGGTCTATCTCACCAGCGGTGACGAGGTCCAGATCGGCAAGTATCGGCTGGTCTTCTACGCGAGCCAGCGAGCCGTGTAACCCGTCAGGGAAAGGCACATGCGCACACCGACGGGCGGCGCCGGTCACGGCGCCGCCGCCGCGGCGGAGAGGCTTGCCGCGGGCGAGAGGCTGATGAGCATCGGTACGGTGCTCGGTCAGCTGCGGGACGAGTTTCCGGAAGTCACGATTTCCAAGATCCGCTTTCTGGAGGCGGAGGGGCTTGTCGAGCCCCGGCGCACCCCGTCGGGGTACCGCAAATTCAGCGCCGCGGACGTGGAGCGGCTGGCCCAGGTGCTGCGGATGCAGCGGGACCACTATCTTCCGCTGAAAGTGATCCGGGAGCATCTGGACGCCGTCGCCCGGGGCGAACAGGTCCAGCTGCCCGCTCAGGGGCCGCAGCGCGAGCCTTCGGCGGGTCCCTGGGAGGGTGCGGCCTGGGAAGCCCCTGGTGAGCGCCGTACGGCCGCCAGGGTGGGCCGGGCGGAGCTGCTGGCCGCCGCCAGGGTGAGCGAGGAGGAGCTGGCCGACTGGGAGTCGTATGGCCTGCTCACACGGGATTCCGACGGCGGATACGACGCCGAGGCGGTGACGGTGGCCAGGCTGGTGGCCGACCTCGGCAGATTCGGTCTGGAGCCACGGCACCTCCGTGCCATGAAGGCCGCCGCCGAACGTGAGGCCGGGCTGATCGAGCAGGTGGTGGCACCCTTGCGGCGGCACCGCAATCCGCAGACCAGGGCACATGCGGAGGCCACCGCCAAGGAGCTCGCGACCCTGTCCGTACGGCTGCACGCGGCCCTGGTGCAGACCGTGCTCGGGGTGCGACTCAGCTGATCTAGAACGTGCCCGACTACCCAAACGGGTCGGGCACGTCCTAGGGTTGCTGTGTGAATGAGCTCGACGTTGTGGGTGTCCGGGTGGAAATGCCCTCGAACCAACCGATCGTGCTCCTGCGTGAAGTGGGAGGCGATCGGTACCTCCCCATCTGGATCGGTCCAGGGGAGGCGACCGCCATTGCCTTTGCCCAGCAGGGCATGGCGCCTGCCAGACCACTGACTCATGACCTCTTCAAGGATGTGCTGGAAGCGGTGGGTCAAGAGCTCACCGAGGTGCGCATCACTGATCTGCGCGAAGGGGTTTTCTATGCGGAGCTGGTCTTCGCCAGCGGAGTCGAGGTGAGCGCCCGTCCGTCCGACGCCATAGCGCTGGCCCTGCGCACCGGTACGCCGATCTACGGCAGTGACGGGGTGCTGGACGACGCGGGCATCGCGATTCCGGACGAGCAGGAGGACGAGGTGGAGAAATTCCGCGAGTTCCTCGATCAGATCTCGCCGGAGGACTTCGGAACGAGCAGCCCGTGACCTCTGTGAGGTGAGCAGGTGGCCGCCGGTGTTCCGGCGGTCACCGGGAAGGCCACCGTAGGGCGTCTTCGGCGCATTCGAGTACCCTTTCCCCGATTTGGGGCACGGGAAACCACTCTCAGGGTGATTATCACTCGGCGTGCCGAGTGTGGCGATCGTTGACGCGCCCCTGGTGACTGCCTACCGTCGAGTGAGCAGGTCAAGGACGGAGGTCGGCGTGAGAAGCAGCGGCGACAGTGCGGTGGGGGGCGCCCTCGGACGAGGTCTGGGGGAGGGCGGACCGTATCCGCTCCCTGAGAATGAGGTCGACCAGCCGGCGGACACGGTCGGCTATCGGGGGCCGACCGCGTGTGCGGCGGCGGGGATCACCTATCGGCAGCTCGACTACTGGGCCCGGACCGGACTGGTCGAGCCCAGCGTCCGCCCCGCGTACGGCTCGGGCACCCAGCGGCTCTACAGCTTCCGCGATGTGGTCGTCCTCAAGATCGTCAAGCGTTTCCTGGACACCGGTGTCGCGCTGCAGAACATCCGTGCGGCCGTGCAGCATCTGAGGACGCGCGGATACGCCGATCTGGAGCGGATGACGCTGATGAGCGATGGGGCGACCGTCTATGAGTGCTCATCGCCCGACGATGTGGTCGATCTGCTCCAGGGCGGTCAGGGGATCTTCGGGATCGCGGTCGGCGTGGTCTGGCGCGATGTCGAGACGGCCCTCTCCGAGCTGCATGGGGAGCGCGTCGACACGGGCGAGACCCTGATCGGGCACAACCCGGCCGATGAGCTGGCCAGACGACGGCAGAACCGGGCCGTCTGACCTCGGCGGGGCTGGTGGGCGGGGGCTGGAGGGCTCGGTCCTCGTTCCGGGGCCAGGTCCGGTGGCCGGGGGCTCGGTCTGGTGCCGGGGCCTGATGACGGGGCCTGGTGGCCCGGTCTCCGGGGGCTCGGTTCGACGGCCGCGCCCGGCGTCCGGGGGCTTCGGTCCACTGGCGGGGCGGTCGGCGCGAGGGCGTTGTCAGTGGCGTAGGGCAGCATCGGAGATGTGAGATCCGCGCCGACGATTCTGCATCTGGACATGGATGCGTTCTTCGCCGCCGCCGAGCAGGCGGCGAAACCGAGCCTGCGCGGAAAGCCGGTGATCGTCGGGGGGCTCGGCCCGCGCGGGGTCGTCGCCACCGCCTCCTATGAGGCGAGACGCTTCGGCGTGCACTCGGCGATGCCCATGGCGCAGGCCCGGCGGCTCGCGCCGAACGCGGCGTATCTGGTGCCGCGCTTCGCCTTCTACCGCACGATCAGCGAGCAGGTCATGGGACTGCTGCGGTCCCTCTCGCCGCTGATGGAGCCGCTGAGCCTGGACGAGGCCTTCGTGGACCTGGAGGCGAGCGGCGCCGCCGACGATCTCGCGTCGGCGCGGGCCGCCGGTGAGCTGCTGCGGGCGGAGATCCTCACGGTCACCGGGCTCACCGGATCGGTGGGGCTCGCCGGGTCCAAGATGCTCGCGAAGATCGCCTCCGAGCAGGCGAAACCGGATGGCCTGATGCTGATAGAGCCGGGCACCGAGCGGGAGCTGCTGGGGCCGATGTCGGTGCGGATCCTGCCCGGGGTGGGCCCGGCCACCGGGGAGCATCTGCGCCGGGCGGGCATGACGACCTGCGCCGAGCTCGCCGAGGCGGGCGAGGACGAGCTGGTACGACTGCTGGGCAGGGCCCATGGGGCCTCGCTGTACCGGATGGCTCTGGGGTACGACGACCGGCCGGTGGTGGCCGAGCGGGACGCCAAATCGGTGTCGGTGGAGGACACCTTCGACATCGATCTGCACGACCGGGTGCGGATCCGTGTCGAGGTGGAGCGGCTGGCCGACCGCTGTACGCAGCGGCTGCGGGCCTCCGGGCACTCGGGGCGGACGATCGTACTGAAGGTGCGGCGCTACGACTTCTCGACGCTGACCCGCTCCGAGACGCTGCGCGGGCCCACGGACGACGCGTCGGTGGTGCGGGAGGCGGCGGCGCGGCTGCTGGAGTCCGTCGACACCACGGGCGGGGTGCGGCTGCTCGGGGTGGGGGTGACCGGGCTCGCGGACTACACCCAGGAGGACCTCTTCGCCCAGGCCGCCGTGGCCGAGTCGGCCCTGAGCGCGCCCGGCGGCGTACCGGGCGGCGATCCGGCGACGGGCGGCGTACCGGGCGGCGCTCCTGTGCCGGGCGGCGGAGCCGGGCAGGGACCGGGAGGTCTCGCGCCGGGTGATTCCGGGCCGGGTGATTCCGCGCCGGGCGGGACCGGTGCGGACGCGACTTCGCCGGGGGCGGCCGGTGCGGCCGGCGGAGAGCCGGCCGCGGACCCCGGCGCGTCCGGCGAGCGCCGCTGGCAGGCAGGGCACGATGTGCGCCACGCCCGGTACGGGGCGGGCTGGGTGCAGGGCAGCGGGATCGGACGGGTCACCGTGCGGTTCGAGCGTCCGGACTCCCCGCCGGGGCGGGTCCGGACCTTCCGGGTGGACGACCCCGAGCTGGAGCCCGCCGATCCGCTGCCGCTGACGGCCTCGGCGCGGTCGGCCGG
>NZ_VCLA01000104.1:10893-73567 GCF_009600885.1 Streptomyces jumonjinensis
AGAGACCGATCCGTCCCGGGAGGCGGAGGCGGAGGCGGAGAAGGCGAGTCCGTAGTGGCGGTAGAGCTGGAGCTCCTGCTCCGGGGAGAGATGGCGTCCGACGCCGAAGTCCGGCGCGTCCTTGATCAGAGAGCGTTCGAAAGGAACGCGCAGGGTGTCGTTGTCCACGGTGCTCGGCTCCAGCGGGACGAAGGCGTCCCGGCCGAAGAGCCCGGTCCGTACCGCCGCCCATTCGGGTGCACCGGTGGCATCGTTCAGATAGACCTCGTCGACGGTTCCGATCTTGGCTCCGTTGCGGTCGAACGCCTTGCGGCCGATCAGGCTGCGCGGATCGATATCGGTCTGCACGGTCCCTCCACGTGGTCGCAACTGCTCTTTAAACCATACGAAAGGCCACATCGAGAGTGTCGGCCACTTGAGCGATCGGTGTGCGGGTGCGCTGGTAGGCTGGCTAATGGCTGCTGACCCCGTGCGGGAGAGTCCACCGGCAGGTCGACGGTGGCGCCGAAGGAGCAAATCCTCCCCGGAATCTCTCAGGCACCTGTACCGCTCGGACGAGGTCACTCTGGAAAGCAGGGCGGGCGTCGGACGGCATCCGCTCTCACCGACGGTGAAAGCCGGAGCGTTGCAGGCTGGCGGTCCGGTGAAGCTCTCAGGTTGAGATGACAGAGGGGGAGGCCGTCCAGGGCATCCCGCGCGCGTGGTGCCCCTCGCAGGTCGTCGGACCAGGAGGCCTCCCACATGACCGCCCACCGCATTCCGCTCTCCCAGCTGGAGCGAGGCACCCCCTTCGAACAGCGCCACATCGGGCCCGACGCCGAGGCGCAGGCCAAGATGCTGGCACAGGTGGGATACGGCTCGCTGGACGAGCTGACCGCCGCCGCGGTCCCCGATGTGATCAAGAGCACCGAGGCGCTGGGCCTGCCCCAGGCGCGCACCGAGCCCGAGGTCCTCGCCGAGCTGCGCGGCCTCGCCGACCGGAACACGGTGCTGGCGCCGATGATCGGCCTCGGCTACTACGGCACCTTCACGCCCCCGGTCATCCTGCGCAACGTCATGGAGAACCCGGCCTGGTACACCGCGTACACCCCCTACCAGCCGGAGATCTCCCAGGGCCGGCTGGAGGCCCTGCTGAACTTCCAGACGATGGTCGCCGAGCTGACCGGACTGCCCACCTCCGGAGCCTCCCTCCTCGACGAGGGCACCGCCGCCGCCGAGGCGATGTCGCTCGCGCGCCGGATCGGCAAGGTCAAGGACGGCGTCTTCCTGGTCGACGCCGACGTGCTGCCGCAGACCCTGGCCGTGATCGAGACCCGCGCCGAGCCGACCGGGGTGGAGGTCGTCACCGCCGACCTCTCCCAGGGCATCCCCGCCGAGCTCGCCGAGCGCGGGGTCTTCGGCGTCCTGGTGCAGTACCCGGGCGCGTCCGGCGCCGTGCGGGACATCAAGCCCGTCGTCGAGCAGGCGCAGGGCCTCGGCGCGATCGTCACCGTCGCCGCCGATCTGCTGGCGCTGGCGCTGCTCACCTCGCCCGGTGAGCTGGGCGCGGACATCGCGGTCGGCACCACCCAGCGCTTCGGCGTCCCGATGGGCTTCGGCGGCCCGCACGCCGGATACATGGCGGTACGCGAGAAGTTCGCGCGCAGCCTGCCCGGACGGCTCGTCGGCGTCTCGGTCGACGCGGACGGCGACAAGGCGTACCGGCTCGCGCTCCAGACCCGTGAGCAGCACATCCGCCGGGAGAAGGCCACCAGCAACATCTGCACCGCTCAGGTGCTGCTCGCCGTGATGGCCGGGATGTACGCGGTCTACCACGGCCCGGAGGGGCTGCGGTCCATCGCCCGGCGCACCCACCGGTACGCCGCGGTGCTCGCCGCGGGACTGACGGCCGGCGGTGTGGAGGTCGTCCACGGCTCGTACTTCGACACCCTGACGGCCCGCGTCCCCGGCCGGGCCGCCGCCGTGGTCGCCGCCGCCCGTGAAGGCGGGGTCAATCTCCGTCTGGTGGACGACTCCCATGTCTCCGTCGCCTGTGACGAGACCACCACCCGCGACCAGCTGGCCGCGGTGTGGGCCGCCTTCGGGGTGACGGGGGACGTGGAGGCGCTGGACGCGGCCACCGAGGACGCCCTGCCGGACGCTCTGCTGCGGACCGACGACTACCTTCAGCACCCCGTCTTCCACCAGCACCGGTCCGAGACGGCGATGCTGCGCTATCTGCGCCGGCTCTCCGACCGGGACTACGCGCTGGACCGGGGCATGATCCCGCTCGGCTCCTGCACCATGAAGCTGAACGCGACCACCGAGATGGAGCCGGTCACCTGGCCCGAGTTCGGGCAGATCCACCCCTTCGCCCCGGTCGACCAGGCCGCCGGCTATCTGACCCTCATCCAGGAGCTGGAGGAGCGTCTCGCCGAGGTCACGGGCTACGACAAGGTCTCCATCCAGCCCAACGCGGGCTCCCAGGGCGAACTCGCCGGGCTGCTCGCCGTCCGCGCCTACCACCGTGCCAACGGCGATGAGCAGCGCACGGTCTGTCTCATCCCGTCCTCGGCGCACGGCACCAACGCCGCCAGCGCCGTGATGGCCGGGATGAAGGTCGTGGTGGTCAAGACCGCCGACGACGGCGAGGTCGACGTCGACGACCTGCGCGCCAAGATCGAGCGGCACCGCGAGGAACTGGCGGTGCTGATGATCACCTACCCGTCCACGCACGGTGTCTTCGAGGAGCATGTCGCCGACATCTGCGCCCAGGTGCATGAGGCCGGCGGTCAGGTGTACGTCGACGGCGCCAATCTCAACGCGCTGGTGGGGCTGGCCAAGCCGGGCGAGTTCGGCGGCGACGTCTCCCATCTGAATCTGCACAAGACCTTCTGCATCCCGCACGGCGGCGGCGGCCCGGGTGTGGGACCGGTCGCCGTGCGCGGGCATCTCGCGCCGTATCTGCCCAACCATCCGCTCCAGCCGGCCGCCGGACCGGAGACCGGGATAGGGCCGGTTTCGGCCGCGCCGTGGGGTTCGGCGGGCATTCTGCCGATCTCCTGGGCTTATGTACGACTGATGGGCGGCGAGGGCCTCAAGCGGGCGACGCAGGTGGCGGTGCTGGCCGCCAACTACATCGCCAAGCGCCTGGAGCCGCACTATCCCGTGCTCTACACCGGCCCCGCCGGTCTGGTGGCCCATGAGTGCATCGTCGATCTGCGTCCGCTGTCGAAGGCGACCGGCGTCGGGGTGGACGACATCGCCAAGCGGCTGATCGACTATGGCTTCCACGCGCCGACGATGTCGTTCCCGGTGGCCGGGACGCTGATGATCGAGCCCACCGAGAGTGAGAATCTGAGCGAGATCGACCGCTTCTGCGCGGCGATGATCGCCATTCGCGGGGAGATCGAGAAGGTCGCGTCCGGGGAGTGGCCCGCCGGGGACAACCCGCTGAGCAATGCGCCGCACACGGCGGCTGCGCTGGGCGGGGAGTGGAACCATCCCTACACCCGCGACGAGGCGGTCTTCCCGGCCGGAGTGAGCGCGGCGGACAAGTACTGGCCGCCGGTGCGCCGGATCGACCAGGCGTACGGTGACCGCAATCTCGTCTGCTCCTGCCCGCCGCTGGACGAGTACGACGGCTGACGGTCGGCGGCGCGCATGCGTCGGGGCCGGTGCGGAGAGTGTCTCCGGCCGGCCCCTTGTCGTACCCCGGGCCCCGTGCCCCGTTTCCCGTGCTTTGGCGGGCGGATCGCGGTGGTGCGCTGTACGCGGCCGGTCGCGGAAGGGCGTCGGGTCGATCGGTGGAAGGAGTTCTAGGCCGCGGTCATCGCCAGGATCGGCCGGTGCGGTGCGATGATCTGTCCGTCCGGCAGCAGTTCACCGGTGTCCTCGAAGAGGAGCACGCCGTTGCACAGCAGGCTCCAACCCTGCTCCGGGTGGTGCGCGACCAGGCGTGCCGCCTCCCGGTCGGCTGAGTCGGATGTCGGGCACGGTGGTTGATGCTGGCACATGGATGGGTTCTTTCGCTGCGGTGTGGTGATCGTCGTGCGGCTCGATGAGGTGTTCATGGCCGCCCCCCCCGTATCTGTTTGGGTCCACTCCCAGTGTTGCCCCACGAGCGGTATCCCGCAGGGATTTCGCGGCAGCTGGTCTCACTGATTAATGACGTACCGTCCCGGCACATGGTTCAGTCCAACTCCGTTGTCCTTTCGGGTGGTTCACCGTGGTCATGATGGACTAGTCCCGTTCCATGAGAACGCGCCCCGCGACCGGGTGGTCACGGGGCGCGAAGGGTGGCGCCGACTGCGCCGGGGCACCCCGGCGGGGGGTCTTACACGGGTGATCCCAACAGCGGCTCGGGGGTGAGCCGCAGGGTCATCAGCGGGAGCAGCTCGGCCACCAGATGCGGCCGGTGGGCCGCGATGCCGGGCGGGGCGGGAGCGAGCGGCACCAGCACATCGGTGGGCAGGAGGGCGCCGGACGCGGCGTCGGCGTCCGCGTCCGCGTGCAGCCACAGGGTGAGCATGTACAGCTCGGGGATGGAGAGGAGGCGCGGCTGGAACGGGGTCTTCGTCGACTCCGCCTGCCGCAGGGCCCGCTCGGTGGAGCTGAGATAGGGCCCCTCGAAGAAGTGCGAGAAGGTCCACCCGTCGGGGGTGAGCACCGTCTCCGCGGCGGCCACGGTCCGCTCACCGCCGCGGATCAGGAAGCGCCAGCCCGTCAGCCGGGTGAGCGGGCCTGAGGAGGTGGGGGCTATCCGGTCGAGGACATGGACGGGCAGCGGTGTCTCGGCGCTCACGGATCCCTGGACGGATCGGAGGGCGGGGGTGCGGTCCTGGCTGACGGCGGTGGGGGAGCCGAGCGCGGTCAGAACGCTGCGGAGTGCTGGTGCGGGGGCCGGTAGGGCGTACAGCGGCATGGTGGAACGCCTCTCACTTCGGGTGGCACGGTGAGGCAGGCAGGGTGCGGACGGCGCTGTCAGCAGGCGGGGCCGGAGGATGGCTGGAAGGGCGGCCGGGCGCCAACTCTCTGCCTTCTGGACAAAGTTTATACGACACGTGTTCTCATGATGTTTCCGCTAGCGGCTGCCCGTATTCATCACAAGGGCAGTTCAGGTCTTTGTGCGACGGGTGAACTGCCGGATTTTCGAAGAAAATTCCGCTCCGGGCTGGGCATTTGACAAAGTATCGGTAGGCCGAAACTGAACGGTGTCTTTCGCCATAGAACCGCTGGGGGTGGCCGGGTGCTCCACTCCGCGGCGGTCCCGGCATCACCATGACGACGACATGTGCCGCGCGTCACTTCTGACACAGTACCGGTCGAGGGCTGTACTTTCCGCGTTATGGATCAGCCAGGGTGGGCATTATCGTCCGTGACGCGAGCGGCCGATGCCGCGCGGTGCCCACTCGGAAGGACGCTTCGATGGGGGAGAAGGTCGTGGCAGGCGGCTTTGAGCTGTCCGATCGCCAGCGGTACCGGCGAAAGCTGCAACAGTGTCTGGCGGGACTGGCGCGACTGCTGGCCGAGAAGAGGTTCGACCGGCCCAGGAATCTCATGGGAATGGAGATCGAGCTGAATCTCGCGGGCTCGGACGGGCTGCCCCGGATGATGAATGCGGAAGTACTTGAGAGAATCGCGAGCCATGATTTCCAGACCGAGCTCGGAATGTTCAATCTGGAAGTAAACATTGTTCCGCACCGGATCTCCGGACGGGTTCTCGACCAGCTGGCCGAGGAGTTGCGGGCCGGGCTCGGATATGCGCACCGGAAAGCGAACGAGGTCGGCGCCGGGATCGTGATGATCGGCATTCTTCCGACGCTCGCCCAGGACGATCTGGTCTCCGCGAACCTCTCGGACGTCGACCGCTATGTGCTGCTCAACGATCAGATCGTCGCCGCCCGGGGCGAGGACTTCGCCTTGGACATCGACGGTGTGGAGCGGCTGAGCTGCACCTCCGCGTCGATCGCGCCCGAGGCGGCCTGCACCTCGGTGCAGCTGCACCTCCAGGTGACCCCCGCGCGCTTCGCCGATGTGTGGAACGCCGCGCAGGCCGTCGCCGCGGTGCAGGTCGCCGTCGGCGCCAACGCCCCCTTCCTGTTCGGTAAGGAGCTCTGGCGCGAATCGCGGCCCCCGCTGTTCCAGCAGGCCACCGACACCCGCCCGCCCGAACTCCAGGCCCAGGGGGTGCGCCCGCGCACCTGGTTCGGCGAGCGATGGGTGGACTCCGCGTACGACCTCTTCGAAGAGAACCTCCGCTACTTCCCCGCGCTGCTGCCCATCTGCGACGACGAGGAGGATCCGCTGCGGATCATCGACGAAGGCGGCGTTCCGGGCCTTCAGGAGCTCGTCCTCCACAACGGCACGGTCTACCGCTGGAACCGTCCGGTGTACGGGGTGGCCGACGGCGTGCCCCATCTGCGGGTGGAGAACAGGGTGCTGCCGGCCGGTCCCACCGTCACCGATGTGATCGCCAACGCCGCCTTCTACTACGGGCTGGTGCGCTCGCTCGCCGACGAGTCCCGGCCGGTCTGGAGCCGGCTGTCGTTCGAGGCCGCCGCGGAGAACTTCGACAACGCGTGCCGCCACGGCATCGACGCCGAACTCCAGTGGCCGCGCCCCGGCCGCGCGGGCGTCACCCGGGTACCGGCCGTCAAACTCGTACGCGATGAGCTGCTGCCGCTGGCCGCCGCGGGGCTCGACGCCTGGAACGTCGAGCCCGCCGACCGCGACCGGTACCTCGGGGTGATCGAGGAGCGGTGCCGACGCCGGGTCAACGGGGCGTCCTGGCAGGCGGACACCTACCATCGCGCCCTGGAGGCCGGTCTGGAGCGGGAAGCGGCGCTCGCCGCGATGACCCGCCGCTACTGCGAGCTGATGCACGAGGGAAACCCGGTGCACACCTGGCCGGTGGGATTCCCGGGGCGCGACGGGTAACCCGGTCCGGCGCGACGGGTGACCCGGTCCGCCTCCGTCGGCACCGCATGGGGCAAGCTGTGACAACCCATGCGGTGGGATGACTCGACGGGAGACAGGCGTGCAGACGGAGGCAGGACACGTGGCCGAATCGCTACCTCAGGAGGGCGTGTCACGGAAGATTCTGCGATCCGAGCTGCTGCTGGTGCTCGCGCTCTCCCTGGGCGCCAGCGCACTGTCGGCCCTGATCAGCTTTATCGGATCGCTGACGAAACCGGGCGGTCTGAAGCAGCAGGCGGCCACGTTGAACGGGTCGTACGCACCCGGGCGGCCCTGGCTCGATCTCGCCTGGCAGCTCTTCGGCATCGCCACGGCCCTGGTGCCGGTGCTGCTGGTGGCGCATCTGCTGACCCGCGAAGGCGCGGGCGGGCTGCGGTCGATGGGCTTCGACCGGAGCCGGCCCTGGTTCGACCTGGGGCGCGGCACGCTGCTCGCGGCGGGCATCGGCAGCGCCGGGCTCGTCTTCTATCTGGCGGCGCGGGCCTTCGGCGCCAACCTCACCGTGGTGCCCGAGTCGCTGCCCGAGGTGTGGTGGAAGTTTCCCGTACTGATCCTTTCGGCGATCCAGAACTCCGTGGTCGAGGAAGTGATCGTCGTCGGGTATCTGCTCCGCAGACTCGACCAGTTGGGCTGGACGCCGATGGCGGCGCTGGCGGCGAGTTCGCTGCTGCGCGGTTCGTACCATCTCTACCAGGGCATCGGCGGATTCATCGGCAATGTGGTCATGGGCGTGGTCTTCGTCCTGCTCTACCGGCGGTGGGGCCGGGTGGGGCCGCTGGTGGCGGCGCATGCGCTGCTCGACATCGTGGCCTTCGCCGGATACGCGCTGCTCGCCGGGAAGGTGGGCTGGCTGCCCACGCCCTGAGGGGCGGATCGCGGGACCGGGGGCGTACGGGGGGTGATCCCGTACGCCCCTTCGGTGTCAGGGCGCGGTGAGCAGCTCGCCGTCGATCACGGTGACCGCGTGCCCCGTCAGCAGGGTGCGTTCGCCGCGCAGTTCGGTGCGGACCAGCCCGGAGCGGGCCGATGCCTGGAGCCCGGTCAGGGAGGTTCCGAGGCGTGAGGCCCAGAAGGGCGCGAGGGCGGTGTGCGCGCTGCCGGTCACCGGGTCCTCGTCGATCCCGACCCGGGGGAAGAAGCCCCGGGAGACGAAGTCGTAGCCGAGGCCGGGCCGGTCGGCCGCGGCGGTGACGATGACGCCGCGCTCGGAGTGCCCGACGAGCGCCCGGATGTCCGGGGTGAGTCCGCGCACCGTCTGCTCGTCGGCGAGTTCCACGACGAGATCGCCGATGTGCGGCCCGGTGTCGTGCACCGAGATCACCCGCGCGCCGAGCGCCTCGGCGATGCCGTCCGGCGTCTCCACGGGGGTGAGCGGAGAGGTCGGGAAGTCCAGGGTGATCGCGCCGTCCTCCCGGGGGGTGGCGCTGAGGATTCCACAGCGGGCGGCGAAGCGGACCGTGCCGGTGGCGGCGCCGGTGGTGTGCAGCACATGCGCTGTGGCGAGGGTGGCGTGTCCGCACATGCCGACCTCGGTGGCGGGGGTGAACCAGCGCAGCGCCCAGTCCGCGTCGCCGCCCGGCGGCAGCGGGTGCGCGAAGGCGGTCTCGGAGAGGTTCACCTCGGCCGCCACGCGCTGGAGCCAGTCCGCGTCGGGGAATTCGGTGGATTCGGGGAGGAGGAGCACTCCGGCGGGGTTGCCGGTGAAGGGGGCGTCGGTGAAGGCGTCGACGATTCGGATCCGCATGGGCCGACGGTAGCGGGGGAGGGAAGCCGCGGACCAAGGCCAATACGCGGTCACTGGACCGGTCCGCGCGCACGGCGGACCGGTCGCGCCCGGGGCGCGGTGAAGCGCGCGTCCGGGCGGTGGCGCCGTGCCTGTCGGTCCATGGGGACAGAGAAACGAGGACGCGTTTGCGGCCCCTCAGTCGATGCAGAACTCGTTGCCCTCGATGTCCTGCATCGGGATGCACGAATCGTTGCCGTCGTACAGCGTTCGCACGTGTACCGCGCCGAGCGGGACCAGTCGTGCGCATTCGGCCTCAAGTGCGGCGAGGCGCTCCTCACCCACGAGTCCGGTGCCGACCCGCACATCCAGATGCAGCCGGTTCTTGGCGGCCTTCCCTTCGGGGACGCGCTGGAAGTACAGCCGCGGGCCAACACCTGAGGGATCACTGCAGGCGAACCATGAATCCCGCTGCTCAGGCGGCTGCGAGCGCTTGAAATCGTCCCACGTGGCAAACCCCTCCGGTGGCGGCGGTACGACGTATCCCAACACCTCGCACCAGAAACGAGCGAGGCGCTCAGGTTCCGCGCAGTCGAAGGTGACTTGGAACTTCTTGATCGATGCCATCGGCCCACCATAGTGACGCGTGCTCTTCACCGAGATCCCGGGGTGTCATCGCCGTGCGGGTCGAGGTCTCGCGTGACATGAGCAGCGCCAACGGACCGGATCGCCTGAGACGGGAGACAGCCCGACGGCTTCCGGGAGCTTGTCGTAGCGATTGTTCCGATATATCGTTGAGGTATCGCGACAGATCAACGATGGAAGGAGTGTCATCATGCGTTCACACGGATGCGAGCCTCCCGGGCACGACCGTGGACCCTGCGGGCCCGGCCATCACGAGCGGTCGGGGCCCGAGGGGCGCCGGGGCGCCTTCGGGATCTTCGGGCCTCCGCCGCCCGGCGGGCTCTTCGGGCCGCCGATGGGTGGACCGTTCGGCGGGGGTCGCGGGCGGGGCGGCCGGGGCAGGGCGCGGCGCGGTGATGTGCGTGCGTCGATCCTGGCGCTGCTCAAGGACCGTCCGATGCATGGGTACGAGATGATCCAGGAGATCGACGAGCGCAGTGGCGGAGCCTGGAAGCCCAGCCCCGGCTCGGTCTATCCGACCCTTCAGCTGCTGGAGGACGAGGGGCTGATCGTCAGCGTGAGCGAGGGCGGCAAGAAGCTGTTCACGCTCACGGACTCCGGGCGCACCGAGGCCGAGGCGGGACCCGACGCCCCATGGGAAGAGGCTGGGCGCGGGGTCGACTGGGAGACCGTCAACGAGATCCGGCAGGCCGGCTGGGGGCTCATGGAAGCCTTCGGTCAGGTGTGGAAGGCCGGCAGCGCCGAGCAGCGCACCAAGGCCGTCGGGGTCATCAACGAGGCCCGGAAGAAGCTGTATCTCATCCTCGCCGACGAGCACTGACCCGGCGCGGCGGCCCGGCCGCAGGGACCCCGGACACGGGGCTCCGCGGCCGGGCCGTCCTGCTGTCATGTCGTTCTGCCGTCATGCCTTCATGCCGTCATGAGACCAGTCCGGCCAGCTTCCGCAGGGACTCCTGGAGGGCCTCCGTCGCCGATTCCTTGAGTCTGCCCGCCATCAGCGAGACCGCCGCGCCGGTGAACTCGCCGTCGATCCGCACCCGCGTCGCGGCCCCGTCCGGGGCGAGGGAGTAGCGGTTGCCGACGGTGACGCCCATCGGGCCCATGCCCTTGACCGCCAGCACCCGGCCCGCCTCGAACTCGACCACCGTCCAGGTCACCTCGGCGGGGAAGCCCATGAGCTTCATGCTTTCCGCATAGGTGATCCCCTGTTCGAGGACGGTGGGGGCGCCGTGGGGGAAGCCGGTGTGCATGGCGTTCCAGCGGCCGAAGCCGGTGAAGTCCGTCAGCTGGGCCCAGACCTTCTCCGGCGGTGCCTCGATACGGGCCTCGGCGGTGACTTCGGCCATACGACCACCCCTCCAAGTCGGCTCACGGTGTCGCGGAACGTAGCCGTACTCGGTCGAACATTCAATGCTGATGAACAGTCAGATCCGGTCGGGTGGCGGCCGGGCGGCCGGATCGCGGAACGGGCGGCCGGCGGAGGGCAAGACGGCTCGCGCACCCCGAGAGGGAACTGTCCCGATCTCATCCGTAAGGAGGAGAAATCTATGGTCCGTCCCAGACTTGCGCGGGATGGGCGAATAGGACTCTGCGGGGACGCACGGGCGCGCGCCGCCTGATGAGGTGGGAGATGTGCAGATCCCTACCCCGAGGCTGCCCGGGCAGCCCGCCGTGACCCGTGCCGAACTGGACGCCAGACTCACCGTGGAGCTGGCCTCGGTGATCGCGGGCGCGCGCCGGAGGGCGGTGCGGGACGGGGACCGCCAGATCGACACCGCCCATCTGCTGCACTCGCTGATCGAGACGGACCCCGAGGTCCGGGCCGCGCTCGGGCCGGGCCCCCGGGTCGCCCGGGTGCTCGGCTATCTCGTCCAGCGCAGCATCGGATACGGGCTGCGCTGGCAGGGCTCGGTGGAGGACTCCGGCGCGCTTCCCGCCGTACGGGGTACGGGGCTGGGGGCGCCGGGATGGTCGCCGTCGGCGGTCGCGGCGCTGGAGGGGGCGCTGGAGCGGGCCCTGCTGCGCGGCGCGAACCGGGTGGCGGGCGTCGATCTGCTCGCCTCGCTGGCCGATGACTCCGACTGCCGGGCGGTGGAGGTGCTGCGGCGGGCGGGGGTGGACGCGGGACGGCTCGGCCGGCGGATGGAGGACGTCTGAAGGCCGGTCGATTGAACGGCGGCCATCCGAAGGCCGCTGGTTCGAGGGGCAGTCGTCTGAAGGCCGGTCGTCTGAAGGCCGGTCGTCCGAGGGGCGGCTGCTTGACCAGCGGTCGCGTGACCGGCGGTCGCCTGGCGGCCGGTCGCCGGGCCGGCGGCACGGGCCCGTCGTCTCGACATGTGCAACAGGGTCGACGGTCCTGACCGACACTGTCATGATGTGCCGATGCACGCGTCTAAGGGGAGGAACGCGGGTCTGGGCATCGCCCTGGCCTCCGCGTTCGCGTTCGGTGGGTCGGGGGTCGCGGCCAAGCCGCTGATCGAGGCGGGTCTCGACCCGCTGCACATGGTGTGGCTGAGGGCGGCCGGAGCAGCGCTGATCATGCTGCCGCTGGCCTGGCGCCATCGCGATCTGCTGCGGCGCAAACCCGTCTTCCTCCTCGGCTTCGGACTGCTCGCCGTCGCGGGCGTCCAGGCGTTCTACTTCGCGTCGATCTCCCGGATACCCGTCGGTGTGGCGCTCCTCGTCGAATACCTCGGCCCCGCGCTGGTCCTCGGCTGGATCCGCTTCGTCCAGCGCAGGCCCGTCACCCGGGCCGCCGTGGCGGGCGTGGTGCTCGCGGTCACCGGTCTCGCGTGTGTGGTCGAGGTCTGGGCCGGGCTGAGCTTCGATGTGCTCGGACTGCTGCTCGCGCTGGGCGCGGCCTGCTGTCAGGCCTGCTACTTCATCCTCTCCGACCACGGCGACGACGGCGAGGACCGGGCCGACCCGCTGGGCGTCATCGCGTACGGACTCCTCATCGGCACAGCGGTGCTCACGGTCGTCTCGCGCCCCTGGCAGATGGACTTCTCGCTGCTGGGCGGGGACGTGGACATGGGCGGTACCCGGGTGGCGGCCTGGCTGCTGCTCGGCTGGGTGGTGCTGATCGCCACCGTGCTCGCGTACGTCACCGGCGTGATCTCGGTGCGGAAGCTGTCGCCGCAGGTGGCGGGGGTGGTGGCCTGCCTGGAGGCGGTCATCGCGACCGTGCTGGCCTGGGTGCTGCTGCGCGAGCATCTCTCGCTTCCGCAGATTCTTGGCGGTGCGCTGGTGCTGCTGGGGGCGTTCATCGCGCAGTCCCAGGCCCCGAAGCCGCCGTCGCCCGGGCCCGTGGCACCCGTGGCACCGGACGTTCCGCCGGTCGCGGCGGGGGAGTTGTCGGCCCCGCGCACCGGCGCATAGGGTGATCGACATGCATTCGACCGTGCTTCCGCCTCCTGCCGCCTAGCGCGGGCGGCAGACCGTTGACGAAGACCGGGCTCGGGGTGTCCCCGAGCGGCTCGTCGCTGCCCGCGTGACGGAGCTGAGCGACCACCATCCCGTTCTTCACACGGAGACGTCACGTGTCGAAATTCCCCCCGGCTTCCCCCGCTTCCCCGGCCTCCGCTGCCGGTGTGTCCGCGCAATCCGCCGTACTCGCCCCTGTCGGGCGCAGTCTGCTCTATCTGGTCATCGCCGGAGTCGCCTGGGGGACCGCGGGCGCCGCCGCCTCGCTGGTCTTCCGGGTGAGCGATCTCGGCGCTCTCGCACTCTCCTTCTGGCGCTGCGCCGGCGGGCTGGTGCTGCTGCTCGGAGCGCTCGCGCTGCGGACCCGGCGCGCACGGCCCGCGAACGCCGTCGAGCCCCGTCGCCGCCGGCTGATCCGGATCCTCGGTACGGGGGTCGGGCTCACCGTCTTCCAGAGCGCGTACTTCGCCGCCGTGGAGGCGACGGGGCTCGCCGTCGCCACGGTCGTCACCCTGGGCGCGGGCCCCGTCCTCATCGCGGTGGGCGCGCGGCTCACCATGGGGGAGCGGCTCGGCCGGGGCGGTCTGGCCGCCGTCGCCGGGGCGCTCTGCGGTCTGGCGGTCCTGGTGCTGGGCGGCGAGAGCGGTACGGTCCGCCCGGCCGGGATCGTGCTGGCGCTGCTCTCCGCGTCCGGATACGCGGCGATCACCCTGCTCGCCCGGTGGCTGGGCCGGAGCGGCGGCGGGGACTCGCTGGCCACCACGGCCTGGGCGTTCGCGATCGGCGCGGTGGGGCTGCTGCCGATGGCGCTGGCGGAGGGCGTGCTCCCGCAGACGGAGGACCCGGTGAGGGTGCTCTGGCTGCTGGCCTATGTGGCCGCGGTGCCGACCGCGCTGGCGTATGTCCTCTACTTCGCGGGGGCGGCGGTGGTCAGGGCCGCCACGGTCTCGGTGATCATGCTTCTGGAGCCGGTGAGCGCCGCGGTGATCGCGGTGACGGTGCTGGGGGAGCGGCTCACCACGGCGACGGTGCTGGGCACCGGGCTGCTGCTGTCGGCGGTGGCGGCGCTGGCGTGGACGGAGACCCGGGCGGGGCGCAGGCCCTCGCGGGTCTGAGCCGGGGGCGTTCGCCGTCGGCGGGTGCCGGGCGGGGCGGCGGCCCGGGACGGGCCGGCACAGGCCGGGCGACCGGGACCCGGTGCCGGGATGGGCCGCTGGTGCCCAGCACTGCCATCCGAACCCGGTGCCGGTGCCGACATCGCCACCCGGACCCGGGGCCGGTACGGGCGGGGCACCCGACAGGGCCGCCCACGCCAGCCACGGTCCGGTACCCCGGTCCGCGCCCGGACCCGGGTGAACGCCCGCACCCGGGCGAACGCCCGCACCCCTCGGCCCGGCGGAGTCCCTCACCGGCCGGTGAGGTACTCCGGTATGGCGACGGACGGCGCCAGATCCGGCGCCGGAATCGGGGCGCCGTACGACTTCACCACCGGCAGGACCCCCGTCCAGTACGGCAGTTCCAGGTCCTCCGGCTCATCGTTCGGCGGGCCGGTGCGGACCTTGGCCGAGACCTCGTTCAGATCCAGCCGCAGCACCGCCGTCGCCGCGAGCTCGCGCGGATTCGCCGGGCGGGAGTCCTGGGAGCGGCCCGGGACCACCGCGTCGACCAGCACGTCCAGGGAGGTCCGCTTCTCCTCCGGGTCCGTCACCGGATACGCCGTGCCGTGGATCATCACCGAGCGGTAGTTGATCGAGTGGTGGAACGCCGAACGCGCCAGCACGAGCCCGTCGACATGGGTCACCGTCAGACAGACCGCGAGGCCCGGATCGGCCGCCCCCGCCATCCGCAGCGGGCGGGACCCCGTCGAGCCGTGGAAGTACACCCGGTCCCCCAGCCGCGCGTACAGCGTCGGCAGCACCACGGGAGCGCCGTCCCGTACGAAGCCGAGATGGCAGAGGTACGCCTCGTCGAGAATGGAGTGGACCATCGCGTGGTCGTACGCGGCCCGCTCCTTGGAGCGGGTGGGGACGGTGCGTTCGGTCGGCTCGTAGGCGTCCGGCATTTGCGCTCCTCCATTGCACTAGTGCATAATCGTGTTTGTGCTAGGAGAGTATCGGATCACTGGTCGGCGCGCATCGGAGATCGCCGCGAGCATCGAGCGCGGCGTCGGCTCCGGGGATCTGGAGCCCGGCCGTCTGCTGCCGCCCATGCGGGGGCTGGCGGGTCTGCTCGGGGTCAATCCGAACACCGTCGCCGCCGCCTACCGCGTCCTGCGCGAGCGCGGGGTGATCGAGACCGCCGGCCGCCGGGGCAGCCGGGTCCGTGCGCGGCCCGCCAGCACCGCGCGCGGATCGCTCGGGGTGCAGGCCCCGCCCGGCGTACGCGATGTGAGCGAGGGCAACCCCGACCCCGCGCTGCTGCCCCCGCTCCATGAGGCCCTCGCCGCCGCGGCCCGGCTCCATGAGCGGCGGCCGGGGCTGTACGGACAGGACCCCGTCGACGAGCGGTTCGCGGAGCTGGCCAGAGCCGCGCTGGACGCCGACGGGGTGCCCGGCGGCCCGATCGCCGTCGCCTCGGGCTCGCTCGACGCCGTCGAGCGGGTCCTCGCCGCTCATCTGCGGCCCGGTGACATGGTCGCGGTCGAGGACCCCGGCTGGGGAAGCCTGCTGGATCTGGTGTCCGCCCTCGGGCTCAAGCCCGTGCCGGTCAGGGTGGACGACGACGGTCCCCTCCCCGCCGAAGCGGAACGGGCCCTCGCCGGGGGCGCCCGGGCGCTCATCGTCACCGACCGCGCGCAGAACCCCACCGGGGCCGTCGTCGGCGCGGCCCGTGCGGCCGAGCTGCGCGCGGTGCTCGCCCGGTTCCCGCGCACCCTCCTCATCGAGGACGACCATGGGCACGCCATCGTCGACCAGCCGCTGCACCCGCTGGCCGGGACCACCGACAGCTGGGCCTTCGTGCGCTCCACGGCCAAGGCGTACGGACCCGATCTGCGGGTCGCCGTGCTGACCGGCGACGCCGTCACCGTCGACCGGTTCGGCGGCCGGCAGCAGCTCGGACCCGGCTGGGTGAGCCGACTTCTCCAGCACGCCCTGGCCGAGCTGTGGGCCTCGGGAGCGGTCGACTCCCGCGCGGTGGCGCGCTCGTACGGAGCCCGGCGCGACGCCCTCATCGAGGCGCTGGCCGGACACGGCGTCGAGGCCCATGGGCGCAGCGGGATGAACGTCTGGGTGCCGGTGCCCGATGAGACCGGCACCGTGGCCCGGCTGCTGCACGCGGGCTGGGCGGTGGCCCCGGGGGCGCGCTTCCGGATGTCCGCGCCGCCCGGGGTGCGGGTGACCGTCTCGGGGCTGGCGGCGGAGGACATCCCGCGGATCGCCGACGCGATCGCGTCGGCCGCCGGGCCCGCCCCGGCCCGCGCCTACGGCTGACCGCGGCCGATGTCCGGGAACCCCGCCCGTACCTCATACCTGCCGAGTGCCGAGTGCCGAGCGGCTACGGCCGAGCCGCCGTGGGTTCCTTCGCGGGCCCCTTCGTGGGTTCCTTCGTGGGTTCCTTCGTCCCGGGCGCGGTCCGTTCCGCCGCGCCCGGCCGTCGTATCACCCGCCGTGCCGCGTCGGCCCGTCCCGGGCGGCTCTGCGTCAGCGCCGCCCCCGCCAGCACGATCAGCGCGCCCACCGGGGTGTTCCAGCTCAGCCGCTCGCCCAGCAGCGCGACCCCGGCCGCCGTGGCGATCACCGGAATGAAGTAGGTCACCATCTGCGCCGTGGTCGGCCCGACCTCGTCCACCAGCTGGTACTGGAGCAGCAGCGCGAACCCGGTGCCCAGCGCGCCCAGCGCCGCCACCGCCAGCAGCGGCGTCAGCGGGAACGATGTGGGCATGGTCGTGAACAGCGGGGTGACGACGGCGAGCTGAACCGTGGCGAGCAGCAGCTGGGTTCCCATGAGGGAGAGGGGCGAGTGCCCGGTGCCCGCGAGCGTGCGGCGGACGTAGATCCAGCCGATCGGGTAGCAGACCGAGGCGAGCAGCGCCATCGCCGTGCCCCGGGCGTCGAGCCCCGAGAAGCCCTGCCATACGCCGAGCACGGTGAGCACCCCGAGGAAGCCGACGCCGAGCCCCGCGACCCTGCGCCGGGTCGGCCGGTCCTCGGAGAGCGCCACCAGCGACAGGAGCATCCCCCACAGCGGGGACGTGGCGTTGCAGATGCCCGCCAGGGTGGACGGGATGGTCAGCTCCGCGTAGGCGAAGAGCGAGAACGGCACCGCGTTCAACAGCAGCGCCGCGACCGTCAGATGGGCCCAGACGCGGGCTCCGCGCGGCAGCCGCTCCCGCCGCACCGCCATCGCCGCGGCCAGTACCGCCGTACCGAAGAACAGCCTGCCGAAGGTGACCTGGAAGGGCGCGTACCCCTCGGTGCCGACCTTGATGAGCAGAAAGCTGAAGCCCCACACCACGGAGAGGACCGCGAAGCGGATACGCCAGTCCAGCCGGGGGCGGCCGAGAGGTCTTGCGGGCGGGGCGGAGGCGGCGGAGGCGGAGGTCATGGGCCCTACCCTCACCCACCTCAACCTTGTAGAACAAGCGAGAATTCGTTGGAGGTTTCCTTTAGCATCTCTTATATGTTGAATCTGGAGCGCCTACGGACCCTGGACGCCCTCGCCCGCCACGGCTCGGTCAGCGGTGCGGCTGACGGGCTGCATGTCACCACCTCCGCCGTCTCCCAGCAGATGGCGAAGCTCGAACGCGAGGTCGGCCAGCAGCTGCTGGCCAAGAACGGCCGAGGCGTCCGGCTCACCGACGCCGGGCGGCTGCTCGCCGACCACGCGGCCCGCATCCTCTCCCAGGTGGAGCTGGCCCAGTCCGACATCGAGGCCCAGCGCGGCCAGGTCGTCGGCGAGGTCCGGATCGGGGCGTTCCCCACGGCCGCGCGGGGGCTGTTCCCCGCGGCGATCGCCGCGCTCCGCGCCGACCACCCCGAGCTGCGGGTCCACTCCCGGGAGCTGGAGCCCGAGCAGGGCCTCGCAGGGGTCATCCGGGGCGATCTCGACCTCGCCGTGGTGCTCGACTGGAGCAATAAGCGGCTGCCCGTCCCCGGCGGGCTCACCCAGGTGCACCTGTTCGACGACGTGCCCGATGTCGCGATGCGCCGGGACCATCCCCTCGCGGGCCGCTCGGAAGTGGATCTGGAGGAGTTCGCGGACGACGACTGGGTCTCCTGGCCGGAGGGCGAGTTCTGCCACGACTGGCTGATGTTCACCCTGCGCTCCCGGGGGATCGAGCCCCGGATCCCCCATCTGGCGGCCGAGCACCACACCCAGCTCGCGCTGATCGCGGCGGGGCTCGGGGTCTGCGTGGCGCCGCGCCTCGGCCGGGGTCCGGTGCTGGAGGGGGTGGCGCTCGTGCCCGTACGGCACCGGATGCAGCGGCATGTGTACGCGGCCTGGCGTACGGACGCGGATCGCAGACCGTCCATCAGGGCGGCGGTCGAGGCCCTGCGCGCGGCGGTCGGGCCCGCCCCGCGATCGGAGCCGTAAGCCGTGGGCGGTGGGCCGTAACCGCGCGGCGGGCCGGGGCGCGATCCCGTCCCCCGGCCGTCCTCAGCGCGCCCGGAGCTTTCCGAAGTCCCAGGAGGCGATCGCGTCCGGCGTCAGCCGCAGCCACCCGTGCCGTCCGTCGTACGGCATCCCGTCGAGCCCGAAGTACTTCCGCGCGAAGAGCCGCTCCGGCCGCTCCAGTTCGGCGCACGGCTCCCCGGTGCGTGGGGACTCGCCGACGAAGACCGCCGGGCCCGACAGCTCGGCCCCGCGCAGCTCCCCGTACTCCTCGCCCGCGTCGACCACCGCCGCGAGCCACGGCTGACCGCGCAGCTGCGCCCAGCGGCGGCTGCGGGTGAGGGAGTAGAGCCAGAGCGAGGCGCCGTCCCAGACGAACCAGAGCGGGCTGATGTGCGGACGGCCGGCGGCGGAGACGGTCGCCACCCGGCAGGTGCGGGCTCCGGCCAGGAAGGCGTCCAGTTCGCCGGAGGTCATCATGATCCGGCGGCCCCGGCGCTGTTCGGCGGCCATGGCGGCCCCTCTCCTGTGCGATCCCATGCGATCCCATGCGGTCTTACACGGTCTTACGCGGTCCTGAATGATCCTTTACGGTCCGGAGCGCTCAGGTTTGACGTTGCGTCAGAAATCATGGAGGCTCTCTCCCGCTCGTGCAATGGCACCGGCTTCATGAAGCCTCCCCGGGGGAAGAACCGGAGAAGAGGGGGGAGCCATGCCGTCCGTCGAACAGCTCGCAGCCCAGCTCGAACCGGCGACCACCGCGCTGCTCACCGTCGAATGCCAGCGCGGAGTGGTGGGCGAACAGAGCGCCCTGCCCGAACTCGCCGCCGAAGCCCGCTCGTCCGGCGCGCTCCATCACATCGCGCGGCTGGTCGCGGGGGCCCACGGCATCGGCGTCCAGGTGATCCACGCGATAGCCGAACGGCGGCCCGACGGCCGGGGCTCCAGCCATAACGCCCGGCTGTTCCACGCCGCCGGCAGGCTGCCCGTACAGCAGCACTGCGGCACCACCGCCGTCCGGGTCGCACCGCCGATCGAGGTCGCCGAGGAGGACCTCGTCGTACGGCGGCTGCACGGCCTGTCGCCCATCGCGGGCACCGACGTCGACGCGCTGCTGCGCAATCTCGGCTGCCGTACGCTCCTGATCTGCGGGGTCTCGGCGAATGTGGCCGTCCCCAACGCCGTCTTCGACGCCGTCAACCTCGGCTACACGGCGGTGGTCGCGAGCGACGCCATCGCGGGGGTGCCCGCCGAATACACCCCCGCGATGATCCGTCATACCCTCGCGCTCGTCGCCACGATCGCCACCAGCGACGAGATCCTCTCCTGCTGGCGGCAGGCGATACGGAGCTGAGGGCGGCTCAGCTGCGACGGCCCAGCTGAGGCGGCCCAGCTGAGGCGGCTCAGCTGAGGCGGCTCAGGCGAGCCTGATCGAGCCCCCGTCGACCGTGATCGCCGTGGGCGGCAGCGGCAAGGTGGCGGGGCCGCCCTTGACGCTGCCGTCGCTCGCGTCGAAACGGCTGTCGTGGCAGGGGCAGTTGATGAGATTGTCCGAGACGTCCTTGACCGCGCAGCCCCGATGGGTGCACTTGGACGAGAACGCCTTGAACTCCCCGGCCTTCGGCTGGGTGATCACCACATCGCCGACGACCTTGCCGCCGCCCTCGGGAATGTCCGCGACCTTCGCGATCTCCTTGCCGCCGCCTCCGCCCGAGTCGCCGCTGGGGCTCCCGCCGGTGTTCCCGCCGGTGCTCCCGCCCTCCGGAGCGTCGCCCGTCTTCACCGTGGTCTCGTCCGACCCGCCGCACGCGGTGAGCGCGACGGCGAGCGAGGCCCCGCCCGCCGCGGCGACGACGGTGCGGCGGGTGATATTCCTGGACAGCTCGCTCGAAGCGGTCATCTGGTGACTCCTCTGTCTGCGCGGTCCCGTACGGCCCGATCGGCCGGTCGTTCGTGATGATGTACGAGCTGCGCCGCCGAGGAGTTCAGATTCACGCTGTTCTCAAGGATCTTTTAAGGAACGCCGCTTCCAGCCGCAGCAGACTGCTCGCCTGCCCCCGCCCGGTGACCGTATGGCTCGCACCCGACAGGGGCAGCACACTGTGCGGACGGCCCGCCGCCAGCAGCGCGGCGGACAGCCGCAGGGTGTGGGCGAAGAACACATTGTCGTCGGCCACCCCGTGCGTCAGCAGCAGCGGACGGCTCAGCCGATGCGCGTACGGCACCAGTGAGCTGCGCTCATACGCCTCGGGGAACACCTCGGGGTGTCCGAGGAAACGCTCCTCCCAGTGGGTGTCGTACAGCCTGCGATCGGTCGGGGCCGCGCCCGCCGACGCCGCGTGGAAGACCTCGGGATGGTGCAGCACCGCGCCCGCCGCGAGATAGCCGCCGTAGGACCAGCCGCGGATCGCGACCGCGCCGAGGTCGAGATCGGGGTACCGTTCGGCCGCCGCGTGCAGCGCGTCGATCTGATCCCGCAGCACGGGGGCGAGCCGGTCGCCGTGGACGGCCTTCTCCCACTCCCGGCCGCGCCCGGAGGTGCCCCGGCCGTCCACCGTCAGCACGGCGAAGCCCTGCTCGGCGAACCACTGCGAGACACAGGTCCACCAGGCGCGCGCCCGCACCGCCAGCTGCATCTGAGGCCCCGAGTACGGATTGAGCAGCACCGGCAGCCGGCCCGAGCCCGGCCGGTGCCAGGAGGGGAAGTAGAGCTGACCGCGCAGCTCGCGCTCGCCGAGCGAGAGCAGCACCGGCCGGGGGGCGACCACCGGCTCCTCGGCCAGGACCGCGATCCGCCCGGCGGGCACGCCGCCTTCGAGCACGGTCACCGTCCGGCCCGTCTCCGTCTGGCTGTCGAGGACGACGGTGTCCCCGCCCGCCTCGGCCAGATGGACCCCGGGGCCCTCGCTCAGCCGGATGAACCCGGCGGCGGGGTCGTGGTACCAGACATGCACCTCGGACGGGTCCTCGTTGGCGCTGAACCAGACCCGTTCGCCATGGACGGCGAGGACCTCGCGGACATGGACCCCCGCGGGGGAGTCGGCCGTGTCGATCCGCAGCCCCCGCAGCCCGTCGCCTGCGGTGCGGGCCGTGATCGCGGCGCCGGACGCGGTACGGCCCGGAAGGCCCGGCACCAGCTCCACCCAGGCCGCATCGTGCTCCGAGTCCAGCGGCTCGGTCCCGCCCGTCAGCGGATCCACCGCCAGAGTCACGGCGGTGCGCTGATCGCGGGTCTGCACCCGGGCATAGGGGCCGGACCCGTCCCAGCCGGCCGAGGCCACATACTCGAAGGCGGTGTCCGTCCAGGTCCCCGGCGGATGGGAGCTCTCGTCGGCGGCGGCCGGCAGCCGCACCTCGGCCGTCGTGCCGTCCAGCCGCACGATCCGCAGCGACACCTCGGCGTTCGCCGTGCCCGCCGCCGGATAGGGGATGGCCCGGGGCGGTTTCGCCGGGTCGGCCGGATCGGCGATGTACCAGCGCCGCACCGGGGTGTCGTCCACCCGTGCGACCAGCAGGGCATCGCTCCCGGGCGACCACCAGTAGCCCCGGCTCCGGCCCATCGACTCCGCCGCCGCGTGCTCGGCCAGGCCGTAGCTCACCCCGGGGCCCTCCGGCGCGGCCAGCGTCAGATCACCGCCGCCGAGGCGCAGGACATGGAGCGCGCCGCCGGTGACGTACGCGATCGACTCGCCGTCCGGCGAGGGGCGCGGGTCGACCGCCGGGCCCGCGGTCGGGACCCGCCGGGGGCCGCGCCCGTCGTCGGTGCGTACGGTCCAGAGCTCGCCGCCGAGCGTGAAGGCGACGAGCCGCGCCTCCGCGTCGGTCGCGTACGCCACCACCCCGGACGAGGTCTCACGGGCGCGCTCCCGGCGGACCCGCTCCTCCTCGGGCACCTCGGCCGGACCGGCCGCCATCGCCCGTGGGTCGGCGATGAGCCGCTCCCGCCCCGACTCGTACAGCCAGACTCCGCTCACCGGGTCGTCGCCGCCGGGGGAGCGGAGGAACAGCACCCGACGGCCGTCGGGCGAGACGGTGAAACGCCGGGGGACGCCGAGCGAGAAGCGGTGGGTACGGGCGAACTGGTCGGGGAACTCGGGGATCCTGACGGCGTCCTCGGTCGGGCCGCCGTGCGCGTAGTCGTTCATGGGGCATCGTTGACATCGCCGCACACGGCCGCGCAACCGGATTTCGGCGGCCGGCGCCGGCGGGGGAGCACTGGCCTGGTGACAGCGGCCGTACGGGCGGGGCGGGACCCGCGGTCCGGCGACGGCGAGGGACGGGGAGGAGGCGAGGGACGGGGACGGCGAGGGACGGGGAGGAGGCGAGGGCCGCTCCACGGGGCGGGGCCCGGTCCCCGCGATCTCCCCGAGCCGTCGCGAAGTACTGTGGGGCCATGCTCCCCGAAGTCACGGCGACCCGCTATGTCACGCCCCTGCGTGAGGGCGGCTCGCTCCCGGGCATCGTCGAGGCCGACGATCTCGGTACCTACGTCATGAAGTTCACCGGCGCCGGACAGGGCCGCAAAACCCTGGTCGCCGAGGTCGTCTGCGGACAGCTCGGCCGCAGGCTCGGGCTGCGGGTGCCCGAGCTGGCGCGGATCCAGCTCGACCCCGTCATCGGGCTCGGCGAGCCCGACGAGGAGGTGCAGGAGCTCCTGAAGGCCAGCGGCGGACTGAACCTCGGCATGGACTATCTGCCGGGCTCGATCGGGTTCGATCCGCTGGCCTACGAGGTGGACTCCGCCGAAGCGGGCCGGGTCGTCTGGTTCGACGCGTTGATCAACAACGTGGACCGCTCCTGGCGCAACCCCAACATGCTGGTGTGGCACGGCGACCTCTGGCTCATCGACCACGGGGCCACCATGATCTGGCACCACAACTGGCCGGGCGCCGCCGCGTCGGCGGCCAAGCCCTACGACGCCTCCGACCATGTGCTGGCCCGCTTCCAGCCGGACATCGCGTCCGCCGCGGCCGAACTGGCCCCGCTGGTGACCGAGGAGCTGCTCACCGAGGTCGCCGCCGATGTGCCCGATGAGTGGCTGGTGGACGAACCCGGCTTCGACACCACGGACGCCGTGCGCCGTGCCTATGTGGAAGCCCTGCTGCCGCGCGCCGGGACGATCCATACCAGGATCACCCTCGGTGAACCCACCGCAGAGCGGCCCTCCCAGGCCCCCGGCTGGCTGACCGGCCGTCCGGGCCGCCCGGTCCCGGTCGCGGAGAAGGGCGCGAGCGCATGACCGGACGCGATGTCTTCGAGTACGCGCTGCTGCGGGTGGTGCCCCGGGTCGAGCGCGGAGAGTGCTTCAACGCCGGAGTGGTGGTCTACTGCCGTGCCCGCTCCTTCGTCGCCGCCCGCACCCATCTCGACGAGGGGAAGCTGAGGGCGCTGGACCCGAACGCGGACATCGTCGGCGTACGGGCCGCGCTGCGCGCCGTCGAGTACGTCTGCTGCGGCGGCGATGAGGCCGGGCAGGCGTCCCATGACGACGCGGGACGCCGATTCCGCTGGCTGATGGCGCCCCGGTCCACCGTCGTCCAGCCCGGGCCGGTGCACACCGGGCTGACCGCGGACCCCGAGGCCGAGGTGGAGCGGCTGCTCGGACTGCTGGTGCGCTGACCCGTCCGTACGCGCGCCCGGTACTGACTCCGTCGGTACGCGCCCCGGTCCGGCGCTGACTCCGTTCCTACGCGCCCTGGCCCGGCCCCACGCGGTGAGGGAGTGACCCGGCGCACCCGGTGGGCCGTTGACACCGGGTGCCGGGGCTTCTAGCGTCTCGTCTGCCGAAGGTACTAAGCGGTCGCTCATCCATCGGGCGCACGGGAGTCCGGGAGTCCGGGTGAGCCGCACTCAAGGGCGAGGAGAACCAGCATGTCCACCACCGAGCAGCGTGTCGCCATCGTGACCGGGGCGGCGCGCGGCATTGGCGCGGCAACCGCCGTACGGCTCGCGGCCGAGGGCCGGGCCGTGGCCGTACTCGACCTCGACGAGGCGGGGTGCGCGGACACGGTCGGGAAGATCGCCGCGGCCGGGGGCACCGCCCTGGCGGTCGGCTGCGACGTGTCCGACAGCGCCCAGGTCGAGGCCGCGGTGGCCCAGGTCGCCGACGGGCTCGGCGCACCGCAGATCCTGGTCAACAACGCCGGCGTCCTCCGCGACAATCTGCTCTTCAAGATGAGCGAGTCCGACTGGGACACCGTGATGAACGTGCACCTCAAGGGCGCGTTCCTGATGACGAAGGCGTGCCAGAAGCACATGGTGGACGCCGGATTCGGGCGTATCGTCTCGCTCTCCTCCTCCTCCGCGCTCGGCAACCGGGGCCAGGCCAACTACGCCGCCGTCAAGGCCGGGCTCCAGGGCTTCACCAAGACCCTCGCCAAGGAGCTCGGCAAGTTCGGCATCACCGCGAACGCGGTCGCCCCCGGTTTCATCGTCACCGAGATGACCGCCATGACCGCCGAGCGCGTCGGCATGGGCTTCGAGGAGTTCCAGGCCGCCGCCGCGACCCAGATCCCGGTGCAGCGGGTCGGGCAGCCCGAGGACATCGCCAACGCCATCTCCTTCTTCACCGGGGACGGCGCAGGCTTCGTCTCCGGGCAGGTCCTGTACGTGGCCGGCGGGCCCCTCAACTGAGCCGGGGAGCGAGACCATGACTGCAGAGGCAGAGGCGCCCGAGAGCGGAAAAGTCGCGCTGATCACCGGCGGGAGCCGGGGGATCGGCTATGGGGTCGCCGAGGCGCTGATCGCCCGTGGCGACCGGGTGTGCATCACTGGGAGGGGCGAGGAGGCCCTCGCCGAGGCGGTGGCGAAGCTGGGCTCCGGCCGGGCGATCTCCGTCGCGGGCAAGGCCCATGACGAAGCCCATCAGGCGGCGGCCGTGGCGCGGACGATGGAGGTCTTCGGCCGGGTCGACTTCCTGGTGAACAACGCCGGTACGAACCCGGTCTACGGGCCGCTGGCCGAGCTGGATCTGAATGTCGTGCGCAAGGTCTACGAGACCAATGTGATCTCGGCGCTCGGCTTCGCCCAGCAGACCTACCGGGCCTGGCAGAAGGAGAACGGCGGCGCGATCGTGAACATCGCGTCCATCGCGGGGCTCGCCCCCTCGCCCTTCATCGGCGCCTATGGAATGAGCAAGGCGGCGATGGTCAATCTGACGCTTCAGCTGGCGCATGAATTCGCGCCGGGGGTGCGGGTCAACGCGATCGCGCCGGCGGTGGTCAAGACCAAATTCGCCCAGGCGCTCTACGAGGGAAGGGAATCCGAGGCCGCCGCGGCATACCCGCTGGCGCGGCTCGGAATGCCGCAGGACATCGGGGGCGCCGCCGCGTTTCTCACCTCCGACCAGTCGGATTGGATCACGGGGCAGACTCTGGTGGTCGACGGGGGACTCTTCCTCCATGCCGGGGTGCACTGAGCGAACTGTGCAGTTTGTCGCTTCTTGAGTGAAGTGCCCTGCCGGGCCGTCCGGTTGACCCGGCAGGGCGCTGCGGTATGGTCGGCCAACTCACGGCTGAACGAGGAGCGTGCACGTGTTCTACCGGACCTGTCTGCAGGCCGCTGCAGCCCTGGCGTCCATATCCCTGCTGGCGGGGTGCGGCCTGTTCTCCGATGCGGAATCCAGCGATAAGAAGCGGATTTTCGTGGGAACGACGAGTGAGCCCACGAAACTCGATCCGGCCGCCGCCTGGGACGGTTCATGGGAGCTGTACCGGAATGTGTTCCAGACGCTGCTGAGTTTTCCGACGGGAAGCACCGAACCACAGCCCGACGCGGCGAAGCGCTGTGGCTTCAAGGACTCCGGCAACAAGATTTACGTATGCGAGCTGAGGGCGGGGCTGAAGTTCTCGAACGGCGAGAAGCTCGACGCGGCCGCGGTGAAGCACTCGATCGACCGCATTCGGCGGATCGATGTATCGGGCGGCCCCCGTGGTCTGCTGAACTCCCTCCGCAGCGTCGAGGCGACCGGCGAGCGCACGGTGACCTTCCGCCTCAAGTCGCCCGACGCCACCTTCCCGTTCATCCTGGCCACGCCCGCCACCTCCCTGGTGCCGCCCGGGAAGTACCCGGCGAACCGCCTCCGTACGGACGGCGGGCTGACCGGCTCCGGACCGTATGTGCTCGACTCGTACACCAAGCGGCACAAGGCGGAGCTGAGCCGGAACGACGACTACCAGGGGTTCGCGGAGCGCCGGAACGACGCCATCACCATCCGCTACTACCCGGACTCCGACTCGATGGTCCAGGCGCTCAAGAAGAAGCAGATCGACGTCACCTACCGGGGCCTCACCTCGAAGGAGGTCGTCGGGCTCCAGGAGAAGGAGGCGGGGAGCGAGCATCTGAGGCTGGTCGAGACCGTGGGCGCGGACATCCGCTATCTGGTCTTCAACTCCAAGGACCAGCAGGCGGGCAAGCTCGCCGTGCGCCGGGCCATCGCCCAGGTCGTGGACCGGGGAGCCCTGGTGGCCAGGGTCTACCAGGGCACCGCCGAGCCGCTGTACTCGATGGTCCCCAAGGGCATCGCCGGGCACAGCACCGAGTTCTTCGACCGCTACGGCGAGCCGAGCGCGGAGAAGGCGGAGAAGACGCTGCGGGACGCGGGCATCGAGGAGCCGGTGGAACTGGAGTTCTGGTACACCACCGACCGCTACGGCTCCGCGACCGCGCAGGAGTTCGGCGAACTGAAGCGGCAGCTGGAGGCCTCGGGGCTGTTCAAGATCAGCGTACGGGGCAAGCCGTGGGAGGAGTTCGAGAAGGGGTACACGAGCGGCGACTACCCGGTCTTCGGGCGGGGCTGGTTCCCCGACTTCCCGGACGCGGACAATTTCATCGCGCCGTTCGTCGGTGAGAACAATGTGCTCGCCACGCCCTATGAGAGCTCCGAGATCACCGATGAGCTGCTGCCCGCGTCCCGGCGCGAGAGCGACCGCGCGGCGGTGGCGAAGGACTTCGAGCGGGCGCAGGAGATCCTCGCCGAGGACGTCCGGCTGCTGCCGCTGTGGCAGGGCAAGACCTATCTGGCGGTGAGCGAGGAGATCGGCGGCGGTGAGCGGGCGCTCGACCCGCAGACGGTGATGCAGCTGTGGGAGCTGTACCGGAAGACCAGCTGGTAGCCGGGGGAAACCCTTGGATCGGGGGCCGTTGTCAGTGGCTCCGGGTAAGTTCGGTGATCGGTAATTGAACGCATCCCGGAGGTTCTTGACGTGACCGACACCGACCTGCTGCCCGAGTCCTGGCGCGGCGTCCTCGGCGAAGAGCTGGCGAAGCCCTACTTCAAGGAGCTGACCGAGTTCGTCGAGGAGGAGCGGTCGAACGGGCCGGTCTATCCGCCGCGCGAGGAGGTCTTCGCCGCGCTGGAGGCCACGCCCTACGACAAGGTCAAGGTGCTCATCCTCGGCCAGGACCCCTATCACGGCGAGGGCCAGGGGCATGGGCTGTGCTTCTCGGTGCGGCCCGGCGTCAGGACCCCTCCCTCGCTGCGGAACATCTACAAGGAGATGCATGCCGAGCTGGGCCTGCCCATCCCGGACAACGGCTATCTGATGCCGTGGGCCGAGCAGGGCGTGCTGCTGCTCAACGCGGTGCTGACCGTGCGCGCGGGCGAGGCCAACTCCCACAAGGGCAAGGGCTGGGAGAAGGTCACCGACGCGGTGATCAGGGCCGTGGCCTCCCGCCCCGACCCGGCCGTCTGCGTCCTCTGGGGGAACTACGCGCAGAAGAAGCTGCCCCTGATCGACGAGACCCGGCATGTGGTGGTGAAGGGCGCGCACCCCTCGCCGCTGTCGGCGAAGAAGTTCTTCGGCTCGCGTCCCTTCACACAGATCGACGAGGCGGTCGCGGCGCAGGGGCATGAGCCCATCGACTGGCGGATCCCCGACCTGGGCTGATCCCTCTCCCGGGACACGGGCTCGGGTCGAGTGCCCGAGCCTGTACGGGTTTGTCCGTTGTGGCGGTTAGCGTCGTGCTGTGTGGATCGTCGTCGCCGTTCGCCGTATGGACGTGGGAGGCCGCAATGGTGGAGCAGCAGGAGGCGTCGGGGGACGCCGTCATGACCCGGATCGGGCAGGCGGTCATGCTGCTGCACGGCGGAGACCGTGAGGAGGCGCGGAATCGGTTCGGCGCGCTCTGGACGGAGATCGGGGAGCGGGGGGAGGTCCTGCACCGCTGCACCCTCGCGCATTACATGGCGGACACCCAGGACGACCCGGGTGACGAGCTGGCCTGGGATCTGAGAGCGCTGGCCGCGGCGGAGAGCCTGCGCGACGCGGGGGAGGACGGGCCGGGGGCCGCCCCCGCCGTCCGGGCCTTCTTCCCCTCGCTCCATCTCGCGCTCGCCGCCGACTATCTCAAGCTGCGGCGGCCCGAGACCGCGCGCATCCATCTGGACCGGGCGCGCGGCGCGATGGACGCCCTGGGGGACGACGGATACGGCCACGGGGTGCGTGCCGCGGTCGAACGGCTGGAGACGGCGCTGCGGGAGCGGTGAGCGAGCGCCAAGCCGAGGGGTGCCGGGGTGCGTCCCGGCGGTACCGGAGTCCCGGACGGCCGGGACTCCGGTACGGCGGGGTGCGTCCCGGCGGGGTGCTCGCGCACGGGGGCGAGGTCGCTCCGGGGCAGCGGGATGGGTGCTCGCACGGGGGTGATGGCCGCTCGGAATCGGCCGGATGTGTGCTCGCGGCGCGCGATGGCCGCTCGGAATCGGCGGGATGTGCGCGCGACGTTCGCTCAGGGCCGGTGGCGCGACCCCCCGACAAGCTGTCGGCAGAGCCGGGCCTGGGCGCTGCCGGGCCGCCAGCCGCCGTAGGTCTCGGTCAGGGCGCAGACGTCCAGCGGCGCGGAGACCGGGGGCGGTGACGGCTTGCGGGCGCGCGGACGGGTCGGGGCGGGTGCGGGAGCGGCCGTCCGACGGACGGCCGGAGCCGGGGCCGGGGCCGCCGGGGGTGTCCGCCGTTCCGGCACCGCCGCCCGGGGCCGGGGCGGCGGGGCCGGAGTGGAGCGCTTCGGGACCGGGGCCTCCAGCGCCTCACGCGCCGGGCCCTGCACGATCTGCGGCCCGAGGGCGGGCGCGGGCCGGCCGCCGCGGACCAGGGGCTCGGGGTGCGGTGTCACAGTCACGCAGCCGGAGACGGCCAGCCCGGCCACGGTCCAGACGGCCGCGCCGGTCAGCGTCCTCGCGATGATTGTCATACGGTCCACGGAGATCACTGTGCCGCGCGTGCGCCCCCTTTCCGCGGCGTACCGGTCCGCGATGGCCCGGACGAGTGACCCCGGCTCGCCGGCGGTGACCCCGGTCAGCCCAGCTCCCGCCCGAGCATGCCCCGCAGCAGTTCGGCGAAGCCCGCGCGGAGTTCGGCCCACGTCGATCGTCCGCAAGGCCGCCCGGACGGCCCGGCTGCTGTCGCTCTCCAGCCGTCCGGCGGTCGCCGCCCGCGAGACCCTGATGGGCCTGTCGGCGAAGCCGGGCCCCGGGGCGGCCGTACGCGTCTTCGACGGCATCGCCGACTGGCGCCCGCCGCAGCGCACGTATGCTGACCGGGCCCCTCAGGGGCGGATGGCTCAGGACTAAGGGAGGCACCTGGTGAAGGTCGGCTGCATCGGTCTCGGCGATATCGCACAGAAGGCCTATCTGCCCGTGCTCGGTGCGCTGCCCGGCATCGAGCTGCACCTTCAGACCCGTACCCCGGCGACCCTGGCCCGGGTCGCCGACGCGTACCGCATCCCGGCCGGGCAGCTCCACACCGACCTGGACTCCCTCCTCGGCGCGGGCCTGGACGCGGCGTTCGTCCACGCCCCCACCTCGGCGCACGCCGAGATCGTCACGGCGCTCATCGAAGCGGGGGTCGCCACCTATGTCGACAAGCCGCTCGCCTATGAACTGGCCGATTCGGAGCGGCTGGTGCACCTCGCCGAGACCCGGGGCACCAGCCTCGCCGTCGGTTTCAACCGCCGGCTCGCGCCGCCCTACGCCCAGTGCCTGGAGCACCCGCGCGAGCTGATCCTGATGCAGAAGAACCGCGTCGGACTCCCCGAAGCGCCGCGCACCATGGTGCTGGACGACTTCATCCATGTCGTGGACACCCTGCGCTTCCTCGCGCCCGGCACCGTCGAGCACACGGATGTGCGCGCCCGGGTGGCCGACGGGTTGATACACCATGTCGTGCTGACGCTCTCCGGCGACGGATTCACCGCCATCGGCGCGATGAACCGGATGAGCGGCTCCACCGAGGAGATCCTGGAGGTCTCCGGACAGGACGCCAAGCGGGTGGTCCGCGATATCGCGGAGGTCGTCGACCACAAGGGGCAGCCGAGCGTCCGCAGGCGCGGCGACTGGGTGCCGGTCGCCCGGCAGCGCGGCATCGAGCAGGCGGTGCTGACCTTCCTCGACGCCGTACGCGAGGGCAGGACGCTCAGCGCCCAGGACGCCCTGAGGACCCATGAGCTGTGCGAGCGGGTGGTGCTGAGGGTGCTGGAGCAGTCCGCCTGAACCGGCGCGCTCCGCGCAGCGCGCACAGCGCGAGGAGCACGGCGAGCGCTCCGTACAGCGGCCAGCCGCCGAACCGGACGTACGCGGTCGTGCCGCGCGCCAGCGGAACGTCGTACACGGCGGCGGCGCTGCGGTTCGTGCCGAGGACTCCGCCCACCCGGCCGCCGTCGGGTCCGTGGACCACGCTCACGCCGGTGAGCGTCGCGTGCACCATCGGCCGGCCGCTCTCCGCCGCCCGCAGCGCCGCCAGCGAGGCGTGCTGCGCGGGAGCCCAGCTGTCCTGGAAGGTCGAGGTCGCCGACTGGGCGACGAGCAGTTCCGCGCCCCGCCGGACCAGCGCGCGGCTCATATCGGGAAAAGCGGACTCGAAGCAGACCAGCGGCCCGACGCGCGGGCCGCCGTCCGCGAGGTCCATCACCACCGGGTGCGTGCCGCGCAGCCGGTCCTCGCCCGCCGCCTTGCCCACCGAGGTCGCCCAGCCGAGCAGCGCCCGGGCGGGGACGTACTCGCCGAAGGGGACCAGCCGCATCTTGTCGTAGCGGTCCCCGGTCGGGCCCGCGGGGCCCACCAGCACCGAACTCTTGAAGATCCCTTCCCTGCCCGGACCGTCCGTCCGCCGGGCGTCCACATTGACCAGCAGCTCCGCGCCGACCAGCTGGGAGAGCCGGGCCAGCCGGGCCGCGAGGTCCGGTCGCTCACGGAGGTCGTCGCCGACGCTGCTCTCGCCCCAGACCACCAGATCGAGCTTCTGGCCGGCGAGCTCCCGGGTCAGCTCCTCACCCCGGGCGAAGCGCCGCTCGACGCTGTCCTCGCCGCTGATCACCCCGGGCTGGACGATCGCGATCCGGGCCCGGCCGGCCTTCTCGGGCACCGGCGTCCAGGCCCAGACCGCCGTGGTCGCCAGCGCGCAGACCAGGACGCCGCCGAGCACGGCGGTACGGGCCCGGGGCAGCGCGATCAGCACGGCGAGAGCGGTGTTCACCGCCACCACCAGCAGACTCACCAGCCATACGCCGCCGGCCGAGGCCAGCCGCAGTGCGGGGGAGACCTCCCACTGGCTGGCCCCCAGCAGCCCCCAGGGGCCGCCGAGCCCCTCCCAGGAGCGGGCCAGCTCGATCATCAGCCAGCCGGCGGGGACGACCGCGATCGCGGCGGCGGCAGTGAGGGGTGTGGGGCCGGTCCCGCCGCGGGCTTCCGCTGCGGCTCGGGTCCCGCTGCGGGTTCCCGCTCCGGCTCTCGCTCCGGTTTCGGCTCCCGCTTCGGGCAGGCTTCCGGTCTCCGCTCCGGTTCCGTACGGTTCGGGGGTTGCCGAGCCCTCCTCCTCGGGCGGTCGCGATCCGGCTCGCGACGGGCTCCGGGCCCGGGAAGCGCCGTCCGGGCCCGCCGCCGGGGCCGTGGTCCCCAGCAGGGAGTGGACCAGCCATCCCCAGGGAGCCCACAGCAGCCCCAGGAGGGCCGCCAGCACCACGGTGAAGACATGGAGGCTGGGTATCAGCCAATGGTGCACCGCGATCATGAACCCCAGACCGCCGAGCCAGCCGTCGACCGCGGCGCGGCGTCCGGTGGGCGCGGTGCGTATCAGCAACAGCCATGGCACGAGCGCGATATACGCGAACCACCACAGGGACGGCTCCGGGAAGGCGAGCACGGGCAGCGCCCCGGCCACCACCGCCGCCGCCGACCGTCCGCCCGGGGTCGTGATCAGCCGCCCGGCGCGGTTCCGCCACATCGCGAGCGCCGAGGGTCCGGGCTCCGCGGAGCTCCCGGGCGCGCGCGGCCCCCAAGGGGGATCGTGATCCCCGGGGCCGTGCCCGCCGCCCCGCTCCGGGCGGTCGGCCGGAATCCGCATTCCGAGCCTCCTAGGGCCTGTCTCGAAGGGACCGCGAGAGGCGCCTCTTCCAGTGTGGGTGCGGAGAGATCCCGGATCAACAGCTCCCGGCCCGGACGGCTGACCGCCCGCCGCCTCGGCGGACAGCGGACCGGGGGCCCGCTACCCGGAGAGCACCCGGCCGACGCGCCGCCACTTCTCCTCGACCATCACCCCGCTCAGCCGCCAGCCGCCGTCCGTGCGCGTCACACCGAAGGCGCAGCGACCGCCCGAGACGACGTCGTCTCCGGACTCGCCGCGCAGCGCGTTGGTGTAGTCGGCCCGCAGCTCGGCCCCGTCACCCGGATAGCCCCCCAGATCCTGGATGCGCAGCCTGCGGTTGACGATCAGATGCTGTCGTACGGGAAAGAGCCGCATCGACTCCGCCAGCCAGTCGGCGACCTCCGCTGCCGGGCCCTCGACCCCGCCCGCACCGCGGTAGTCCACCCGTGCGTGCCGGGTGAACAGGGTCCGGTAGCCGTTCCAGTCGGCGTCGTCCACGGCCACCGCGTAGTGGGTGACCAGCTCATCGATGGCCAGTCTGTCCATCACCGTCGCGAGATCCACGCGCTGTGTCATCGGGTCAGTGTCGGGCAGACGGGCTCCCAGGCCAAGGGCTCGGCGCATACGTCACCCGTATCCGCCGATCCGGTGTCCCGCCCGCCGCCGGCCGGGGGTCAGTCCGCGACGGCCCGCAGCACGACGAACTTGGGGTCGCTCGCCATGACCTCACAGGACCCGAAGAGCCGGCGCAGCCGGACGTGGTACCCGAGATGACGGTTGCCGATCACCCACAGCTCGCCCCCGGGCCGCAGCACCCTGCGGGCTCCGGTGAACATCCGGCGGGCCGTCGTATCGGTGGTCGCCCGGTGCGAGTGGAACGGCGGATTGTTCAGTACGAGGTCGGCCGACCCGTCCGCGAGGCCGGAGAGGCCGTCGCCGACGAGGAACTCCGCGCCGCCGAGGCCCGTGGCCGGGATGTTCTCGCGATAGGTGGCCTCGGCCGACGCCACGGCGGAGAACGACTCGTCGACGAAGGTCACCGAAGCCTCGGGATTGGCGAGCGCGGCGGCCAGCCCGACGACTCCGTTGCCGCAGCCCAGATCCACCACCCGCTCGGCTCCCCGGCGCTCGGGCAGACTGCGCAGAAACAGCCTGGTGCCGATGTCGAGCCGGTCCGCGCAGAACACGCCCGAGTGGTTGGTCACGGTGCGGCCCGACACGACGCCGACATCGCCGGGCAGGGCGTACCGCAGCGGCCAGGGGCCTGCTGTGCGCTCCACCGCGGGATCGGGCGTGCTGAAGATCAGCCGGGCCTTCTTCACGGCCAGGGAGGTCCTGGTCGGGCCGATGATCCGTTCGAAGAGCCGCAGCGTCGAGGTGTGGATCTCGCTGACCATCCCGGTCCCGACGATCACGCTCCCCGGGTGCAGGGCGGGCGCGAGCCGGTGCAGCTGGTCCTCCAGCAGCCCCAGGCTCTTCGGCACGCGCACCAGCAGCACATCGATCCGCGCGGGCGGGGTGTCCCGGGCGGAGAGCAGCCGTACGGCGCCGGAGTCCGGCCCGGTGAGGCCGTTGCGGGCCAGATTCGCCCGGGTCGCCTCCTGGCCGAGGAAGGAATCGGTGATCTGTACGGGACGGTGGGCGGCGAGCGAGGTGGTCAGCGCGCCCCACCGGTCTCCGAGGACGACCACGTCCCCGGAGAGGTCCACGCCCTCGTCTGCGAGGTGCCGCAGCAGATACTCGTCAGCTGCGTCCCAGGCACGGAGGGTGTCGCGGGGGTCCTCGGGGAAGCGGGCGAGCGTGAAGCCGCCCCAGGATGTGCTCAAACGGTTCATCGTGCGGTCAGGCTAGCCGAACGCGGCCCGGAGCTTGTGAGCGCCCGGCCCCGGACGCGGCCCGCCGCGCGGCTCTCAGGCGGCGCGCTCGACGTCGTCCTCGACCCGCTCCAGCGCGGCAGCCGCCCACCTCAGCACCAGTGCCTCGTACTCCCCGCGACGCTCTTCGGGCAGCCGCCCATCGGCCCACAGCTCGCGGATGCGGGCATTGAGCTCGGCGGCGGTCAGGGCAGTCTCTGGCTCGTGCGGAAGGGCGGACATGCGAACAGATTACGGCCTCCGAGGACACCCGTCCTCCGTGTTTCGGCGGGGCTCAAGCGCCGGACTCAACTGTGTGCGGGCTCAGTAGGCCCGCTCCGACCGGGATGAGCAGGAGGATTCCCGGAAGTACGCGATGGATCACGGAGGGCGACGAGCCCCCGGCAGTGATGAACCTCATGACGAGCGCCCGGCGCGGAGGACCGCGGAGGGCTGTGGAGGGCACGGGCGGGGCCCCGGTTCGCCGTGCCCCTCCCCATGGGAGACGACTGGGAGATGATCATGTCGAGCAGGCTCGATCAGGCTCTGGAAAACTCTGGAAATCTCTAGGCACGGAAGAGTCCGATCGAGCCCTCGACACGGCTGTCAGCCCCCCGACTCGCCCGCGTGCGGGCTCAACACACCCGCTCCAACCAGGATGAACAGGAGGATTCCCAGGAGGATGCGGTAGATCACGAAGGGCATGAAGCTCTTGGTGGTGATGAACTTCATGAACCAGGCGATGACCGCGTACCCCACGCCGAAGGCGATGACGGTGGCGAAGATCGTGGGCCCCCAGGAGACATGCCCCTCGCCCGCGTCCTTCAGCTCGTACGCCCCCGAGGCCAGCACCGCCGGGATGGCCAGCAGGAACGAGTAGCGGGCCGCCGCCTCGCGGGTGTAGCCCATGAGCAGGCCGCCGCTGATGGTCGCTCCGGAGCGGGAGACTCCGGGGATGAGGGCCATCGCCTGGCAGAAGCCGTAGATCAGACCGTCCCGGACGCTCAGCTCCTTGAGCGTCTTGCGCTGTTTGACGGCGCGGTGTCTGCCGCCCGACTCGTCGCGGGCGGCCAGCCGGTCGGCGATGCCGAGGACGACGCCCATGACGATCAGCGTGGTCGCGATGAGCCGCAGATCGCGGAACGGTCCCTCGATCTGGTCCTTGAGCGTGATGCCGAGCACGCCGATCGGAAGGGAGCCGATGATCACCAGCCAGCCCATCCGGGCGTCGTGGTCGCCGCGCATCCTCTTGTCGGTGAGGGAGCGGAACCAGGCGGACACGATTCTGGTGATGTCCTCGCGGAAATAGATCAGCACGGCGGCCTCGGTGCCGATCTGGGTGATCGCGGTGAATGCCGCGCCCGGATCAGGCCATCCGGCGAACGCGGCGGTGAGCCGCAGATGCGCGCTGGAGGAGATCGGCAGGAATTCGGTCAGCCCCTGGACGAGCCCGAGAATGAATGATTCGAACCACGACATGGAATAACGCGCCACCCAAGAAAAGATTCACGTCTGACGGCGCGCAGTGATACCGATCGTGTACCGATCGTGCGCCAGTGTGGAGGAAGAGTAGCGCTCTCCTGTGAACGGGGAGCGGCGCGTTGGCCGGGGGAGGACGGGCAACCCACCGGGCGATGACGTGCGATGGCACGCCGTGCCGGGCGCGGGCGGCGCGGGGCGGTCGCCGGGCCCCGGCGGCCCCGTCTCCCCGAGAATCCGGCCGCCGTGGTCCGTTCGTGGGATGTTCGCGGGTCGTTCACCCGGCTGCCCGCCGCCGGGCCGGGGACAGCCCCTCAAGCCCTGCGCAGCCCATGACGTTTACGCCAGGCGACCGCCGCCGCGATCAGACCGGTGATCACGATGAATCCCATCGCGATGAGAAATGCAGGGGAGGTCGGAGATCCCGCCCGCGCGCCCGCGACCACGTACGCCGCCGTATTGGGAATCGAGCCCACGGCTGTGGCCAGCAGAAACGGCGTATAACCCATACGGGAGACGGCGGCACAGTAGTTGGCCGCTGCGAAGGGGATTCCGGGGAAGAGACGTATCGCCAGCATCGAACGGAACCCATGGCCGCTCAGCTGGGAATCAGCGGCGGTCAGCACCCGGCCCCGCAACAGCGGACGCAGCGCGTCCTGCCCGAGCAGCCGTCCGAGGGTGAAGGCGATTCCCGCGCCGAGCACGGTTCCGGCGAGAGCCGAGACCAGGCCCGCCTGGGAGCCGAAGAGAGCGCCCGCCGCGAGATTCAGTATCGGCCGGGGCACGAAGGCCGCCGTGCACGCGCCGTACGCCACCGCGTACAGCAGGACCGCCGCCGCCCCGCCCAGTTGGGCCGTGGGCCAGCCGTCCGAGAGCAGCCGCTGTGGCTCGTACAGCACCACCAGCGTCCCGGCCGCAGCCAGTACGAACACCAGTAGTGACAGCCGTGACCACGGCGAGAGCAGCACTCTGGTCGCGCGGACGGCGAGACCGGCGGATGGCCTGGAGGCGGGCTCGAACATCCGGGGAGAGTAACCGACAACGGGATGTGATCGCCGTAATGTGCGCCGGACGACCCCCGCCGCACCGTGCCGCCGCACCGCCCCGCACCGTGCCGCGCACCGTCCGCAGCCTGGCGTGGCACGGGCGCGGAGCCGCCGCGGCGACCATGGCCGGATCGTCCAACTGCCCGACGGCGAAAACCATTCGACGCCGGAGGTCCCTGCGGCGATCATCTTCCACATGCCCCGGTACGCCGTTCCCGCAGCGCACTCCGCAGTCGCGGACGCGCCGAAGAAGGCTGCCGTTCTCCTCGCATCGGACCATGTCGCCGCCTTCTGCCCGGCCCGGTCCCACAGCGGCGCGCGAAGCTGACCCTTTCCGGATCGTCCGGCGGGACCCCACAGGGGGAGGGTCGGCAAGACCCAGGGGTCCTCACACACGTCGTACGACCGATTCCGAGGTAGAACCATGTCCAAGACGGCATTCGTCCGCACCAAACCGCATCTGAACATCGGCACCATCGGGCATGTGGACCATGGCAAGACCACCCTGACGGCCGCCATCACCAAGGTCCTCAGCGCGCGCGGCACCAGCGCCTTCGTCCCCTTCGACCGGATCGACCGGGCCCCCGAGGAGGCCGCGCGCGGCATCACGATCAACATCGCGCACGTCGAGTACGAGACCGACACCCGCCACTACGCGCACGTCGACATGCCCGGCCACGCCGACTACATCAAGAACATGGTCACCGGGGCCGCACAGCTCGACGGAGCGATTCTCGTCGTCTCCGCGCTCGACGGAGTCATGCCGCAGACCGCCGAGCACGTCCTGCTCGCCCGCCAGGTCGGCGTCGACCACATCGTCGTCGCGCTGAACAAGGCCGACGCGGGCGACGGAGAGCTGACCGACCTGGTCGAGCTGGAGATCCGGGAGCTGCTCACCGCCCACGGCTACGGCGGCGACGCCGTGCCCGTCGTCCGGGTCTCCGGGCTCAGGGCGCTGGAGGGAGACCCCCGGTGGACCGCCGCGATCGAGGCGCTGCTCGACGCCGTCGACACCTATGTGCCGATCCCGGTCAGATACACGGACGCGCCGTTTCTGCTGTCGGTGGAGAACGTCCTCACCATCACCGGCCGCGGCACCGTCGTCACCGGCGCGATCGAGCGCGGCGCCGTCCGCGTCGGCGACCAGGTGCAGCTCCTCGGCGCGGACGGCGGCCCCCGGGACACCACGGTCACCGGCCTGGAGACCTTCGGCAAGCCGATGGAGTACGCCGAGGCCGGTGACAGCGTCGCCCTGCTGCTGCGCGGCCTGCCCAGGGACCAGGCCCGGCGCGGACATGTGGTGGCCGCGCCCGGCAGCATCACCCCGGGCCGCCGCTTCACCGCGCGGGTGTACGTGCTCTCCGGCCGGGAGGGCGGACGTACGACGCCGGTGTCCACCGGCTACCGGCCGCAGTTCTACATCCGCACCGCCGACGTCGTCGGGAACATCGACCTGGGGGAGACGGGGATCGCCCGGCCGGGTGAGACGGTCACCATGACCGTCGAGCTCGGCCGCGACCTCCCGCTGGAGCCCGGACTCGGCTTCGCCGTCCGCGAGGGCGGCCGTACCGTCGGCGCGGGAACCGTGACCGAGCTGCTCTGACGGCGAATCCCGCCCCCCCGCCCGGCGAGGGGGGCGGGCCCGGCCCGCCCCCTCGGGACCCCGGGGCGGGCCGGGCCCGTGCCGCGTACGACAATGGACCCGTGGACGAGCCCGTACCCGTGACCAGGCCGATCGATTACGGCACCGCCAAGCTGATGCCCGACGTCGACCGGGCGCGGGCCTGGCTGCTGACCGTCGACGGCGCGCCCCAGTCGTATGTCGACCTCGACGCGCCCGCCCATCTGGAATTCGAGTATGTGCGCCGGCTCGCCCATGTCGTCGACGTCCACACCGCCGACGCCGACGCCCCGCTCGACGTGGTGCACCTCGGCGGCGGCGCGCTGACCCTGCCGCGCTATGTCTCGGCCACCCGCCCCGGCTCCCGGCAGCACGCCGTCGAGGCCGACCGCCGACTGCTCGCGCTGGTCCTGGCGGAGCTGCCGCTCCCCGACGGCTCCGGCATCGAGACATACGCCATGGACGCCCGGGACTGGATCGAACAGGCGCCCGCCGACTCGGCCGACATCATCGTCGCCGACGTCTTCGGCGGCATGGACGCCTCCGAGGGCACGGACGGTCCCGAGAGCGCCGACGGTCCCCGGAGCTCGCGCTCCGCGCGGGTCCCCGCCCGGTTCACCTCGGTCGAGTACGCCCGGGCCGCCGCCCGGGTGCTGCGCCCCGGCGGGGTCCACGCCGCCAATCTCGCCGACGGCACGCCCTTCGCCTTCGTCCGCTCCCAGCTCGCCACCTTCGCGACGGTCTTCACCGAGCTGGCCCTGATCGCCGAACCGGCCGTGCTGCGCGGACGGCGGTTCGGCAATGTGGTGCTGCTCGCCTCGGACGCCCCCCTCGACATCGCGGCCCTGACCCGCCGTGTCTCCGCCGACCCGTTCCCCGCCCGGGTGGAGCACGGGTCCGCGCTCACCCGGTTCACGGGCGCGGCGGCGCCGGTCACGGACCGGGACGCCCAGGGGTCACCCGAGCCGCCCGACGGCTCCTTCGGCATCGGCTGACCCGGCCGGCTCCTTGGCCGGGCCCGCGACGACGTTCCCGGTACGGTGCCTCAGATTCCGTACGTCGGGCACCAGCAGCACCAGCGCGGTCACCAGCACCACCAGCGCCGCGCACCCCCAGAGCGCCGTACCGCGCCCGAACGCGCTCTCGGCGGGACCGGCGAGCGCGGTCGCCACCGGCAGCATCGCCGTCGAGCCGAACCAGTCGTACGAGGAGACCCGGGAGAGCTTGTCCTCGGGGATCTCCTGATGGAGCGCCGTCATCCAGGTGACGCCGAACACCTCTATCGCCACTCCGCTGAGCAGCATCACCGCCGCGAGCCCTGTCACCGACAGCGGGGCCGCCAGCGCCGCCGACGGCGCGGCGAGCGGGAAGACGCAGATCGTCCCGGCGAGCAGCAGCCTCCGCGGCTTCCAGCGCATCATCAGCAGCGCGCCGAGCACGGTGCCGACGCCGAAGGCGGCGAGGGCCAGCCCCCAGGGGCGTGCCCCGCCCAGCTCGTCCCGGGCGACCAGCGGGCCGTAGACCCCCTCCGTCGCGCCGACGACGGCCACGACCACCGTGAACTGCACGATGATCGCCCAGAGCCAGGGTCTGCCGGCGACCTCCTGCCAGCCCTCGCGCATATCGGAGAGCAGCCCGCCGCCGGGCTTCCGGGGCGCGATATGGCCGACGTCGAGAAAGGCGCGGAGCGTGCCCGCGAGGGCGAAGGCCGCCGCGTCCACGGCCAGCACCCAGCCGGGACCCATCGCCGCGATCATCGCGCCGCCCAGGGCCGCGCCGCCGATGGCCGCGCCGTGCATGGCCATCCGGAAGAGCGCGAAGGCCCGGCTCACCTGCTCCCCGCTGACGCTGGAGAGCAGCATGCCCTCGGCGGCGGGGTTGAAGAACGCCTGGCCGGTGCCGCCGAGCGCGGTCAGCAGCATCATCTGCCACAGCTGTGGGTCGCCGGAGAGCACCAGGACGGCGAAGGCGGCCTGGGAGACGCAGTTGAGGGTGTTGGCGGCGACCATCACCCGGTGTCTGGGCAGCCGGTCGGCGACCGCGCCGCCGATCAGGAGGAAGAGGACGAGCGGGAGGGTGCGGGCCGCCGCGACCAGCCCCACGTCACCGGCGTCGCCACCGGTCTCGATCACCGCGAACGCCGCCGCGATCAGCGCGCCATGGCTGCCCAGATTGGTGAAGACGGCGGCGGCGGTCAGCAGGAGGTAGTTGCGGCCCGCCCACTCGGGGCGGTGTACGCGCTGAGGGCGCGGGGGGCCGGAGGGAGGGGCGGCGGGAGAGGTCACCTTCGGACTATGCCGCTGTCGCCGCGACTCTGCCAAACGAAATAGGGGGCGGGGAGGGGCTGATGGGCCGGGTCAACAGCCCACCGGAGCAGGGGTCAAGACCGGGCGCGGGCGAGGGCGCGGGCTCGGTGCCCCGCGCCCGGTGGCCCATGGCTCCTCCCGCGTCAGTCCGCCGGGCCGCTCGTCAGCCGGACCGTGCTCAGAATCCTCTCGATCGTCGCGTCCGGGATCTCGTCCGGCACGCCCTTGGCGGCGTACACGACCCAGGTTCTGAACTCTCCCGTGCCGTCCTCGAAGGTGAAGGCGACCGACTTGCCGTCGGTGGCGCACTTCGAGTCCTTCTCCACCCCGACCGCCGTCGCCGTCGCCATGCTGCCGCGCAGCCCCGACGCGGTGGTGTACGGCTTGGCCCGCGTGGTCCGGACCGTCCCCTTGGGCTCGGTCTGCGCATACGCGCCCCACACCCAGACGCCCGCTTCATCAGCGGCGGCGCTCCTGGTGTCCTTGGCGCCCTTGCCGCCCTTGGTCCCGGCCGTCGCCAGCCCCGAGGTCTCCGTCACCCCGTCCTTGTCGGCGTCGGCGGTGCACCACTCGGGCGTCAGATGCGCCGGGGCCGACATGGTGACCAGGGGAGCGCCGCCGCCCTTCTTCCGGTCCTCGATGAAGGTGCTGATGCCGGCGCCCGCGACCGTCCAGGACGCCGGCACATCGAACTGGGTGCCGTGCCTGGGGTTGGTGACGACCTTCCAGCCCGCGATCGTCGGCTTGCTGTCCTGCACACCGCGCGGATTCTCAGCCGGTGCGGCGGGGGCGTCGCCGGACTGCCCGGAGCCGGAGTGCCCGGAGCCGGACCGCCCGCCGGATTCGCCCGTACCGGGGACGCCGGCCTCCGACCCCTTGGAGCCGCTGCCGCCGGAGCCGTCCCCGCCGTCGCGGGAGACCACGACCCCGGTGACCACCGCGGTGGCGACCACGGCGACGGCGGCGACGATCGCGACCAGGGCCGTCTTCCTCCGCTCCGCACGCGGCGACGACTGCGGCGGCACGGCCTGCTGCTCCACGGTCGGCCCCGTATACGGGTTCGGCTGCTGGTAGCCCGGCTGAAGGTACGGGTTCGGCTGCTGCGGGCTTCCGTCCCCGGGTCGCCGAGGGCTCCCGTACCCCGGCTGCTGCGGGTCCCCGTACCCGGGCTGCTGCTGTCCTGGCCACATGGCGAGTAACCCTAGGGTGCCCGGTCACAGCCTTCACCGCCGCCCCGTCCCACACGGCCGTCAGCCTCTCCCGCCGGGATGGTCATCCGACCTACCCGTAGGTAACATCGCGGCCATGAGCGCTGATCAGATGTCCGTGGGCGACATGCTCGCCGCAACCGTCCCGATGGCAAGAACCCTCAATCTGGAGTTCCTGGAGACCACGGCCGAGCGCGCGGTGCTGCGCCTGCCGGACCAGGCCGACTTCCACAACCATGTGGGCGGTCCCCACGCGGGCGCGATGTTCACGCTCGCCGAGTCCGCCAGCGGCGCGATCGTCATCGCCGCCTTCGGCGACCAGATGGGCCGGGCCGTACCGCTCGCCGTCAAGGCCGAGATCGGCTACAAGAAGCTCGCGATGGGGGAGGTCACGGCGGTCGCCACCCTCGGCCGCCCGATCGCCGACGTGATCGCCGAACTCGACCGGGGCGAACGGCCCGAGTTCCCGGTGCACATCGAGATCCAGCGCGCGGACGGCGCGGTGACCGGCGAGATGTCGATCGTCTGGACCCTGCGCCCCCACTCCTGACCGGCGACTGGATAGGCTGCCCGGCGTGCGCCGCAGGGGGCGTGCGCCGGAAGGGGAGAGCGATGGCGGCAGAGGCATGGATCGCGGGCGTCGGCGGCAGGGAACCGGACATCGCCCCCGGAGCCTTCACCGCCCCGACCTCGGTCGTCATCGGCGACGTCACCCTGGCGGAGGGGGCCAGCGCCTGGTATCACACCGTGCTGCGCGCCGACTGCGGCCCCATCGTCATCGGCGCGGACTCCAACGTCCAGGACAACTGCACGGTCCATGTCGACCCCGGCTTCCCGGTGACCGTCGGCGAGCGGGTCACCGTCGGGCACAACGCGGTGCTCCACGGCTGCACCGTCGAGGACGACGTACTGATCGGCATGGGCGCCACCGTCCTCAACGGAGCGCATATCGGAGCAGGTTCACTGGTCGCGGCCCAGGCCCTGGTCCCGCAGGGCATGCGGGTTCCGCCGGGCTCGCTGGTGGCCGGGGTGCCCGCCAAGGTCAGACGCGAGCTGACCGAGGAGGAGCGCGCGGGCATCGCGCTCAACGCGACCATGTATCTGGAGCTGGTGAAGGCGCACCGCGAGGCGACCCCGAAGAGCTGAGCGGGCTCCATCAGGCCGCCGCCGGTGCCGAACCCGGGCCCGGCACCCGGCCCCGGCACCCGGCCTCCGCGCCGGATACACCGCCTCTCGGAGCTTCGGCAATCACATTCGGCCAAGATCCGTCTGTTCTGGCCGGTGAACGCTCAATACGTTGTGTGCGTCATCCGTCACAGCCGAGGGAGCGCACATGGTCACCCCCACCCAGATCCCCGACATCCTGTCGCCGGAGTTCGCCGAGAACCCCTATCCGGTGTACCGGGCCATGCGCGAGAGCGCCCCCCTCATCCGGCACGAGCCCACCGACAGCTATCTCATCTCCCGGTACGACGACGTCGAGCGCGCCTTCAAGGACAAGGCGTCCCACTTCACCACCGACAACTACGACTGGCAGGTCGAGCCGGTGCACGGCAAGACGATCCTCCAGCTCAGCGGACGGGAACACGCGGTACGGCGGGCCCTGGTCGCCCCCGCCTTCCGCGGCGACGATCTCCAGCGGAAGTTCCTCCCGGTCATCGAGCGCAACGCCCGGGAACTGATCGACGGCTTCCGGCGCACCGGCGGGACCGATCTGGTGGACTCCTTCGCCACCCGCTTCCCCGTCAACGTCATCGCCGACATGCTCGGCCTCGACAAGGCCGACCACGCGCGCTTCCACGGCTGGTACACCAGCGTCATCGCCTTCCTCGGCAATCTCGCCGGGGACCCGGAGATCGCCGCCGCGGGCGAGCGCACCCGCGCCGAGTTCGCCGCGTATATGTTCCCGCTGATCGAAGAGCGCCGCCGGAACCCCGGCGACGATCTGCTCTCCACCCTCTGCGCCGCCGAGATCGACGGGGTGCGGATGAGCGACGAGGACATCAAGGCGTTCTGCAGCCTGCTGCTCGCGGCGGGCGGCGAGACCACGGACAAGGCGATCGCCGCCCTCTTCGCCAATCTCCTCGCCCACCCCGAGCAGCTCGCGGCCGTACGGGAGGACCGCGGGCTGATCGACCGCGCGTTCGCGGAGACCCTGCGCTACACCCCGCCGGTCCAGATGATCATGCGGCAGACGGCGGTCGACGTCACGGTCAGCGGCGGCGTCATCCCCGCCGGGGCCACCGTCACCTGCCTGATCGGCGCGGCCAACCGCGACCCCGAGCGCTATCGCGAGCCCGACGCCTTCGACATCTTCCGCGACGATCTCGCCGCGACCACCGCGTTCTCCGCCGCCGCCGGTCATCTCGCGTTCGCGCTCGGCCGCCACTTCTGCGTCGGGGCGCTGCTCGCCAGGGCCGAGGTGGAGACCGCCGTCAATCAGCTTCTGGACGCCATGCCGGACCTGCGCCTCGCCGACGGCTTCGAACCGGTGGAGCGGGGGGTGTTCACCCGGGGGCCCGCGTCCCTGCCGGTGCGCTTCACTCCCGTACGAGGATGAGCCGCCGGGCGCGACCGGTCGCGGGGGTCACCGTACGACCGGGGTGAACCGCGCCGGCAGCGCGGTCAGCCCCCGCATCCAGATCGACGGACGCCAGGTCAGCTCCTCCGGCTCCACGGCGAGCACCGTGTCCGGCAGCCGCTCCAGCAGGGTCTCGATCGCCGTACGGGCGACGACGTCGGCCAGCAGCGGCGCCGGATAGGGGCAGCGGTGCTCGCCGTTGCTGAAGGACAGATGGGCGGAGTTCTCGGCGCCGATATGTCCCTCGGGCCAGATCTGCGGATCGGTGTTGGCCGCGGCGAGCCCCAGCACCAGACAGTCCCCGGCCCGGATCTGGCGTCCGCCGAGCTGGGTGTCGCGCACCGCCCACCGGCCGATGAAATTCTGGGTCGGCGTGTCCAGCCAGAGCACCTCGTTGAGCGCCTGGCCGACGCTCAGCCGGCCGCCCGAGACGTTCAGCGCGAAGCGGTCGTCGGTGAGCAGCAGCCGCAGGGTGTTGCAGATCCAGTTGGCGGTGGGCTGCTGGGCGGCGGCGATGACCGAGATCAGGTCCTGGACGATCTCGTCGTCCGTCAGCCCGGCCGGATGGGTGAGCATCCGCGAGGTGACGTCGGGGCCGGGCGCGGACCGCTTCTCCCGTACCAGCCGCTGGATGCGCTCCTGGACCCGGATGTACGCGGCCACCGGATCGTCGCCCTCGCCGGCGTCCAGCGAGATCCGCAGATCGGTCACCAGATCCTCGGTGTCCTCGCCGCCGGCCGGCATGCCGCACATCTGGACGGCCGCCCGCATCGGCAGGGCATGGGCGTACGACGACATCAGCTCGGCCCGGCCGCTCCCGGCGAAGCCGTCGATCAGCTGATCGGCGATGGAGCGGCACCACTGGGCCAGCTCGAACTGGTCGACCCCCTCAAGGGCCTGGGTGATCACCCCCGCCCGTCGCTGGTGCTCGGCGCCCTCGGTGAAGAGCACCGAGGGCTGATAGCCGACGAACGGCATCAGCGGCCAGTCCGGCGGGATGTCCGCCCACTGGTTCCAGCGCCGTGAGTCCCGGGCGAACAGCTCGTCATGGGCGGTGACATAGGTGACCTCGGCATAGCCGAGCACCAGCCAGGCGGGCACCCCGCCGTCGAGCAGGATCGGCGCGACCACCCCGTGCTCCCGGCGCATACTGCGATACAGCTCGGACGGCGTCTGCTGGTAGGCGAGACCGCTGAGGGGGACCGCTCCGCCGTGGGCGGGGCAGCCCGGCGGCGGCCCGCCGGCGGGACGGCGGACATCGGATCCGGTGGGACCGGCATCGGTCATGGTGTCATCTCCCTGGCCCTGGCCAGTTCATGAAGGTGGTCGACAAGACTGATCAGGACGTGTTTGCCGGATGAGCGGACCCGGGCGTCGCATTCGATCAGCGGCACCTGGGCCGGCAGCGACAGCGCCTGGCGGATCTCCTCCAGCGAGAAGACGGGATGGTCGCCGTCGAAGCGGTTGACCGCGACCACGAAGGGCGTCCGGTGGTGCTCCAGCCGGTCGATGGCGTACCAGGAGTCGCTCATCCGCCGGGTGTCCACCAGGACGACGGCTCCGAGCGTGCCGGAGAAGAGCCCGTCCCAGAGGAACCAGAACCGTTCCTGCCCGGGTGCGCCGAAGAGATAGAGGACCATACGGTCGTTGAGGCTGATCCGGCCGAAGTCGAAGGCGACCGTGGTCGTGGTCTTCGCGGTGAGACCGGCGGGATCGTCCACTCCGACGCCCGCCTGGGTCATCACCTCCTCGGTGTTCAGCGGGCGGATCTCGCTGACCGACCGGACCAGAGTGGTCTTGCCGACCCCGAAGCCGCCCACGACGACGATCTTCAGTCCGGTCTCGGCGGAGTCGGCCAGCGGGGTGCGGGCGGGCAGTTCAGAGATTGCGGAGTCCATGGAGCACCTCCTCCAAGAGGGTCGAGTCGGGCAGATCGACGTGCGAGCGCGCCACCCGGGGATGCCGGGCGGTGATCCGCCCCGTCGACAGCAGATCGCTCAGCAGAATCCGCACCACCGTGATCGGCAGTCTCAGCTCGGCCGAGATCTCCACGACCGCGATGGGGTGCCGGCAGAGTTCGAGGATCCGTACATGCTCCGACTGCATGCCGGGCGACGGCCGGCACTCGCTGACGACCAGGGTCACCAGGTCGAATTTCTCGTCGTCGGCACGGCTGCGGCCACCGGTGACGGTGTAGAGCCGGTCGGGATCGCCCAGGTCGACGGGGCGGCGCATCATGACAGCCGGGTCCCCGGCGGCGTAGCGCGCGGCTCGGCCCGCAGATGCTCGCCGATCTGCTCGACCAGCTCGGTCATCTGATGCCCCACGGCCCCCGGGTCGGCGCCGTCCTCCGCGATGACGGCCAGATGCGCCCCCGCGCCCGCCTCCACGATGAAGAGGAGCCCGCCGTGGAACTCCGTCATGGAGTGCCGCACGCCGCCGCTGCCGTTGCCGAACTCGACCGAGGCTCCCTGGGCCAGCGCCTGGATGCCCGAGCAGATCGCGGCGAGCTGATCGGCCTGGTCGAGGGTGAGATGAGGGGTCCAGCACAGCTTCAGGCCATCGCGGGAGAGCACCAGGGCGTGCCGGGTTCCCTGGGTTCGTTCGAGCAGGCTTTCCAGTAGCCAGGTCAGGCTGTTGTCCGTGGTCTGCATGGTCGGTGTGGGGCCGGTGTGGCCGGAGGGGTCCGGTCACCGGCCCGTGCCTCCTGTCTTCCGTTGCGTGGAGCGCGTATCGCGTCTGGCGCGTGGGGTGCGCCGGGTCTGTGCTGCGGTGAGCGGGCGGTCGTGGTCGCTCAGTCGTTCTCCCGGGCCTCGGCGGACCGGGCCTGGGCCGATCAGCCCTCTTCGGGGCGGGCGTCCGCCGGCCGGCCCTCCCGGTCCTTGCGCGCCCGGTGGAACGCGCCGAACTGCGTGCCCGCGTCCCGGGCGGGGGCGTCGGACGGGACGGCGGCACGGCCCTCCGGGCGGGTGCGGTCGGCGGCGGCCATGGTCCGTCCCGGGGGCCGTACGGGCAGCCCGTTCTCGGTGGCGCTCCGGGGCCCGGGCCCGCCGGGTGCGGGCAGCTCCCGCTCGGAGCCGGGCCACGGAGCGGAACGAGCCCCGCCCGCCGGGGATCGTTCCGCACCGTGGCCCGGCTGAATCCGTTCCTGAGTCCGTTCCTGAGTCTGTTCCTGAATCCGCTCCGCCGGGCGGGTCGCCGGGCCGGCCGCCGCATGCGCCGTCTTCGGCGCGGGACGGCTCGTCAGCTGCTCCGGAGCGATCCCGCGCGACTGGTGCAGCAGCTCCGGCGGCAGCAGCACCACGACCCCGGTGCCGCCCCGCGACGAGGGACGGAAGCTCACGCTCATGCGGTACTTGGCCGCCAGCAGGCCCACCACCACAAGCCCCAGCCGGGTGCTCCGGAGCGTGGCGAGGTCATGGCCCCGGCCCGACACCGCCTCCTCGGCACGCCGCATCGCGGCGTCCGCCATCTTCAGCCCGCTGTCCTCGATGGTGACGACCAGACCGGCCGCGCGCTCCTCGACATAGACATGGACCTCGTCGATGGGAGGGGAGAAGTTCGCGGCGTTGTCCATCAGCTCGGCGAGCAGATGCATCACGCCCTCGGCGGCGTAACCGGCGACCGCCGCGGTGCTGGAGGAGTGCAGCCGTACCCGCTGATAGGCGGCGATCCGGCCGACCGCGCCGCGCAGGATGGACTCCACGACGATCGGCTTGTTCCACGCCCGGCTCGCCCGGCCGCCCATCAGCAGCGCCAGCCGGTCGGTCAGCAGACCGAGCTGGGAGGTGTTGTGATCGAGCTTCAGCAGATCCCCGAACACCTCTTCGCTGTGACGATCCTGCATCTCTCTCAGATCGGCCAGCATGCTCACGGCCTTCGCCTGGACCCGGCTCAGCACCTTGGCGCTCGCGCCCCGCGCCGCCGCCGCGCGCCGCTCGCTGAAGGCGAACTCCCGCACGATCGAGTCGAGGGCCGCAGCCAGCCGGGCGTCCGCGGGCCGCTCCAGCTCGGCGAGCGCGGTGTCGGCGGAAGCGCCGCCGCGCAGCCGCTCGACGGCGGCGGGCAGGATCACCGCCGTGAGCCGCTCCAGCTCGGCGGCGGAGCGGGCGAGCCGCTGTCCGGCGTCGGCGCTCAGCGCCTCGGCGGCCACGGCCCTGCGCCCGGCGGTGGCCAACTCGCCGGCGAACAGCTCCAGCACCCGCCGCAGCTGGGGGTCCGAGGGCGGGGGAGCGGTGGCGAAGGCGGCCCCGGCGCTCTCGCCGTCGCGCAGCCGGTTGGCGACGGAGGGGAGGACGACATTCGCCAGATGCGCGGACTCGGCTCCCGTCCGGGCCGAGTGGGCCTGGAGCGAGCGCAGCTCGGCGTCGGCGGCGACGGCCGCGGAGCGCAGCCGTCGTACGGTCCGGGCGGTGACGAGGACCGTGACGGCCAGCCATGCCCAGGCCACCGCGACGGCGCCGGCGACCCAGGGCCGGGCCGGGTCCGGCGCCGCGGCCGACACCGCCCCGCCGGCCGCCGCGGCGGCTATGACCGAGGCCAGGGGGACGACGGGGAATCGCGGTCCGGCTGTACGTATCCTGCGCGGTCTGGGGGCGACTGGCACTGGCATTCGGTCCCTCGCTGCTCACGTCCGGGGGGTGCGGGACGGCTGACCGGAACACGTCGGCCGAACCGAACACATCCGCGAGCGATGAAAGTTGACGATGATCTTCCGCACGGATGTGGCGTTCATGCTAGTCATGCGGCGTGGGCCCAGGGCCCTGACCGGGCTCTGGGCCCACGGAACGGTGGACTTAGTCCCGAAGTCATCGCCTCGCGCGGGGGATCGTGATAATCGGCGAGTTCTTCAGGAACCCTTCGAGATCCCCCGGGAACAGCCCCGGAGGGCCGTGTTCCTGGGCGGAAGGCCGCGAAGGCGGGGACCATCGCTGCTCCCGGGGCGTCTGACGCCGTCTCCGAGCATCGGTTTTCAGTCATCCGCTCTCACCGTGAGACCGCCGGACCCTCACCGCGAGACCGCCGGACCCGCGGATCCTGGGGCGAACATCACAGCGGGGCGCTCCGATCGGTGCAGGTCGGGCCGGTTACCGTGAACACGTGCCCAGAAACGGAAACACGTTCTCATTCCTTGCCCGCTGGTGGCGGAGCGCGCTCAGCCGCGCCGTCCACCGGGGCTGGCGCTGGGTACGGGAGACGGGCGCGGTCACCGCCGAACGCCCCGGACCGCTGCGCTTCCGCCGGATCGGCCCCGGCACCCGGCTGGCCTTCCCGCAGGGCACCGTCTTCGGCGAGGCGTGGATCGAACTGGGCGACCACTGCGTCATCGGCGAGCAGGTCACCCTCACCGCGGGCATGATGCCCGGCCTCGATCTGGGCGCCGAGCCGATACTGACCCTGGGCGACGGGGTCGTCCTGGGGCGCGGCAGCCATGTCATCGCCGACACCCGGGTCGTCATCGGCTCGGACACCTACTGCGGCCCCCATGTCTACATCACCTCGACCAACCACAGTTACGACGATCCGCACCAGCCGATCGGCAGGCAGTGGCCGCGCACCGCGCCGGTGGAGATAGGCCCCGGCTGCTGGCTGGGCACCGGGGCGGTGGTGCTCCCCGGGGCGCGGCTGGGCCGCAATGTGGTGGTCGCGGCGGGAGCCGTCGTACGGGGAGAGGTGCCCGACCGCTGTGTGGTGGCGGGAGCCCCGGCCCGGGTGGTGCGCCGCTGGGACCCGGTCGACGGCTGGCAGCCCCCGCTGCGCACACCCCCTCCGGTGCCGCTGCCGGACGACATCACCCCGGAGCAGCTGCTGGCGCTGACGGAGTTGGAGAAGGGCGGAGGCTGATCGGCGCGTACCGGCGCGTACCGGCGCGTGCTTGTACGTACCGGCGCGTGCTTGCGCTCCGGTCAGCCGGTGGCGAGCAGTACCGTGCCCGCCAGGGCCAGCCCGGCCCCCGCCGCCTGGATCGCGCGCAGCCGTTCCCCGAGCAGGAGCAGCGCCGCCAGCACCGTCACCACCGGGTAGAGGTTCGCGAGCACGGCGGCGACGGCGACCGGGCCGTTCTGGGCGGCGATCGAGTAGGTGCCGTTGGCCGCGACGTCCGCCAGCGCCACGAAGGCGAGCGCCGGGAGCGAGAAGAGGATCACCCGGCTCCCGCCCTCCTCCGGGAGCACCCGGCCGCCCCGCCGCGCCGACGCGTACAGCGCCGCGCCGCCGACCGCGACATTGGTGAGGCGCTGGACGAACAGGGCGAGAAACAGCCCGGTGATCGTGGTGGACGCCGCCGCGATCAGGGCCATCACCGCGCCGAACCCGAAGGCCGCGACCAGGGTCAGCAAGATGGCCTGCCGCTGTACGGGGGCGCCGCGCAGCTCGGGGCCGCCCGCGAGGACGACGCCCGCCACCGCCACGCCGATCCCGGCGAACTGGAGGAGCCCGGGGCGCTCGCCGAGCAGCAGCCCGACGCCCACGGGCACCGCCACCCCGAGCGCCCCCAGCGGTGAGACGACGCCCATGGGGCCGAGCGCGAGCGCCTTGTAGAAGGAGAGCATCGCCACCGGTCCCACCACCCCCGCCCCCACCGCGTACCAGAGCTGCGGTCCGGCCTCCTGCCAGGCGCTGGTGGCGATCACGATCGCCCCGAGGACGACCACGGCGATCGACTGCGAGACCACGACGACCGTCAGCGCCGGGACGCGTCGGGTCAGCAGTCCGCCGCCGAAGTCGGCCAGCCCCCAGAGAAGACTGGTGGCCAGGGCGAGCAGTGCGGTCATGGTGGACCTCGCAGTACAGTGCAGTGAACGTTTAGAGCACCGTAGTGCAGTATCTTTGACTTTGTCATTCAATCTAATGGACGGAATGTGTCGGATCTCGATCAGCTCACCCAGTCGCTCGCCCGCAATCTCAAACGCTGGCGCGGCGAACGCGGGTTCACGCTCGATGCCCTCGCCGCCCGTGCGGGAGTCAGCCGGGGCATGATCATCCAGATTGAGCAGGCGCGTACCAATCCGAGCGTGGGGACCACGGTCAAGCTGGCCGACGCCCTCGGGGTCTCCATCACCACGCTTCTCGACCGCGAACAGGAGTCACGCGTCCGCGTCGTACCCCCCGGACAGGCGGTGCGGATGTGGTCCGCCTCCACCGGCAGCCACACCACCCTGCTGGTCGGCGCCGACCGGAGCGGACCGCTGGAGCTGTGGGAGTGGCGGCTGATGCCCGGGGACCGCAGCGAGTCCGACGCCCACTCCGAGGGCACGGTCGAGCTCATCCATGTGACCGGGGGAGAGCTCACCCTGGTCGTGGACGGCGAGTCCCACGCCGTCCCGGCGGGATCATCCGCCTCCTTCGAGGCCGACGCGCCTCACGCGTACCGCAATGACGGGGCGGTCACGGTCGAGATGACGATGGCGGTCTCGGTGCCGCCCGCGCGCCGGGTGTAGGGCCGCCCGCGGGCCGGGGCAGGGCCGGCGCAGGGCCGGGGGTAGAGCCGTCCGCGCCGGGTGCAGGGCCGTCCGCCGCGACGGACGGGCCCCGGACCGTGGCACCTCCCGTATAAATCGCCCTGCCCGCCCGGGATATGGGCGGCCCGGCGGCCGGGCGCGGGCCGCTGCTAGCGTGCCGCGTATGCGCGCACCCATCGGTTCTTTCGACAACGCCCGCCCGGCCGCCGACTGTCTCGAACTGCTCACCCCGCCGGTCGCCGCCGCCGTAGGCGGCTGGAGCGGGGACATCCCCGCCGATCAGCTGCTCTTCGTGGACACGGACCCGGCGATCGCCGACACCGCCGTCTTCACCGAGCGGCACGGGGCGGAACTGCTGGACCAGTCGGCCAACTGCGTGGTCGTGGCGGGCAGACGCGCCGGGGAGACGACGCTCGCCGCCTGTCTGGTGCTCTCCCGCGCCCGGGTGGACGTCAACGGGGCCGCCCGCCGCGAGCTGGGCGCGCGCAAGGCGTCGTTCGCGTCCATGGACACGGCCATGGCCGAGACGGGAATGGAGTACGGCGGCATCACCCCCATCGGACTGCCCGCCTCCTGGCCCCTGCTGGTGGACTCCGCGGTGGTCGACACCCCCTGGGTGCTCATCGGCAGCGGAAGCCGACGCGGCAAGCTCATCGTGCCCGGCAAGGTGTTCGCGGGCCTGCCGGGCGCGACGGTGCTGGAGGGGCTGGGGGTCTAGGGAGGGTCGTCAACGTAGCGTCGGGCACCCCCACCCGTGCCGCAAGGCGCAGAGGGACACCGGCAACTGACGACTCGGCAGCGGGTCTCCGTGCCCGGGATACAGATGCACGTACCATCAGTGCGGCCTGAGGTGTGGCTCAAAGGTGAGCCTCACCGCAGGCATTGTGCTGTCCAGCGGTAGCGCCCGTTGTGGGATGCCGCACGTGAAGAACCTCATCCATCGAGGAATCTGTTGCCACCTATATCTGAATACAGACCTGCCCGTCGTCTGCGACGGCGGATGCTCGGCGGGATGACCGCCGCTGCCGCTGTCGCGGCGGTCCTGGCCGTGCCCGGCCCGCCGGCCCCGGTGAACACCGCCGCCGCCCCGGCCCCGATCACCGCTCCAGCGGATCAGCAGCCCGTGTCGGCGGCGGAGAAGCCGGCCTCCGGCACAGAACGACCCCGGTCCGGTCAGCGGAAGGAGACGGCGTCGGCGCCCGCCGTCCCCGCGCGGAAGTCCGTCGCGCAGAAGGCGAAGTACGCCAAGGACACTGACGTCCCCGGCGACTTCACCTCCTGGGAGCAATTGTTCCGGGTGCAGGGGAAGATGAACGAGACCGCCCATGCGCTGGAGGACTCGGCGGGGCAGAAGCGCGGGCAGGGGTTCGCCGGTGTGATCGCCGCGCCGGAGAAGAAACGTCTCACCCTGTACTGGCGGGGTGCGCTGACACCGGCCGCCAAGGCCGCCATCGCGAGCAGCGCCACACCGGTGGTGGTCAAGCAGGCCCCCCATACGGAGAAGGAGTTGTCGCAGGTGTCGCCCCGGGTGGCGCGGCTGGCCGATTCCGCCGGGGTCCGGCTCACCGAGATCATCAGGCCGCAGGACGGGAGCGGACTGAAGGCGTCCGTGGAGGGTGGCGAGGCCGAGGCGGCCCGGCTGACGAAGGCCGTGACCGCGGCCGGCCTGGGCGTACCGGTGACCGTCACCGCTGGCGGAGAGGTCCCCACCAGCCTGGGCAGGAGGGACAACCCGGGACTCGGGGGCGCGCAGATGGTCACCCCGGTCTGTAGCACGGGGTTCGCCGTCAGATACGGGGGGAAGGACGCGATGCTGACCGCCGATCACTGCTTCCCCCGCGGCTACGGCGACGGCAGGCACTCCGTCGGCCCCGAAGGCCAGCCGAACGGCCCGGTCTTCGGAAGCCGGGTCTCGCCCAAGCGCTGGAACGACAAGAGACACGGATACGTCGACGTCGCCGTGCTGGACCAGAGCTACGGGACGGTGTACGAACCCAGCATCTGGACCGGCGGGAGGGCCGGCTATCCGGACACCACACAGCAGGCGGTCCCGGTGACCGCCGCGCAGAAGCCCGCGGAGGGGAACTGGGTCTGCCAGTCCGGCGCCCGTTCGGGCGAGGTGTGCAACATCAGGGTCACGGCTGCCGTCGACACCTACAGTGCCGATGTCACCGACAGCGAGGGCAACACGACGACAACGTTCTACGCGGGGGGCTGGCAGGCGAAGAAGCGGGTCACCGCGGGCGACTCCAGCACCATCGCGGCGCGGAGCGGCGACAGCGGCGGCCCCGTCGACTTCTCCGCGGGTGAGGACGCCGGGACCGGCAGCACGGTGACAGCGGCGGGCATCGTCTCGGCAGGTCTGGGCAAGCCCCTTACGTGTCAGACCGTCGGCACCGGAACCACCCGGTGCTTCAAAACGATGGTCTTCCTCGGGATCGACGAAGCACTCAACGCTCTCGACGGCGTCGTACCGACCGAACTGACGGTCACCGACTCCTGGGACCCCAGCGTCAGGAGGCTCGTGAACTTCAGGGGGGAGGAACCGAATCAGGGTCCGCCGGTCCAGCCCGAGCCCGACCTCCGCACCCAAGTGGTGAGCGAGAACGGAGTCGCGCTCGCCTACGATGCGACGAAAGACGGCTACGACGGCGTCATCCGGGGCAACGATCAGGCCGACTGGGAGATACATCAGGCGTCCGACGGCAGCTGGACGTTCCAGAACGTCGCCCACCCGAGCAACCTTCTCGCCTATCCCGATGGTTCGGGATTCCGGTTCGTCCCGGCGGGAGGTCCCTACTTCCAGCTCCGGCACGGGGATTCCTGTCTGGCGATCGAGCTGGTGATGGGCCCGACCAACATCGGAGACGTCTGGGAGGAAGGGTGCGACAGCGGCAAGAGCTCCCAGAGGCTCAAAATAGTGCCGCTGGGCGATGCCACGTCCGGCCCCCTGGAACCGGTGCCTCCCGTCGAGCGCGTCATCAAAGCCCCCGCCACGAAGCCCGCGCCCGGTCCCGGGCTCGCCGTGATGCCGCTGGGCGACTCGATCACCCTGGGTGTGGGCAGCACCACCCGTACCGGCTACCGGCCCCTGCTGGCACGCCGTCTCGCCGACACCACGGACGCACTGCGGTTCGTCGGCTCCATGCGGGACGCCGACGGCACCCGTCACGAGGGCCACTCGGGCTGGCGCATCGATCAGCTCCAGGCCAATATCGGGCCCTGGCTGACCGAGGCGAAACCCAATGTCGTGCTGCTGCACATCGGCACCAATGACATGGACCGCGACCATCAGGTGAGCACCGCGCCCCAGCGTCTGGGCGCTCTGATCGACCAGATCCACACGGCCTCGCCCGACACCGCGGTCGTCGTCGCCTCCCTCGTCCCCGCGACCGAACCCGCCGTCCAGGCCCGGGTCACCGCCTACAACCGGGCGATCCCCGGCATCGTCGCGGACCGGGCCGCCAGGGGCTACCGGATCACCCAGGTCAGCATGGACAGCCTCACCACCGCCGACCGCAACGACACCCTCCATCCCAACAACTCCGGCTACGAGAAGATGGCCGAATCCTTCCTCGGCGGCATCGCGACCCTCTCCCGTAACGGCTGGATCAAAGAGAAGATCGACGTCAAGCCCCTTCCGCCCCAGCAGCCCGCCACCGCCGGCGACTACGACGTCGACATCGACGGCGACGGCCGGGCCGACTATCTCGTCGTCGACGACAACGGCGCCGTCCGCGCCTACACCAACACCGCGGGCGCCAACGGCACCGTCAAGTGGACCGACCAGGGCTATATCGCCTCCGGCTCGGCGACCTGGACCGGCAGTCAGGTCCGTTTCGCGGACATCGGCGGCGACGCCCGGGCCGACTATCTCGTCGTCGAGCCCAACGGCGCGACCCGCGCCTTCGTCAACACGGGCGGCGACGGCCGCGGCGGATGGCAGTACCAGGGCTATATCGCCTCCGGTTCCGCCGCCTGGACCGGCGACCGGGTCCGCTTCGGCGACCTTGGCGGCGACGCCCGCGCCGACTATCTGATCGTCGAGCCCAACGGGGCCACCCGTGCCTTCCTCACCACCACCAACGCCACCACCGGCGCCGTCAAGCTGGTCGACCAGGGCGTCATCGCGTCCGGCTCCGCCGCCTGGACCGGCGATCAGATCCGTTTCGCGGACATCGGCGGCGACGCCCGCGCCGACTATCTGATCGTCGAGCCCAATGGAGCCACCCGCGCCTTCGTCAACACGGGCGGAAACGGCCGCGGCGGATGGGACGACCGCGGCACCGTCGCCTCCGGCTCCACCACCTGGACCGGCAGCCAGGTCCGCTTCGCGGACATCGGCGGCGACGGCCGGGCCGACTATCTGATCGTCGAGCCCAACGGCGCCATCCGCGCCTTCACCAACACCAGCACCCCCACCGGTCCCGTCAAGTGGACCGACCAGGGCGTCATCGCCACCGGTACGGGAGCGCCCAGCAGCCGGATCCGTATCTAGCACGGTTCGGCCGTTGACGCGGGGAGAAGCTTCCAGCACCACGGAGAGCTTCTCCCCGCGCGTCAGACTCTAGGCCCGAGCGCCGATCTCGATCGCGGGGCAGCGGTCCATCACCATGTCGAGTCCGGCCGCGCGGGTCCGTGCGTACGCCTCCTCGTCGATCACACCGAGCTGGAACCAGACCGCCTTCGCGCCGATCGCCACCGCCTCGTCCGCGACCGCGCCGGCGAGGTCGGAGTTGACGAAGACATCGACCACGTCGACGGCGAAGGGGATGTCCGCGAGCGAGGCGTACCCCCGCTCGCCGTGGACCGTCTCGGCCTTGGGGTGCACCGGCACCACGCGTTTGCCGAAGCTCTTGAGGACCCGCGCCACGCCGTACGCCGCCCGCGACTCGTTGTCGGACAGGCCCACCACCGCCCAGGTGTCGCCCGTCGAGGTCAGAATTCTGTCGATCGTCTCCGTGTCCGCGTACATGCCAGCGACAACGGACGACCCGCGCGGAGCATTCCCCCGTGGGAGCCGCATAGGGTGGACGGATGCAGGACCAGTACCGGACGGTCGCCCACGAGGGTGTGCACGAGACAGAGATCAGCAGATCGCGCTTCATCTGCGCGCTCGCACCCGCCGCCACCGAGGAGGAGGCGCAGGCGTTCGTCGCGCGGATCCGCAAGGAGCACCCGACCGCCACTCACAACTGCTTCGCCTATGTCATCGGGGCCGACGCCTCGGTGCAGAAGGCGAGCGACGACGGCGAGCCCGGCGGCACCGCCGGAGTGCCGATGCTCCAGATGTTGATGCGGCGTGAGATCCGCTATGCCGTGGCCGTGGTCACCCGGTACTACGGGGGTGTGAAGCTCGGCGCGGGCGGGCTGATCCGGGCGTACGGAGGTGTGGTCGGCGAAGCCCTGGACGAGCTCGGCACGCTCACCCGGCAGCGGTTCAGGATCGCCGTCGTCACCGTCGACATCCAGCGCGCGGGACGGCTGGAGAACGATCTGCGGGCGACCGGGCGCACCGTGCGCGAGGTGCGGTACGCGGAGCGGGTGACCATCGAGATCGGGCTGCCGGACGCGGAGGTGGACGCCTTCCGCCGGTGGCTGGCCAATGCCACGGCGGGCACCGCCGGGTTCGAGCTGGGCGGCGAGGCGTACGGCGACGCCTGAGCCGCGCCGCGGGGCACGGGAACATCGGATCTCCTCCCGGCCCTCCCCTCCTCCCGGCTCTCCCCCTCGGCTCAGCCGCCGGAGAGCACCGCGATGCCCAGGGGACGCGTACCGCCGGGCAGCCGTCGTGTCGTGCCCTCGCGCAGATCCACCACCGTGATCCCGTCCCAGAAGCCGTCCCGGGTGAAACCGCCGGTGACATAGGCGCTGCGCCCGTCCCGTGAGACGGCGACGTCCTCGTGGGGCCCGTCGAGCGGCACCACGCGCTCCGTGCCGTTCCGGGCGCGGATGGTGAGCGACGCGCTCTCGTCGGCGGAGCCGATCGGGCCGGTGCCGACCACCAGGAGGGTCCCGTCCGGGGTGAGGGCCGCTCCGTGCTGGTGGGTGTCGGCGGTCATCTTCTCGATGGTGACCCTGCCGGTGTCCGGGTCGAGCACCGCCAGCCGCTCGCCCTCGAAGGGGAGCAGCAGCCGCCCGTCCGCCCGGACGGCCGCGTAGTGCGGTTTGAGCCAGGAGCCGAGGCCGCCCTCGGTGCCGTAGGGGGCGACCTGGTGGCGGCGGGCGGCCAGGGTGTCCGCGCGGACGGCGGTGACGTCGAACGAGTCGTGATTGGTGACGTACACCTCGCTCCCGTCCCGGTCCACGTCGACGTCGAAGGGCCTGCGTCCGACCGGGACGGCGTCGGTGACCTCGCGGGTCGCGGTGTCCACGATCTCCAGTACGCCCGGACCGTCCGGCACGTTGACGCCGACATAGACCCGCTCGCCGTCGGGGGAGAGCGCGATGCCCATCCCGCCGCCCCGGTACTCGCCCTCGGAGACGGGCCCGGTCCCGGTGCGGTACGGGACCCGGCCCAGGCTCTTCCGGGTGCGGGTGTCCACGATCGCGACGCCTTCGGCGGTGGCGACCCAGGCCCGGCCGTCCGCCCCGACGACCAGCCCGTAGGGCGCGGTGCCGACGCGTACGGAGGCGAAGGGGCCGCGCTCGGGGTGGAGGAAGGTGACGGTGTCGCCGCCGAAGTCGGTGACCAGGAGCGTGCCCGGGGCGGTGGGCCGGCCGGGGTCGCGATCCGTCGGCGCGGGCTCGGCGGTGCGCGCCGGGGCGGAGGTCCGGGCCGGAGCGGCGTCCCGGTCCTCCCCGCCGGGCCGGGGGTCCCCGCCACAGCCGGCGAGGACCAGGGCCGCCACCGGCGCGAGCAGCAGCGCCCGGCGGTTCATCGCGCACCCCGCGACAGGTCCGGGGTCTCCCGGCGGCCACGGCGTCCGGCGGGCTGAAGCGGGATGGACCCCTCCGGGGCCGGCGGCGGGCCCGTACGGGTACGGGACTCGGCTGCCGTCGATCGGCGGCGGACGGAACTCACGGGCGTACTCCCCACGGCGGTGGAAGATCTTCGGGTACGGGGAAGGCCGCCGGGCCCTGCGGCTCTCCCGCGCTGGACCCCCATCCTCCGCTACCGGCGCGGGCCGGCCCGTCCGCGCACCGGCCGGGATCGGCGAGCGCGATGGGGGACACCGGGGTCGGCCGAACGGCTGACGCGCCCGTCCCGGTTTCCCTGTCCCCGGGCCCGTCCCCGTCTCCCCGCGTCCGGCCCGCGCCTGGCTCGCGCCCGGGGAAACGGAGACGGATGAGGGACCGGGGGGCCATCGGCGTTAGCGTGGTGGCTGCCGATGGCGGCCCCGTGGCGGGCGGGCCCCGGGAACCAGCGGCAGAGAAAGGGAAACATGCAGGTCGGAGCTGTCTCTTGAGAATTCTCCACACATCGGACTGGCATCTGGGACGGTCGCTGCACCGGGTCAGCATGCTGACGGCCCAGTCCGTCTTTCTCGATCATCTGGTGACGACGGTCCGCGAGCGCGAGGTGGACGCCGTGCTGGTGGCGGGAGACGTCTACGACCGCGCCGTACCGCCGCTCGCCGCCGTGGAGCTCTTCGACCGGGCGCTGCACCGGCTCGCCGCCGAGGGCGTGCCCACCGTGATGATCTCCGGGAACCATGACTCGGCACGCCGGCTCGGCGTGGGGGCCGGGCTGATCGAGCGTGCCGGAATCCATCTCCGTACCGACCCCGCGCGGTGCCATGTCCCCGTCGTCCTCGCAGACGGACACGGCGATGTGGCCTTCTACGGACTGCCCTATCTGGAACCCGCGCTGGTGAAGGACGAATTCCGGACCGAGCGGGTCCGCCATGAGGCGGTCATCGGCGCGGCGATGGACCGGGTCCGGGCCGATCTCGCGTCCCGCGCGACCGCCACCCGCTCCGTCGTCCTCGCCCATGCCTTCGTCGCGGGCGGCGAGCCGAGCGACAGCGAGCGGGACATCACCGTCGGCGGGGTCGCCGCCGTGCCCTCGGGGATCTTCCACGGTGTGGACTATGTCGCGCTCGGACATCTGCACGGCTGCCAGACCATCACCGAGCGGATCCGCTACTCCGGCTCCCCCCTCGCCTACTCGTTCTCCGAGGCCGCCCACCGAAAGACCATGTGGCTCATCGACCTCGGCCCCGGTGGAGAGGTGGCCGCCGAGCGGGTGGGCGTGCCCGTGCCCCGGCCGCTGGCCCGGCTGCGCGGCAGCCTCGAAGAGCTGCTCGGCGATCCCTCGCTCGACCGGCACGAGGGGTCCTTCGTGGAGGCCGCCCTCACCGACCCGGTCCGCCCGGCCGAGCCGATGGCCCGGCTCGCGGAACGCTTTCCGCATGTGCTGAGCCTGCTCTTCGAACCCGAGCGCACGGACGGCGACGACGCCCCGGTGTCGTACGCCCAGCGGCTGGCGGGGCGGAGCGAGCAGCAGATCGCCGAGGACTTCGTCGCGCATGTGCGCGGCGGCGGGCCCGATGGGCGGGAACGCGCGGTGCTGCGGGACGCGTTCGACGAGGTACGGGTGGAAGACGCGGTACACGAGGGGGCGGGGCGGCATGGGTGACGAATCCATGGGGCTGGGTGGCCGGTCCACGGGGATGGGCGACGGGTCCGTGAAGACGGGCGACCGGACCATAGGGACGCGCGAGGTGGCCGGGTGAGGCTGCACCGGCTGAGCGTCAGCGCCTTCGGGCCGTTCGGAGCCGCTCAGGACATCGACTTCGACGCGCTGTCCGGCGGCGGGATCTTTCTGCTCCACGGGCCGACCGGCGCGGGCAAGACCTCCGTGCTCGACGCCGTCTGCTTCGCCCTGTACGGGGCCGTGCCCGGCGCGCGGCAGAGCCCCGGGGCGTCCCTGCGCAGCGACCACGCGGAGAGCGGCGTCCGCACCGAGGTGCTGCTGGAGCTGACGGCCGGCGGCCGGCGGCTGGAGATCGTCCGCAGCCCCGCCCAGCCGCGCCCCAAGAAGAACGGCAAGGGCTTCACCACCGAGCGGGCCCAGAGCCGGCTGCGCGAATGGGACGCGGGCAGCGCCGCCTGGAAGGCGCTGAGCACATCCCATCAGGAGATCGGCGAGGAGCTCGCTCAGCTCGTCGGGATGAGCCGTGACCAGTTCTGCCAGGTGGTGCTCCTGCCGCAGGGGGACTTCGCCCGCTTTCTGCGCGCCGACGCGGAGGCCCGGGGCAGGCTCCTCGGCCGGCTCTTCGACACCCGCCGCTTCGCGGCCGTCGAGGAGCGTCTCGCCGAGCGGCGGCGGCAGGCCGAGGCCCGGGTGCGGGCCGGGGACGAGCGGCTGCTGGAGCTGGCGCACCGGATGGAGCAGGCGGCGGGCCCGGTGGCCGGGGACGCGCCGCCGCCCCGGCAGCAGCCCGGGGACCCGGGCCTCGCCGACGCCGTCGGCTCATGGGCCGCCGTCGCCCGCTCGGGCGCGTACGAGCGCCGGGACATCGCCTCTCTCGCACTCTCGACGGCCGAGCGCCGGGAGACCTTGGCACGGGAGAGGCTCGACGCCGAACGGGAGCTCGCCAGGCTTCAGCAGCGGTACGAGGACGCCGAGCGCCGCCGCCGGACGCTGGAGGAACGGCGGCCCGAGTACGAGGCGCTCTGCGCCCTGTTGGAGCGCGCCCGCAAGGCGGAGCGGGTGGCCCCCGCGCTCGGACTGCGGGAGGACGCCGAACGCGATCACCGCGCCGCGACCGCGGCCCGGGACCGGGTGTTCGCCCAGCTCCCGGCCGACCTCCGGGAGGCGGGTGCGGAGCAGCTCCTGGAGCTGGAGCGCAGGCTCCGGCAGGACCTGGGCGGACTGGAGTCCGCGCGCCGGGCGGAACGGCGCGTCGAGGAGATCGTCCGTGAGCGGGCCGGGCTGGACCGGCAGGCCCGGGCGGACGACGGTGTTCTCGCGGAGGCGGAGGGCTGGCTGGCGGGCTGGGAGGCCCTGCGCCATGAGCACCGCGAGCGCATCGAGGCAGCCCGGGACGCGGCGACCCGCGCCGAACATCTCGCGGGCCGGCTGGAGACCGCCCGCGAACGGCTCGGCGCGGCACGCGAACGCGACCGGCTGACCGGACGGGCCCGGGAGGCCGGCGAGGCGCTGCGGGCGGCCCGGGACCGGGCGGGCGCGGCCCGGGAGAACTGGCTCGATCTGAAGGAACGCCGGCTGCGCGGCATCGCGGCGGAGCTGGCCGCGTCGCTGGCCGAGGGGGAGCCGTGCGCGGTCTGCGGATCGTCCGAGCACCCGGCTCCCGCGAGCGCGGACGCCGCTCATGTCGCGCCCGCCGAGGAGGACGCGGCGTACGAGGAGTTCACGCGCGCCGACCGCGCGCGTTCCGCGGCCGAACGCGAACGGGCGGTCGTCGAGGAGTCCCTGGCTTCCGCGCGCGCCCGCGCCCGGGAGGCGGGCGCGATGCCCGGTGCCGGGACGGAGTCGGTGCCGGCCCCGGCTTCGGCC
>NZ_VCLA01000105.1:0-10025 GCF_009600885.1 Streptomyces jumonjinensis
CGGCGGGGGTCCGGGCCGGGGTGCCGCTGGGGAGGGGGCCGGCGGCCGAGGGGGCGGCGGAGGGCTCGGCGGCCGGGCCCGGCTCGCCGCGCACGGTCCCGTCGGGGTCGAGGAAGGCGGGGTTCCCGCCGGGGACCATGCCGAGTTCGCGGGCGCGGCGCTCCAGGGCGTCGGGGGCGCGGTAGCCGTCCACCTCGCGCTGGAGCTCCTGTTGCTCGTCGGTGAGCTCGGTGGTCTCGCGCTTGAGCTCGCTCAGTTCGAAGGAACCCTCGTTGAGCGAGGAGTTCAGCAGCAGCAGGGTGATCAGCCCGCCGCCGAGCAGCACCACGACCAGCAGCACGAAGGGGGTGCGGGCGGCGGAGCTCGGGCTCGCCGGCATCATCCTGGCGAGCCGGGCGGCACGCCCCCGGAGCTGCTTGGGCGCGGGGCTCACCGCACATCCTCCCGGATGCGCTGTGCTCCCCTCAGACGCGCGGGAGCGGCCCTGCGGTTCTGGGCGACCTCCTCATCGGTCGGGAGCTCGGCGCCGCGGGTCAGCAGCTTCAGCCTCGGCTGGTACTCCTCCGGCACGATGGGGAGCCCGGGGGGCGCGGTGGTGGCGGCGCCCGCCGCGAGGACCTGCTTGACCAGCCGGTCCTCCAGGGACTGATACGAGAGCACGGCGATCCGTCCGTCCACGGCGAGCGAGGCGACCGCGGCCGGGATCGCCCGCTCCAGCACGCTCAGCTCTCCGTTCACCTCGATGCGCAGCGCCTGGAAGGTGCGCTTGGCCGGGTTGCCCCCGGTCCGTTTGGCGGCCTGCGGCAGCGCGTCGCGGATCAGTTCCACCAGTCGGGCGCTGTTGCTGAAGGGCTCCTTCTCGCGCTCCCGTACGACGGCCGAGACAATGCGCTTGGCCTGCTTCTCCTCGCCGTACATCCGCAGGATGCGCACCAGCTCGCCGGGCGGGTAGGTGTTGAGGACCTCGGCGGCGCTGATGCCGGTCGTCTGGTCCATCCGCATGTCGAGCGGGGCGTCCTGGGCGTAGGCGAAGCCGCGGTCGGCCTCGTCCAGCTGCATGGAGGAGACGCCGAGGTCGAAGAGGACGCCCTGGACGCGCGGGATGTCCAGCCGGTCGAGGACCTCGGGCAGCTCGTCGTAGACCGCGTGGACCAGTGTGGCGCGTTCGCCGAAGGGGGCGAGCCGTTCGCCGGAGAGCCGCAGGGCCTCCCGGTCGCGGTCCAGCGCGATGAGCCGTGTCCCGGGGAACTGCGTGAGCAGCGCCTCGCTGTGGCCGCCGAGGCCGAGGGTGCAGTCGACGACGACCGACCCCGGTGACTCCAGGGCCGGAGCCAACAGGTCCAGGCACCGCTGGAGCATCACCGGGACGTGTCGGGTATTGCTCAAAGCGCCCTCTCAGGTCCGGCGTGGGGCCCGGCCGGCAGAGCGGGACGAGCCATGCGTACGCCGCACACGCGGTGTGCGTACGCCGCACACGCGGGGAGATCTTGGAAATGTGCAGGGTGGTTCAGTGAACTGCGCGTCACTTTAGTCCACCGGCCTTGCCGGTCAATCAACCGGCCGACGGCGTGGCGGAGAACCTGCCGACGGCGTGGCGGACGGCCGGTGCGATCGGCCGCTTCACACGGACGGGCGACAGGCCATCACTCCTGTGGGTTACCTCACAACAAATCGCGTTGATGTTCTTTGTCTCTTCCCACCGCAGGACTCCCCGGCCCGCGCCCGTTAACGTCGTCACTATGACGACTTCCGCGCACCACCCCGCCGACGCTGCGCGTACGGACGCCACGGTGATCGACCGCCTCGTCGAGGCGAATCAGAGGTACGCGGACGGGTTCCGCGACCCCGGAATGGACGCGCGTCCGGTGCTGCGGGTGGCCGTGGTCGCCTGTATGGACGCGCGGCTCGACCTGCATGACGCGCTCGGGCTGGCGCTGGGCGACTGTCATACCATCCGCAACGCGGGCGGCGTGGTGACGGACGATGTGATCCGCTCGCTCACCATCAGCCAGCGGGCGCTGGGCACCCGCAGTGTGATCCTCATCCATCACACCGGCTGCGGTCTGGAATCGCTGACGGAGGACTTCCGGCATGAGCTGGAGGACGAGGTGGGGCAGCGTCCGCCGTGGGCGGTGGAGGCGTTCCGCGACGTCGACCAGGACGTACGGCAGTCGATGCAGCGGGTGCGCACCTCGCCGTTCCTGCTGCACACCGACGATGTGCGCGGCTTCGTCTTCGATGTGCACGACGGGCTGCTGAGGGAGATCGACCCGGCTGGGTGAGCCGACCCGGCTGGGTGGTCGACCCGGCTGGGTGAGACGGGCGAGCGGGCGGGCCGGGCGAGCGGGCGGCGAGCGGGCCAGGTGGGACGGGACGGCTCCGGTCGCGGTGTGACCGAGCCTGTCGCGGTGTGACCGAGCCTACAGTCCGACAAAGTCCGCCTAACCCGGCATAACCCACTCGGTTATCCACAGGCAAGTGACACGACGTGGCAACGGCAACAAGAATGCTCGGGTGCGCCCCCCTTCCGGAACCACCCGGGAGCGTGGTGCGTGCATCGGGGTGGGCCGCGCCGTCTGGAGACTCGGCCCTGAGGAATGGGCCGAGGAGGGCCGGGTGACGACCTATGACGATCGAGCGAGCCTCACAGATCTGACCACCACCGCGGATCGCGTCCGCAGATCGGTGGAGAGGGTGATCGAGGGCAAGCCTGAGGTCGTACGGCTTTCGCTGACCGTGCTCCTCGCCGAGGGACATCTGCTCATCGAGGATGTCCCCGGCGTGGGGAAGACCATGCTGGCCAAGGCGCTGGCACGGTCCATCGACTGTTCGGTGCGACGGATCCAGTTCACACCGGATCTGCTGCCGTCCGACATCACGGGGGTGTCCGTCTTCGACCAGCAGCGGCGCGACTTCGAGTTCAAACCGGGTGCGATCTTCGCCCAGATAGTGATCGGCGACGAGATCAACCGCGCGTCGCCCAAGACCCAGTCGGCGCTGCTGGAGTCGATGGAGGAGCGCCAGGTCACCAGCGACGGCACGACCTATGAGCTGCCCAGCCCGTTCATGGTGGTGGCCACCCAGAACCCGGTGGAGATGGAGGGCACCTATCCGCTGCCCGAGGCGCAGCGGGACCGCTTCATGGCCCGGGTCTCCATCGGCTACCCCAGCGCGGAGGCCGAGCTCCGGATGCTCGATGTGCACGGCGGGGTCTCCCCGCTCGACGACCTCCAGCCCGCGGCGCACGCGCATGACATCGTGAAGCTGATCGAGGCCGTGCGCAATGTGCATGTCGCGGAGCCCCTGCGGCGGTACGCGGTGGAGCTGGTGTCCGCCACCCGCAGCCACCCCGACCTCAGGCTCGGCGCCTCGCCGCGGGCCACCCTGCATCTGCTGCGCGCGGCCAAGGCGACCGCCGCGCTGGCCGGCCGGGACTACGCGCTGCCGGACGACGTCCAGGCCCTGGTGGTGCAGGTGCTGGCGCACCGGCTGCTGCCCACCGCGCAGGCGCAGCTGAACCGGCGTACGGCGGAGCAGGTCGTGCTGGAGATACTCCAGCGCGTCCCGGTGCCCACGGCCGACGGCTCACAGAAGGCGTACGGCGCGGACCGCTCGTCCTCCGTCCCGCTCTACGGCCAGCAGCCCGGCGGCCGGCGGCCGTGATGTCCGCAGGGGGACCCGCTGACGGGGGCGGGGACGGCAGGGGCAGGGACGGCAGGGGCAGGGACGGCAGGGGCGGGGACGAATCCGGGGTGAAGGCCGCCCTGAGCGGGCTGACCACCCGCGGCCGGTCGTTCCTCGCCGCGGGTGTGGCGGCGGCCGTGTGCGCCTACGTCCTGGGGCAGAGCGATCTGCTGCGGGTGGGGCTGCTGCTCGCGGTGCTGCCGCTGGTCTCCGTGATCGTGCTGTACCGCACCCGCCACCGGGTCACGGGCAGCAGAGCGCTCGCCCCCACCCGGGTGCCGGCCGGGTCCGAGGCGCGGGTGCGGCTGCGCATCGACAACGTCTCCCGGCTGGCCACCGGACTGCTGATGCTCCAGGACCATGTGCCCTATGTCCTCGGGCCCCGGCCCCGGTTCGTCCTGGACCGGGTGGAGGCGGGCGGGCGGCGTGAGGTGGCCTACCGGGTCCGCTCGGATCTGCGCGGAACCTATCCCCTCGGCCCGCTCCAGCTGCGGCTGACGGACCCGTTCGGCATGTGCGAGCTGACCCGCTCGTTCAGCGCGTTCGACACCCTCACCGTGATTCCCCGGACCGAGCCGCTGCCGCCGGTGCGGCTCACCGGCGACGCCTCGGGATACGGGGAGGGGCGCAGGCGCTCCCTGGCGCTGGCCGGCGACGACGATGTGATCCCGCGCGCCTACCGGTACGGCGACGATCTGCGCCGGGTGCACTGGCGCTCCACCGCGCGCCACGGCGAGCTGATGGTGCGGCGGGAGGAGCAGCCGCAGCGGGCCCGGTGCACGGTGCTGCTCGACACCCGGAGCATCGCCTATCCGGGGGTGGGTCCCGACGCCCCGTTCGAGTGGGCGGTCTCGGGTGCCGCGTCCGTCCTGCTGCACATCCTGGAACGGGGCTTCGCGGTCCGGCTGCTGACCGACACCGGGAGTTCGGCGCCCGGGGAGGGGCTCGACGGCTTCGCCGGCTCGCCCCAGGAGTCGGCGGACTCCGCCGGGCTGCTGATGGACACCCTCGCGGCGGTGGACCACTCCGAGGGGGAGGACCTCTCCCGTGCGCACGATGTGCTGCGCGGCGGGAAGGAAGGGCTGCTGGTCGCGTTCTTCGGCGATCTGGACGAGGAGCAGGCGGCGGTCGCGGCCCGGATGCGGCAGGGCAGCGGCGCGGCGGTCGCCTTCGTGCTGGACGGCGAGACCTGGGCGAGCGGCGGCGCGTCGCACGGAGCGGTGCGGGACCGGATCCGGCGGCTGCGCGAGGCCGGCTGGTGCGCCGTCGCGGTACCGCCCGGGGCATCGCTGCCCGCGCTCTGGCAGCAGGCCGATCAGCAGCAGGGCGAAGTCTTCGGCGGCGCGGTGTACGGAAGCAAGGGTGGGGATGGCTCATGAGCGGTCGCGGACGGCTGGCTCTCTGCGCGTACGCGGCCACGCTGATGGCGGCCTGCGCGCTGCTGCCGCTGATCGACGGCGTCGGCTGGCTGGTGCAGGCGGTGTTCCTGCTGGGGGTCCAGAGCGGCGCGGGCGCGCTGGCACGCCGGGTCCCGCTGGCCCGGCCGCTGACGGTGGTGGCCCAGGCGCTCACCGGGCTGCTGCTGCTCACCTGGGTCTTCGCCCGGGACCATGCGCTGCTCGGGGTCGTGCCGGGGCCGCAGACGCTCGGGCGGCTCCATGAGCTGCTGCTGGCGGGCGGCGAGGACATCGGGAAGTACGCGGCGCCCGCTCCGTCGACGGACGGCATCTCGCTGATGGTCGTCGGCGGGGTGCTGGTCATCGGGCTGACGGTGGACGCGATGGCGGTGACGTTCCGCAGCGCCGCCCCGGCCGGTCTGCCGCTCCTCGCGCTGTACTCGGTGGCCGCGGGCCTGGCCGACGACGGGGCCAACTGGCTGTGGTTCCTGCTCGCGGCCTCCGGATATCTGCTGCTTCTGCTGGCCGACGGCCGGGACCGGCTCTCCCGGTGGGGCAGGGTCTTCGGGACGCCCGCCTCCCGGGCGCGCGGTGCGGGGGCCTTCGAGACGGGCAGCGCTCCGGTCGCCCCGCTGCGCACCGGCCGCCGTATCGGTGTGCTGGCGCTGGGCGTGGCCCTGGCGGTGCCCGCGGGGCTGCCCGCTCTGGAGGGCGGACTGCTGGCCGGCATGGGCACCGGCAAAGGCGGCGGCGACGGCGGGGGCGGCACCATCTCGGCGGTCAACCCGCTGGTGTCGCTCCAGGACAATCTCAACCAGCCCGACAACCGCGAGGTCATCCGCTACCGCACCCGGGAGAAGAACACCGACCAGCTCTATCTGCGGATCGTGGCGCTGGACCGGTTCGACGGGACGACCTGGAAGTCGTCGCAGCGGAAGGTCACGGGCATACCGGAGCGGCTGCCCCGGCCGCTGGGCCTGAGCGGCGCGGTGTCGACCAAGGAGATCACCACGAGCTTCTCGGCCGCCCAGTACTACGAGCAGAACTGGCTGCCGATGCCCTTCCCGGCGACCGATGTGGACATCGACGGGCGCTGGCGCTTCGAGCCCGCCGGGCGGACCGTGGTCGGCGACCAGGGCAAGAACACCGGCGGCATGCGCTACGTGGTCGACAGCCTGCTGGTGCGGCCGACCGCGAAGCAGCTGGCGGACGCACCGGCCGCCCCCGAGGCGCTGCGGCGCGAGTACACCCGGGTGCCCGACGACCTGCCCGCAGTGGTCGAGGAGACCGCCCAGCAGGTCACCAGGGGCGCGGCCAACGACCATGAGCGGGCGGTGATGCTCCAGAAGTGGTTCTCCGAGGACGGGGGCTTCGTCTACGACACCACGGTGGAGTCCGGCACGGGGATCAACGCGATCACCCGCTTTCTACAGCAGAAGCAGGGCTTCTGCGTCCATTTCTCGTTCTCGATGGCCGCGATGGCCCGGACGCTGGGCATACCGGCGCGGGTCGCGGTCGGCTTCACCCCGGGCAGCCCGCGCGCGGACGGCACCATGTCGGTGACGACGAACGACGCGCACGCCTGGCCGGAGCTGTACTTCGAGGGCGTGGGATGGACCCGTTTCGAGCCGACCCCGAGCCGTGGCAGTCAGCCCGACTACTCCCTGGACGAGACGCCGGACGGCGGTCCGAGCAGCCCGGCCGAGCCCACGAAGTCCGCGTCCGACGCGCCTTCCGCGGCCCCCTCCACCTCGAACAGCTGCCCGCCGGAGCTGCGCAGGCTCAATGACTGCGAGGCCGCGGCCCCGGCGGACGTGGACACCGCCGCCGGCTCGGGCGGCTCCGGTTGGACCGCGCCGCTGATCGGCCTGGTCGTATTGCTCGCGGCGGCGGTGCCGCTGCTGCCGCTGCTGTGGCGGCTGCGGAGGACCGCGCGCAGGCTGGGCTCCCCGGGCCGGGGCGCGGAGGACGTCAGGTCACGGACGCTGGCGGCCTGGCTGGAGGTCTCCGACACCGCCTGGGACCACGGCATCGCGCCGGACGACTCCAGGACGCCTCGGCAGACCGCGGCCGGGATCGTCCGGCTGGGGCGGCTGGAGGGCGAGGCGGCGGCTGCGGTGCACCGGATCGCCGACGCGGTCGAGCAGGTGCTGTACGCGCCCCGGCCCCGGCCGGTCACCGGGCTCGCCGATGACGCGGCGCGGGTCCGCCAGGGGCTGCGCGCCGGAGCGGGCCGCGGGGTCCGGCTGCGAGCGCTGCTGCTGCCCCGCTCGACGGTCCGTGCGGTATGGGCCTTCTCGGCCGGCTGGACGGCTCTCATGGACCGGTGGCGGCGCTGGAGCGAGGCCCGCCGGGCGGCGCTGCTGCGCCGCCCGTCCCGGCAGCGGAGCTGACCGGTCGCACGGAGTGGGAGTGGGGCCGACGCCCAGGGCGTCGGCCCCCACTCCCCTCTGCGGTGTACGGGTACCCGGACGGGGCGGCCATCAGCACGGGCCGGGTGCGGGACGGATGCGAAAGGTGATCGCGGCGGTGCGGAGTGTCGCCGTGCCGCCAGGGGCGGAGCCGGATCGACGGACCGGACCGGGGCGATGCACCGGTCCGGGTCGACGGACGACGGGGTCAGAACCAACGGACCGGACCGGATCGACGGAGCGGGCCGGGGCGATGGAGCGGGCCGGGTCGACGCACGGAAACGGCTCGACGCACGGAAACGGCTCGACGCACCGGCGTCGGCGGACCGGCGCGGTGCGTCGGGGGCGGGCTGGGCCCGCGCCATGGGTTCCGGGCGGCTCAGCACCGCCTGGGGCGCGCTATCGGCAGGGGAGACCCGTCAGGGCGGTGACACACCCGGCTTCACCGGCCGGGCGCACCCGTGAGCGGTGGATACACGGAAGCGCAGGAACGCAGGGTCCGAGGGGGCGCGCTCATGGAGCGGGCTCCAGGAACTGGGCCGCCGCACACCAGGGCGGACGCGATGCGTCTGCCCGGCGGGGACCTTCCGGTGGTTCAGTGACCCTGTTCGTCGCGGCGGCGCTGCCACCGCTGCTCGATCCGGTGCATCACCGACTTGCGCTGACGGGACTGCCGGGGCTGTCGGCGAGCGTCGCCCGCCGTGTCTCCCAGAGTCTGCTGCTCACCTGGCTTGGGCGCCTTGCGCCATCCGGTGACCGCTAGTACCGCACAGCCCAGCATGACCAGGAATCCCACCACGCTGATTGGGATCACCTGCGCGACCATTCCGGCCATGAGAAGCGCGATACCCACCAGGAAGCCTGCAACCGCTTGGTAGACCCGTCGCCGGGTGTACGTACGCAGCCCGCTTCCCTCAAGCGCTGTCGCGAATTTGGGATCTTCGGCGTACAGCGCTCGCTCCATTTGCTCGAGCATTCGCTGCTCGTGCTCCGAGAGCGGCACGGAGTCCTCCTAGTCGTCGGCCGCGGGGGCGACCGTATGCGGCCCTTTCAGGATAGGCAGGGAATCGCCCCCGTGAAACCCGCCCTCTACGCCAGTTCGCCAGTTCGGGCCGCCACGGCGGCTTTGGCTGCTGAGGCGTAGATTCCCCAACCTCCGATCCGTCATGCCGGATGGTGTCCCTCGATCATACGGGGCGAAGGACACGATCGGGGGGTCTGTGGCGTACTCCATGTGCGGTTGCGCCGCTGATCAGCGGCGCTTCTCTCCCAGTACGTGCAGCTGGGTGGCGACGGAGTGGAAAGCGGGCAGCTCGGCGGCGGCGGCCTCCAGTTTGAGCAGGGCGTCCAGCGCACCCGGCTCGGTGTCCACCAGCACACCGGGGACCAGATCGGCGAAGACCCGCACGCCGTGGACCGCGCCGACCTCCACACCGGACTGTCCCACCAGCTCGATGAGCTGGTCGGCGGTGAAACGGCGCGGCATCGGGTCCCCCTCGCCCCAGCGCCCCGAGGGGTCGGTGAGCGCCTGGCGGGCCTCGGTGAAGTGCCCGGCCAGCGCGCGGGCGAGCACGGCCCCGCCGAGCCCGGCGGCGAGCAGGCTGATCGCCCCCTGGGGCCGGAGCGCCTCCACCGCGTTGCGCACGCCCTCGGCGGGGTCGTCCACGTACTCCAGGACGCCATGGCAGAGGACCGCGTCGTAGCCGCCTCGCTCCACGACCTCGAAGAGGCCGTGGACATCGCCCTGGACGCCCTGGACCCGGTCGGCCACCGACGCCTCGGCAGCCCGGCGCTCCAGCGCGAAGAGCGCGTTGGGGCTGGGGTCGACCACGGTGACCCGATGGCCGAGCTGGGCGACGGGCACCGCGAAGGACCCGCTGCCGCCACCGGTGTCGAGGACGTCCAGGGTGTCTCTCCCGGTGGCCTCGGCCCTGCGGTCGAGGGCGTCCTTGAGGACCTCCCAGACCACGGAGGTACGGAGGGAGGCGCGGGGCGGGCGCTGCGGGGTTGCCCCGCGCGGGGACGGGTCCGGCACGGCAGTTGACTCCTCGGGCGGAGCCGCCCCGGGCCGCGCGGGCGCGGCGGGGCGGGCGGTGAGCGCCGGCCCCGGTCGCTGACTTCGGGGCCGGGGGCTCTCGGCGGGCGGTGGGCTTGCTGGCTCTCGGGTGACGACTCGGAACATCACCCACCCTATTGCCTCCTTCCCGGGGGCCGCCCCCGCGTCCCGGCCCGGGCGTCACACGGCGTCCTCCGTCTCGGCCCGGTCCGCCCTCGGCTGGGGCAGCACGGGCTGGAGGACCAGCATCCGCTCCACCAGGCGCAGAAACATCGCGGCGTCCCGCAGCAGATTCTCGGCGTCGCCGCTGCTGGCCGCGCCGCGTATGCCGGCTTCCGCGCGCGCCCTGCGGGCGGCGCCCGAGGCGAAGTGCGAGCTCCACTCGGCGAGTTCGGGAGCGGTCTCGGTGAGCAGCTCCCAGGCGCTGCGGATGCCGGCCCTGCGGCCACGGCGGGCCGGAGTGCCGCCGCCGCGGCC
>NZ_VCLA01000105.1:10362-105237 GCF_009600885.1 Streptomyces jumonjinensis
CGGGCGGCGAGCACCGCGGCGGCCGTGCGCAGAGCGGCGAGATGGGCCGTGGCGTACCGCTCGTTGGGCGTTTCGAGGGCGGCGGCCTCATCGAGGCCGGTGCGGGCCTGGGCGAGCAGACCGAGGGCGGCGGGCGGCGCCGAGGCGCGGCGCGGGACGGGGTGCACATCGCTCGCGGGCCCCGCCGCCGGGGGGACAGGTCCGGCGGTACGACGCCGGTGCGCGGCTGCCGTGGGACGGCTGGCCATGACGAACCTCCTGTCGTCGTGTGACGGCACTGTGGCCGTATGTGTCCATCGTGGGGGACGCCACTGACAATCGGCCCTGACCTGCGCTTTTGCCTCAACAGTCGGGACAGCGCTAACTTTTGCACTGACTAGTCAGTCTAAAAGAGGGGGAAGTGCGTGGACAGCCCGCACGGGGCGGCGGTCGTCGCAGAGGGGTTCGGGCTCAAGGGCCCGCGCGGCTGGGCGTTCCGCTCGGTGGACATCGACGCGGAACCCGGCTCGCTCATCGCGATCGAGGGACCGTCCGGCTCCGGCCGCACCTGTCTGCTGCTGGCGCTCACCGGCCGGATGCGCCCGGCCGAAGGCCGCGCCGAGGTCGGCGGGCTGGCGCTGCCGCGCAGGATGGCCGCCGTCCGCAGGATCAGCGCGCTCGGCCCCGTACCGGCCGTGAGCGAGCTCGAACCCGCGCTGACGGTCGCGGAGCATCTGCGCGAGCGGGCCCTGCTCCAGCGCCGGTTCGACGGCTCGCTGCGGTTTCTGCTGCGCTCCCGCGCGGACCGGTCCGCCGAGGCCCGGGGCCGGATCGAGGACGCGCTGGCCGCCGCCGGTCTCGACCCGGACACGCTCCCCAAGGGCGAGCGCACCCCCGTACGCGATCTGGAGCGCCTCCAGGCGCTGCGGCTCTCCATCGCCCTCGCCCTGATCGGACGCCCCCGGCTGCTCGGCGTCGACGACGCCGATCTCAAGCTGTCCGACAGCGAGCGGGCCGAGGGCTGGCGACTGCTGCGCTCGGTCGCGGAGTCGGGGACGACGGTGCTCGCGGTGTGCAGCCAGGCGCCCGAGGGAACGACGGTCGTCCGCGCGGACACGGCGGCCCCCGCCCCCGCCCACGCCACAGCCGACGACGGCAACGACAGCGACAGCGACAGCGACAGCGACAGCCACACCGGTGACGACGAGGAGGAGACGGCCGATGCGTTCGCCGAGACTGGCCGCGCTTGAGTTGAGGCGGTTCGGCAGGGGCAAGCTGCCCCGGGCCGCCGTGGTCGCGATCGTGCTGCTGCCGCTGCTGTACAGCGCGCTGTACCTCTGGTCCTTCTGGGATCCGTACGGACGGCTCGACCGCATCCCCGTCGCCCTCGTCAACGACGACAAGGGCGCCAAGGCCGACGGCGAGAAGGTCGCCGCGGGCGATGAGATCGCCAAGGGCCTGCGCGACAGCGAGGTCTTCGACTGGCACGAGGTCAGCGCGGCCGAGGCCCGCAAGGGCGTCGAGGACGGCGCGTACTACCTCTCGCTGACCATGCCGAAGGACTTCAGCGAGCGGGTCGCCTCCAGTTCGGGCGACTCGCCGCAGACCGGTGCTCTCCAGGTCCGCACGAACGACGCCAACAACTACATCGTCGGGCAGGTCTCCCGCACCGTCTTCGCCGAGGTGCGCACCGCCGCGTCCACCAAGGCGTCCCGCTCGTTCCTGGACCGGATCTTCATCTCCTTCTCGGACATCCATGACGCGACCGCGGACGCCGCCAAGGGCGCGGACGACCTCAAGGGCGGCATCGGAAAGGCGAAGGACGCCTCCGGGGAGCTCGCGAACGGTCTGAAGAGCGCCAAGGACAACACCGGCAAACTGGCGGGCGGGCTGGCCACGCTCACCCAGGGCGCGAGCGATCTGGAGTCCCTCTCGCACCAGATCGCGAGCGGCACCCAGGCGCTCTCCGACAAGGTGAACGCCTATGCCTCGGACGTACGCCCGTTCCTGGAGAAGAACGGAACCTCGATCGCCGACACGGCCCGGCTGGCCGCCGACTCCGCGCAGGTGATCCGCGACGACCTCGGCGCCCTGGCGGACTCCGCGCCCACCGCGGCGACCGAGGCCCAGAAGTCGGCCGACGCGCTGACGGCGCTCCATCAGGAGCAGTGCGTGGACGCGGCGGAGCCCGACGCCGCCGCCTGCCCCGCCCTGGAACGCGCCGCGACCACCGCCGCCGACGCCGCCGAGAACGTGGCCGGGGTCAGCGCCTTCGTCCAGGGCAACAAGGACGGTCTGACGGAACTGGACGGCCGCCTCGCCGACTTCCAGCAGAAGGCGACGGACCTCGCCGAGCGCGCGCCCGGTCTGGACAAGGACCTGACGACGGCCATCGACAAGATCAACACTCTCAACACGGGTGCCGGGGCGCTGTCCCAGGGCGCCGCCGAGCTGCACACCGGTCTGACCGGCGCGCGCACCGGCTCCAGCGAGATCGACAGCGGTGTGGGCAAGCTCCGCGAGGGCGCCGGGGACCTGGACGGCGGGATGTTCAAACTCGTCGACGGCTCGGCCGAGCTGGCCGGCGGTCTGCACGACGGCGTGGCGAAGATCCCCGACTACGACGAGAAGGACCGCGACCGGCGTACGGAGGTGATGGCCGATCCCGTGAAGCTGGCCAGCCAGACCCTGAACAAGGCGCCCAACTACGGCACCGGGTTCGCCCCGTACTTCATCCCGCTCTCCCTCTGGGTCGGCGCGATGGTCGCGTACATGATCATCCAGCCGATGAACCGGCGCGCGCTCGCCGCGGGCGGCTCCGCCTGGCGGATCGCGCTGGCGGGCTGGCTGCCGGTGGTGGCCATCGGACTGGTCCAGGTCGGGGTGCTGATGGCGGTGCTGCACTGGTCGCTGGGGCTGAAGACGGCGCACGCCGCCGGAACGGTCGCCTTCCTCGCCCTCGTCGTCTGCTGTTTCGCCTCGATCATCCAATGGCTCAACGCCCGCTTCGGGGCCGCCGGGCGGATTCTCGTCCTGGCCGTGCTGATGCTCCAGCTGACCTCGGCCGGCGGCACCTATCCCGTACAGACCAGTCCGGCGTTCTTCAACGCCATCCACCCCTTCCTCCCGATGAGCTATGTGGTGGAGGCGCTGCGCAGGCTGATCACCGGCGGCGGTCTCGAACCGGTGTGGCAGGCGAGCGCGGTTCTGCTCGCCTTCACCGCGGGCGCGCTGGCGCTCACCGCCCTGACCGCGCGGCGCAAACAGGTGTGGACGCTCGACCGGCTCCATCCCGAACTGAGCCTGTGAGCGGCTGAGCCCATGAGCGATCCGGCCCGCGCCGCGAACACCCCTGTGAAACCCGTGAGACCTGTGAGAATCGACACCATGGACGCGAAGGACAACAGCAGCAGCAGACGCCGGGCGACTCGGGCGAAGCTCTACGAGGCCGCGGTGACGCTCATCGCGGAGCAGGGGTTCTCGGCGACCACGGTGGACGAGATCGCCGAGCGCGCCGGAGTGGCGAAGGGCACGGTCTACTACAACTTCAAGAGCAAGTCGGAGTTGTTCGAGGAGTTGTTGCGGTACGGCGTCGGTCTGCTGACCGCCTCGCTGCAGTCCGCCGCCGACGAGACGGCGGAGCGCGGCGGCGGCAAGGTCGAGGCCCTGGACGCGATGATCAGGGCCGGCCTGGTCTTCATCGACCGCTATCCGGCCTTCACCCAGCTGTACGTGGCCGAGCTGTGGCGCACCAACCGGGCGTGGCAGTCCACGCTGCTGGTGGTGCGTCAGCAGGCGGTCGCGGTGGTCGAGACGGTGCTGCGGGAGGCCGTGGAGAGCGGTGAGCTGAGCGAGGAGATCGATATTCCGCTCACCGCGGCGGCGCTGGTGGGGATGGTGCTGGTGGCGGCGCTGGACTGGCAGTCCTTCCAGCGGGAGCGGTCGCTGGACGATGTGCACGGGGCGCTCTCACTGCTGTTGCACGGGCGGGTGAGCGGTCGCTGAAGCCGGGCCCGTGAACGGGGCGGCATGACGAGAAGGCGCCGGTACGGCGGGGCTCCCCCGAGCCTCCTGCCGTACCGGCGCCTTCCGTTTCCCCGTTCGTGCCCCCGTGCCTCCGTGCCTCCGTGCCTCCGTTTCTCCCCCGTTCGCTCCCCCGCTGCTTCCCCCCGGTCCTTCCCCCGTTTCCTTCCCCCCGGTCTTTCCCCCGCTTCCTTTCCCTGGTCTCCCCCGATTTTTCCCCCGCTGTCGCCCGGCGCCCCCGCACCCGGCCCGGGGGAGCCGCGCCGTTCCGCCGCCCCGTGCCGGCGGTACCGGCGCCGCGCCCTCCCGTGGCCCTTACTCTTCCGTCCGCCGGGCCGCCGCCCATCCGCGCGGGTACTCATCTCACGGCTGGGTAGCCGTACTCAGCCGTCCGCGCCGGTACCCGGCCTCCCGGGCCGGAGGCTGGTTACGATCACCCCGTGTCCGTACTCCCTCTCGTCTTCACGAGCGGCTGGGCCAGCGGGATCAACGCCTACGCCGTGGTCCTGCTGCTGGGCCTCTTCGGCGCCACCGGTCTCAGCGACGAGGTGCCGGAGGCGCTCCAGCGCACGGATGTGCTGATCGCCGCCGGGGTGCTCTTCCTCTGTGAGGCGGTGGCGGACCGGATCCCCTATGTCGACTCGGTGTGGGACTCGGTCCACACCGTCATCCGGCCGGTCGCCGGGGCCGTCGTCGCCGCGCTGCTGGCCGGTGAGAGCGGTTCGCTGCCGGAGCTCGCCGCCGGCGCGGTGGGCGGCTCGACCGCGCTGGCGAGCCATCTGGTCAAGGCGGGCACCCGGATGGCGGTCAACACGTCGCCGGAGCCTTTCAGCAATATCGCCGTGAGCACGGCGGAGGATCTGAGCGTCGCCGGGGTCCTCACCTTCGCGGTCTTCAACCCGGTGGCAGCCGCGGTCGTCGCCGGGACCCTGCTGGTGCTGGGCATCTGCGCGGTGGCCCTGATGGCGTCCCGGATCCGGCGGTTCCGCAGACGCAGGGCACAGCGCCGGGAGGAGCGGCGGCTGGCGGCGACGATCCGGTCGCGGGAGTAGACCGGCTGGTCACGGGGGTGCGGAGGGAATGTCAGTGGCGGTCGGTAGAGTCGCTGGCATGGCACGGATTGCGGTGATCGGCGCTGGCATGGGCGCGATGGCGGCGGCTGCCCGGCTGGCCGTGGCAGGCCACCGGGTGACGGTGTACGAGCGTTCGGCGACCTATGGCGGCGCGGTGGGCTCCTTCGAGCGGGAGGGCTTCGTCTTCGACACCGGGCCGGCTCTGCTGCATCTGCCGGCCGTGTGGCGGGATCTGTTTCTCAAGACCGGCCGGGAGCCGCTGGAGAAATGCGTCGGCCTGGTCCAGGTCGATCCGGCGAGCAGACATCTCTTCGCGGACGGCGCCGAGGTCTCCCTGCCGAACGCCTCGCGGGCGGGCATCGTCTCCGCGCTGGAGGCCGCGCTGGGCGCGGGCGCCGGTGAGCGGTGGGGGGAGTTCCTGGGACGGGCCCGGGACGCCTGGGACCGCTCCCGGCGACCACTGCTCGAAGAGCCGCTCTGGTCCGACTGGCGGATGCTGGAGCGCGACCCCTATCCCGCGCCGAGACAGCGCAGACTGCTGCGCTCCCGGCAGGCGTCCACGGTCGCGGAGATCGGCGCGTGGGAGCTGGCCGACCCCCGGCTCGCCGCCCTGCTGGAGGGCTGTGCGCTGGGGTATGGACTGGACCCCCGGCATGCCCCGGCGAGCGCCGCGCTGCTGCCCTATATGGAGCAGACCTTCGGCAGCTGGTATGTCGAGGGCGGGCTGCGGGAGCTGGCCCGCGCGGTGTACGAGAGATGTCTGGCCCGGCGAGTGGAGTTCGTCTTCGGGGCGGAGGTGACGGCGGTCGTGGAGCGGGACGGCCGGGCGGCGGGCGTCGAGCTGGCGGACGGCACGGCGGTGGACGCCGACCATGTGGTCGCGGGCGCCGACGCGGCCGGGCTGGTGGGGCGCGAGCTCTGGAAGGACGGCGACATCCGGCCGCGGCAGGAGGCGGGCGGTGAGCCGCTGCCCGGCAGATTCACCGTGCTGCTCGCGCTGCGCGGGGCCGGATCGCCGACCGCGCACCGGAGTGTGGTGCACTCCCCCGACACCGGAGCGGAGGCCGCCGCCGTCTTCGGCGGCCGGGTCGCCGAGCTGCCCACGGTCACGGTGCTGCGGCCGGACGATCCCCGGACCCGGCCGGACGGCGGCCATGAGGCGGTCTCCGTCTCGGCGACCGTGGCGGGGCACGGCGGATCGGTCGACTGGCACGACAAGGCGCTGCGCGAGCGGTACGCGGAGGTGCTGATCGATACGGCGGAGCGCGCGTTCGCCGGAGAGACCGCCGCCGGGGGGATACGCGAGCGGCTGCTGTGGCAGGAGATCCTCACGCCCGCCGAGACGGGGCGGATATCCCCGCCCTCGCTGGCCGGGCCGGGGGGCCGTCATCTGCACCCGGCGAACACCACCGGGCTGCCGGGCCTGTATCTGGTGGGCGGGCTGGCCCACCCGGGCGGCGGGCTGGCCCATGCCGGAATGTCCGGTGCGCTGGTCGCGGGGCTGATCGTGGAGGGCCCGGGTTTCCGGGGCTCGCAGTGAGCGCCGGGGCGCTGGCGCCCTGACCGGCCGGGGTCCGGCGAAGGGTGCCGGTCCGGGTGCAGGTCCGGTTCGGTTCCGGGTGCCGGTCCGAGCCAGGTGCCGAGCCGGGTGCCGAGCCGAGCCGTGCGCCGGGCCGTGCGCCCGCTGGGCGGACCGGCTGCCCGGCGGTGAGCTGCGCAGGCCGCTGACCCGGCGGCGGCCGGCCGAGGCGGAGTACCTGCCCGCGCGCGGGGCCGCCCGCTCCGGGGAGCCGCCCGCTCCGGGCCCGGGGGCCGTCCGGTCTCAGTAGCGGTAGTGCTTGTCGTCGTACTCCGCGTCAAAGCCGTACTGCTGCTGCGACGGCTGCTGCTGCTGCGCACCGTCCTGCCCCGGCTCTTCGGTGTCACGCTGCTGGGGCACCCACACCCCGCCGGGGGGTGTGTCCGTGAGCGACTGCTGCTGCTGTGCGTAGTACGGGTCGGTGTCGTACTGCTGCGGGTTGCCGAAGCTGTCGTACCCCTCGAAGGGGTTGTACTGCTGGCCGCCCGTGTAGGGGGCGGCGTACGGCTCGTACTGCTGCGGGTCGGCGCCGAAGCCGTCCTGGCCGCCGGGCTGCCCACCGCCGTAGTACGGGTCGTACGGGCCGCCGTAGCTCTCGTCGCCGCCCTGGCCGCCGGGCCCGCCCTGGCCGCTCCGGTCCTGGGCGTCCTGCTCATAGGACCCGCCGGTGTAGACGCCGTACCCATTGGTGTCGTCCGGCATGGGCTGGGGCTCGTAGACCGGCTCGGGGTCCTGGTGCGCGGAGAGGGGCTCATAGACCGGCTCGGAGTCCGGGCTGCCGGAGTCCGGGCTGCCGGGGAGCGGCGCGTCGAAGGGCGGGAAGTCCTGCGCGTACGAAGGCGCGGTCTCCTCCACACCGGAGACGACCAGGGCGGGTTCACGTCCGTCCAGGTCGCCGGACTTGCGGCGGCGGCTGGCTCCGGGCCGGCCGCCGATCGCCCAGCCGGTGGAGAATCCCCGGCGGAACGAGAGCGTCACATAGGTCTGTCCGGTCGCGAAGGCGATCGCTCCGAGGGCGATCACCACCACGGACCCGATCAGCACCCCCAGCACGACCCCCAGGAAGCCGCCGAAGGCGAGCAGTCGCCAGCGCAGCCGCGCCTTGTACTGCAGCAGCACCTCACCGAGCAGCCACAGCGCGACGACGCCGAACGCGATATAGAGGACCGTCCAGCCCATGCCCGCCCCTCTCCTTCGGCCCCCGCTCCCGTGCGGGGCGGTTCGGGCCGATCACGACTGCTGGTGCAGTCCGAGATTCTCGTATATCTCCAGTGTCGCGGTGGAGTTGTTGAGCGTGATGAAGTGCAGCCCGGGGACACCCTCGGAGAGCAACTCCGCGCAGAACTCGGTCGCGAACTCGATTCCCAACGAGCGTACAGCGACGGGATCGTCCTTGACGTCGAGGATCCGGTCTTTCAGTCTCCGCGGCACCGCGGCGTTGCTGAGCTGCGCGAACCGTTCGAGCTGCTTGACGCTGGTGACCGGCATGATCTCCGGGATGATCGGGGTGTCGCAGCCGGCCGCCTCGACCCGGTCGCGCAGCCGCAGATAGTCCTCGGGCAGAAAGAACATCTGGGTGATGGCGTAGTCGGCCCCGGCGCGGCACTTGTCGACGAAGTGCTGGATGTCCGTGTCCCAGTCCTGGGAGCGCGGATGCATCTCGGGGAAGGCGGCGACGCCCACACAGAAGTCGCCGGACTCCTTGATGAGCCGGACCAGTTCGGCCGCGTAGGTCACTCCGTCGGGGTGCTTGACCCACTCGCCCATGGGGTCGCCGGGCGGGTCGCCCCTGACGGCGAGGATGTTGCGGATCCCCGCGTCGGCGTACTGGCCGATCATATTGCGGAGTTCGGCGATGGAGTGGTCGACGGCGGTGAGGTGGGCGACGGGGGTGAGCGTGGTGTCGGCGGCGATCTGTTCGGTGGCCCTGACGGTGCCCGCGCGGGTGGAACCGCCCGCTCCGTAGGTCACCGAGACAAAGCTCGGGGCCACCGCCTCGACCCGGCGCAGGGCGTTCCAGAGATTCCGCTCGCCCTTCTCGGTTTTGGGTGCCCAGAACTCGAAGGAGTACGACGTTTTACCGGTCGCGAGCAATTCGCGCACCGTACGTGCGCGGTCTGTCCTTGTCGATGGGGTTCCGAGGGCCATACCCGCAGGTTATCGGGGGCTAGGGGGTCACCCAACCGGAGTCCACCCTTCGGACACGGCTGATCAGGATTCGGCTTGATCACGCCGTGCCCCCGCGCGGGGCCGTATCCGCAGGTGAACGGCGTACCGGCGGGGGTGTGACGCGGGGGCCGGGAAGGGTGGCGGCCACTGTCCGGATCAGGCGATCCAGCACGATCCGAGCGACGCGGCCACGGCGTCTCCGAGGGATCAGGCCGGTCCGGCAAGATCCATCGGACGGGTCTGCTAGACGCCGCGTGCCCGTATCCGCTTGCTGAGGTCGGCGGCGGCTGCCGCCGGGTCGTCCGCCTCCGTGATCGCCCGTACGACGACGACCCGCCGGGCTCCCGCGTCCAGGACCTGGTCGAGATTGCCCGCGTCGATCCCGCCGATCGCGAACCAGGGGCGGTCGGTCCCCAGCGCGGCGGTGTGGCGGACCAGATCCAGGCCGGGGGCGTGCCGTCCGGGCTTGGTGGGGGTGGGCCAGCAGGGCCCGGTACAGAAGTAGTCCACGCCCGGCTCGGCGGCTGCCGCCTCGGCCTCGGCCGCGGTGTGGGTGGAGCGGCCGATGAGGGGGCCCTCGCCGAGGATGGCGCGGGCCGCCGGGACCGGCAGATCCCCCTGCCCCAGATGGAGCACGTCGGCGCCGATGGCATGGGCGACGTCCGCGCGGTCGTTGACCGCGAGGAGGGTGCCGTGCCGTCGGCAGGCGTCGGCGAAGACCTGGAGGGCGTCGAGCTCCTCCGCGGCCTCCATGCCCTTGTCGCGCAGCTGGACGATGTCCACCCCGGAGGCGAGGACCGCGTCCAGGAATTCGGCGAGGTCGCCCTGGCGTCTACGGGCGTCCGTGCAGAGGTAGAGCAGTGCGTCGGACAGCGACGCTCGCCTCGCGGGCATGGTGATCCCCCCAGATGGGTCGGCGGTGCGCGGGCGGAGCGGGCAGGCCCCCTGAGGGCGTGCCCGCTCCGCCCGCGCACCACATGATGTCGTCGCACCACAGGCCGTGGTGCCGGCCCGGCGCGCACCGGGGACATGAGAGGCCGGCCGGCGCGCGCGGGGCAGCGGGCAGGAACCTCAGACGGCGAGGGCCTGTGCCCGGCGCTTCACTTCCGTGCCGCGATTCTCGCTGAGCGCCTGCGCGGGGGTGCCCGGCAGGGTCGGGTCGGGGGTGAAGAGCCACTCCAGCATCTCTTCGTCGGTGAAGCCGTCGTCCCTCAGGAGCGTCAGGGTGCCGGAGAGGCCCTTGACGACCTTCTCGCCGCTGATGAAGGCGGCGGGAACCTGAAGCACCCGGTTCTCACCCCGGCGCACGGCGATCAGCTGGCCCTCCTTGACCAGCTGCCGCACACGCGTCACCTCGACATCGAGCATTTCCGCGATGTCGGGGAGGGTGAGCCCGGCAGGGACGAGAGCATCGATCTTTACGTCAATCTCGGTCACAGGACAAGCCTGCCATCGGGGACTGACAGTGGGTAGCTGGGCCCCGCCCACTTCTCGCCCGCCGTACCCACGATCCTGGCATCGTACCTGCTCGGGGCCGGTTCCCCGGGGGCCTTGGACCGCTCAGCCGGAGGCGTCCTTCAGAGGTACGGAGGGGTCCGCCGCCCGCTCCGGATCCAGCCTGGCGCCGGCGAGGATGAGCTTGCGGCCCTGCGCCAGGTCCCGGGGGCGGCCGACCGCGATCAGCGCGATGAGGACGCCGTCGCGCAGCCACAGCACCGACCAGGCGGGCTCCCCTGGGTCGCCCCGCCATACGGCCGTGTCGGCGCCGGTGTGGTCGCCCGCGTACTGGACGAACCTGCCGAACTGCTCGGACCAGAAGTACGGCACCGGGTCATAGCTCTGCGGCGGCTCGCCGGCGGTCGCGGCGATCACATTGGCGGCGACGGTCCTCGGCCCCTGGAGGGCGTTGTCCCAGTGGTGGATCAGCAGCCGTCTGCCGTAGCGCGCGGAGGGGAAGGAGGCGCAGTCCCCGACCGCGTACACATCGGGGTCCGAGGTGCGCAGATGCTCGTCGGCGGTGATCGCGCCGTCCGGCCCGGTCCCGATGCCTGAGCCGGCGAGCCAGCCGGTGGCGGGGCGGGCGCCGATGCCGACGACCACCGCCCCCGCCGTGAGCCGCCGACCGTCCGCCAGCAGCACCGTGCCCGGCTCGACGCCCGCGACGCGCGCGCCGGTGATCAGCTCGACGCCGAGCTCCGCGTACCAGTCGGCCATCGGGGCGGCGACCTCGGCGGGCAGCGCCCCGGCCAGCGGGCGGTCGGCGGCCTCCACGACGGTGACCTCGCACCCCGCCTGCCGGGCGGCGGTGGCGAACTCTGCGCCGATCCAGCCCGCGCCGACGACCACGATGCGGTGCTGTGCGGCGAGGACGGGCCGCAGCCGGGCCGCGTCGTCGAGGGTGCGCAGCAGATGGACGCCGGGGACGCCCTCGGCGCCGGGCAGGGTGATCGGCTCGGCGCCCGCGGCGATGACGAGGGTGTCGTACGGGACCGGTCCGGCCTCGGTGTCCAGCTCGTGCGCCGCGGGCCGGACGCCGGTCACCGCGCAGCCGAGCCGCAGTTCGATGCGGAGCTCTTCGAAGTCCACCTCGAAGGCGGACTCCTCGGCCGTGCCGAGCAGGATCGCCTTGGAGAGCGGCGGCCTGTCGTAGGGCTGGTGGGGTTCCGCGCCGATCAGGGTGATGGGTCCGGTGAAGCCCTGCTCGCGCAGCGCGACGGAGGTCTGCACCCCGGCCATGCCCGCTCCGACGACGACCACCCGACGCGTCTGCTGCTCAATCCGCTGCTCGCTCACGTGCCAACCTTACGTATCTGATAGATCGTCAGAGAAGAGGGCCGCCGGGACGGGTCTCACGGCAGCTGTTCGACCACGCTCGTCCCGCTGCCCTCCTGGGACTCCCACGCCCAGGTCTCCTCCAGCCGCAGCCGCAGATCGGGCAGTTCGACCACGGTCGAGACACAGTGACCGGAAGAGGTGGCGCCGTCCGTCTTCAACTGCACATAGCGGAAGTCCAGCCGGTCCCCCGCCCGGGTGCCCACCAGATGCCCCTGGACCACGTCACCGCCCGCGTACTCGGCCCAGATCCGGCCATCGCGCTCGTGATAAGTGAAGCGGGTGCGGGTGCCCACCTGCCCCGGAGCCTGATCCGCGATGGGTGAGAAGACGAGCCCGTCAAGCGACCCTGCCACTGCTGCTGCTCCCTTGCGTCCGTTGTGTCCCTTGCGCCGACATGCCACCGCCCCATCGCGTCCTATCCGACACCCGGGGCCTGGGGTTAGGGTGGCCACCGTAAAGCACTCGCGGGAGCCCGGACGCACCGGGCTGAGAGGGAGACTGGACGGTCTCCGACCGTACGAACCTGATCCGGGTCATGCCGGCGAAGGGAGGGGCTGACCGCCCATGTCGCATATCCCTGGAACACGGGACGAGCAACACCGGCCGACGCGCACCTCGGACGTCCTCGTCATCGGGGGCGGAATCATCGGCCTGGTCACGGCCTGGCGGACCGCCCAGCGCGGGCTGCGCACGACCGTCGTCGATCCGGCGCCGGGCGGTGGAGCCGCCCAGGTCGCCGCCGGGATGCTCGCCGCCGTCACCGAACTGCACTACGGCGAGGAGACCCTGCTCGCCCTCAATCTGGCGTCCGCGCACCGCTATCCCGACTTCGCGGGCGAGCTGGAGGAGGCGAGCGGCCAGTCCGTCGGCTACCGCGCCTGCGGGACCCTGGCCGTCGCCCTCGACGCCGACGACCGCGCCCATCTGCGCGAACTGCACGCCCTCCAGACCCGGTCGGGCCTGGAGTCCCAGTGGCTGAGCGGCCGGGAGTGCCGCCGTCTGGAGCCGATGCTCGCACCCGGCGTACGCGGTGGGCTGCGGGTGGACGGCGACCACCAGGTCGACCCCAGACGTCTGGCGTCCGCGCTGGTCACAGCCTGCGAACGAGCCGGGGTGACCTTCTGCCGCGACTGGGCCGAGCGGCTGACGGTCCATCGCGACCGGGCCGTCGGAGCCGAGCTCCGCACGGGCGGGAAGCTGAGCGCGGAGCAGGTGGTGCTCGCCGGGGGCAGTCTGAGCGGACGCCTCGGCGGGGTGCCGGCGGAGGTGCTGCCTCCGGTGCGCCCGGTGAAGGGCCAGGTGCTGCGGCTGACCGTGCCCCCGTCCCACGCCCCCTTTCTGTCGCGGACCGTACGGGCCGTGGTCCGCGGCAGCCATGTCTATCTGGTGCCGCGCGAGAGCGGCGAGCTGGTCGTCGGCGCGACCAGCGAGGAGCTCGGCTGGGACACCACCGTCACGGCGGGCGGCGTCTACGAACTGCTGCGCGACGCCCATGAACTGGTCCCCGGCATCACCGAGCTGCCGCTGACCGAGACCCGCGCCGGACTGCGCCCCTGCTCCCCGGACAACGCTCCGCTGCTCGGCCCGACCACCCTGCCGGGACTCCAGCTGGCCACCGGCCACCACCGCAACGGGGTGCTTCTCACCCCCGTCACCGGCGACGCCCTGGCGACCTCCCTGACCTGTGGCGTACTGCCGGACGAGGCCCGGCCCTTCACCCCCCGCCGCTTCTCCCCCCTCTCCCAGGAGCAGCCTGTATGAACAGTCTTCCCATGGCCGTGTCCCTCAACGGCGAACGGCGTGAACTCGCCACCGGAACCACCCTGGACACCCTGGTCGCGGAGTTCACCGCCACCGGGGCGGGGGTCGCCGCCGCCGTCAACGAGGCGGTCGTCCCGCGCAGCCGGTGGGCGCAGACCCCGCTCGGCGAGGGCGACCGGATCGAAGTCCTCACCGCCGTGCAGGGAGGCTGACCGCACCATGTCCGACGACCGTCTCACCATCGGCGACACCTCTTTCGACTCCCGGCTGATCATGGGCACCGGCGGCGCGTCCAGCCTGGATGTGCTGGAACGCTCGCTGATCGCCAGCGGCACCGAGCTCACCACCGTCGCGATGCGCCGGCTCGACCCCACCGTCCAGGGGTCGGTCCTGTCCGTGCTGGAGCGGCTCGGCATCCGGGTGCTGCCCAACACGGCCGGCTGTTTCACGGCCGGTGAGGCCGTGCTCACCGCCCGGCTGGCGCGCGAGGCCCTGGGCACCGACTGGATCAAGCTGGAGGTCGTCGCGGACGAGCGGACCCTGCTGCCCGATCCGGTGGAGCTGCTCGACGCGGCGGAGACGCTGGTCGACGACGGTTTCACGGTGCTGCCCTACACCAATGACGATCCGGTGCTCGCCCGCCGGCTCCAGGACGCGGGCTGCGCCGCGATCATGCCGCTGGGCTCCCCCATCGGCTCCGGCCTCGGCATCCGCAACCCGCACAACTTCCAGCTGATCGTGGAGAGCGCACAGGTGCCGGTGATCCTGGACGCGGGCGCGGGCACGGCGTCCGACGTGGCGCTCGCGATGGAGCTGGGGTGCTCGGCGGTGATGCTGGCCTCGGCCGTGACCCGCGCCCAGGAGCCGGTGCTGATGGCGGAGGCGATGCGGTACGCGGTGGAGGCGGGCCGGTTCGCCCGGCGCGCGGGCCGGATCCCCCGCAGACACTTCGCGGAGGCGTCCTCCCCGATGGCGGGCATGGCGGCGCTGGACCCGGAGCGCCCGGCGTTCTGAGACGGTGACGACTACTGACGACCGACAGTGACCGGTGACGACTGCTGGTGTCTGGTGGCTGGCGACGACCGGTGACCGTACGGCGCCGGGCGGGGGGTGCACCGGACCGGCCTGGCGCGCGGGCCCAGCCCGGCCCGGTCGAGCCGACCCCGGGACCGGAGCCGTACCCTCCGCCGCGCTGTCACAGCTCGGCTGCGATACGGCCCGGTCCCGCCCCGCCGCTACGGGGCTGTCCGAGGCGGCTCGTAGAATCCTGGGGTGGACACGACCCTCCAGGACCCTCTCGTCGGGCATGTGCTCGACGGCCGCTACCGCGTCGACGCGCGTATCGCCGTCGGCGGTATGGCCACGGTCTACCGGGCCCTGGACACCCGGCTCGACCGCGAGCTGGCGCTCAAGGTGATGCATCCCGCCCTCGCCGTCGACGCCTCCTTCGTGGAGCGCTTCATCCGCGAGGCCAAATCCGTGGCCCGGCTCGCCCACCCCAATGTGGTGGCGGTCTTCGACCAGGGCGCGGAGGGCGCGTACGTCTATCTGGCCATGGAGTACGTCGCGGGCTGCACCCTGCGCGATGTGCTGCGCGAGCGCGGCGCGCTGCGCCCGAGAGCGGCGCTCGACATCCTGGAGCCGGTGCTCGCCGCACTGGGCGCCGCCCACCGGGCCGGCTTCGTCCACCGCGACGTCAAGCCGGAGAACGTGCTCATCGGGGACGACGGCCGGGTCAAGGTCGCCGACTTCGGTCTCGTACGGACCGTCGGCTCCGTCACCCAGACCACCGGCGCCGTCCTGGGCACGGTCTCCTATCTCGCGCCCGAGCAGATCGAGGACGGCGCGTCCGGCACCCGTACCGATGTGTACGCCTGCGGGGTCGTCCTCTACGAGATGCTGACCGGCTCCAAGCCGCATACCGGCGAGACCCCCGCGCAAGTGCTCTTCCAGCATCTGAACGAGGACGTTCCCGCGCCGTCCCGCGCCGTCCCGGGGCTCGCCCCCGAGCTGGACTCGCTCGTCGCGACCGCCACGGCGCGCGATCCCGGGGCACGGCCCCATGACGCGGTGGCGCTGCTGTCCCTGACCCGGGAGGCCCGGGAGGCGCTCTCGGACGAGCAGCTGGATCTGCTGCCGCCGCGCGCCCATGACCAGGCCCGGCGCGAGGCCGCCACCGGATCGGAGGAGCGTACGGACGTGGTCCCGCGGGCGCTCCCCCTGGAGGGGTCCGGGGCCGGTCATACGGCGAGGCTGGTCATGCCGCCCGCCCCGCCCGAGCGGTCCGCCCGGCGCGGGCAGAGGCTTACCCTCCCCCGGCGTGGCGTGCTCGCGCTCGCGGCGGCGGTGCTGGCGGCCCTCGGTCTGGGAGTCGGCGTCTGGTACATCAATTCCGGACAGTTCACCCGTGTTCCGGCCGTCATCGGCCAGACCGAGAGCGATGCCCGCCAGCGGCTGGAGAGGGCCGGGCTCGATGTGCGCGAGGTGCGCGAGCGGTTCAGCGACACGGTCGAGCGGGGCGCGGTCATCGGCACCGCCCCCGCCACTCTTGAGCGGATCCGGGGCAACGGCTCGGTGACGCTCATCGTCTCGCGCGGACCGGAGATCGTCCGGGTGCCCTCGGTCGGCGGCGATCCGCTCGCCACGGCCGAGCGCAGACTGAAGGACGCCGGGCTGACCCCCGGAACCGTCAGCAGGGCCTTCAGCGAGACGGTCCCCCAGGGCTCGGTGATCCGTACGGACCCGCAGGCGGGAGCGGGGCGCAGCCCTGACTCCCCGGTGGCGCTGACGGTCAGCAGGGGTGCGCCGGTCAAGGTCCCCGATGTGACCGGAGATCCGGTGGCGGAGGCCACCGCCGCTCTTGAGGGCGCCGGTTTCACGGTGGAGATCGCCTCCGGACGGGTCAACTCGGTGCAGAAGGCGGGCTCCGTCGCCCGTCAGTCCGCGACCGGGGGCGCCAAGCTGGCGAGCGGCGACACGGTCACCCTGACGGTCTCCAAGGGCCCGCGCCAGGTCAGCGTCCCCGATGTCACGGGCAGGAGCGCCGACGACGCCAGGAGCGAGCTGGAGTCCGCGGGCTTCGAGGTCGAGGTCGAGAAGAGCTTCCCCTATCTCGGCGACACCGTGGAGCGCCAGTCCCCGGAAGCGGGCGGCCGTGCGCCCGAGGGGAGCACAGTGACCATCACGCTCAAGGGGCTCTGACCCGCCCCCGCCGCCCGGCCCCGCCCCGGGAGCCTCCCGGGGCCCAGGAGCATCACCACCCGCGCCCGTACACAGACCCCGCACCCGATCGAGAGACTCAGAGACACACCATGCGCAATCCCGTCGGCGGACATGTACCCGTGGCGGGCGGCCTCGCCAGAACCGGTCTCGGATACGCCCATGAGCTGAAGGCGGAGACCCTTCAGGTCTTCGTGGCCAATCCGCGCGGCTGGGCGACGCCCCCGGGCAATCCGGCGCAGGACGAGGCGTTCCGCACCGGATGCGCCGAGGACGGCCTCACCGCGTATGTCCATGCGCCGTATCTGATCAACTTCGGCTCGCACACCGAGGCCACCGCCGAGCGGTCCGTCGATTCGCTGCGCCACTCGCTCCGCAGAGGCCGGGAGATCGGCGCGCTGGGGGTGGTGGTGCACACCGGTTCGGCGACCGGGGGCCGCTCCCGCGAGGTGGCCCTGGCGCAGGCGCGGGAGCTGATGCTGCCGCTGCTGGACGAGCTGACCCATGACGACGACCCGTTTCTGCTGCTGGAGTCCACGGCGGGACAGGGCTTCTCGCTCTGCTCCCGCGCCGAGGACTTCGGCCCGTACTTCGAGGCGCTGGACTCCCACCCCCGGCTCGGCGTCTGTCTCGACACCTGCCATATCTACGCGGCCGGACACGATCTCGCGGCCCCGGACGGAACCACCCGGACCCTGGACCTGCTGGTGGAGACGGTCGGCGAGGGGCGGCTCAAGCTGATCCACGCCAATGACTCCCAGGAGACCGTCGGCGCGCACAGGGACCGGCACGCCAATATCGGCGCGGGTCATATAGGCGAAGAGCCGTTCCGGGCGCTGCTGCGGCATCCGGCGACCGCGGGTGTGCCGCTGATCATCGAGACGCCCGGCGGCAAGGAAGGGCATGCGGCGGACGTGGCGCTGCTGAAGAGCCTCCGCCAGTAGTGATCAATAGGGTAGCGGGATACCCCTAGGGGGTATAAGGTTCCTGAGTCGACAGGAACCTTATACCTGACTTTGGGGATCTCTCATGCAGCACGACGCCCATGCCCACCACGCGGGACACGGCCAGCCCTCGGACTCCATGGACCATCGCCACGACGCCCACAGCGCGCACGAGAACCACGGTTCCGGGGGGCATGGCCAGGGTCATGGCCACCATCAGCACGGCGGCGGGGTCAGCTGGGGCATGGCCGCCAGAGCGACCCTCCACTGCCTCATCGGCTGCGCCATCGGCGAGGTGCTCGGCATGGTGATCGGCACCGCGCTGGGCTGGCACAACGCGCCGACAATGGCCCTGGCGATCTTCCTGGCCTTCATCTTCGGCTACTCGTTCACCATGTTCACGATTCTCCGGGCGGGCCTCAGCTTCAAGGCGGCCCTCAAGGTCGCGCTCGCCGCCGACACCCTCTCCATCGCGGTCATGGAGATCACCGACAACAGCGTGCTGGCGCTCTGGCCCGGGGCGATGCACGCCGAGCTCACGGACGGGCTGTTCTGGTACGCCCTCGCCATCGCCTTCGCGGTCGCCTTCGCGGTGACCACTCCGGTCAACAAGTGGCTGATCGGACGCGGCAAGGGCCACGCCGTGATGCACCAGTTCCACTGAGGCGGCACTCCGCGCGGACCCTACGGAGGAACTCCCGGCTTCCGGACCCGGTCTTCCGGAGCCCGGTCTTCCGGCTCCCGACCCTCCGGAGCCCGACCCTCCGGAGCCCAGCCGGCCCGGAGCCCGGCCGGCCCGGATACGGCGGCCTACAGCTCGGGGCCGTCTCCGGGCTCCTCCTGGTAGGAGTACCGCTGCTCCCGCCAGGGGTCGCCGAGGTTGTGGTACCCCCGCTCCTCCCAGAAGCCCCGCCGGTCGGCGGTCATGTACTCCACACCCCGGACCCATTTGGGCCCCTTCCAGGCATAGAGATGCGGCACGATCAGCCGTAGCGGAAACCCGTGCTCCGCGGTGAGCAGCTCACCGTCCTTATGGGTGGCGAAAATCGCACGCTCGGCGGTGAAGTCGGAGAGCCGCATATTCGCGCTGAATCCGTATTCGGCCCAGACCATGACATGAGTGACGCCGGGCGCGGGCGGCGCGAGATCCACGATCGTCCGGGTGGGCACACCACCCCATTCGGCCCCGAGCATGCTGAATTTCGTGACGCAGTGCAGATCGGCGACGACCGTCGAAAAGGGCAGCACCGAGAATTCCGCATGGTTCCAGCAGTGTTTATCGCCGTCTGCCGTGGCGCCGAAGACCCTGAACTCCCAGCGGTCCGGCTTGAACTTGGGCACGGGTCCGTAGTGGGTGACCGGCCAGCCGCGCTGCACTCGCTGTCCCGGGGGAAGCGCGGAATCCTCCGGCCCACGATAATCCCGGCTCTCCGGCTGACCCATGCCTCAATGGTGACAGATCGGGAGGGGTGGTCATGACCAGGTCTGGCCCGATTCGGGCAACTCCTACTAAGGAGGCACTTACTGGACGGCTCCCGATGGCGATGCGAGGATGCGCGCACCTGCCCCCCGAGGCGATACACGTGGAAGGAGCATCCGCGATGCAGGGCGACCCCGAGGTCATCGAGTTCCTCAATGAGCAGCTGACCGGCGAGCTGACCGCGATCAACCAGTACTGGCTCCACTATCGCATCCAGGAGAACAAGGGCTGGACAAAGCTGGCCAAGTACACGCGCGCCGAATCCATTGACGAGATGAAGCACGCGGACGTACTGACGGAACGCATTCTGTTCCTCGACGGTCTGCCGAACTACCAGCGTCTCTTCCATGTACGGGTCGGCCAGACGGTGACCGAGATGTTCCAGGCGGACCGGCAGGTCGAGGTGGAGGCGATCGCCCGGCTCAAGCGAGGCATCGAGGTGATGCGCGCGAAGGGGGATGTGACCTCGGCGAATATCTTCGAGTCGATCCTTGAGGACGAGGAGCACCACATCGACTATCTCGACACCCAGCTGGAGCTGATCGAGTCACTGGGCGAGCCGCTCTATCTGGCGCAGCAGATCGAGCAGCCGGAGAGCTAGGCGGAAAGCCAGGCGGAGCGCGGAACGACTGGACGGCTGGACGGCTGGACGGAGAGCGAGCGGGCTACTAGGCCGCTTCGTCGACGGCCACGGCCGCCAGCGCCGGCTTTCCCTCATCGAGCAGTTCCCGGCGCGGGCAATTGCCCCGGCCGAGGAGGGACTGAATCCTGCGCACACACGATCCGCAGTCCGTGCCCGCCTTACTGGCGGAGGCTATCTGGCGGGGAGTGCAGGCTCCGGCTGCCGCGTGTTCCTTCACCTGCTTCTCGGTGATCCCGAAACAAGAGCAGACGTACACGCGGTTCACCTCCCGAGGCTCCCGAAGGACTGTTGGTCGTGCCTTACCCGATTTCTCGGTGAGGCTAACCTAACCTTACCTGCCTCGACAGCGGCGGAACACCGGCTATAAGCGAGGTGGGGCACGGATCACATGGATCCGTGCCCCACCGTCGTACTGTTCAGCGGCCCCGCGGAGAGATCAGCGGGCCATGGCCCGCCTCAGCCGTCCGCGGACGGTCTCACTGGTCGCGGTACATCTCGGCGACCAGGAAGGCCAGGTCCAGGGACTGGCTGCGGTTGAGCCGGGGGTCGCAGGCCGTCTCGTAGCGCTGGTGCAGATCGTCGACGAAAATCTCGTCGCCACCTCCCACGCACTCCGTCACATCGTCGCCCGTGAGCTCGACGTGGATGCCGCCCGGGTGCGTGCCCAGCGCCTTGTGCACCTCGAAGAAGCCCTTGACCTCGTCGAGCACATCGTCGAAACGCCGGGTCTTGTGACCGGAGGCGGCCTCGAAGGTGTTGCCGTGCATCGGGTCGGTCACCCAGGCCACGGTGGCGCCGGAGGCGGTGACCTTCTCGACCAGCTCGGGGAGCTTGTCGCGGACCTTGTCGGCGCCCATCCGGACGATGAAGGTCAGCCGGCCGGGCTCGCGCTCCGGGTCCAGCCGGTCGATGTAGGTCAGCGCCTCGTCCACGGTGGTCGTCGGGCCGAGCTTGATGCCGATGGGGTTGCGGATCTTCGACGCGAACTCGATGTGCGCCCCGTCCAGCTGGCGGGTGCGCTCACCGATCCAGACCATATGGCCCGAGACGTCGTAGAGCTCTCCGGTACGGGAGTCGGTGCGGGTGAGCGCCGACTCGTAGTCGAGCAGCAGCGCCTCATGGGAGGCGTAGAACTCGACCGTACGGAACTCCGCCGGGTCGGTGCCGCACGCCTCCATGAAGTTCAGCGCGTTGTCGATCTCACGGGCGAGCTGCTCGTAGCGCTGGCCCGAAGGCGAGGACTTCACGAAGTCCTGGTTCCAGGCGTGCACCTGGCGCAGATCGGCGTAGCCGCCGGTGGTGAAGGCGCGCACCAGGTTGAGCGTCGCGGCGGAGGCGTTGTACATCCGCTTGAGCCGCTCGGGGTCCGGGATGCGGGCTTCTTCGGTGAAGGCGAAGCCGTTGACGGAGTCGCCCCGGTAGGTGGGGAGCGTCAGCCCGTCGCGGGTCTCGGTCGGCTTGGAGCGCGGCTTGGAGTACTGGCCGGCGATACGGCCGATCTTCACCACGGGCACGGAGGCCGCGTAGGTGAGCACCGCGCCCATCTGGAGCAGCGTCTTGAGCTTGGCCCGGATCTGGTCGGCGCCGACGGCGTCGAAGGACTCGGCGCAGTCGCCGCCCTGGAGCAGGAACGCTTCGCCCCTGGCGACGGCTCCCATCCGGGCGCGCAGCTGGTCGCACTCGCCCGCGAAGACGAGCGGTGGATACGATTCGAGGTCCGCGATCACATCGCGCAGAGCCTCGGCATCGGGGTACTCGGGCTGCTGCGCCGCGGGCAGGTCTCGCCAGGTGTTGCCACCAGCGGGGGTGGTCTTAGCGTTCACGGTCACATCGCCAACAGTACGGGGTCGCCGCCCGCGCTCCCGAGGCCGCCCACTAAATGAGACAGACTCCATCGGTCCGCTCGCCGGCGGACGGTTGGGGTAGGGTTCCCGGCATGCTCGCGCACAGTGACCAGAGTCATCTGAACCAGAACTGGTGGTGGACCGCTCATCCGGCGGCCCGCTGACTGCGCGTACTCACATTCACTCGCGAAGGCCGCCCGAGGGGCGGCCTTCGGTGTTTCCCCCGGGGAAACCGGCCGTTCCTCCCACGCTCCACCGGAACCGCCGGCCACTGGATCCCTGGAAGGAACCCACCGGATGCACCCCACAGGACCCGCCCCTGACCGCGTCGTCGCCGACCTGTTCGCCGACCTTCTCGCCGACGACCGCCCTTTCGCCCTGCTCCACCGGCGTACTCCCGGACATGATCAGGACACCGTCGAGCTGCTGATCGGCCCGGTCGCCGAGATCGGCACGCTGGGCGAGATCCCCGTCACCGACCGTCCCGTTCTCGCGCTGATCCCGTTCCGGCAGATCAGGGAGCGCGGCTTCGATGTGCGCGACGACGGCACACCGCTGAGCTTGCTGATCGCCGACGAGTCGTACGCCCTCCCGCTCCCCGACGCCCTGGCGGCGCTCCCCGCGCGGGGGGTGCGGGTCGAGGACGGAGGCTTCGATGTGCCGGACGCGGAGTACGCGGAGGTCGTCCGGCGGGTCGTCGACGAGGAGATCGGCGGCGGCGAGGGCGCGAACTTCGTCATCCGCCGCACCTACACGGGCCGGATCCCCGGGTTCGGACGGGCCGACGCGCTGGCCCTGTTCCGGCGGCTGCTGGCCGGTGAGCGGGGCGCGTACTGGACGTTCGTCGTCTGCACCGGGGAGCGCACCCTGGTGGGCGCCAGTCCCGAGGTGCACGTACGGATGACCGGAGGCGGCGATTCCGGACGGGCGGGGGGCGGCGGGACCGTGGTGATGAACCCGATCAGCGGCACCTTCCGCTATCCGCCCGGCGGCCCGGACGCGGACGCGCTGCTCCGCTTCCTCGACGACCCCAAGGAGCGCGACGAGCTCTCCATGGTCGTGGACGAGGAGCTGAAGATGATGTGCACGGTGGGCGACATGGGCGGGGTGGTGGTCGGGCCCCGGCTGAAGGAGATGGCGCATCTCGCGCACACCGAGTACGAGCTGCGCGGCCGTTCCTCGCTCGATGTGCGGGAGGTGCTCAGGGAGACCATGTTCGCGGCGACGGTCACCGGCTCCCCGGTGCAGAACGCCTGCCGGGTCATCGAACGCCATGAGGCGGGCGGGCGCGGCTACTACGCGGGGGCCCTGGCCCTCATCGGCCGGGACGCGAGCGGCGCGCAGACCCTCGACTCGCCCATTCTCATCCGTACCGCCGACATCGACGCCGACGGCGGGCTGAAGGTGGCGGTCGGGGCCACGCTGGTACGCCACTCCGACCCGGCGGGCGAGGTCGCCGAGACCCATGCCAAGGCGGCCGGGGTGCTGGCCGCGCTCGGGGTGCGCCCCGCAGCCGCGCGGGAGCCGGCGGCGCGGCCCCGGCTGGCCGACGATCCCCGGGTGCGCGCCGCGCTGGACGGGCGGCGGTCCTCGCTCGCGCCGTTCTGGCTGCGGATGCAGGAATCCGCGGCCGAGCGCCGGGGGCATGCGCTGGTGATCGACTCCGAGGACACCTTCACGGCGATGCTGGCGCATCTGCTCCGGTCGACCGGTCTGGAGGTGACGGTACGGCGCTTCGACGAGCCGGGGCTGCGCGACGCGGCGCTCGCCCACACCGGTCCGGTGGTGCTGGGGCCCGGTCCGGGCGATCCGTGCGACCCCGCCGATCCGAAGATGCGCTTTCTGCGCGAGCTCACCGCCGTACTGCTGCGGGAGCACCGCCATGGGCTGCTCGGGGTCTGTCTGGGCCATGAGCTGATCGCCGCCGAGCTGGGCCTCGGGATCGTACGGAAGGACGCGCCGTACCAGGGGGCGCAGGAGCGCATCGACTTCTTCGGACGGGTGGAGACGGCGGGCTTCTACAACAGCTTCACCGCGGTCTGCGACGGGAGGCAGGCGGCGGAGCTGGCGGCCCGGGGCGTGGAGACGGCGCGTGATCCGGCGACCGGGGAGGTCCACGCGCTGCGGTCGGCCTCGTTCGCCTCGGTGCAGTTCCATCCGGAGTCGGTGCTGACACTGGACGGGCCGGGGGTGCTGCGCGAGCTGCTCTCCGGCTCACCGCTCGTCCGGCCCTGAGGCCGGTCTTGAGGCCGGTCTTGAGGCCGGTCTTGAGGCCGGTCTTGAGGCCGGTCTTGAGGGGGCTCGCCCGTCCGGCTTGAGGGGGCGACGGGGCCCGGGGCCCGCTCAGGCCCCGGCGACCGGTCTGCGAACGCGGCCCGGTCGCCCGGGCGTCGTGGGGATCTCCCGCGCCCCGGGCGGTGCCGGGCCGGTTCGGGCGGCCGTCAGCCGAAGAACACCCCGACCTCCGCGTACAGCTCGGGATCGACCGTCTTGAGCTTGGCGGTGGCCTCGGCGATCGGCACCCGCACGATGTCCGTGCCCTTCAGCGCGACCATCCTGCCGAAGTCGCCGTCCCGTACCGCGTCGATGGCGTGCAGTCCGAAGCGGGTGGCCAGCCACCGGTCGAAGGCGCTCGGAGTGCCGCCGCGCTGGACATGGCCGAGAACCGTGGTGCGGGCCTCCTTGCCGGTGCGCCTCTCGATCTCGTTCGCCAGCCACTCGCCGACGCCGGAGAGCCGTACATGGCCGAAGGAGTCGAGCGAGCCGTCCTTGAGGACCGCGTCGCCGTCCTGCGGCGCCGCGCCCTCGGCGACCACCACGATCGGGGCGTAGGTGGCCCGGAACCGCGAGGTCACCCACTCGCAGACCTGGCTCACATCGAACCGCTGCTCGGGGATGAGAATGACGTTGGCGCCCCCGGCGAGTCCGGAGTGCAGGGCGATCCAGCCCGCGTGGCGTCCCATCACCTCCACCACCAGGACCCGCATATGGGACTCGGCGGTGGTGTGCAGCCGGTCGATCGCCTCGGTGGCGATGCCGACCGCGGTATCGAAGCCGAAGGTGTAGTCCGTGGCGGACAGATCGTTGTCGATGGTCTTGGGGACGCCGACGCAGTTGACGCCGTACTCGTCGTGGAGCCGGGCGGCGACCCCGAGGGTGTCCTCGCCGCCGATCACGATCAGTGCGTCGACCTCGGCCTTGGCGAGATTGTCCTTGATGCGGCGGATGCCGTTCTCCGCCTTGAGCGGGTTGGTCCGCGAGGAGCCGAGAATGGTGCCGCCACGGGGCAGGATGCCACGGACCGCGGGGATGCCGAGGGGGACCGTGTCGTTCTCCAGCGGTCCGCGCCATCCGTCGCGGTAACCGACGAACTCGTACGCGTACTCCTGGACGCCCTTGCGGACGGCGCCGCGGATGACAGCGTTGAGGCCGGGGCAGTCGCCGCCCCCGGTCAGTACTCCGACGCGCATGGATACTTCCCTTCGCCTGGTGAGCCCTGTGGACCGTCACGCTAATGGTGATCCAGGTCACTCCGGGATGGGAGGGAAGGTCAATTTCTGTCCGAGACGCGGTCTTTGCGAACCGCCCTCGCGCATCCCTTGCCCTACGGGCCCCGGAGGCATGCCGGAGCCGCCCGGGAGGGGGTCCGCGCGCCCCCGGCACGGTCGCGTATTCACTCGTACGAGGGGCGCGGAGGCGTTTGACGCACGCCCGGTCGGCCTAAGGAGCGCGTGGGCGGGTCAGGTGCTCGCGTCGGCCCGAGGAGGCGGGTCGACACCCCGGTCGCCGGCTCAAGGAGGCGCGTGGGCGGGTCAGGCGCTCGCGTCGTCGAGGCCCCGCTCTATCGCGTAGCGCACCAGCTCCACCCGGTTGTGCAGCTGAAGCTTGCCCAGGGTGTTCTGCACATGGTTCTGGACCGTGCGGTGGGAGATGACCAGACGCTCGGCGATCTGCTTGTACGACAGCCCCTTGGCCACCAGCCGCAGCACCTCGGTCTCCCGCTCGGTCAGCTGAGGGGCCTTCGGCTCGTCCGCCCCGGCGGCGGGGGCGGGTTCGGAGGCGAGCCTGCGGTACTCCCCCAGCACCAGACCGGCGAGCCCCGGGGTGAAGACCGCGTCGCCCGCCGCCGTGCGCCGCACCGCGTCGGTCAGCTCCTCCGTACTCGCCGACTTGAGGAGATAGCCGGTCGCGCCGGACTTGACCGCCTCCAGCACATCGGCGTGCTCACCGCTCGCCGACAGCACCAGCACCCGCAGTCCGGGCAGCGAGCCGACCAGCTCCTTGCAGACCTGGACGCCGGGCAGCGCGGGGAGATTGAGATCGAGCACGAGCACATCCGGCGCGGCGGCCTGGGCGCGGCGGACCGCCTGAAGCCCGTCGCCCGCCGTCGCCACCACGTCGAAACCCGCTTCGGCCAGATCGCGGGCGACCGCGTCCCGCCACATCGGATGGTCGTCGACGACCATGACCTTCACCGACTGCCGATCCGTCATCCGCTCTCCGCCTTGCCCCGTCATGCCTTGCCTTCCCCCGTCATGCCTTCCACGACCATCGCCCGCACCGGCTGCCGGCCCCTCATCCGCCGTCCGCCTTCCCCCGTGACGCCTCGCGTGCGTCCGTCTCCGCCGATGTGTCCGGACCGCGGGCGGTCCGGCCGGGTCCCGGGACGCGCGGGGGCTTCGCCGACAGGACCCGCGGGACCCGCAACTCGACCTCGGCGCCCTGGCCGGGAACCGAGATCAGCTCGGCCGTGCCGCCCAGATCCCGCAGCCGCCCGCGGATCGAGAGGGCGACCCCGAGCCGCCCCTCCCCCTCCGCCTGCGCGAGCCGGCCCTCCGCGATGCCGGGTCCGTCGTCGCGGACCGTGACGACGACCTCGTCCGGCCAGTCCTCGATCAGGATCCAGGCGCGCGCGCCGTCGCCCGCGTGCCGCGCGACGTTGTCCAGGGCCGCGCCGACGGCGGCGGCCAGTTCCCCGGCCGCCCGCGCCGGCAGCAGGACGGGCGCGCCAGGCTCGGAGAGGGTGACTCTGGGGCCCGCGTGCCGGGCGAGCAGCGAGCGCAGATCGCACCCGCCGGGGCCGTCCGCCGCTTCTTCGTCCGTGTCCGCGGCGCCGACCGCAGGGCTCGCGGCATCGTGCGCGGCGCCTCCGGAGACGGGCGGCGCCCCCCTGGAGACCAGGGTGCGCAGCGCGATCTCCTGCTCTCCCGCCATCCGGCCCAGCTCGGCGGCCTCACCGCCGATCGCCGCGCCGCGCCGCTGCACCATCGCCAGCACCTGGAGCACGCTGTCGTGGATGTCCCGGGCCAGCCTCTCCCGCTCCCGGGTCGCCGCCTCGATCTCCAGCGCGCGGGCGAGGGTGCGCTCGGAGGCGCGGGCGACCTCCACCACATAGCCGATGGCGATGGAGGCGATCCAGACCAGCAGCACGGCGTGGAAGGTCTCCCGGCTGGGCTCGCCGCGCTGGACGATATTGGCGACCGCGACGAAGGAGGAGGCGAAGGCCGCCCACCGCCAGCCGCCTTTGAGGGCGAAGGCCAGCACGGAGCCGGCCGCCCAGATGGAGGGCAGCGTCGCCCCGTCGACCTGCTGGGCCTGGGCGTCGGCGAGCGGGGTCAGCAGAATGCCGGTGACGGCGATGGTGAGATCGATGCCGAGGAACCGCTTGGTGCAGCGCTCGGCGCTGAACACCCTGGGCAGGGTGGCCAGCGTCCACCCGCAGAGCACGGTGAGAAACCCGGCCGCGACCCAGGGCCGCTCGAAGCGGTCCGGGGTGGAGAGGAAGAGCAGTACCGCGTACCCCATGGTCAGCACGCGATAGCCGGTGAGGGCACGCCACAGCGGCAGCTCCACCGACATCCGCACGACCCGCTCGCGCTTGGCCGACTTCCCCACGTCTTCCCCCCAGAACGAACGCGCGACGAGAACGAACGCCGACTACGCGGCCGGACGGTCCTTCTTCTCCGCGCCGCCGCCCGTCGCGCCGTCCGTCTCCGTCTCCGCCTTGGCCTCGGCCCTGTCGGCCTTCTCCGCCGCCTTGGCGGCGGCCTTCGCGGCCTTCTCCTCCTCGGCCAGCTGGCGCTTGGCGACCATCGCGTAGATGTCGACGTACTCCTGGCCGGAGAGCTTCATGATCTCGTACATGACCTCATCGGTCACCGAGCGCAGGATGTAGCGGTCCTCTTCCATGCCCTGGTAACGGGAGAAGTCGAGGGGCTTGCCGATCCGGATGCCCGGCCGCATCAGCTTGGGGATCACCTTGCCGGGCGGCTGGATCTTCTCGGTGTCGATCATGGCGATGGGGATCACCGGGGCCCCGGTGGCGAGCGCCACCCGGCCCAGACCGCCCGGCTTGCCCCGGTAGAGCCGGCCGTCCGGGGAACGGGTGCCCTCCGGGTAGATGCCGAAGAGCCCGCCGCTCTCGATGACCTCGATCCCCGCCTTGATCGCCGCCTCGGCCGCGCCGCGCGCGCCCGACCTGTCCACCGGGAGCTGTCCGACGCCCTTGAAGAAGGCGGCGGTGAGCCTGCCCTTCACTCCGGGCGAGGTGAAGTACTCCGCCTTGGCCACGAAGGTGACCTTGCGGTCGAGCACCGCGGGGAGGAAGAACGAGTCCGAGAACGAGAGGTGGTTGCTCGCGAGGATCGCCGGGCCGTGGGCGGGAATGTTCTCCAGACCTTCCACCCAGGGTCTGAAGGCAAGCTTCAGCGAGCCCCCAAGGGAGAACTTCATTGCGCCGTAGATCAACTCGAATGCCTCCTATTGCTGTCGAACAGACCTTAACCCGAGGTGACGGGCTATCCCCGCGTCGGAGGCCGACCGGATCTGGTCGGTGTCAGTCCGGTCGCGTACGGTGAGGTACACCCTTCGAGCTCGATTCCATAGAAAAAGAGAACAGGAGATCCCGGTGCCGGTCCTTCCCGGAGCCGAGCCCTACCGCCATGAGGGCGGCGAGGTCGGTGTCCTCCTCTGTCATGGATTCACCGGTTCACCGCAGTCGCTGCGCCCCTGGGCCGAGCATCTGGCGGAGCGCGGGCTGACCGTCTCCCTGCCGCTGCTGCCCGGACACGGCACCCGCTGGCAGGACATGCAGCTCACCGGCTGGCAGGACTGGTACGCCGAGGTGGACCGGGAGCTGCGCGAGCTGATCGCGCGCTGCTCCACGGTCTTCGTCTTCGGGCTCTCCATGGGCGGCGCGCTCACCCTGCGGCTGGCGGCCAGGCATGGGGACGCGGTGGCGGGCATCGTCCTGGTGAACCCGGCGAACAAGCTGCATGGCGCCGGTGCGCACGCACTGCCCGTGGCCCGGCACTTCATCCGGAGCCGACCGGGGATCGCCAGCGATATCGCCAAGCCGGGCGTGCAGGAGGTCGGCTACGACCGGGTGCCGCTGCGAGCCGCGTACTCCCTGCGGAATCTCCTGCGGCTGGTCGACGGTGAGCTTCCCCAGGTCACCCAGCCGCTGCTGCTGCTGCACAGCCCGCAGGACCATACGGTGCCGCCGGTCGACTCCGCGCGAATCCTCAGCCGGGTCTCCTCCACCGAAGTCAAGGAGATTCTGCTGGAACAGAGCTACCACGTGGCGACGTTGGACCACGATGCGGAGCGGATTTTCGAGGAGAGTCACGCGTTTGTCGGCCGGTTCGCTCCGGATATCGGGAAGAAGGGGAGCAGCGCCGGTGGCTGAGCAGCATGACGCGGACCGGGAGCCGCAGCCCATCGACGAGGAGGCCGCCTGGGCCGCCATCGTCGCGGGCTACGGCGAGGAGCCGGCGGATCCGCCGGGCGCCAAGCCGTTCAAGTCGGTGGAGGATCTGGCACGGCTCGAAGACGGGGTGAACGACGCGCCCCGGTCTTCGAAATCGCCGGAGTCCACGGCCGAGTCCGAGCCGGAGTCGACGGCGAAGTCCGAGCAGGACTCCGGGCCGGGCTCCGAGTCGGAGCCGGAGGAGGACCGGCCCGCGCTCGGCAGTTCGATCACCTTCGCGCCGGGCGTCGGCGGTGCGGGTCCCCGGGACTACCGGATGGCCGAGCCCAAGGACGAGGATCTGGACGAGTCCGACGAGGGGCACTTCGTGCCGCCGGAGCCGCCGCCGCTGCCGGAGGCCGATGTCACGGCGAAGTTCGCCTGGCTGGCGGTGATCGGCGGGCCGGTGCTGATGCTGCTCGCCGTGCTGTTCCGGTGGGATATGACCTGGTGGCTGACGACGCTGTGCGTCGGCGGGTTCCTGGGCGGTTTTGTGACGCTGGTGGCCCGGATGTCGACCGGGGACGACGAGGACGACGACCCGGGCCGGGGCGCGGTGGTCTGAGCCGCCCCGGGGAGCGCGGGGCGGGCTCAGGACTCGGGCACGGTGAGCGTGGCCAGCACCGGGAGATGGTCGGTGGCGGCGCTCAGATCGGCCGGGGTGATCCCGGGGAGGTCCTGCGGCACCCCGCAGCCCTGGACCGTGATGCCCTCGCTCGCGAAGATCGCGTCGATCCGGCGCACCGGTCGCTCCGACGGGAAGGTGTGCTCGCCGCCCAGGGGCGCGACGGCCCGGCAGTCCTGGAGCTCGGCGGCGAGCCGCCGGAAGGCGCGGCCGGCGGGCCGCTCATTGATGTCTCCGGCGGCGATGGCATACGGGACGTCCAGGGCGGCGAGCCGGTCGAGGACCAGGCCCGCCTGCTCGTAGCGCTCCCCGGTCTGAAGGCTCAGATGGCAGCTGAGCACGCCGATCCGGGCTCCCCCGATCCGTACGACGGCGGTGGCGAAGCCCCGGCGGTGCTGGCCGGGGGCGCGGGGCAGCAGGATGTCCTCGGTGCGTTCGACGGTGGCCCGCAGCGAGCAGAGCAGCAGCGGTCCCGCGGCGGTGGCACCACCGCCGAGGACGACGAGACCGGACTTGGCGGCGAGCCGGGCGGCGTGCTTGCGCCAGCGGAAGAAGCGCGGGGCTTCCTGGATGAAGACCAGGTCGGGGGCGCAGGCGCGGATGACGCGGGCGAGGGCGTCTTCGTCGTCGCGGAGGGAGCGGATGTTGTAGGTGAGGACGCGGAGGGCGGGCATGGGGGAACCCTAGGGCCCCGGGGCGGGGGCGCGGGCCCCGAACCTCCGCGTCTCAGCCTCCCCCGGACTGTCCTGGTCTCCGAGGACCTGTTGTTCGTCGTCCCGCAGCGAGGAACGTAGGTCGCGGATCGGTCCCCCGAGGGCGACCAGGGCGGCGAGTAGCCCCGCCCACCCGACCGGGATACGGCAGGCGGGCGGGACCTGTGCCCATCCCGTTCAGTCTTCCCGTGGCTGGTACGGAAGCCGTGTCGCCCTTCCGCCCCCGACAACTCCCGCACCCCGACCAGGTGGCGGAATGCGCCTAGCCCTGGCGGGCCAGGTCTGCCGCGCCGACGAGGCCGGCTTTGTTGCCGAGTTGGGCGGCGAGGACCTGGGCGTGGGGGCGCCACTGGGCGCCGATCAGCCAGCGGCGGAAGGACTTGCGGATCGGGTCCAGGACCAGTTCGCCCTCGTCCGAGACCCCGCCGCCGACGATGAACGCGGACGGGTCGAAGAGCGACGCCAGGTCCGCGAGGCCCGCGCCGGCCCAGCGGGCCAGTTCGCGGAAGGAGTCGATCGCCACCGGGTCGCCCTGCCGGGCCGCCGCGCTGATGTGCTTGCCCTCGATGCCGTCGGGCGTCCCGTCCCCGAGGCCCAGCAGGATTCCGGCGTTCTCGGGGGTGGCGTTCGCCCGCTGGCGCGCGTACCGGACGAGCGCGCGTCCGGAGGCGTACTGCTCCCAGCAGCCCTGGCTTCCGCAGCCGCAGAGGAGTCCGTCCGGGACCACCCGGATATGGCCGAACTCCGCGGCCACCCCGAAGCGCCCGCGGCGCAGCTTGTTGCCGATGATGACGCCGCCGCCCAGGCCCGTCCCGAGCGTGATGCAGATGACGTCGTCGTGGCCCCTGCCCGCGCCGAAGCGGTACTCGCCCCAGGCCGCCGCGTTCGCGTCGTTCTCCACGACGACGGGCAGTCCGACGCGGTGTTCGACCTTGTCCTTCAGCGGCTCATGGCGCCAGTCGATGTTGGGCGCGAAGAGCACGGTGGCGCGCTTGTCGTCGACATAGCCCGCGGCTCCGATGCCGACGGCCTCGATCTCATGTCCCGAGCCCGCTCCGGCCACGGCCGAGCAGATCGCCTCGACGATGCCCTGCGCGGTCGGCGGCGTGGGCACCGTATGGGTTTCGAGGATCGCGCCGTCTTCGTCGACCACGCCCGCCGCGATCTTGGTGCCGCCGATGTCGACGCCGATGGTGAGTCCCATGTGTCCCTCAGATTCGGTCGTGCCCCGCTCGGCCAACCGTACCCGAGGAGACCGCCTGGTCAGCCGAGATGTCAGTCCAGATCGATCTGTTCGCCGGGGCCCGGGTCCCCGTCCCGCCGGCTTCCGGGCTCGCGCCCCGCCGGGTCGGTCTCATCGCCCCCGGCCGCCCCGGCGGTTCCGGCGGCTCCGGCAGCTCCGTCGGATGAGCGCTGGGTCCAGCCGCTCTCATGGCCCGAGACGGCGGACCGGTAGGCGGCCAGCAGCTCACCGCCCGCCGCCGCGAGATGGTCGAAGACCTGGGGGTTGCGCTCGATCACCGGCTCGACGGCGGACTTCGCCTGGTCGACCAGCTGCCGGACGGCGCTCTGCGCGGCCACCCCGGGCAGCGAGGACTGGAATTCGGTGACCTTGTCCGCGACGGCCCCGAGCAGCTTGCGCAGCTCCTCGGCGGCGGAGCCGGGCGGCGCCCCGTGCTCGGCGCGGCGGCGGGCCTTCTCGGCCGCGAGGTCTTCGGCGCACGCCTCGGCCCACGCGTCGGCGTCGATGTCGGCGGCGGCGTCGGGTCGCTCGGTGGCATCGCTCATGGCGTTACTCCTGCACGGGGGCGTCGGTCTGCTGGGGGCACTCGCACGCTCGACGGTACCCGAATGGGCGCGGGCCGTTCAGCGCCGTGCCGTTCAGCGCCGTGCCGCTCAGGGGCCCGCGTGGCCGAGCGAGCCGGAAACGGCTCCGCGACGCCGAGCGAGCCCGGGACGGTGCCGGGCGAGCCGGGTGCGGCTCCGTACGGCTCACGGGGTACGGGGCCACAGCTGCGGGTCGGGGGTGAAGCGGACCGTGAGGACGGCGTCGGCGAGCGCCGCGCCGGAGACGGTGCAGCGGCGCAGCACGGACGGCAGGGGAACGATCCTGCGGAACGGGCCGGCCCGCAGCAGCAGCTCGTCGCCCCGGCGGACCAGGCCGATGCTCTTCTTGTCGGCCCCGGGCAGCCGGATCGACCAGCTGAGCGTCCCGTCTTCGGCGCGGCGGTCCGTGATCCGCTCCCAGGGCTCGGCGGGGCCGGACGGGGCCGCCAGGGCCAGCGCCCCGCCCGCCGCGAGAGAGGCGAGGTCCTCCGGGCCGCGCGGGTCGCGCCCCAGGTGCGGGATCTCCCGCACCTGGCACCGCGGCACCCAGTCGCCGGACCACTCCCCCAGGGCCTTCTCCTGCTGGGCGGCGAGCGCGGCGAGCCAGGTGTCGGACGAGTGCCGGGGCAGTATCCGGTTGGCCACCAGCGCCTCGGTCCGCAGCCCGTGCAGCGCCAGCCCGGTGCGGGCGGCGCGCAGGGCGTCGGCGGCGGCCGGTCCCGGTTCGGCGACCAGTCGCAGGGCGGTGTCGTCGGCGGTGATCAGGTCCTGGACGGCGGCCAGCTCCGTGTCCCAGCGGGCGGCGGTCTCGTACAGCCACTGCGCGGGCATGGGGACCCCGGCGAGCTGGGCGAGCACCGGGCGCAGGGCGCGGGCGGCCTGGCGTTCGGGCGGCAGCAGCCGGCGGAGATAGCGGCGCAGCTGTTCGGGCAGGGCGAGCAGGTCGATCGTCTCGCGCAGCGGGGGCAGATCGAGGACGGCCAGGTCCCAGCCGCCGGTCCGGGCGTCCGCCAGGGCACGGAGCAGGGCGAACTGGGGACTGCCGGGGAGCTCGGTCAGCTCCTCGCCGGCGAGCCGGTTCGCCCCCAGCAGTTCGAGGACCGCCGCGCCGCGTTCCTGGAGGGCGAGGAATTCGGTCCGGAAGGCGGCGCCGCTGTCGACGCGGGCGGCCCAGAGCCCTTCGGCGATCTCCGTGGGATCGGTGGCGAGGGGGGCGCCGAGGACGTCGCCGGGGTCGGCGGTGAGCAGCAGCGCCCGGCGGCCGGGGCCGGCCGCGGCGAGTGCGGTCGCCGCGGCGACGGTGGTACGGCCCGCGCCGCCGAGGCCGGTGACGAGGACCGTGCGCATCAGGCGGCGGGTCCGCTCTCGACGCGCTTCTTCAGTCCGTCGAGCGCGCGGTCGATGATGACCTTCTCGGCCTTGCGCTTGATCATGCCCAGCATGGGGATCTTGACGTCGACGGTGAGGGTGTAGGTGACCTCGGTGCGGTCGCCGCCGCCGACGGGGGTGAGGGTGTACGAGCCGTTGAGCGCGCGCAGCATCTGGGACTTCACCAGGCTCCAGCTGACCTGGTCGGCGCCGTGCCAGGTGTAGGCGAGGGTGTGATCGTCCTTGATCGCTCCGGCGTCGAGGACGAGCCGGACCTGCTCGGCGCGGCCCTGGTCGTCCTCGGAGATCACCTGGGCCTGCTTCACTTCGCCGGTCCACTCGGGGTAGCGGGCGAAGTCGGAGATGACTCCCATCACTTCGGCCGGCGCCGCCTCGATGGTGATGCTCGACGTGGTGTGTTCGGCCATCGCTGCGGCTCCTCAACAGTGCGGTACGGACTGCGGTACGGACCGGGTGATTGTGTGCTGTGCAGGCTATCGCGCCCTGGCCGGCGGCCGTCTCAGGGCCCGGCGGTCACCAGGCGCCCGGGGCGCCGGACCCGGCCGTCACCGAGCCGAGCCAAGCCGGACCCGGAGCGCCCCGCTCACCACTCCAGGGTCCAGGGCCGCCCGGTGGAGGCGAAGTGCCCGACGTTCACGCACTCCGTCGCCCCGACCCGCATCCGGGAGACGAGCGGCTGGTGGACATGGCCGAAGAGGGCGTACCGGGGCCGGGTGCGGCGGATGGCGTCCAGCAGTGCGGGGCTGCCGCGCTCGAAGCGGCGGGCGACGGTGTCGTAGGTGAGCTCGGGCACGTCGGGCGGGATGTGCGAGCAGAGTACGTCGACCTCGCCGAGCGCCAGGACCTTGGCCGCGTACTCCTCGTCGGAGATCTCGAACGGGGTGCGCATCGGGGAGCGCAGTCCGCCGCCGACGAAGCCGAAGACCCGGCCGCCGATCTCCGTCCGCTCGCCGTCCAGGATGGTGGTGCCCGCGCGGGCGTACTGGGGCCAGAGAGCTGGAATGTCGACATTTCCGTAGGTGGCGTACGTCGGCGTGGGGAAGACCGCGAAGAGCTCGGCGTACTGCTTCCGTACCGCCGACTCGATGGCGGTGTCCCGGTCCATGTCCAGTTCCGTCCAGAGCCTGCGGCCGAGCTCCCTGGCCTCCTCGAACCGCCGGGCGGTGCGCAGGGCCACGATCCGGTCGGCGTTCGCGACGCCGAAGAGCTCGGGGAAGATCCCGCGCGAGTGATCGGCGTAGTCCAGGAAGAGAACCAGGTCGCCCAGGCAGATCAGGGCGTCGGCGCCGTCCCCCGCCGTGGCGAGATCCCTGACGTTGCCGTGTACGTCGCTGACCACATTCACTCGCGTGCCTCGCATGGCGGCCACCCTAGGTCGTGTCGTCATCTGGACAGAGGGGCCTGACCGGTCGTTCTTCCGGCATTGCGGGCGAGTGGACTACCCTGCGCGAAGTACTGTCATATACGTGTGACGCGGAAAACATTGGCCGGAACCCCTATCGGTAACAGAGTACCGATGGGTAACGTCCGGGCAGTCCAGTCGTGCTCACCGCCCGATGAGCACCTGCCCGATCTTGGACCGCAACCGGTGCATCACACCGAGAGCCGTGGCGCCGGCGCCCGATGAGGAGCAGCAGTCTTGCGCGAGTTCAGCCTTCCGGCCCTGTACGAGGTCCCCGCGGACGGCAATCTGACGGATCTGATCCGGCGCAACGCCGCTCAGCATCCCGATGTGGCCGTGGTCGGCAGAAAGGTCGACGGGGTCTGGACCGACGTCACCTCCACGCAGTTCCTCGCGGAGGTGCGGTCCGTGGCCAAGGGCCTGATCGCGGCGGGTGTGGAGCCCGGCGACCGGGTGGCCCTGATGTCCCGTACCCGCTATGAGTGGGTGCTGGTGGACTTCGCGATCTGGTACGCGGGGGCGGTGACCGTCCCCGTGTACGAGACCAGCTCGGCCGAGCAGGTCTCCTGGATCCTCGCCGACTCGGGCGCGGTCGCGGCGGTGGTGGAGAGCGACGCGCACACGGCGTCGGTGGAGTCGGTACGCGACCGGCTGCCCGCGCTCCGCGAGCTCTGGCGGATCGAGTCGGGCGCGGTCGACGCGCTGATCGCGGCGGGTGCGGAGATCCCCGACGCCACGGTCGACGAGCGCAGCCGGATCGCGCGGGCGGACGATCCCGCGACGATCGTCTACACCTCGGGCACCACGGGCCGCCCCAAGGGCTGTGTGCTGAGCCACCGCGCCTTCTTCGCGGAGTGCGGCAACGCGGTCGAGCGGCTGAAGCCCCTGTTCCGTACCGGCGAGTGCTCGGTGCTGCTGTTCCTGCCCGCCGCCCATGTCTTCGGACGGCTGGTGGAGGTGGCGGCGATCATGGCCCCGATCAAGCTGGGCTGTGTGCCCGACATCAGGAATCTCACCGACGATCTGGCCACCTTCCGGCCGACGCTGATCCTCGGCGTACCGCGGGTCTTCGAGAAGGTCTACAACGGGGCGCGGTCCAAGGCGCAGGCGGACGGCAAGGGCAGGATCTTCGACAAGGCGGCCCAGACGGCGATCGATTACAGCCGCGCGCTGGACACCGCGCGCGGCCCGTCGCTGGGGCTGCGGCTGAAGCATCTGGTCTTCGACAAGCTCGTCTACAGCAAGCTGCGGGCGGTGCTCGGCGGGCGCATCGAGCACGCGATCTCCGGCGGCGCGCCGCTGGGCGAGCGGCTGGGGCACTTCTTCCGGGGCATCGGGTTCACGGTGCTGGAGGGGTACGGACTGACCGAGACCTGCGCCGCCACCTCGTTCAACCCCCCGGACCGGCAGAAGATCGGCACGGTCGGCCAGCCGCTGCCCGGTTCGGTGGTGCGGATCGCCGACGACGGGGAGGTGCTGCTGCACGGTGAGCATCTCTTCACGGGGTACTGGAACAACCCGGAGGCGACCGCCGAGGCGCTGACCGACGGCTGGTTCCACACGGGCGACATCGGCACGCTGGACGAGGACGGCTATCTCTCCATCACCGGCCGGAAGAAGGAGATCCTGGTCACCGCCGGCGGCAAGAACGTCGCGCCCGCGGTGATCGAGGACCGTATCCGCGCCCATGCGCTGATCGCGGAGTGCATGGTGGTCGGCGACGGACGGCCCTTCGTGGGCGCGCTGATCACCCTGGACGAGGAGTTCCTCGGCCGCTGGGCCACGGCGCACGGCAAGCCGGCCGGTTCGACGGCCGGCTCGCTGCGGGAGGACCCGCAGCTGCTGGCGGAGATCCAGCGGGCGGTGGACGACGGGAACGCGGCCGTGTCCAAGGCGGAGTCGGTGCGGAAGTTCCGGGTCCTCGGAGCCCAGTTCACCGAGGAAGCGGGCCATATCACCCCGTCGCTGAAGCTCAAGCGGAATGTGGTGGCCAAGGACTTCGCCGATGAGATCGAGGCCATCTACCGGGGCTGAGGCCGGGTCCCGCTGGTCCTCCGGACAGCCGGAGGACCCGGAGGACCCGGAGGACCCGGAGGACCAGCGGGACCCGGCGGGCTCCAGGCACAAGCACCCGGTCAGGCGGCCAGATCCTGCTGGATGATCCGCTCCATGTTCCGTTCGGCGAGCGCCGTGATGGTGACGAACGGATTGACGCCGATGGAGCCGGGCACCAGCGAGCCGTCCACCACATACAGTCCCGGACAGCCCTTGGCGCGTCCGTAGCCGTCGGTGGCGCGGCCCAGGACGCAGCCGCCCAGCGGGTGGTAGGTGAAGTCGTCGGCGAAGACCCGGTTGCCGCCGAAGAGGTCGTAGCGGTAGATGGTGGAGTTGGCCCGGTTGAGCCGGTCGAAGAGGGATCTGGCCGCGTCGACCGAGGGCTCGTTCTGCGACCGGTTCCAGTTCAGCTTCGCGGAGTCGGTCGCGGCGTCGTAGACGAAGGCGCCGCGCTCGGGGTTCTTGGTGATCGCCAGATAGAGGCTGATCCAGTGTTCGAGGCCCATCGGCAGCGGCGCGATCTCCGCGAAGACGGGGTGCACGGGGTTGTTCCAGTCGTCGATGCCCAGCACGGGCATGGTGGACTGCCTGGCCCCGACGGTGTCCCAGAGATGGTTGGCGCGGGCGGTCATCACATTGCCGTTGTGGCCCCAGCCCTGGCCGACCTCGGGGTGCAGATCGGGCAGCGCGCCGGTCTCACGGGCCCGCAGCAGCAGTTCGGTGGTGCCCAGGGAGCCCGCGCCGAGGAAGAGCCGGCCGCAGCCGATCTCCTTGGTCTCGACGACCCGTCCGGTGTCGTCGGAGCGCTCCACGGTCAGTACGTACCCCCCGCCGGCCTCGCGGCGTATCGCGCGCACCCGGCTCATCGTCTCGATGGTGACCTTCCCGGTGGCGAGGGCGTCCGCGAGATAGGTCTTGTCGAGGCTGCGCTTGCCGTGGTTGTTGCCGTAGAGGACCTCTCCGGCCAGCGCCGACTTGGGGACCTCGCCGGCGGCCTCGCGCCGCATGTAGTCGAAGTCGTAGACATTGGGCACGAAGACGGTGCCCAGCCCGGCGCGGTGGGCGTGCTTCCGGGAGACCCGGGAGAAGCGGTACCACTCGGTGGACTCGAACCACGCCTGGTCGACGTCGTTGACGCCGAGCATCCGGCGGGCGCGCGGGAAGTAGGTCTCGTACATCCCCGCCGCGTCGACCTGCGGGAGGACCTCGGAGAAGTAGTCACGACGCGGGGTGACCGCCATGCCGCCGTTGACCAGTGAGCCGCCGCCGACGCCACGGCCGACGTAGACGGACATGTCACCGTAGGCGACCCGGTCCAGCACCCCCGGATACGGGTCGATCCGCCGGTTGACCACATCGAGCCAGAGGAAGGTGGAGAGCGGGGCCTCCGTGCGGTTGCGGAACCACATGGAGCGCTGGTCGGGCTCGATGGTGCGGCAGAAGATCTTTCCGTCCGGGCCCGGGGTGTCCCAGAGCCGGCCCATCTCCAGCACGATCGTACGGACGCCCGCCTGGCCGAGGCGGAGCGCGGCGACGGCCGCGCCGTACCCGGAGCCGATGACGACGGCGGGGGCGCGGTCGGCGGCGGGGGGCTCCACGGCGGCGGCCGAGGAGAGACCGATCCGGGTGAAGCCGAGTGCGGCGGCGGTCTGGAGGGCCGCCGCGCCCAGCAGATGACGACGTGTCAGATGGGATGCCATACGCCGATCATCGATGAGAACCGGCCTGCTGCCCATACCTCTCAGGGTGGAAATCGACTTCCCGTCAGTGAATGTCTTTACGCAGCTCAGCGATCTGTCAGGGAACGGATGATCTTGTGGATTTTCAGAGGAGAGTGCGCAGCTTCCCGGCCAGCAGATCCCAGCGCCACTTCTCCTCCACCCACTGCCGTCCGCGCTCGCCCATCCGGCGGCGCAGCTCCGGATCCGACAGCAGGGTCACGATCCGCTCGGCCGACTCCTCCGCCGAGCCGCCCCGGACCACCCAGCCGGTCTCGCCGTCGAGCACCGCGTCCGGCGCACCGCCGGAGTCGCCCGCGACCACCGGCAGACCGGTCGCCGACGCCTCCAGATAGACGATCCCGAGGCCCTCCACGTCCAGTCCGCCCCGGCGGGTGCGGCAGGGCATCGCGAACACGTCGCCCGCGCCGTAGTGGGCGGGCAGCTCCGACCAGGGCACCGCGCCCGTGAAGCGCACGGCGGACTCGACCCCGGTCTCCCGGGCGAGGGTGCGCAGATCGCTCTCGTAGGGACCGCCGCCGACGATCAGCAGGACCGCGTCGGGGATCTCCGCCAGGATCGCGGGCATCGCCCGGATCAGGGTGTCCTGCCCCTTGCGCGGCACCAGCCGGGAGACGCAGACCACCACCGGGCGGCCGGCCAGCCCGAGGCGCTCGCGGACGGCGTCCCCGCCCGAGCCCGGATGGAAGGTCTTCTCATCGACGCCGGGCGGCAGCTGGACCATCCGGCCGGCCGCCTCGGGGGTGAGCGCGGCGGCGATCCGGGAGCGGGTGTACTCGCCCAGATAGGTGATCGTGTCCGTGCCCTCGCCGATCCGGCGCAGCAGCTGCCGGGCGGCGGGCAGCTGCGCCCAGCCGGCCTCATGGCCGTGCGAGGTGGCGACCAGCCGCCGCGCCCCCGCCCGGCGCAGCGCGGGGCCCATCAGCCCGAGCGGGGCGGCGGCTCCGAACCACACGGACTCACAGCCGTGCTCGCGCAGCAGGGCGGCGGCCCGGCGGGTGACCCGGGGCGTGGGCAGCAGCATCGTCGTTCGGTCGCGTACGACCGTGAACGGCTGCTCGGCGTCGAAGGCGGCGGTCGCCTCCCGGCCCTCGGGTCCGCGCTTCCAGGTGGAGGCGTAGACGACGAGCCGGTCCGGATCCAGGCGCAGCGCCATGTTGTGCAGAAACGCCTGGATGCCGCCGGGGCGGGGCGGGAAGTCATTGGTCACGATCAGGGTCTTGTGCATCGCCTGCCGACAGTACCGAAGTCCGCGGGCGGCTCCGAACGGCCCCGCCTGACCGCGGCGATGGGGCCCGCGCGGCATCATGAGGATTTCGCCGTTCCCCAGGAGGAAAGGGGCTGAGCTGCGATGGCGGGCGCACGCGGCGGTATCCGGCTCCTGGTGTGGCTTCTCACCAGAGCGGCGCTGCTGCTCTGCGTCCTGAAGGCCGTCACCTTCCCCGGCCCGGACGTCACCACCGATGTGTCGGTGATCTACCAGGGCTGGTACGAGGTGCTGCGCACCGGCGTCTTCCCGCCGGACGACGTCGCCTGGCAGTACCCGCCGGGCGCGGCGCTCGCCGTGCTCTCCCCCGGGCTGCTGCCCTTTCTCGGCTACGCCGGGGCCTTCTTCCTTCTGGTGCTGCTCTGTGACGCGCTGGTGTACGGGCTGCTGGAGTACGCGGCCGGACGGGCGGGCGGGTCGGCGCGCGGGGTCTGGGCCTGGATCGCGGGGGTGCCGCTGCTGGGGCCCACCGGGTACGCGCGCTACGACCTGATGGTGACGGCCGTCGCGGTGGCCGCGCTGCTGGCGGGGACGCGCCGCCCCCGGGTGCTGGGCGTGCTGGCGGGGTTCGGGGCGCTGCTCAAGGTCTGGCCGGTGCTGCTGCTGGTGGGGCTCGCGCGCGGCCGGACGGCACGCCGGGCCTGCGGTGCGGCGGCGCTCACGGCGGGCGGGCTGACGCTGGCGGCAGCGGCGGCGATGCCGGGGGCGCTGGCCTTCGCGAGCTCTCAGCGGGACCGGGGGACGGAGGTGGAGTCGCTGGGGGCGCTGGTGTTCCATCTGGCGCGGCACGCGGGCTGGGCGGGGGAGGTACGGCTGAACTACGGGTCGATGGAGTTCCTCGGGCCGTACGTCCCCCTGGTGTCGGCGCTGGCGCTGGTGCTCGCGGCAGCGGCGGCGGGGTGGCTCGGGGTGTGGCGGCTGCGGGCCCGGGTGCGGGGGCCCGGGGTCCCGGCGGACGCGGCGTTCACGGCGGTGCTGCTGTTCACGGTGACCAGCAGGGTGATCAGTCCGCAGTATCTGCTCTGGCTGGTGGGGCTGGCCGCCGTCTGTCTGGTGTCCCAGGGCGGACGGATGGGGCTGCCGGCCGCTCTGGTGCTGGCGGCGACGGGGGTGACGGTGCTGGAGTTTCCCGTCTGGTTCGCCCATGTGGTGGCGAGCGATCCGCTGGGGGTGGGGCTGATCGCGGTGCGGAACGGGCTGCTGGTCGCGGCGGCGGGGGTGGCGTGCCGCCGGCTGTGGCGGGGGACGGTCCCGGGGCGCACGGGGGCCGCGGTGGCCGCGGCTGCCCTGGGGGACACGGCCCGGAGCGTACCGGGCCATGTCCCCCACCAGGGGCCGGAGGACCGGGCTCCGGCCCGGGGGACCCGGTGAACCGGTCGAACCGCCAACTCCGTAGACAACACAGACAGCACAGACAGCGCCGGCCCCGGGCTCGGGGCACCCTGACACCACCGGGTCCGGCCGCCGCGTCCGACCCCGCGAACCCCGACCCGGGCACCGCACGGCACCGGCCCGTCGGCCCGTCAGAGCACAGCCGGCCCCTCCCCCGGACCAGGGGCACGCGGCCCCCGGTCCGGCTGCCCGCAGCCCCGGGCTCGGGCTCGGGGCACCCTGACACCACCGGGTCCGGCCGCCGCGTCCGACCCCGCGAACCCCGACCCGGGCACCGCACGGCACCGGCCCGTCGGCCCGTCGGCCCGTCAGAGCACAGCCGGCCCCTCCCCCGGACCAGGGGCACGCGGCCCCCGGTCCGGCTGCCCGCAGCCCCGGGCTCGGGCTCGGGCTCGGGGACACCCTGACACCAAAGGGCCCGGCCGCCGCACGGCAACGGCCGCCCGCAGCCCCTGGTGCCGCGGGGTGGGCCGGCCGGCTCACCCCGCAGGGCTCAGTCCCCGCCCGGTTCCGCCGCCGTTCCCAGGCGTTCGTGCAGATAGGCACGCCACTCGGCGGTGAAATCCGCCGGGGTGGTCTCCAGCACCTCGGCGAACGCGTGCTCGACCGCGCCCGTCTGCTCGCTCCCCCGCCCCACCGCGCGGTAGAAGTCCGTCAGCCGCCGCTCCCCCCACCGCTCGGCGATCAGCTCGCAGGCCAGCCAGCCGCCCTCGTACGCGCGGGCCAGCCGGTCCGCGTCGCCGCCGAAGGCGAAGTCCTCGTCGTCGGGAAGCCGTGCGGGGGCGTCCCCTGCGCGGACCGCCCGCTGGAGTTCGGGGGCCGTCTGGCTCGCCGTACGGCCGGTGTCGCGGTAGGCGGCCCAGTCGGCGAAGCCCTCCGAGAGCCACATCGGCGTGGCGGGCGAGGTGTACGCCCGGGTGGCCACATGGGTGGTCTCATGCGTCAGCACCACCTCCTTGCCGAAGTCGCCCAGGGCGCCGTACGCCGCCGGATTGACGATCACCCGGTCCGCCGGGCCCGGCCCGCTCACCCCGGTCTCCCCCGTGGTGACGGCCGCGATGCCCCCGTAGCCGGCCGCGGGCGCCCCCAGCAGCTCCCCCATCGCCTCCAGCGTCTCCGGTACGAGCACGACGACCCGCCCGGCCCACGGGGACGGCCAGGCGTCCGTCACGGCCGGCACGGAGCGGTCCGCGGCCCGGGCCAGGGCCCTGACCCGGGCCGGGTCCTGCCCCACGGCGAGCACCAGGCTCCGTTCGCCGCGCACCGCCTCGACCTCGCCCTGCTGCCAGAGCAGCTCCGCCGCGCCCTCGGCCGGGCGGTCGTCCGCGACGTACCAGCGGCCGTCGTGGCGTTCCAGGGAGATCTCGCGCTCCGCGGTGACCGGCGCGGAGTCGTATCCGCTGAGGCGGTAGCGGAGCTCGGCCCCGGCGACGGCCCGGTCGCCGTCGCGGTCCACCGCGCCGAGCCGGTACTCCCAGGAGCCGAAGGGCACGTCCGCCATATCGCGGAACCGCCGCCGCTCGGTGCTGTACAGCTCCGCCGAGCCCGGTTCGATCCCGGCCAGATAGGCCCGCTCGTCGCGGGCGAGCACGGCCGCCGCCCGGGCGTCCAGGACCCGCCGGACCTCGTCCGCCGCGGGGTCGGCGACCCTGGGCGGCGCACACCCCGAGAGCAGCGCCGGAGCCAGCAGCACGACGGCGAGGACGAGTCCCGTCGCCGCCCGTGCCGCCGCGTGTCCCGCCCGCCTGTGATCCGCCACGCTGCCGATCGTACGGAACGCGGACGCCGCGCTCAGACCCTGGTCACCGAGGAGACGGGCATCATGCCGACGGGGTCGTAGCGCACCGCCGCGCCGGGATAGGGCGCGTGCACGACCTGGCCGCCGCCCATGTACATCCCGATATGGCTGGCGTCGGAGCGGTACGCGACCAGATCGCCGGGACGGGCCTCGGAGAGCGGGATCCGGCGGCCCGCGTGCCGCTGCGCCTGCGAGGTGCGCGGCAGTCCGACGCCCGCCTGGGCGTAGGACCACTGGATCAGCCCGGAGCAGTCGAACCCGGCGGGGCCGTTGGCGCCCCACACATAGGGCCGGCCGACCGCGCTGCGGGCGGCCCGCACCGCGGCGGCGGCGCGGGAGGTGGCCGGTCCGGCGCCGGAGAGCTCGGGCGGCTCCCCGCGTCCGGAGCGGGAGCCCCGGCCGTACGCCTCACGGTCCCGTGCGGGCAGCGTGTTGAGCAGCCGCTGGGCGGTGGCGAGCTTCCGCTCGACGGTCCGCTTGTGCCGGGCGACGGCGGCCCTGCTGCGTTCGAGCCCGGCGAGGGCGCGCAGGGCCACGGTCCGCTCCAGGCCCAGTTCGCGCTGGACCCGCTGATAGTCCCGGAGCACGCCGCTGTGGCGCTCGCCGAGCCGCTCCAGGGCCTCGGCCCTGATCAGATAGGTGTCGGGGTCCGAGGAGAACAGCAGATCGAGCGCGGGGTCCATGCCGCCGGAGCGGTACTGCGCGCCCGCCACCGCGCCGAGCGCCTGGCGCATCCGGTTGACCCGCTCCTGGCCCCGCGCCACCCCGTCCTGGGCGCGGGCCACCTTCCGGCGCAGCTCCGTCACCCGCACGCCGGCGTCGTTGAACTTCTCGGTGGCCCGTTCGGCCTCCTCGAACAGCCGGTCCACCGCGGCCCGCTCGCTCTGCGGGGAGTCCTTCGGGTCGGCGCTCGCGGGTACGGCCCCGAGCGCTGCCGCCGCCGTCGCCGCCGCGGCGGACAGAACGGTGGCCCTGGCGCTGTGAGTGAGACCGGATTGCGGGGGCCGTCGATGGGACGCCACGTGCCGCGCTCCCTTCCGCGTGTACGAGGAAATGCGTACGGGCGCGGCACACCGTGTGCGTACACGGGCGGCGCGATCACCGTACGAGGCTGTTGCGCGGCAGACAGTAGCCGGGAGAGCGCACGGCGGCCAAAGACCCCGGGGGCGCGCGCGGCTGCGCCCCGCCGGGAGACCACAGGTCACCGGCGGGGCGCGGCGTCAGCGACGGGGGTGGGAATTCCCCCGATTGGGCGGCATGCCGGGGCCGGTCACACCGTCGTGGGGAGGGAGGTCAGACGCGTACCCCGAACTGGTAGGGCATGTTGTCGATCGACTCGTACCGCACCACCGCGCCGGTGCGCGGGGAGTGCAGGATCTGGCCGTTGCCCGCGTAGAAGCCGACGTGGTGCAGATCCGAGTAGAAGAACACCAGGTCGCCCACCTTGAGATCGCTCTGCGAGGTGATCCGGGTGCCGATGGCCGCCTGCGCCTGCGAGGTGCGGGGTATGGAGATGCCGGCCTGGGCGAAGGACCAGGAGGTGAAGCCGGAGCAGTCGAAGGAGTCGGGGCCGGAGGCGCCGTAGACATACGGCTTACCGATCTTGCTCTGGCCGGCGGAGTAGGCGGAGGACGCCCGTCCGGAAGCGGGCTCGGCCTTGTCGGCCTTGTCGGCCGCGAGCTCGGCGCGCTCGGTGGCGCGGTCGGCGCGCTTCTGCTCCTCCTGCCTGAGCTCGGCGCGCTCCTGTGCGCTGAGGGAGTTGAGGAGCTTCTGCGCGGCGGACAGCTTGCTCTGGACCTCGCGCTTCTTGGCGCCGAGCTCCGCGCGGCTGTCGGCGAGATCGCCCAGCTTCTCCTGGGCCTCCTCGCGCTGCTGGGCGAGGGCGCGCTGCTTGGCCCGGATCTCGGCGATCGCCTCGGACTGCTTGGCCCCGAGCTGGTCCAGCGCGGACGCCTGCTCCAGATAGTCGTCCGGGTCGGAGGAGAGGAAGAGCTGCATCGAGGGGTCCATGCCGCCCGAGCGGTACTGGGCGCTGGCCACCGAACCGAGGCTGTCGCGGAGCTCGTTGAGGCCGTCCTGGCCGCGGGCGACCCGGTCCTGGATGGTGTCGACCTGCTTCTGGAGCTTGCCCTGCTGCTCCTTGGCCCCGTTGAACTTCTCGGTGGCCTTGCCGGCCTCCTCGTAGAGCTTGTCGACCTTGGCCTTGACCTCGCTCTTGCTCGGCTTGGGGTCGGCCTGGGCGCTCTGGGAGGTGAGGGCGACGGCCGCGGCGGCGGTCGCGGTCAGTACGGTGACACGGGCGCGGCTCGGCTGCTTGGGACGACGGTGGGACGCCACGAAGGACGACTCCTTCTTCCTCGAAGCCGCCGACCGGGCAGTGGGGTCGATCCCCGGCTCCGCGCACAGTCCCGGAGATACGGCTGAGACGCACGGAATCGGCGGTCCTTCGCTGCCACCCCGGATGGGTGATCAACCGCGCGAAGGTTCGACGCCTGACCCTAGTGACGTTCTTGTGATCACTTCAAATCCTGTCGCGAAAAATCTCGGTCAGGAGTGCATTTTTTACCCGCATCCCACCGGTAGTGACGGGCATTTGACGCTATGTTCCGCTCACATCCGAGCGAATTCGGGCATTGGGTAAAGAATTTGACATTGCGCCCGCGGCGGTGCGACGGACGGGGAAGCACCTTCAGGCCCCGAAGAACCACGCCCTCAGACCCGGGAGAGCCGCTTCAGCAGCAGCACCGAAGCCACCGGCCGCGCACCCGCCTTCGCCACCCCGTCGGCCACCTCGCGGTCGGTGGAGACCACCACCACGGGCCGCCCCGGCGGTTCCGCCCGTACCAGCTGACGGATCAGCTCATCGGCGGTCACGCCCGGCTTGGAGAAGAGCACCCGCACGCCGCGCGGCGGGGCGAGCAGCACCGGAGCCGCCAGTTCCGCGCCGTCGAAGACACAGGTGATCTCGGCTCCGGTCTGGGCGGCGAGCACCGAGAGCCCGCCGAGCAGCCGCAGCCGCTGCTTCTCCAGCGGCATCGTGGGATAGCCGGTCTTGGTGACGTTGTAGCCGTCCACGAGCAGATGGACCTGCGGCAGCGCCAGCAGCTGGTCCAGCAGCGCGGGGTCGGTCTCGGAGAGCGCGCGGGCGGCGATGTCCTTGGGGGACATCCGGCCGGGCTCGACCGCGTCGACCGTGTCGGCGGGATGGGCGGAGGCGGGCGGCAGCGCCAGCTCCCGGCGCAGCCCCTGGGCCGCGTCGAGCACGGTGTCGAGCAGCAGCCGCAGCCGCATGTCCTCGACGGAGCGGCCCTCGCGGGCGGCCCGCCGGCCCGCCTCCACGGCGGCCTCGGCCTCGCCGAGCCGGGCCCTGAGCCGCCGGGTCTCGCTCTCGGCGGACGACACCTGGGCGGCGGTCTCCGCCCGTACCGTCTCGATCTCGGCGGCGGCCCGGCGCAGCGCGGCCTCACCGCGCTTGACGTCGCTCTGGGCGCTGCGCACCTTGCGGCGCAGCGCCTCGGCCTCCTTGCGGACCGCCTCCAGCTCGACGCGGAGCCGCTCGGTCTCGCTCTTGGTGTGTCCGCGCGCCTCGGTCAGCTCCTCGCGCAGCCGCTCCAGCTCGCGCCGTCCGGCCTCGTCCGCGCGCTCCGCGTCGGCGCGCTGGGCCTCCTCGCCCGCGGCGGCGACGAGTTTCACCCATCCGGCGGGCCGCAGCACATAGGCGGCGGCGGCCACATCGAGGGGGTCGGCGGCGGCGGGCGGCGACCCGGCGGTCAGCGCGGCGCACAGCTCCGGCTGGGCATGCGCCAGCCGCTCGGCGATGCGCTGCCGGAAGACGGCGTCGCCCTCCAGCGCCGCGGCCATCGCGTTGCCCGCGAACTTGGCACGCCGGGTGGGGGTGAAACGGGCGTACTGCCGCAGCTGGGCCGGGAGTTCGGCGACGGTGAGCCCGCCGACGGCGTCCGAGACCAGCGCCACGACCCGGCGCCGGACGCCTTCCGGCAACGGCCGGTCGAGCGCCTCTGCGGCGTCGCCGGCCGCACCGGCCGGCTCGGCGCCGCTGTCAGGCTGCTCCACGATCCGTCACCCCACTACCCTCCGGCCGGCCTCCTCAGGAGTCCGTCCCCGGCCTGTCCACCAATTCGATCCGGTCCACGGCGTTGCACCAGCGGCAGCGCACGGACTCGATGGTCTCACTGAGCACCTCCCGCTCCTCGACCCTGGGTTCTCCGGCCAGGTCCAGATGGACGTATTCGACGACCTTCGACGAGCGGGTGACGTCGAAGCGGGTCAGATTCCCGCAGAGCGCGCAGCGCCAGCGGGTGTCAGCGGTCTGCGGAGGAACCGTCGTCATCTGTGCCGTCCTCTTTCGTCGTACGGTCCTGGCCCGTACGCGCGGTTGTCGTCCCTGCGGGTGCCGCGGTGCGCCGTCGAACTGCGGGTGTACTACCCGTAACTCTATGGCCTCGCGGGTATCCGCAGACACGGCGAGGCGCTCTGTACCGTTCCATCCCGCTACGTCATCATCTGCCCATGGTCGATTGGCGGAGCGTGGCAGCGGGCGCGGTCCGGGGTGCGACGACGGGGCCCGCCCTCACCTATGGAGTGATCTCCGTATGCTGCGCGGTCTTCCTGGTCAGCCCGGTCTCGGGGCTGAATCCGGGATACGGGACCGGGGACGCGCTGCTCGCCGCGCAGAGCGCGTACTTCGAGCGGTGGGGGGTGATCCCGGCCGAACTGACGAGCGGCGACCCGGACACCCTGACGACCCCGTTCACCGCGCTCTTCGTCCATGGGAACTGGCTGCATCTGCTCGGCAACATGCTCTTTCTCTATGTCTTCGGGGCGATGGCCGAGGAGCGTCTGGGCCGGTTGGAGTTCATCCTCTTCTATACGGCCACGGGGTATGTGGCCCTGGCGGCCTTCGCGGTCGCCAACGCCGGATCCGACCAGACCCTGGTAGGAGCCTCGGGCGCGATCTCGGGGGTGCTCGGCGCATTTCTCTTTCTCTTCCCCAGGGCCAGGGTCACCAGTCTCTTCCCCTTCCTCTTCTTTCTGCCGCTGCGCTTCCCCGCCTGGATCGTGCTGATCTTCTGGTTCGCCCTCCAGTGGCTGGCGGCGTCGGGGGCGGGGCAGGGCGGCCCGGGGGTGGCGTATCTGGCGCATCTGGTGGGGTTCGCCGCCGGATTCCTCTACGCCTGGGGGCGTTTTCACCGTACGGCTAGAGTGAAGGCCCAGCCAGCGGCCACCGAGGGAGAAAGCCAGCCGTGATCACCGCGATCGTGCTCATCAAGACCAGTGTGGACCGCATTCCCGAGATCGCCGAGTCCATCGCGTCGCTGGAGAGCGTCAGCGAGGTCTTCTCCGTCACCGGCACCTACGACCTGATCGCGATGGTCCGGGTGGCCCGGCACGACGATCTGGCCGATGTGATCCCGGGCCGTATCAGCAAGATCGAGGGGGTGGAGGCGACAGACACCCATGTGGCCTTCCGCACCTACTCGCAGCACGATCTGGAGGCGGCGTTCGCGATTGGGCTGGATTCCTGATCCACAACAGTCCAAGATGAGGGCCCGAAGATGAGGACTTCTTCATCTTCGTCTCATCCGGCATCACCGCTGACCTGGTCACTATCGAACTCATGGTCTTCTCCCACCGCATAGCGGCCCTGGCCGCGGTCGTCGCGATCCCTCTGGGTATCGCGGTGACCAGTTACGCCCTCACCGACAGCCCCGACGACCGCAAGGTCCCGCCGAAGGTGGAGCTGCCGACGAGCAGCCCCGCGGGCGACTCCGGCTCCCCGCAGCCGGGCTCCTCCCCGGACTCGTCTCCGGACTCGCCCGCCCAGCCCTCCACCGGCGAGGAGACCGTCACCCCGTCCTCGCCGAAGGCGGACACCCCGCCGCCGGTGGAGGAGACCGTGTCCCGGCCGCCGGTGCGCGAGAACCCGCCCAGCGGCGGCGGCGATGACGACGACGACGGAGGAGACGACGGAGGACAGGGCGACGACGGCCCCGGCGGCGACGACTGACGTGACGACGGCCGACCCCGTACGCCGGTGGGTCTCCGCACGGCTGCGCATCATGCTCTGGCTGCTGCTCGTCATGGCGGTGGCCCTCGTCGCCGTCGCCGCCGCCACCCGCTCCGTGCTGCTGCGCGATGTGGACCACCGGATCAACGGGCTGCTGGTCCAGGAGACCGCCGAGTTCGCCAACTTCGTCGAGCAGGGCGTCAACCCCGAGAACGGCGAGAAGTTCACCGACCCCCAACCGCTGCTCAGGCTCTTTCTGGTACGGCAGCACGCCGACCCGGACGAAGAGCTGCTCGGGCTGAGCCAGCAGCCGGGCGACCCGCTGCACCGGCTGGTCCAGGAGCGGGAGGACCGTCCCTACCGCACCCTCGCCCAGGACGTCCCCTCGCTCCAGACGGTCTTCGACTCCCCCCACCCCACCGGCACGCTGGACCGGCCGCAGGGCGAGGTCCGCTGGGCGAAGGTGACCATCGAATCCGCACCCGGCCATCCGCCGGCCGCCTTCGTCGTCGCCATCCACCCGGAGGGCGAACAGGACAAGGCCAACGACGTCTTCACCATGCTGCTCGCCATCTCCGGCGTCGCGCTGCTGATGACGACGGGCATCGGCTGGGCGGTGGCCGGGCGCATCCTCCAGCCCGTACGGCTGGTGCGCACCACCGCCGCACAGCTCACCGGGCAGGATCTGACCCGGCGTATCCCGGTCGAGGGCCGCGACGACATAGCCGCGCTCGCCGAGACCTTCAACGCCATGCTCGACCGGCTGGAACGTGCCTTCGCCGCCCAGCGCGAATTCGTGGACGACGCCGGACACGAACTGCGCACCCCCATCACCATCGTCCGCGGCCATCTGGAGCTGATGGGCGACGACCCGGGCGAACGGGAGGAGACCGTCCGGATCGTGATGGAGGAACTGGACCGGATGAGCCGGATCGTCGAAGACCTGCTGCTCCTCGCCAAGGCCGAGCGGCCCGACTTCGTCGCCCCGGAGCCGGTGCAGCTCGGCGAGCTCACCGCCGACGTCTTCGTCAAGGCGCGGGCGCTCGGCGAACGGGACTGGACCTTCGCCGGGGCCGTCGACGCCGAGGTCCGCCTCGACGCCCAGCGGATCACCCAGGCGATGGTCCAGCTCGCCCAGAACGCCGTCCAGCACACCATCCCCGGCCAGCGGGTCGCCATCGGCTCGCGCAGCCACGACGACCGGATCGAACTGTTCGTCGCCGACAGCGGCCCCGGAGTACAGCCGCAGGACGCCGATGTGATCTTCGAACGGTTCCGGCGCGGCACCGCCCGGCGCGGATCCCGCGCCACCGGCGCGGGACTCGGGCTCGCCATCGTCAAGGCCATAGCCGAAGGACACGGCGGGCACGTCGAGCTCCGCACCACCGAGGGCGGCGGCGCCACCTTCGTTCTCGTACTGGAGAGAGAAGCGAACCTGTGAACCGGATACTCATCGTCGAGGACGAGGAACGCATCGCCTCCTTCGTGGAGAAGGGACTGCGCGCCAACGGCTTCACCACCACCGTCGTCGGCGACGGCGAAGCGGCCTACGACTACGCCGTCACCGGCGGCTTCGATCTGATCGTGCTGGACATCGGACTGCCCGGCAAGGACGGCTTCACCGTGCTGCGCCAGCTGCGCGAGGCCCGGATCTCGGTCCCGGTCATCATCCTGACCGCGCGGGACTCCGTACGGGACACGGTGGCCGGGCTGGAAGGCGGCGCGGACGACTGGATGACCAAGCCCTTCCGCTTCGAGGAGCTGCTGGCGCGGGTGCGGCTGCGGCTGCGCACGGCGGCCAGGGCGCCCGAGGTGACCGTACTGCGCAGCGGGGAGCTGACACTGGATCTGCGCACCCGCAGGGCCCGTTCGGGCGAGCGGACCGTCGATCTGACCGCACGTGAGTTCGTCCTGCTGGAGCTGTTCCTCCGCCACCCGGGGCAGGTGCTCTCCCGGGAGCAGATCCTGTCCCATGTCTGGGGATACGACTTCGACCCGGGCTCCAACATCGTGGACGTCTATGTCCGCGCCCTGCGGAAGAAGCTGGGCGCGGCCCGGGTGGAGACCGTACGGGGCATGGGCTATCGGCTGCCCGAGTGACGGCTGGGCCGAATGGGGCATGGGCTGTCGGCTGCCCGGGTAACGGCTGGGCCGAATGGGGCTCCTCGTGTGAAGTTCCTTTCATGAAGGGCTCATGGAGCGCTCACCGCCCGGGTGAACCCTTTCTCATGTGACCTTGAACCTGCGCCAAGCGGCGACCCTGTGCGTGGCCCTGAGCATCTGCGCGCTGCTGATCGTCCCGGGCAACTTCCCGGGGCTCAGCGGCGACGCCCGCATCACCCTCGCCGTCTTCGCCATCGCCACCTGCGCCTGGATCGGCACACCGATCGACGACACCTATATCGCCCTGGGCGCGGGGCTCGCTCTCACCGCGACCGGTGTGATCAGCAGCGATGAACTGTTCGGCACCCTCGGCGACGACACGGTCTGGCTGCTGATCTGCGCCTTCATCCTGGCCGCCGCGGTGGCCAGGACCGGGCTCGCCGGGCGGGCCGCCGCCTTTCTGGTCGGCGGCGCCCGCACCGTGCGGCAGCTGGTCCATCTGACCACCGCCGCCCTGGTCGTCACGGCGTTCGCGGTCCCGGCCACCTCCGGCCGGGCCGCGCTCGCCATGCCCGTCTTCCTCGCACTGGCGAAGGCGCTCTCCGACCGCAAGAAGCTCGTGGTCATGCTGGCGCTGCTCTTCCCCACCGTCATCCTGCTCTCCGCGGTCGCCACGCTGATCGGCGCGGGCGCGCATCTGATCACCGTGTCGGTGCTGTGGGAGGCGGCCGGGGAGCGCATCGGCTTCACCGAATGGCTGATGATCGGGCTGCCGCTGGCGGTGGTCTCCTCCCATCTCGCGGCCGAGGTGGTGCTGTTCACCACCACCGGCCGCGAAGACCGCCGGGGCCCCGTCCACATCACCGCCGAACAGATCCAGGAGCACAGCGACAAGCCCGTCACCGGGCCCTGGGAGCCCGCCGAGACCCGCTGCGCCCTGCTGCTGGCGACCGTGGTCGCCCTCTGGTGCAGCGAACCGCTGCACCGGGTGCCGCCGGCCGTGGTCGCCCTGATCGGCGCCATAGTGGCGGCCTCCCCGGCGCTGGGCACCGTACGGCTCAAGGACGCCCTCAAGACCGTGCCGTGGTCGCTGCTGCTCTTCATGGCGGCGACGATGGCGATGGGCGTGGCGCTGGCCGACTCCGGAGCGGCGGAGTACCTGGTGGGCGGCATCCCGCTGGATCTGCCGCCGTGGCTCTTCCTGACCGTGGTGATCGCGGTCTCCACCATGGCGCATCTGATACTGCAGTCGCGCTCCGCGCGGTCGTCGGTGCTGGTGCCGCTGGTCGTGGCGGCGGCGGTCGGCGCCGGGGTCAACCCGGTCGCGGCGGCCCTCGCCTCCACCGCCGCCGCGGGCTTCTGCCACACCCTGCCCGCCTCGGCGAAACCCGTCACCCTCTTCGCCGACATCCCCGGCACCCCGACCTACACCCCGCGCGATCTGCTGCGGATGTCGGCCGTACTGGCCCCGATGACCGCCGCGCTCGTCCTGCTCTTCGCCGTCGCCGTCTGGCCGCTGCTCGGCGTGCCCGTCCGCTGACGCCCCCGGGGCACGCCCGTGCACCGGCGCCCCGACCCTCCCTCCCGTCTGGAGTTCACAACGATGCTGACCCGTTTCGCCGTCGCCCCGAGCGGCTTCAAGGAATCCCTGTCCGCGCAGTCCGCCGCGGAGGCCATCGCCGAAGGGGTGCTCAGGGCGGTGCCGGACGCGGAGATCGACCTCATCCCCCTGGTGGACGGCGGCGAGGGCACGGCGCAGGCGCTGGCCACCTCGTCCGGCGGGCGGCTGGTGCGGCTCCGGGCCACCGGGCCCACCGGCGAGCCGATCGGCAGCCACTTCGCGCTGCTGGGCGACCGGGAGGAGACGGCCGTCGTGGAGATGGCCGCGGTCGCCGGGCTCTCCCTGGTGCCGCGCGATCTGCGCGACCCGGGCGCGACCACCACCTATGGCGTCGGCGAGCTGATCCGGGCCGCGCTGGACACCGGGGCCCGCCGGATCCTCGTCGGCTGCGGCGACTCCGGCACTTCGGACGGCGGCGCGGGCGCGCTCCAGGCGCTGGGCGCGCGGCTGCTCGACGCGGACGGCCGGGAACTGCCGCCCGGCGGGCGGGAGCTGTCCCGGCTGGCCCGTGTCGACGCCGCCGGGCTCGACCCCCGGCTGGCCGCCACCGAGATCCGGGTCGCCTGCAATCCGTTCAATGTGCTCTGCGGGGAGCGCGGGGTCGCCCGGGTCTTCGGCCCGCAGAAGGGCGCGACCCCCGCGCAGGTGGAGCAGCTCGCCGCGGGTCTTGAGCACTGGGCGACCGTCCTCACCCGCGATCTGTCCGTCCGCGCCGATCTGTTCCACGGCTCCGGCACCGGCGCCTCCGGCGGTCTGGGCGCGGGGCTCGCGGCCCTCGGCGCCCAGCTGCTGCCCCGGTTCGACGTGCTCCTCGACCATCTGGACCTGGACGCCCGGCTGGCCCGCGCCGATCTGGTGATCACCGCGGAGGGGGCGCTGGACCACCAGACCCCGCGCGGCAAGGTGCCCGCCGAGGTGGCGCGGCGGGCCAAGCTGTACGGGCGCGAGGTGCTCGCCCTCGCGGGCACGATCGGCGAGGGCGCGCACCAGGTGCGCGCCGTCGGCGTGGACGCGTACAGCTCGATCCTGCCCGCGCCGGTCGGTCTCACGGAGGCGCTCGGCCGGGGCGGTGAATCCTCGCCGACGCCACCGAGCGCGCCCTGCGGATGATTCTGATCGGGACCCGGCTACCAGTTCACGCGGAGGCGGTGTCCGGGACGCAGCGGCCGTCCTCGGTGCGGTAGTTCCACCGGGCGCCCTGGGCGACCAGTTCCCGCACGGCGCGGACGAACCGCTCCACATGCTCGTCGGGAGTGCCGGCCCCGAAGCTGACCCGGATGGCGTTGAGGGACTTCCCCTGCGCGTCCGGCTCGGCGTCGGGGGCCCCGCACTCGCCCGGGTCCTGCGGGTCGCTGCCGAGCAGGGTGCGCACCAGCGGGTGGGCGCAGAAGAGGCCGTCGCGTACGCCGATGCCGTACTCGGCGGAGAGGGCGGCGGCGAAGTGGGAGCTGTTCCAGCCCTCCACCACGAAGGAGATCACTCCGACGCGGGGGGCGTCGTCCCCGAAGAGCGAGAGCACCTTCACCTCGGGCACCTCGGCGAGGCCTGCGCGGACGGCCGCGACCAGGGACTGCTCGCGGGCGACCAGGCTGTCGAAGCCGGCCTCGGTGAGGGCCTTGCAGGCGGCGGCGATGGCGTAGACGCCGATGACATTGGGGGAACCGGCCTCATGGCGGGCGGCGGTGGTGTGCCAGTCGACGTCCACTCCCCCGTCGGCGCGGCGGGCGACCGTGCGGGAGGCGCCGCCGCCCGCGAGATAGGGCGCCGCGTCCTGGAGCCAGTCGGCGCGGCCCGCGAGCACGCCCGAGCCGAAGGGCGCGTACAGCTTGTGCCCGGAGAACGCGATCCAGTCGACGTCCAGCTCGGTGACGGAGACGGGGTGGTGGGGGGCGAGCTGGGCCGCGTCGAGGACGATCCGCGCGCCGTGGGCGTGCGCCGCGGCGGCGAGCTCCCGCACCGGCCAGATCTCGCCGGTGACATTGGACGCCCCCGTCACACAGACCAGCGCCGGCCCGTAGGGGTCGCGGTCGGCGAGCGCGCGCTCCAGGGTGTCGACCGCCTCGGCGGGGGTGCGGGGGGCGTTGAGATAGGTCACCCGGGCCTCCCGCCACGGCAGCAGGGAGGCGTGGTGCTCGGTCTCGAAGACGAAGACCTGACAGCCGGCGGGGAGGGCTGCGGCGAGGAGGTTGAGGGAGTCGGTGGTGGAGCGGGTGAAGACGACCTGGTCGCCGTCGCGGCAGCCGAGGAACCCGGCGACGGTGTCGCGGCTGTTCTCGAAGAGGTCGGTGGAGAGCTGGGAGAGATAGCCCGCGCCGCGGTGGACGCTGCCGTAGTACGGGGCGTAGGCGGCGATATCGTCCCAGACCCGCTGGAGGGCGGGGGCGCTGGCGGCGTAGTCGAGGGCGGCGTAGCTGACTTCGCCGCCGGTGACGAGGGGGACGGTCACATCGCGGCCGAGGACGGGGAGGGGGGCGCGGACGGCGGTGTCGACGGCGGTGTTCGGGCGTGCGGACATGGCGGTATCTCCCGGCGGGACAGGCGGAATGGCTTCATGGGCCCGTAACCGGGTACGCGCGACGGCGGTGCGGTGTACGGGGGGTGCCTCAGAGCACACGGCGGTGTGCCGTGTGGAGGGTGTGCCGAAGAAGGGGCGGTATGCCCTAGCGCATTCGCTTGCTCACGAGACTGCTCCCTTGAGGACCAGGACCCCAGGGTTCGCAGGGGTCCGCGCTTGCCGCGGACCTCGCTGCCCACGGCCTGGTCTTCACCCGGGGCACCCCGCCACGGACGGAGGGTTGCCGGACAGCGGGCCGGGGCCGTAGTCGCTGTCGCTCATGACCTGACGAGACCGTATGCCAACGGATCGTGGCGGCGCAACCTCGTCCCGCATGCCGATATACGGGGACACCCATATACGGGGACGCCCCGGGGAGCACGACTCCCCGGGGCGTCTCCGGGAGCAGGGCTCCCCGGGGGAGGTCACCTGACGTACGGCTCCCCGGGGGAGGTCACCCGGCCTACGGCTCCCCGGGGGAGGTCACCCGGCGTGGGTCGCCGTCACCCAGCGGTCCAGGGCCGCCTTCGCCGCGCCCGAGTCGATCGACTCCGCCGCCCGGACCATCGCCGCCGACAGCTGGTCGTTGAGCGAGCCGCCGGACGGGGCGAGCGCCACCAGCGCCGCCGCCGAGTTCAGCAGGACCGCGTCCCGCACCGGCCCCGTCTCGCCCAGCAGCAGCCGGCGGGCCACATCGGCGTTGTAGGAGGCGTCCGCGCCCCGCAGGGCCTCCACCGGGACCAGGTCGATGCCGATGTCACGGGGGTCGAAGGACTCCTCGCGCACCGAGCCGTCCCGTACCACCCAGACCCGCGAGGTCGCCGTGGTCGTCAGCTCGTCCAGGCCGTCGTCCCCCCGGAACACCAGCGCCGACGAGCCGCGCTCGGCCAGCACCCCGGCCAGGATCGGCGCCATCCGGGCGTCCGCGACGCCGGTGGCCTGCGCGGTCACCCGGGCCGGGTTGGTCAGCGGCCCCAGGAAGTTGAACGTCGTACGGATTCCGAGCTCCTTGCGGGCCGCCGCCACATGCCGCAGCGCCGGGTGGAACTTCACCGCGAAGCAGAAGGTGATCCCCGCCTCCCCGGCGACCTCGGCCACCCGCTGGGGGGTCAGCTCCAGATTCACCCCGAGCTTCTCCAGCACATCCGAGGCTCCCGAGGCGCTCGACGCCGCCCGGTTCCCGTGCTTGACGACCTTCGCGCCGGTGCCCGCGACCACGATCGCGGACATCGTGGAGATGTTCACCGTCTTCGCGCCGTCGCCGCCGGTCCCGACGATGTCGACGCTGGGCCCCGGGATCTCGATCAGTTTGGCGTGCGCGTACATCGTCCGCACCAGACCGGAGATCTCCTCCACGGTCTCGCCCTTGGCGCGCAGGGCCACCGCGAACCCGGCGATCTGCGCGTCGGTCGCCGCGCCGCTGAGAATCCGGTCCATCGCCCACGCGGTGGCGTCCGCGCTCTGGTCGCGGTTCTCCAGCAGCGAGTTCAGCACGCCGGGCCAGGAGAGGTCCGCCACGCTGTCGCCGCCAACCGGGGTCACAACGTTCATGGTCCGCTCCAGGGGTCCACAGAATCGACAGGGGATGCTCCCTACCCTATCCAGCCCCTGGAGAGAGCGAAGAGCCCCGTCCAGGCAGTGGACGGGGCTCTCGCTGTGGCGATCGTGACGATCAGTTCAGGCGATCAGTGGTGGCCGTGGCCGCTGGTGATCTCCTTGTACTCCTCGGCGGTCGGCTTGGGGATCTGGTTCCCCTCGCCGTAGAAGCCCTGGCTGAGCTTGGCCTGGGTCTTCTTGACGAGCGAGACCTTCCGCTCGACCCCGTTCTCGTCGACGGTCGGGCCCACCTCGATGGGCTCGTACTGCTCGTGCGAGGTGAGGGTGAAGAGATCGCCCTGGCTGAGCGGCTCATGGACCTCGATGAACTCACCGTGCGGCAGGCGCTTGATGATGCCGGACTCGCGTCCGTGCAGCACCTTCTCCCGGTCGCGGCGCTGGAGCCCGAGGCAGATGCGCTTCGTGATGATGAAGGCGAGAACCGGTCCGGCGAAGAAGAAGATCCGGACGAACCAGGTGATCGCGTTGATCGACAGATTGAAGTGCGTGGCCACGATGTCGTTGCCGCCGCCGATCAGCATGATGAAGTACGCCGTCAGCCAGGCCACACCGAAGCCGGTACGCGTCGGAGCGTTCCGCGGGCGGTCCAGGATGTGGTGCTCGCGCTTGTCGCCGGTGACCCAGGACTCGATGAACGGGTAGACCGCGATCGCGCCCAGCACCAGCGGGAAGATCAGCAGCGGGATGAACACACCCAGGGCGAGTGTGTGACCCCAGGCGTTGATCTCCCAGCCCGGCATCACCCGGATCAGACCCTCGGCGAAGCCCATGTACCAGTCCGGCTGGGCGCCCGTGGACACCTGATCGACCCGGTAGGGGCCGATCGACCAGATCGGGTTCAGCGTGGCAATCGCGGCGACCACCGTGATGATGCCGAAGACCAGGAAGAAGAAGCCTCCCGCCTTCGCCATGTAGACCGGCAGCAGCGGCATGCCGACGACGTTCTTCTCGGTCCGGCCGGGACCCGCGTACTGCGTGTGCTTGTGGTACACGACGAGGATCAGATGGCCCACCAGCAGCGCCAGCATGATGCCCGGCAGCAGCAGGATGTGGATCGAGTAGAACCTGCCCACGAAGTCATGGCCGGGGAACTCGCCGCCGAACAGGAACATCGAGATGTACGTGCCGACGATCGGCACGGAGAGGATCGCGCCCTGGGTGAAGCGGACACCGGTGCCGGAGAGCAGGTCGTCCGGGAGCGAGTAACCGGTGAAACCGGTGAACATGCCGAGGACGAGCAGCAGGAAGCCGAAGAGCCAGTTGACCTCACGCGGCTTGCGGAACGCGCCGGTGAAGAAGACGCGCATCATGTGGACCATCATCGCGGCGATGAAGATCAGCGCGGCCCAGTGGTGGATCTGCCGGATGAGCAGACCGCCGCGGACCTCGAAGCTGATCTCCATCGTCGAGGCGAACGCCTCCGACATGCGTACGCCCTGAAGCGGTACGTAGGGGCCGTGGTAGACGATCTCGTTCATCGACGGGGTGAAGAACAGCGTCAGATACACACCCGTGAGGATGATGATGATGAAGCTGTAGAGGCAGATCTCACCCAGCATGAAGGACCAGTGGTCCGGGAAGATCTTCCGCATGTTGGCCTTGGCCAGGGTGTAGATCCCCAGCCGGCCGTCGGCCCAGTCGGCTACCCGCTCACCGGCGGGTGCGTTGCGCTCAGCGCGCTTGGTGTCAGTTGCAGTACTCATCCGCGCTCCCAGAAGGACGCACCGACGGGCTCGTCGAAGTCGCCGAGCGCTTCGAGGTTGCCTTCGGCGTTCACACCGATCCGCAGCTGCGGAAGGGGGTGGCCGGCGGGACCGAAGATGACCCGGGCCCCGTCGGAGAGGTCGAAGGTGGACTGATGGCACGGGCAGAGCACATGGTGGGTCTGCTGCTCGTACAGGGAGATCGGGCAGCCCACATGGGTGCAGATCTTCGAGAAGGCGACGATGCCGTCGTGCGACCACTCCAGCTCGCGCTTGTCCTTGATGTCCTCCGGCTGAATGCGGACGATCATCAGAGCGGCCTTGCCGATCTGGATCTGGAAGTCGTGGTCGTCGTGCTTCAGGCCCTCGGGCATGGCGAAGACGAGCGAACCCACCGTGATGTCCTCGGGGCGGAGCGGCTCATGCGTGTTCATGTTGATGAGCTGCTTGCCCTTGTCCCACAGGGTCTCGCGGAGCTTCCGCTCGGGCAGCGGCCCGAGGTCGCGCAGCAGCACCACACCGGTCAGCGGGACCAGCGCCAGCGCACCGAACATGGTGTTGCGGACCAGCTTGCGACGGCCGAAGCCGGACTCCTCGTTGCCCGCCGCGAGGTCGGCCAGAACCTTGGCCTTGACCTCGGGCGACGCGGCGATGGGGTGACGGTCGTCGGCGACCTCCACATCGGACATCAGGGTGCGGGCCCAGTGGACCGCGCCCGCGCCGATGAAGAAGAGGGCCGCGCCGAGCGTCCAGCCCAGCGAGAAGTTCAGCGCGCTCACCCGGCCGAAGGGCCAGATGTAGACGAGCTTGTCGACCGGGAAGACCACGAAGCACGCGATGAAGGCGACGGTGGCCGCCATCGACAGCGTGAACAGGAGGGCGACGGTGCGCTCGGACCGCTTGGCCGCTCGCTCGTCGATGTCCTGGATACGCGGCTTATGGGCCGGCAGTCCCGGGTCGTGGAACGGATCTTCGTCCACGCGCTGGACTACGGCGGTGCCGCCGTGCCCTGCCGCGCCGTGCGCGGCGCCCTGCTCTGCGGGCAGGTTCTCTTCTGGAATGTCTTGGCTACTCATGACTTCTTGGCCTTAGCGGTGTGGGCCGCGACCCAGACGGCGGCTGCGATCAGCGCTCCGAGACCGAAGACCCAGGCGAAGAGACCTTCGGTGACCGGGCCGAGCCCGCCCAGCGTGAAGCCGGCGGGGTTCGCCGCCTTCTTGGGGTCGTTCATGGTCTCGATGTACGCGATGACGTCCTGCTTCTCCTTCTCCCCCATGATGCCGTCGGGGAAGGAGGGCATGTTCTGCGGGCCGGTCTGCATGGCCTCGTAGAGATGCTTGGGGCTGACGCCCACAAGGGTGGGCGCGTACTTGCCTTCGGTCAGCGCGCCGCCCTTGCCGGTGAAGTTGTGGCACTGGGCGCAGTTGGTACGGAACAGATCACCGCCGTTGGCCACGTCCGCGCCCTTGGGGCTGTACTGCTCCTCCGTCGGCGTGATCGGACCGGCGCCCAGCGAGGCGACGTACGCCGCGAGCTGGTCGATCTCGGCCTGGGAGTAGATGTTCTTCTTCTTCGGCACCTGGGCGCCGGGCTGCTGGGCCGGCATACGTCCGGTGCCGACCTGGCAGTCGACAGCGGCCGAACCGACACCGACCAGGGAGGGACCGTCGGTGGTGCCCTCACCGCCGGTTCCGTGGCAGCTGGCACACCCGACGGTGTAGAGCTGCTTGCCCTCCTCGATGGCGAGGGACTGGGAGGTTTCTTCGGCCTGTGCCTTGTCCGCGGGCGCGAACGCCGCGTACAGCCCCCCGGTGGCCGCCAGCGCGAGGAGTAGGACGACGACCGCCGCCAGCGGATGGCGTCGTCGTGCGGAGAGCTTTTTCACGGATTACCCCGGTGTCAGGATTTTCTGCGTCGATGCTTCTGGACTGTGTCTGCTTCGGGCGGATCGCCCGTGCCCGTTACTTGATCATGTAGATCGTGGCGAAGAGGCCGATCCAGACGACATCGACGAAATGCCAGTAGTAGGACACGACGATGGCGGAGGTCGCCTGCTCGTGGGTGAATCTCCTGGCCGCGTAGGTCCGGCCCAGGACCAGCAGGAAGGCGATGAGTCCGCCTGCCACATGCAGTCCGTGGAAGCCGGTGGTCAGGTAGAAGACCGAGCCGTAGGGGTCCGACGAGATGGAGAGCCCGTGCTGGACCAGCTCGGTGTACTCGTACACCTGACCGCCGATGAAGATCGCACCCATGATGAACGTGATGATGAACCAGGTGCGGAGCTTCTTCACATCGCCGCGCTCGGCGGCGAAAACGCCGAGCTGGCAGGTGAGAGAGGAGAGCACCAGGACCGTCGTGTTCGTCGCCGAGAACGGGAAGTTCAGAAGGTCGGCCTTGGATGACCAGAAGTCGGCACCCGTAACCGAGCGCAGAGTGAAGTACATCGCGAAGAGGGCCGCGAAGAACATCAGCTCGGAACTCAACCAGATGATGGTTCCTACGCTGACGAGGTTCGGTCGATTGACCGACGGGTGCGCGTGCCCGGTTTCTACTGTCGTTGCTGTCGCCACGACCGACATTATGTCGGTCGCTTATCCCGCCCTCACTCCGGGGGGTGCCGTTCGGTGTGTCAGCGGCCCCCGCGCGGCCCGAACGGCCCAGCGTCCATGGGCTCGAACCGCTGTTTACCGGCAGTGGGAGCGAGTAGCATCCGGCCCATCGGTACCTGATCCACAACGGATCCAACGACGCGGAGGAACAATGCAGCCGACCGCCACCGTGCTGGTCTACAGCGATGACGCGAGCACCCGCGAGCAGGTGCGGCTGGCCGCCGGGCGCAGGCCGGCGGCCGATGTTCCCCCCGTGGAGTTCATCGAGTGCGCCACCCTGCCCGCCGTGCTGAAGCGGCTGGACGAGGGCGGTGTGGACGTCTGTGTGCTGGACGGCGAGACCGTGCCCGCGGGCGGGATGGGGGTCTGCCGGCAGATCAAGGACGAGATCTTCCACTGCCCGCCCGTACTGCTGCTGATCGGACGGCCGCAGGACGCCTGGCTGGCCACCTGGAGCCGCGCCGAGGCCGCTGTGACGCTTCCTGTGGAGCCGGTGGAGTTCGCCCGCACCCTGGCCGCGCTGCTCCGCGGCAGGCTGGCTGTGGACGCCTGAGGACGCCGGAGCTGCGGGGCCCGGGGGGCGGGACCCGCCGGACCCCGCCGGGCGGGCGGGGCGCCGACGGTGCGCCGGGCGGACGGGACCTTGAAGGCACTCCCCGGGTCCCTGCGCCGCCCTCACACCCAGGGACGCAGCCGTGCCGAGTCGTCGGGCCTGGGGCCGCCCGGGGCGTTCTCGACCAGCGAACTGCCTGAACGCCACTCGTCCCAGTCGAGGTTCCAGTCGCCGTAGCCGTTGCCGAAGGTGTCCATGTCCTCGCCGACGCTGTTGATCACGTGGACGATGTCGCCCTCCTTGAACGTCTCGTAGAACCAGGCGGCGTTGCCGGTGGACATCCCGGTGCAGCCGTGGCTGACGTTCTCGTACCCGTGTGAGCCGATCGACCAGGGCGCGGCGTGGACGTACTCACCGCTCCAGGTGACCCGGGTGGCGTAATAGACGGGCAGGTCATACGCCTCCGAGCCGCCGATGCCGACGCTGGAGCCCCTCATCCGAACGAAATACTCCTTGCCGAGCACCACCTTGACGCCGTTGCGGGTGGAGAAGCCCGGCTTTCCGGTGGTGATCGGAATGGTGTTGATCACTTCTCCGTTGAGCAGAACCGTCATGTAGTGCGCCGAGGCGTCCGTGATGGCCTCCAGACGGTCCCCGATGGTGAACTTCACGGGCTTCTCCGCCTTGTCCCCGTACAGCTGGTTGGAGATCCGGACGCCCTGGAGGTTGCTGGAGACGCTGACCTTGGCGCCCGTGGGCCAGTAGTCCTTCGGGCGGAAGTGCAGCACCTCGTCGTCGACCCAGTGCCAGGCGCCCTCCACCGCGGGCTTGGAGTCGATTTTGAGCCCGCGCTCCACCACGGCCCTGGCCTCCCGGTCGGCCACGGGCAGGCTGAGCTCCGCGATGATGGGCTGTGCCACGCCGTAGGTGCCCTCCTCGGGCCCGAAACCGACGCTCAGCAACCGTTTGGCCGGTGAGGTCTCGAAAACGGCCATACGGGCGCCTGGAGCGCCCTTCTTGTTCTCCGTGGCGACCCTGGCGGTGTACTTCGCACCGGCGGAGAGCGGGCCGGTGGAGCGCCAGCGGCTGCCGTCCGCCGCGAGCTCGCCGCCCAGATGGTGCCCGGAGTCATCGGTCACCCGGACATCGGTGATACGGCCCTCTTCGCCCTTGACGGTCACCTCGAAGGGTTTGTCGGGGTTGACCTTCACACCGCCCCTCGGGGTGTTGAAGACGACCTGCTCGGCCGCGTCGAAGGGCTCGGTGGAGAGGGGGTCACTGCTCTTCGGTTCGCCGCACGCGGTCACGACCACTCCCAGGGCCAGGAGCAGCAGGGTGCAGCGGACGACGGTGCTGAAGCGCGGCGTCTGGTTCATAAATCACACAATAGGAATATTGGATCGGACTGGCTCGCTGAGTGCGTACAAACGGGCGGACCCGGTCCCCCTCGGAGTGAAGGGGACCGGGTCCGGACCGTCTGCGTCTGCGTCCGACGCCGTTGGCGTCAGTGCCAGTGGATCACTGGTTCTGGTTCTCACCGCGGTAGTACTCAAACACCCAGCCGAAGAGGCCGATGAGGAGCAGCGGGAACGAGAAGTACACCAGCCACCAGCCGACGGCCACGCCGAGGAACGCGAGCGCACCGCCGATCGCCAGCGAGAGCGGCTGCCAGCTGTGCGGGGCGAAGAACCCCACCTCGCCGGCCTCGTCTGCGACATCGGCCTCGGTGTCGTCCTGGGCCATGGCGTCCACACGCTTGGCCGTGAAGGCCAGGTAGTAGCCGACCATGATGCAGAGACCGAACGCCAGGAAGAGCGCGGTGGTACCGGCCGGCTCCTTCGACCACACGCCGTAGAGAATGGCCACGGCGAGGACGAAGACGCTCAGCCAGAGGAACATCTTTCCCTGGATCTTCACTTGGCGGCCTCCTTCCCACTGGTGAGGGCCTTGTCGACCTCGCCGCGGTTGGCGAGCTGGTCGACGACCGCGATCTCGGGGTGATGCAGATCGAAGGCCGGGGATTCGGAACGGATCCGCGGCAGGGTGAGGAAGTTATGCCGCGGGGGCGGGCAGGACGTCGCCCATTCGAGCGAACGGCCGTAGCCCCACGGGTCGTCCACCTCGATCTTCTTTCCGTACTTCGCCGTCTTCCAGACGTTGTAGACGAACGGCAGGACCGAAGCGCCGAGAACGAACGAGGCGATGGTGGAGATGGTGTTCAGCGCGGTGAAGCCGTCTGCCGCCAGATAGTCGGCGTAACGCCGCGGCATGCCCTCGGCGCCCAGCCAGTGCTGGACCAGGAATGTGCCGTGGAAACCGACGAACAGCGTCCAGAAGGTGATCTTGCCGAGCCGCTCGTCCAGCATCTTTCCGGTGAACTTCGGCCACCAGAAATGGAAGCCGGCGAACATCGCGAAGACCACGGTGCCGAAGACGACGTAGTGGAAATGCGCGACGACGAAGTACGAGTCGGAGACGTGGAAGTCCAGCGGCGGCGAGGCCAGGATGACACCGGTCAGACCACCGAAGGTGAAGGTGATCAGGAAGCCGATGGTCCAGAGCATCGGTGTCTCGAAGGACAGCGACCCCTTCCACATCGTGCCGATCCAGTTGAAGAACTTCACACCGGTCGGCACCGCGATCAGGAAGGTCATGAAGGAGAAGAACGGCAGTAGCACGCCGCCTGTGACGTACATGTGGTGCGCCCACACCGTCACCGAGAGACCGGCGATGGCGATCGTCGCGCTGACCAGGCCCATGTAGCCGAACATCGGCTTACGGCTGAAGACCGGGATGATCTCGGAGACGATGCCGAAGAACGGCAGGGCGATGATGTACACCTCTGGATGGCCGAAGAACCAGAAGAGGTGTTGCCACAGCAGTGCGCCGCCGTTGGCCGCGTCGAAGATCTGCGCGCCGAACTTACGGTCCGCCTCCAGCGCGAAGAGCGCGGCGGCCAGCACCGGGAAGGCGAGCAGGACCAGCACACCGGTCAGCAGCACGTTCCAGGTGAAGATCGGCATGCGGAACATCGTCATGCCGGGAGCGCGCATGCAGATGATCGTGGTGATGAAGTTGACCGAGCCGAGGATGGTGCCGAAGCCGGAGAAGGCCAGACCCATGATCCACATATCGGCGCCTGCGCCCGGCGAGCGGACCGCGTCCGACAGCGGGGAGTAGGCGAACCAGCCGAAGTCGGCCGCACCCTGCGGGGTGAGGAAGCCGGCCACCGCGATGAGCGAGCCGAACAGGTAGAGCCAGTAGGCGAACATGTTCAGCCGCGGGAACGCCACATCGGGCGCGCCGATCTGAAGCGGCATGATCCAGTTCGCGAATCCGGCGAACAGCGGCGTCGCGAACATCAGCAGCATGATCGTGCCATGCATCGTGAACGCCTGGTTGAACTGCTCGTTCGACATGATCTGCGTGCCCGGACGGGCCAGCTCGGCGCGCATGAAGAGCGCCATGAGTCCGCCGATGCAGAAGAAGACGAACGACGTGACCAGGTAGAGCGTACCGATGGTCTTGTGGTCGGTGGTGGTCAGCCACTTCACCACCACATTGCCCGGCTGCTTGCGCCGTACCGGCAGCTCGTTCTCGTATGAGTCGTCAGCTGCTGCGGCGGCACCCTTGGGTTCGTTGAGGATGCTCACAGTTGCTTCTTCTCCGCGTCCTTGGCCGGGGTGGTCTGCTCAATGCCCGCCGGGATGTAGCCGGTCTGCCCCTTGTCGGCCAGATCCTTCAGATACTCCTGGTAGCGCTCCGGAGAGACCACCTTGACGTTGAAGAGCATCCGGGAGTGGTCGACGCCGCACAGCTCGGCGCACTTGCCGCGGAAGGTGCCTTCCTTGGTGGCGGTGACCTCGAAGGCGTTGGTGTGGCCCGGGATCACGTCCTGCTTGAAGAGGAAGGGAACCACCCAGAAGGAGTGGATCACATCACGGGAGGTGAGGATGAAGCGGACCTTCTCGCCCTTGGGGAGCACGAGCGTCGGGCCCGGGTTGCCGGTCTGCGGGTTACGGGTGCCGGGGATGCCGGCCTCGTACACGCCGCCGGCGTTCGCCGGGAAGTCGTCGACGTACTTGTTCGGGATGGCCTTGAGGTTCTTGTCCGTCTTGGCGTCGCCCTTGGAGCCGTCGACGTTCTCGATGTAGTTGAAACCCCAGCTCCACTGGTAGCCGACCACATTGATGGTGTGGGCGGGCTTTTCGGAGAGGGAGAGCAGCCTGGACTCATCACGCGCGGTGAAATAGAAGAACACCGAGACGATGATGAGCGGAACCACGGTGTACAGCGCCTCGATGGGCAGGTTGTACCGGGTCTGCGGAGGTACCTCCACCTTGCTGCGGGTGCGCCGGTGGAAGAAAACGCTCCACAGGATCAGGCCCCACACCAGGACGCCCGTGACGAGCGCGGCAGCCCAGGATCCCTGCCACAGGGAGAGGATGATCGGAGCCTCTTCCGTGACCGGGGTGGGCATACCGAGGCGGGGGAAGTCCTTGTATGTGTATTCGCAGCCGGTGGCGGTAACCAGGATCAGGCCCGCAGTCAGCACCTGCGGCAGCTTCCGCCGCATCGGGCGCCGCGACGAGCGGTCGGAGCCGTTGGGACTCACGTAGCGCCTTCCCGAGAGTCTCGGCCCGCGCGACGGGCGTGCGGCCGTCTCGCTGGTCGGTCGCCGGCCCTGACGCGGGCAGGGGTTTGGATGTTTATGCGGACCAAACCCTACTGGACGCTATTTGGGGTCGCGCGGGGAGGGTGCCCAACGCGCCGTCCGACACCCCGAAGGAGTGGAATCGCCCTGGACAGGGCGTGGTTTTCGGCTGGAATCGCTCGGGTATTCGGCCGGGAGGCGGCCGGGTCTCCGGCCGGGAAGCGGCCGGGAAACCGGCCGGGAAACCGGCGTCCGGCGGAGGGCGGCCGGGGCTTCCCTGGGCCCGGGCTTCGCCGAGTCCGGGGCCGGCTCGCCCGGCCCGAGGCTTGCCTGAGTCCGAGGGTTGCTCGCCCGGGCCGAGGCTTGCCCGGCTCCGGGACTTCTCCGACTCCCGGGCTTCTCCGACTCCCGGGCTTCTCCGACTCCCGGGCTTCCCCGGCTCCGAGGCTTGCCCGACTCCGAGGCTTGCCCGACTCCGAGGCTTCCCCGGCTCCGAGGCTGACCTGTCCCTCGGGGCTGACGGTGCCTCGGGGCGGGTGGGCGCTAGCGTGGCGGCGTGCCCTACTTCGACGCCGCGTCCTCCGCTCCCCTGCATCCGATGGCCCGCGCCGCTCTCCAGGCCGCCCTCGACGAGGGGTGGGCCGACCCCGCCCGGCTCTACCGGGAGGGCAGACGCGCCCGGATGCTGCTGGACGCGGCGCGGGAGACGGCGGCGGAGGCGGTCGGCTGCCGCCCGGACGAGCTGGTCTTCACCGCCTCGGGGACCCATGCGGTCCACCAGGGGATCGCGGGCGCGCTCGCGGGACGCCGGCGGGTGGGGCGGCGGGTGGTGGTCTCGGCGGTGGAGCACTCCTCCGTACTGCACGCGGCGGGCGAGGACGCGGCCGTCGTGCCGGTCGAGCGCTCCGGGCGGGTGGAGCTCGCCGCCTTCACGGCGGCGCTGGCCGGGGACACCGCGCTGGCGTGTCTCCAGTCGGCCAATCACGAGGTCGGCACGGAGCAGCCGGTGGCGGAGGCGGCCGAGGCGTGCCGGGCGGCGGGGGTGCCGCTGCTGGTGGACGCCGCGCAGTCGCTGGGCTGGGGTCCGGTGGCGGACGGCTGGTCGCTGCTGACCGCGAGCGCCCATAAGTGGGGCGGCCCGGCGGGGGTGGGCCTGCTGGCGGTGCGCAAGGGGGTGCGGTTCGCGCCGCAAGGCCCGGCGGACGAACGGGAGTCGGGGCGGTCGCCCGGTTTCCCGAATCTGCCGGCGATCGTGGCGGCGGCGGCCTCGCTGCGGGCCGTGCGGGCGGAGGCGGCGGCGGAGGCGGCGCGGCTGAGCGCCCTGGTGGACCGGATCCGCGCCCGGGTGCCGGAGCTGGTCCCCGATACGGAGGTGGTGGGCGATCCCGTACGCCGTCTCCCCCATCTGGTCACCTTCTCCTGTCTCTATGTCGATGGGGAGACGCTCCTGTCCGAGCTGGACCGGGAGGGCTTCTCGGTGTCGTCGGGCTCGTCGTGCACATCGAGCACGCTGACGCCGAGCCATGTGCTGCGGGCGATGGGCGTGCTGAGCGAGGGGAATGTGCGGGTGTCGCTGCCGTACGGCACCTCGGCGCAGGAGGTGGACCGCTTTCTGGCGGTGCTGCCCGGGGTGGTGTCCTCGGTACGGGAGCGGCTGGGCGTGCCGGTGGGCACGGGGGCGGATGCGGCGGGGCCGGCGGCGCTGGTGGTGGACGCGCTGGGGAAGCGCTGCCCGATTCCGGTGATCGAGCTGGCGAAGGTGATCGGCCGGGTGCCCGTCGGGGGGACGGTGACGGTGCTGTCGGACGACGAGGCGGCGCGGCTGGACATTCCGGCGTGGTGCGGGATGCGGGAGCAGGAGTACGTGGGGGCGGAGCCCCGGGAGCGGGGGGCGGCGTACACGGTGCGCCGCCTGGTCTGAGGCCCGGCGGCTCCGGACGGCCGGGGCGTCCGGCGGGGCTTGCGCTTGCGGGCCGTATGCCGGGGCGTCCGGCGGGACTTGTGGTCCGGCGGCAGGAGGCATGCGGAGGGCCCGCGTCCGGTGGACGCGGGCCCCGGGCGGGCGGGGTCAGGCCAGATGGGCCTTGACCTCGGCGCCGGCCTCGTCGCCGTACGCCTTGGTGAAGCGGTCCATGAAGTGGGCGCGGCGCAGGGTGTACTCCTGGGTGCCCAGGGTCTCGATCACCAGCGTCGCCAGCATGCAGCCGATCTGCGCGGCCCGCTCCAGGCCGACGCCCCACGACAGACCGGAGAGGAAGCCGGCCCGGAAGGCGTCGCCGACTCCGGTGGGGTCGACCTTGGCGTCCTCCTCCGGGCAGCCCACCTCGATCGGGTCGTCCCCGGCCCGCTCGATGCGCACTCCGCGCGAGCCGAGGGTGGTGACCCGGTGGCCGACCCGGGAGAGGATCTCCTCCTCGGTCCAGCCGGTCTTCGACTCGATGAGCCCCTTCTCGTACTCGTTGGAGAAGAGGTAGGTCGCCCCGTCCAGCAGTATCCGGATCTCGTCCCCGTTCATCCGGGCGATCTGCTGGGAGAAGTCGGCGGCGAAGGGGATCTTCCGGGAGCGGCACTCCTCGGTGTGGCGCAGCATCGCCTCGGGGTCGTCCGCTCCGATCAGGACCAGATCGAGCCCGCCGACGCGCTCGGCGACCGACTGGAGTTCGATCAGCCGGGCCTCGCTCATCGCTCCGGTGTAGAAGGAGCCGATCTGGTTGTGGTCGGCGTCGGTGGTGCAGACGAAACGGGCGGTGTGCAGCACCTCGGAAATCCGTACGGACCCGGTGTCCACGCCGTGGCGGTCCAGCCAGGCCCGGTACTCGTCGAAGTCCGCCCCCGCGGCGCCGACCAGGACGGGGTCGGTGCCGAGCTGGCCCATGCCGAAGCAGATGTTCGCCGCGACCCCTCCTCGGCGCACATTGAGGCCGTCGACCAGGAAGGAGAGGGAGACCGTGTGCAACTGGTCCGCGACCAACTGATCGGCGAAGCGGCCGGGGAAAGTCATGAGGTGGTCGGTTGCGATGGAGCCGGTGACTGCGATTCGCACGGCGATGCGCTCCTGTGGCGGGGGTGGAGATGACGCCTAACGCTACCCGGTCACAGCCGGGCCAGCCGATAGGGCGAAACTACCCGATAGTAGATCTTTTTTATCGTAGCTCCGACTGCGTACGGTGCGGACATGACCGAGTCCAGCAGCTATGAGCCCGTCTCCCGCCGCGCGGCGCGCGAGTCCGACCTCACCCTCGCGCAGCTGCGCGGCGACTGCGTCCGGATGGCCCCGCACTGGCGGGTGCCCCCGGTGACGCCCGATATGCCCGTACCGCCGTCCCGTATCCACGGTGTGGTCGTGCCGGCGGTCTCCGTACGGCTCGTGGACGCGATGCCCCGGTACGGCGGCTGAGGCGCCCCTCGGCGGTGCGCCGGGGAACCGTACGCGCTCCCGCCCCGTCCCATAGCCGCCCGGGTGACACGGCGACGGGACAGAAGGAGCGATGCGGTGGTCGGCGGCGAGAACCTCAAGGACGTATCCGAAGGCGCGGTGCGCCGGCGTTTTCCGCTGATCGTCTCGGTGGCGGCGGTGGTGCTGGTCGCGAGCGGTGGCGGCGTGTATCTCGCGACGGCGGGCTCCGGGGGCGGCGGCCCGGCGGCGGAGAGCGCCGCCGTGCGCCAGGACGGCGGCGGGGGCGACGCGCCCCGGCTGTCGACGGAGCCGGATCCCGGCCGGAGCGTGGCGCCCGGGGAGCCCAGCCCCTCGGGCGGGATCCGCTATGTCGCCGAGGGAGAGTTCCCCCGGGGTCCGGAGCGGGCCGCCGTACACCGTATGACCGGCACGGTCTCCTCGGCCGAGGTGCTCCGGCTGGCCCGTGCGCTCGGGCTGGCGGGCACTCCGCAGCGGTCGGGCGGTCAGTGGAGCGTCGGCGGCGCGGAGGACGGTACGGGCCCGGTGCTGCGGGTGGAGACGGCGGCGCCGGGGCAGTGGACCTTCCGCGCGCACGGCCCCTCGGGCGGGGACGACTGCCGCAAGGGCCCCAGCTGCCCGGCCGGAGATCCCCCGGCGAACGCCACGGGTGAGCCGCTGAGCGAGCGGGCCGGGAAAGAGGCCGCCGCCCCGGTGCTCGCGGCGGCCGGGCAGAGCGGCGCGCGGCTGTTCGCCGAGGAGTCGCTCGGCGCGGTGCGGATCGTCAACGCGGATCCGGTCGTCGGCGGGCTGACGACCTACGGCTGGTCCACCGATCTCCAGATCGGCGCGGACGGGCGGGTGGTGCGCGGTGAGGGGCGGCTGAAGAAGCCGGTGCGGGGCGGGGAGGTCGCGGTGGTCTCCGCGGACCGGACGCTGGCCCGGCTGAACGAGGGCCGCCGCGCCGGGGCGGGGGCCGCATCCGCGCTCTCCGGGTGCGGGCCGTCGAAGGCGCGGGACGACCGGCCGCGGCACGATGTGCCCTGCGGGCCGTCCGCCTGCGCGTCGGCGGTGCCGCTGGCGGGCGGGGGCGGCCGGAGCACCGCCGGCCCCTGCCGCGCCGGGACGGCTCCCACGGCCGTCCCCTCCCCCACCGCCGCACCCCGCCGGGTCCCGGTCGCCGGGGCCGAGTTCGGGCTGTCGGTGGAGTACCGGGACGGGACGCAGTCGCTGGTGCCGTCCTGGCTGTTCCGCGTGGCGCCGGGCGGGGACCGGGAGGAGTACACGGAGGCCGTGCCCGCGTCGGCGGACCCGTCCCCGTACCCGTCCTCGAAGGCTTCGGTGACCGTGCCGCCGGAGGAGCCTTCCGCCACGCCGCCGTCGGCCGGGGGTGTGATCCAGTCGTACCGGGTGGACGGCCGGAGGCTGACGCTGACGTTCTGGGGCGGGGTGTGCGCCGACTACCGGGCCACGGCGGCGGAGAGCGGCGGCCGGGTGACGGTGCGGATCGTCGCGCCGGAGCCCGAGCCGGGCGAGGTCTGCATCGAACTGGCCAAGGAACTGACGGAGTCGGTGACGCTTGACGAGCGGTTGGGCGACCGGAGGGTCGTGGACGCGCAGACCGGCACGGAGGTGCCCGCCGGTCGCTGACAGCGGGCGGGACCGGTCCCATGACGGCGGAAGGCGGCGACCCACGGGGGGTCACCGCCTTCCGCGCCGCGTGGCCGCGGATCAGTTGAAGGAGTCTCCACAGGCGCAGGATCCCGTGGCGTTCGGGTTGTCGATCGTGAAGCCCTGCTTCTCGATGGTGTCCACGAAGTCGATGGAGGCGCCGATCAGATACGGGGCGCTCATCCGGTCGGTGACGACCTTGACGCCGTCGAAGTCCTTGACGACATCGCCGTCGAGCGAGCGCTCGTCGAAGAAGAGCTGGTAGCGCAGGCCGGAGCAGCCGCCGGGCTGAACGGCGACGCGCAGCGCCAGATCATCCCGCCCCTCCTGGTCCAGCAGGGCCTTGACCTTGGCCGCGGCGGCGTCGGACAGGAGGATGCCGTCGCTCACGGTGGTGGTCTCGTCCGATACGGACATCTGCTTCATCACTCCCGGGATGGTCTCCCCGGCACGAGGCAGGGAAGGGTACGGAGACTGCTTGCCGACCATTGCAACCGGCACGGCCGCGGAATCATTCCGGGCCGCCTGCGTTCTTTCCCTTCATGCTCGCACACCGCACCGGCGGAGGTCATGACCGCGCGGACGGGGGTGCGTCACATCGACGCTATGGCCATCGTCAAAGTGACATGAAGCAGTTATGATAGATAACGTCAAATAGACGAAAAGGTCTGCGCAGAAAAAGAAAGGGTGTGTGTCTTGACCACCGCCCAAGCCCGTACGGAGCCGCAGGACGTGCTCGATGTACAGCCGACGCCGCTCGCCCTGCTGCTGCTCGGCCGGGAAGCCGACCCCAGGAGCGAGCGCGGGGTGGAGTGCCCCGGCGATCTGCCCTCTCCCTCCGACCCGGACCTGGTGGAGCGCGCCCGCGCGGCCAAGGAGAAGCTCGGCAGCAAGGTCTTCGTCCTGGGCCACCACTACCAGCGCGACGAGGTCATCCAGTTCGCCGATGTCACGGGTGACTCCTTCAAGCTGGCGAGGGACGCGGCGGCGCGGCCGGAGGCCGAGTACATCGTCTTCTGCGGCGTCCACTTCATGGCGGAGTCCGCGGACATCCTCACCTCCGACCGCCAGAAGGTCGTTCTGCCCGATCTGGCCGCCGGCTGCTCCATGGCCGACATGGCGACGGCCGAGCAGGTCGCGGAGTGCTGGGACGTGCTGACCGACGCCGGGATCGCCGAGCAGGTCGTCCCCGTGTCGTATATGAACTCCTCCGCCGACATCAAGGCCTTCACCGGCGAGCACGGCGGCACGATATGCACGTCGTCCAACGCCAAGCGGGCCCTGGACTGGGCCTTCGAGCAGGGCGAGAAGGTGCTCTTCCTCCCCGACCAGCACCTGGGGCGCAACACCGCCGTACGGGACATGGGCCTGTCGCTGGACGACTGCGTCCTCTACAACCCGCACAAGCCGGGCGGCGGGCTGACCGTGGAGCAGCTGCGCGCGGCGAAGATGATCCTGTGGCGCGGCCACTGCTCGGTGCACGGCCGGTTCTCGCTGGAGTCGGTCGAGGACGTCCGGGCGCGGATCCCGGGGGTGCGGGTGCTGGTGCACCCCGAGTGCAAGCACGAGGTCGTGGCCGCCGCCGACCAGGTCGGCTCCACGGAGTACATCATCAAGGAGCTGGACGCGGCTCCGGCCGGTTCGAAGTGGGCGATCGGCACCGAGCTGAATCTGGTCCGCCGCCTCGCGAACGCCCACCCGGACAAGGAGATCGTCTTCCTCGACAAGACGGTCTGCTTCTGCTCGACCATGAACCGGATCGATCTGCCGCATCTGGTGTGGACGCTGGAGTCGCTGGCCGAGGGCTCGCTGGTCAACCGGATCGAGGTCGACAGCGAGACGGAGAAGTTCGCCAAGCTGGCGCTGGAGCGGATGCTCGCGCTGCCGTAACGGCCGGCGGGATCAGGCGCTCCGGCCGTTCTCGGGCCGGGGCGCCTCTTGGTTCTCCCATGGGCGGCGGATAGCCTTCCCCGTGGCGGGCGCGGCGAGCGCGCCGCCGAAGAATTCCGCCCTGGCGTTCCCGATCGGGGGCAGTGCCCCCGATCCGCCCTCCGGGCCGGTCCCACCGTCCGACACGGCGCCCCCCGAATTCTTCTCTCCTTCGTCTTCATCTCCTTCGTCTCCGGCGCATCCTTCCCGCGCTCCGCTCTGTGGGGGTCCTTTCTCTGCCATGCCACTGCTGACCGGCGCGCTCGCGCTGCTCTGTGTGGTCGGTCCGCTGTCGACCGACATGTATCTGCCGGCCTTTCCCCGGATGGGCCAGGAGCTGGGCACGGACGCGTCCGGGGTGCAGCTCACCCTGACCGCGTTCCTGGTCGGGATGACGCTGGGGCATCTGGTGTTCGGGCCGCTCTCCGACCGTTACGGGCGGCGGGGGCCGCTGCTGGCCGGGTCCGTGGTGTGCGCCCTGGCCACCGCGCTCTGCGCCGTGGCCCCGTCGCTGGAGTGGCTGGTGGGCGCGCGGTTCGTCGCCGGGTTCGCCGGGGCGGCCGGGATCGTCATCGGCCGTGCGGTGGTCGCCGATGTGGCCGAGGGGGCCGCCGCGGCGAAGCTGCTGGCCCTGCTGATGACGCTGGGCACCATAGCCCCGATCGTCGCGCCGCTCGCCGGCGGCGGTGTGATCGAGGTCTTCGGCTGGCGCGGGGTCTTCTGGGTGCTGAGCGCGGTGGCCGCGGCCGTCGCGGCGGCGGTCGCCGTCGGAGTGCCGGAGAGCCTGCCCGGGGAGAAGCGGCGGCGGGGCGGGCTCGGCGAGTTCGCGGCCTCCGTGCGGGAGGTGGTGGGCGACCGGGCCTACACCGGCTACACCCTGGCGTTCTCCTTCGGTTTCGGCACGCTCTTCTGCTACATCGCCGGATCGCCGTTTCTGCTCCAGAACGTACTGGGGCTGAGCGTGGGGGCGTCGGCCGTGGCCTTCAGCTGCGGGGCGGTGGTCGCGGCGCTGGCAGGGGTGGTGAACGCCCGGCTGGTGGAGCGGGCGGGGCCCGGACGGCTGCTGCGCACCGGGCTGTTCGCGATGCTCGCGGGGAGCGCCGCGCTGCTGCTGGCGGCCGGGACCGGGGTGCTCACGGCGGCGCTCTGTCTGCCGCTGGTGGCGGTGGTGTGCGCGGGGATCGGGCTGGCGTTCTCGAACGCGGCGGCGCTGGCGATCGGCCGGGTGCCGGGGGCGGCGGGCACCGCCTCGGCGCTGCTGGGGACGGTGCAGAGCGCGCTGGGGGCCGTGGTGGCGCCTCTGGTGGGGGATACGGCGGGGGCTCTGTTCTTCTGGATGACGGTGTGCGCGGGGCTGGCGGTGCTGTCGGGGTGGGCGGCGGAGCGTGCGGTGGCGTCGGAGGGTCGGCCCGGGAGGGCCGCGGTGCCCGGCGACTGAGCCCGCTCCGTAGCTGGATCTCGTGTGCGAGCCGCCCCGCCCGGCGTCGGGCCCTTGTCGGGGGCCAGCCCCCGAACCCCCGCTCCTCAATCTCCCCCAGACTCCGTCCGGGGGGACCCCCAAGGGGCTGATTTTGGCCCCCCGTGCCTCAATGGGAAGGGGTCGCGTTCCCCAGCAACTGGGCTGGAGGCTCCCCGACACACCCGGGACAGGCGGGCGTTCGAGTCTCAGGGGAGGGGGCCGCGCAGGGGTGGTGCCGGGACGTAAAGCGTGATTTGTGGCGCGAAGGAGGCCCGCCATCAAACAAGGACTGGAAACGCGCCCGTAAATCATGAGTCCCGGCACCACCCCGGAGCGGCCCCCGCACCTACCCCACCGGCCCCAGCCCAGAACAGGCCCCCGCCCGCCGGAGGCTACTCCACCCGTGGACGTACCAGACCCGATTCGTAGGCGATGACGACCAGTTGAGCCCGGTCGCGGGCGCCCAGCTTCGCCATCGCGCGGTTCACATGGGTCTTGACGGTGAGCGGGGAGACCTGGAGGCGCTCGGCGATCTCGTCGTTGGAGAGGCCCCCGCCGACCTGGACGAGAACCTCCCGCTCGCGCACGGTCAGCGCGTTGAGCCGCTCGGAGAAGGTCTCGCTCTTCTCGTCGTCGGCGTCGTCGCCCTGGGCGAGGAACCTGGCGATCAGGCTCTTGGTCGCGGCCGGGGAGAGCAGCGATTCGCCGGCCGCCGCGATCCTGATGGCGTTGAGCAGCTCCTCCGGCTCCGCGCCCTTGCCCAGGAACCCGGAGGCTCCGGCGCGCAGCGACTGGATGACGTACTCGTCCACCTCGAAGGTCGTCAGCATCACCACGCGCACCTGGGTGAGTTCGGGGTCGGAGCTGATCTCACGGGTGGCGGCGAGTCCGTCCATCCCCGGCATCCGTATGTCCATCAGAACGACGTCGGCACGCTCCGAGCGGGTGAGGGCGACGGCTTGGGCCCCGTCCGCGGCCTCCCCCACCACCTCCATGTCCGGTTCCGAGTCCACCAGGATGCGGAACGCGCTGCGCAGCAGCGTCTGGTCATCGGCGAGCAGTACCCTGATCGTCATCTGTTCTCCCCCTGTGGGCCTGGAGAGGCAGTATCGCCTGAACGCGGTAGCCTCCCCCGAATCGGGGGCCGGTGCTGAGCCGGCCGCCGAGTGCGGAGACCCGCTCGCGCATGCCGAGCAGTCCATGGCCGCCGTCGGACGCCTCCTGGCCGGGGGGCGGCGGCACGCCGTCGTCGAGGATCGTGACCTCCAGGGTCAGCCCCACCCGGATCACGCTCACCTCGGCTCTGGCGTCGGGACCCGCGTGCTTGCGGACGTTGGTCAGCGCCTCCTGGATGATCCGGTACGCGGCCAGGTCGACGGCGGCGGGCGGTCTGATGCCGTCGTCGGCGCGGGCCACCTCCACGGCCATGCCCGCCTGCCGGAAGGTGGTGACCAGTTCATCGAGCACATCGAGTCCGGGGGCGGGTTCGGTGGGGGCCTCCGGGTCGCCGGACTGACGGAGCAGCCCCACGGTGGCGCGCAGTTCGTTGAGGGCGGAGCGGCTGGCCTCCCGGACATGGGAGAGGGCCTCTTTGGCCTGGTCGGGGCGTTTGTCCATGACATGGGCCGCCACTCCCGCCTGCACATTGACCAGGGCTATGTGATGGGCGACCACATCGTGGAGGTCGCGGGCTATCCGGAGCCGTTCCTCGGCGACCCGGCGGCGGGCCTCCTCATCGCGGGTGCGCTCGGCGCGTTCGGCTCGTTCCCGTATGGCGTCGACGAACGCCCGGCGGCTGCGCACGGCGTCTCCCGCGGCGGCGGCCATCCCGGTCCAGGCGAAGATGCCCAGATTCTCCTGGGTGTACCAGGGGGTGGAGCCGAAGAACATGGCGGTGCCGGTCAGTCCGGTCATGGTGAGCAGCCCGACCCGCCAGGTGGTGGGGCGGTCGGTGCGCGAGGCGACGGTGTAGAGGGCGACGACGGCGGCCATCGCGACCGGTGCGGAGGGGTCGCCGAAGCCGAGTTCCACGACGGAGAGCACGCTGGTGAAGACCAGGACGCGCATCGGGCTGCGGCGGCGGGCGATGAGCGCGGCGGCGACCAGGACCATCAGCACCACACTGCGCGCGGCGGGGGTGCGGGTGCCGAACTCGGGTCCGTGCTCCCCGTTGGGCTCGGCGAACGAGCCGATGACCATGGAGATCAGCACGATCAGGGCGAGAGCTCCGTCGAACGCCAGCGGATGGTCGCGAAGCCAGCGCTGGGTGCGGGCGAACCCGGTGGCGAGTGAGGTCACGGCAGGCAACGTTACGGCGTACGGAGACGGCCGTGCGCCGACTGCGGGCGACGGCGCGGGCTCGCGGCTCCGGCTGCGGGCGACGGCGCGGGCTCGCGGCTCCGGCTGCGGGCGACAGCGCGGGCTCACGGCTCCAGCTACGGGGGACCTCGCGCGGGCTCACAGCCCCGGCACGGGCTTGGGGCCCAGCCTCGGTGAGCCGACCGCCCTCGGGGCCCTCATAGCCCCGCGCCCGTCAGCCCGGGGCCCAGGATTCGGACGGCAGCCCGCCCGGCGCGATGCCCGCGGCAGGCGGTCAGCCGGGGAGCCCGGGGATCAGGCCCTCGTCGCCGAGGAGCTGCCGTACGTCCTCAAGGGTCGCGTCCGGACCCGGGAGGATCAGCTCGGACGGCTCCAGGACGTCGTCCGGGAGGGGCTCGCCGAGGTCGCGGACCCGGGCCAGCAGCGCGGCGAGGGTCCGGTGGAACCCCTCCCCGTCCCCGCGCTCCATCTCGGCCAGCAGCTCGTCGTCGAGCCTGTTCAGTTCGGCGAAGTGGCTGTCCGCCAACTTCACCTGCCCCTCCCCCATGATCCGTACGATCATGACGAGTCCCTACCGCCGAAGGCCCCCGGGGCCTACTGCTTGTCGAAGTTGGGCCTGCCCTGCTGCTGGCGCTGGGCGTCCTGCGCGTTCGCGCCGCCCTCGATGGCCTGCTGCGAGGCACCGGTGCCACCCGCCAGCTCGGCCTTCATCCGCTGAAGCTCCAGCTCTACATCCGTACCACCGGAGATGCGGTCCAGCTCGGCGGCGATGTCGTCCTTGGCCATTCCGGAGGAGTCGTCGAGCGCGCCGGAGGCGAGCAGCTCGTCGATCGCGCCGGCCCTGGCCTGGAGCTGGGCGGTCTTGTCCTCGGCCCGCTGGATCGCCAGGCCCACATCGCCCATCTCCTCCGAGATGCCGGAGAAGGCCTCGCCGATCCGGGTCTGCGCCTGGGCGGCGGTGTAGGTGGCCTTGATGGTCTCCTTCTTCGTACGGAAGGCGTCGACCTTGGCCTGGAGGCGCTGGGCCGCGAGGGTGAGCTTCTCCTCCTCGCCCTGGAGCGTCTGGTGCTGGGTCTCCAGATCGCTGACCTGCTGCTGGAGCGCGGCGCGGCGGGAGAGCGCCTCACGCGCCAGATCCTCGCGGCCGAGCGCCAGCGCCTTGCGCCCCTGGTCCTCCAGCTTGCTGGACTGTCCCTGGAGCTGGTTCAGCTGTAGCTCCAGGCGCTTGCGGGAGGTCGCCACGTCGGCGACTCCACGGCGCACCTTCTGAAGCAGCTCCAGCTGCTTCTGGTACGAGTAATCGAGGGTCTCGCGCGGATCCTCAGCCCGGTCAAGGGCCTTGTTTGCCTTCGCGCGGAAGATCATCCCCATACGCTTCATGACACCGCTCATGGGCTTCGCGCGCCCCCTTCTGACGGACTCCGGCTCCAGAACTCCAACAGAACCCACAGTACGGGCCCTGCATCCATTACCGCACTGTTCGAGCGCTGATGCGCTCATCCGCAAGGACGACTGCGTGGTGCTTCCGATCCAGCGCAAGGAGTAGACGACCGTCAGGGAAACCTCGGGCCGCGTCCGCCCCGCACCCCCTTTCCGCCCTGTGCTGACGCGTTTCCGCCCTGTGCTGACGCGGGGTGTTGCCGGATCGTTCCCCTCCGGCGTTGGGTCCATGCCTGCCACCCCGTACCCTTGGGCTTTGTGTTCCGTAGCCGTGCCAAGACAGAGAAGGCCCCCACCGATCAGGTGACGGCGGACCTCTCCCAGCAGTCCCGCGATCCCGAGGCCCCGAAGGGCCGCCCCACTCCCAAGCGGAGTGAGGCCCAGACCCAGCGCCGTCGTGCCGCCACCCAGCCGCTCGACCGCAAGGCGGCCATGCGCCGTCAGCGGGAGGCCCGCCGGGCGGATCTCGCTCGCCAGCGGGAAGCGCTGGCGAGCGGTGACGAGCGGTATCTCCCCGTCCGGGACAAGGGACCGGTGCGCCGGTTCGCCCGTGACTTCGTGGACTCCCGCTTCTGCGTCGCCGAGTTCTTCCTGCCGCTCGCGGTGGTCATTCTGATCATGAGCATGATCCAGGTCGGTCAGCTCCAGAGCATCGCGCTGCTGGTCTGGCTCGGCGTGATCGTGATGATCATCATCGACTCGATCGGCCTGGGCATCCGGCTGAAGAAGCAGCTCAATGAGCGCTTCCCGGACGAGCCCAAGCGCGGCGCCGTGGCCTACGCCCTGATGCGTACGCTCCAGATGCGCCGGCTCCGGCTGCCGAAGCCGCAGGTCAAGCGCGGAGAGCGACCCTGAGCACCCAGGCCCCGGGAGCCGCGGACGCGGTGCCCGGCGGCCCGGAAGCGGTGCCCGGAGGTCCAGCGGCCGGCGTCCCGGCGGCTGCCGCCGGGACCGCGGCGTCGATCCGGCAGGAGCTGGTCGCGCGTCAGCTCGATGAGCAGATAGCGGCCCGCTTCCCGGTGGGACAGCGGCTGCGGATCCTCGACGTCGGCATGGGCCGGGGCGCGCAGACGCTGCGGCTGGCACGGGCGGGACACGAGGTCACCGGACTGGAGTCGGACCCCGCCCTGCTCGGCGTGGCCGAGGCCGCCCTCGCGGTCGAACCGGACGGGATCCGTGCGCGGGTCCGGCTGATCGAGGGCGACTGCCGGGAAGCCGGGGTGCACTTCCTGCCCGGCGGCTTCGATGTGGTGCTCTGCCATGAGGTGCTGCTGTCGTCGCAGGAGCCGGACGCGATGCTCGCGGGCCTGGCCCGGATGCTGGCCCCGCGCGGACTGCTCTCCCTGCTCATACGGAACGCGGACGCACTGGCCCTCGGGCCCGGGCTGGCCGGGGACTGGGCCGGGGCGCTGGCCGTGTTCGACGCGGACACCGCAGCGGACCGGCGCGGCACGCCGGTGCGGGCCGACCGGCTGGAAGTGCTCACCTCGGCGCTCGCGGGGATCGCGGCCCCACTGCACGCCTGGTACGGCGTGGAGGTCTTCACCGGCTGGTCGGCGAACCGCCCGGCGGCGGTCGGCGATGAGCCGGCGCGGCTGCTGGCGGCCGAGGACCGGGCCGGGCGCACGGACCCCTACCGCCGGATCGCCGCGCTGCTGCATCTGTGCGGAGCGCGCGACACCCGGGAGACCGGGCCGGCCGCCTGAGCGGCGGGCCCACCGATCCGGCTGAACCGGTTCGATCCAGCGACCCGCCGATCCGCTGATCCGCTGATCCGGCAAAAACTGGTCCGGCCCGCCGCTCAGGCGAAACCGGGGTTTTCGCGTCCGTACCCAAGTGACCACCGCGGAAACCACCGAAACGAACGACAACACGCCCGCCCCTCTCTCCGCCGGGGAGACCTGGCGGGCGCTGTACACCCACTTCCGCCCGCATCGGGGGCTCGTCGCGCTCGGCGCGGCCTTCGCCCTGGTCGGCGCCGTGACCGGGCTGCTCCAGCCGCTGGCCGCCAAGGAGCTGGTGGACCGGCTCGGCGGCGACGAGCCGATCACCGGGATCCTGATCGCGCTCACCGCGCTGGTGGTGTTCGGCACCGCGATCGAGGCACTGGGCGGTTACGTCCTGGGACGCACCGCGGAATCGGTGGTGCTGGCCGCCCGGCGCACCCTGATAGGCAGGCTGCTGCGGCTGCGGCTGCCGGAGATGGAGCGGAGCCAGCCGGGCGATCTGATGTCCCGGATCACCTCGGACACCACCCTGCTGCGCGCGGTCACCACCCAGTCCGTCGTCTCCGCGGCGACCGGCGGGCTCTCCTTCATCGCCACCATCGTGCTGATGGGCTTCATGGACATGGTGCTGCTCGGCGTCACCCTCGGGGTGATCGTGGTGATCGGCGCGGTGGTCGCCCTGGTGATGCCGAAGATCGCCGAGGCCAGCCGGCGGTCGCAGGAGGCGGTCGGCGAGATCTCCACGAGGCTGGAGCGCGCTTTCGGGGCGTTCCGTACGCTCAAGGCGTCCGGGGCCGAGGAGCGCGAGACGGCGGTGGTGGCCGCCGCCGCCGAGGAAGCCTGGCGGAACGGGGTCCGGTCCGCGAAGTGGGAGTCGGTCGCGTGGTCCTCGGTGGGGCTCGCGGTGCAGGTGTCGTTTCTGGCGGTGCTGGGCGTCGGCGGGGCGCGGGTGGCGTCGGAGGCGATCTCCATCTCGACGCTGGTGGCGTTTCTGCTCTTCCTCTTCTATCTGATCGACCCGATCTCCAAGCTGGTGGAGGCGGCGACCCAGTACCAGGAGGGCTCGGCGGCGATCGCGCGGATCATGGAGGCGGAGCGGCTGGAGACCGAGCAGACCGAGCAGACCGAGGAGGTCGGCGAGACCGGCGAGGCCGCGGGCGCGGCGGGCGGGCCCGCGGCCGTGACCTTCGAGAAGGTCGCCTTCAGCTATCGCGACGATCTTCCCCCGGTCCATCACGAGGTCTCCTTCGAGGTGCCGGGCGCGGGGATGACCGCCTTCGTGGGGCCCTCGGGGGCGGGGAAGACGACCGTGTTCGGGCTGATCGAGCGGTTCTACGAGGCGAGCGGCGGACGCGTCCTGGTCGACGGCAGGGATGTGCGCGACTGGCCGGTGTCCCAGCTGCGGGCCGCGATCGGCTATGTCGAGCAGGACGCCCCGGTCCTGGCGGGAACCCTGCGGGAGAATCTGGTCTTCGCCGCTCCGGAGGCGACCGATGAGCAGATCACGGAGGTTCTGGTACGGGCGAGGCTGGACTCGCTGGTGGAGCGGCTGCCCGAGGGGCTGGACACGGTGGTGGGCCACCGGGGCTCCAAGCTGTCGGGCGGGGAGCGCCAGCGGGTGGCGATAGCACGGGCGCTGCTGCGGCGGCCGAGGCTGCTGCTGCTGGACGAGGCGACCTCCCAGCTGGACGCGGTCAACGAGATGGCGCTGCGGGATGTGGTCGCGGAGGTGTCCCGCGAGGTGACGGTGCTGGTGGTGGCGCACCGGCTGTCGACGGTGACGCTGGCGGACCGGATCGTGGTGATGGACGCGGGGCGGGTACGCGCGGTGGGGACGCACACGGAGCTGGTGTCGGCGGATCCGCTGTACGGGGAGCTGGCGGCGACGCAGTTCCTGGCGACGGCGACGGCTCCGGAGGCGGCGGTCTGAGCGGAGGGCCCGGGTCATGGCCCCCGGGCCGGGACGGAAACACCCGCCCGGGGTCCCGGCCCGGGCCGGCGCGGAACCACCCGCCCGGGGTCCCGGCCCCCGGGCCCTTCGCGGCGGGACCACCTGATCGGGTGCGTACGACATGCCGGTTCCGTACCCCCCGAGCAGACTCCGACCATGGAGATATCGCGTCGCCGACTGCTCTCGCTGACCGTCTGCGCCGTCTGCGCGGCCACTCTGCTCGCCGGCGGCTGCGCCCGCGAGCCGTCGACGGCCGCGTGGCGGCAGCCGGAGACCTCGACCCGCGCCGTGCCGCCCAAGGCGGCGAACGATCTCCAGAGCGATTACGAGACCGTGATCAAGAACGTGCTGCCCTCGGTGGTGCAGATCGAGTCGGGGAGCAGCCTCGGGTCGGGGATCGTCTACGACAGCAAGGGCCATGTGATCACCAACGCCCATGTGGTGGGCGAGGGGCACTCCTTCCTGGTCACGGTGGCGACCGGGGAGGAGCCGCTGACCGCGAAGCTGGTCTCCTCCTACCCGGAGCAGGATCTGGCCGTCATCAGGCTGGACCGGGTGCCGACCGGGCTGAAGGCCGCGACGTTCGGCGACTCCTCGAAGGTGGCCGTGGGGCAGATCGTGCTGGCGATGGGCTCCCCGCTGGGGCTGTCGAGCAGTGTGACCCAGGGAATCGTCTCGGGGATCGGCCGGACGGTGAGCGAGAGCCCGGCGGACGGGGGGACGGGCGCGACGATCGGCAACATGGTGCAGACCTCGGCGGCGATCAACCCGGGCAACAGCGGGGGCGCGCTGGTGAATCTGGACAGCGAGGTGATCGGGATCCCGACGCTGGCGGCGACGGATCCGGGCCTCGGGGACAGCGCGGCGCCGGGGATCGGCTTCGCGATCCCGGTGTCGATGGTGACGACGGTCGCCGACCAGATCATCAAGAACGGGAAGGTCACCGACTCGGGGCGGGCGGCCCTGGACATCACCGCGCGGACGGTGCTGGACGACAGCTACCAGCCCGCGGGGGCGGCGGTGGTGGAGGTCCTCAAAGGGGGCGCGGCGGACAAAGCCGGGCTGCGGGCGGGCGACATCATCACCAGGGTGGGGGCGGACGAGGTCACCACGATCACCTCGCTGGCGGAGGCGCTGGCGTCGAAGCAGCCCGGGGAGAAGGTGACGGTGGGGTACGTACGGGACGGGGAGCAGCGCACGGCCACGGTGACCCTGGGCGAGATCTGAGGCTGAGGCGCGGGACACGGAGGGACCGGGCCCCGCGCCGTCGACCCCGTGCGGCTACTCGGGGGCGTGCAGGCTCATCGGGCCGTAGATCGCGGTGGAGTCCTCCGAGAGCAGCACCTGATCAGCTCCGCCGTCGCGCAGGTCCTTCCAGTGTTCCCCGATCCAGGATTCGGCGTCCCCCTGTGTCGTGAACTCCTCCGGCTGTACCGCCGGACGGACCTCCGTGCCGTCGGACTTCTCGAAACGCCACGTCCATGCCATGTCCGCCTCCAGGTCCCTGAAGTGATCGCTGTGCTGCCCGCAGCGTAGCCGGGCGCGCACCCGTCGCGGTGACGCGGGAGGATCAGGGGTGTGGAACTGACTCTGCTCGGCACCGGCTCCCCGGCCGGTCTCCCCCGGCCCGACTGTCCCTGTGCCATGTGCGCCGCCGCCCGTGGTCCCCGTGCGCGGGCCGCCACCGCGCTGCTCGTGGACGGGGCGCTGCTGCTCGATCTCACCCCTGGCGCGGCCCTGGCCGCCGCGCGGGCCGGGCATTCCCTGGTCGGCGTGCGGCAGGTGCTGCTGACTCATCCGCATGACGGGCCCGCCGTCGATGTGCCGGCCGGGCTGCCGTCCGCGGGACGGGTGCCGGATGGACGGGTGCTGACGCTGATCAGCGGGCACCGGGTGCGGGCGGTGCCGATGGACCATCCCGGGACGGGGTACGAGGTGACCTCGCCGGACGGCGAGCGGCTGCTGTATCTGCCGCCGGGCGGGGCTCCGGCCGGGCTGGCGGAGGGGCTGGCCGCGTACGAGATGGTGGTGGCCGACGTCATCGGCCGGCCCGACGCGATCGCCCTGCTGCGGGCCTCGGGGGCGATCGGCGCGACCACCGATGTGATCGCGGTCCATCTCGACCACGACGTCCCCGGCGGTCCCGAGCTGGACCGGCGGCTGGCTGCGGCCGGGGCGCGCGCCGTGCCGGACGGGACGACGCTGATCGTCGGCGAGTACCACGCCGTACCGGATGTGCCGCGCCGCACCCTGATCACCGGCGGCGCGCGCTCCGGGAAGTCGGTGGAGGCCGAGCGGCGGCTGACGGCCTTCCCCGATGTGCTGTACGTGGCGACGGGCGGCGGGCGGACGGGGGACGCCGAGTGGGCGGACCGGGTCGCGCTGCACCGGGAGCGCCGGCCCGCTTCCTGGCGTACGACCGAGAGCTGCGATCTGGTGCCGCTGCTCACCGAGGAGGGGCCGCCGCTGCTGATCGACTGTCTCTCGCTCTGGCTCACCGACGCGATGGACCGGGTGGGCGCGTGGGACGACGACACCTGGCGGTCGGGCGGTGAGCGGGCGCTGCGGGAGCGGGTCGCCGAGCTGATCGCGGCGGTGCGGCGGAGTCCGCGTACGGTCGTCGCGGTGACCAATGAGGCCGGTTCGGGGGTGGTCCCGGCCACCGCTTCGGGCCGCCGCTTCCGCGATGAGCTGGGGCGTCTCAACGCGGCGTGCGCCGATGAGTGCGAGCAGGTGCTGCTGGTGGTCGCCGGGCAGGCGCTGGTGCTCCGGAACTGAAGCGTGTGCTGGCGGGTCGGGACCAGCGCCGTCGGCGCCTTCCGCCGCCCAGGCTCCCGCACCCCCGGACCCGGGTGCGGTCGGGCGGGTACTGTTCGGCGAATGAGCAGGCTGAATCTCGATGACTTCTCCGATCTGATCGAGCGCCCCGACAGCGGGGTCCGGCGTGTGGCCGAGGAACACCGGGAACGGCTGGCCGTCCCGCCCGGCGCGCTCGGCCGGATCGACGAGCTGGGCGAGTGGCTCTCGGCGGCGCAGGGCCGGGTCCCGGCGGCCCCCGTCGAGCATCCCCGGGTGGTGCTGTTCGCCGGTGACCACGGGGTGGCCGGGCTGGGGGTCTCCGGCCGCCCGGCCGGCGGCGCGCACCGGCTGGTGCGGGCCACCCTGGACGGCGTGAGCCCGATCGCGGTGCTCGCCCGCCGGATGGGGGTGCCGGTGCGGATCGTGGACGCCGGTCTCGACTGCGATCCGGCGCTGCTGCCCGACGAGGTGGTGCGCCACCGGGTGCGGCGCGGCAGCGGGCGTATCGACGTCGAGGACGCGCTGACCGCCGACGAGGCCGAGCGGGCGGTGCGGCTGGGGATGGCGATCGCCGACGAGGAGGCCGACTCGGGGACCGATGTGGTGGTGCTCGGGGATGTGAGCGTGGGCGGCACCACGCCCGCCTCGACGCTGATCGCCGCGCTCTGCGGCACGGACGCGTCGGTGGTCACCGGGCGCGGCGGCGCGGGCATCGACGATCTGGCGTGGATGCGCAAGTGCGCGGCGATCCGGGACTCGCTGCGGCGGGCCCGGCCGGTGCTCGGGGACCAGCTGGAGCTGCTGGCGGCGGTGGGCGGCGCGGATCTGGCGGCCATGACGGGCTTTCTGCTCCAGAGCTCGGTGCGCCGGATGCCGGTGATCCTGGACGGGGTGGTCTCGGCGGCCTGCGCGCTGGTCGCCCAGCGTGCCGCGTTCCGCGCCCCGGACTGGTGGCTGGCCGGTCATGTCAGCGGCGAGCCGGCCCAGGCGAAGGCGCTGGACCGGATGGCGCTCAACCCGCTGCTCGATCATGGCGTCACTGTGGGAGAAGGAACCGGGGCGTTGCTCGCACTCCCCTTCGTCCAGGCTGCGGCGGCGCTCAGCGCCGAACTGCCGGAGCGCACGGAGGACACGAAGGGCGCGGAGGGCGCAGAGGGCGCAGAGGGCACGGAAGGCCCCGAGCGGGAGAGCGGCGCCGGCGAAGCGGAGGCGGAGTCGGCGGCGGCGCCCCCGGGGAGCGACACGGACTGACGGACGCGTCGGTACGGCCGCCGCCAGGACGGCGGCCGTACCGTCATCCACCATGATCTGTGATGCCCCATATCGTCACGTTTCATGGGAGAGGTCCGTTTGTTCAGCCCCAGCTCCACCGAAGTCGCGGTCGCCGCTTCCGGTACCGCCTCCCGCCCCGGGACGGGGCACGGCGCGAGCCGGGGCACGGTCCGTTCACGCCGCTCGGCCGCCTTCGCCGTCTGGTATCTGCGGGCGGTCACCTTCATCAACTTCCTGAGCGCCGTATGGGTCTCGCTCGGACAGGACGTCCGGCGCCACAACACCGACGACTACTTCACCCCCTATCTGCTGACGGCGGGCTTCGCCTCCGGCGTCCTCACCCTCTTCCTCGCGATCACCATGGGCCGCCGCAAACGGGCCGCGTGGATCCTCAACCTGGTGCTCGGCGGGCTCTTCCTGCTGCTCTTCGCCCTCGCCTTCGCCGCCGAACCCGGCATCCGCGAGCATGCCCAGAACTGGGTCTCCCTCGCGCTGACCTGTGCCTTCGTCATCGCGCTCGTACTGGGCCGAAGTGAGTTCTACGCGGTGGGCGACCGCTCCAACCCCCGGCTCGCCGCCGCCGTCGCGGCCGGCGGGCTGCTGGTCACCTCGCTGCTCGCGGCGCTGCTGGTGACCGCCGCCAACACGGCCACCGGCGGTTCCACGTTCCTGGAGCGCTGGCGCTACGGCGTCATGCGGCTGGTCTCGCTGGCCGCCGACGACTCCCGCTTCCCCGGCATCGCGACGCCCGGCTGGGTCGACGTCGTCGTCAACGGGGCCTCCACCGCGCTGCTGCTCGCGGTGGTCTACGCGGCCTTCCGCTCCCGCCGCGCCGTCGACCCGCTCACCGAGGACGACGAGGAACGGCTGCGCGCCCTGCTGGAGCGGCACGGCGACCGGGACTCGCTCGGCTACTTCGCGCTCCGCCGCGAGAAGAGCGTCGTGTGGTCGCCCACCGGCAAGGCCGCCGTCGCCTACCGGGTCGTCGGCGGGGTCGCCCTCGCCTCGGGGGACCCGATCGGCGACCCGGAGGCATGGCCCGGCGCGATCGCCCCCTGGCTCGCCGAGGCCCGCCGCCACGGCTGGATCCCGGCCGTGATGGGCGCGGGCGAGGAGGCCGGGACCGTCTACGCCCGGCATGGGCTGGACGCGCTGGAACTGGGGGACGAGGCGATCGTGGAGACCGCCGACTTCACCCTGGAGGGGCGGGCGATGCGGACCGTGCGCCAGGCGTACAACCGGGTCCGGCGGGCCGGCTACCGGGTACGGATCCGCCGCCACGAACAGATCCCGCCCGAGGAGATGGAGCTGCTGCTCGCCCGCGCCGACGACTGGCGCGACGGCGCCACCGAACGCGGCTTCTCCATGGCGCTGGGCCGCCTCGGCGACCCGGCGGACGGCCGCTGCGTGATGCTGGAGTGCACCGACGCGGCGGGAGAGCTGCGGGCGGTGCTCAGCTTCGTGCCCTGGGGCCCGAAGGGGCTCTCCCTCGATCTGATGCGGCGCGACCGCGCCGGTGAGAACGGGCTGATGGAGTTCATGGTCATCGAGCTGCTGCGGGACGCGGCGGACCTCGGGATCACCCAGGTGTCGCTGAACTTCGCGATGTTCCGCTCCGTCTTCGAGCGCGGCTCCCGGCTGGGCGCGGGCCCGGTCCTGAGGCTCTGGCACTCCCTGCTCAGCTTCTTCTCCCGCTGGTGGCAGATCGAGTCGCTCTACCGCGCCAACGCCAAGTACCGGCCCATCTGGGAACCGCGCTTCCTGCTCTTCGAGAAGAGCGCCGATCTGCTGCGCATCGGGATCGCCGCGGGCCGCGCCGAAGGCTTCCTGGAGGCCCCGGGGCTGCCCAAGTGGCTGCACCGCAGACATCTGGAGAGCCGGCGGTGAACACCGCGCGACCGCGGCATTCACCGGCCGCGCGGTCGCGGTGTTCACCGCGACCGCGACCGCGCCGGCCGGTCGGGGGCGCCGCCGATCAGATCCTGGAATCTGCGGCGCGGCCGGTCCCAGCGGCGGTCGTGACGGTAGGACCGCAGCGCGGCCCGGGCGCGGGCACGGGGCCGTTCGCGGTAGCAGCGCCGGGCCCAGAGGGAGCCGGGCCGGGCCAGCCGCAGCGCGCCGAAGACCGCCACGAACGGGACGAGCGTGCCGATGAGCGCCATCCGCAGCTTGCCCTTGGCCAGGGTGATCAGTACGAGCACGAAGTTCAGCGCCAGGGTGAGCAGGAAGACGGTCCGGCTCTGGCGTTCCTCGGGGGTGAGCGTGTCGACGCCGAGGGGCGAGAACCCGCCGAGCACCAGCGCCCCGAGCGCGATGGCGAGCACGACCACCTCCACGCTCTTGCGGCCCTCCTCGGTCCAGTACACGTCGTCGATGTGGACGATCAGCGCGAACTCGTCGAGGACCAGTCCCGCGCCCGCCCCGAACACGATCGCGAAACCGGCGGCGGCCAGGCCGTACTGTCCGCTGCCGGTCGCGCCGAAGCCGCCCACGACGGTGAGCACGACCCCCGGCACCACATGGTGGATGTGCAGACCGCCGGGGGTGATGTTCCGGAAGGGGCCGCGGCCGGCCCTGATCAGCCGGGTGACGGTACGGGTGACGGCGAAGGTGAGGACGAAGGAGGCGAGCGCCAGCAGCATGGGGAGCTTGCCCGGCTCGATGATGTTGTCGTAGAACCAGCGGCCCATTGGAATTGCTCCCATTTGCTGCTCTTCACGCGGTATGCGCAACCTACCGTCCGGAGCGCCCGGGGACGGGCTACGCTTCGGCGGTGAGTTCGACGGCGGAGCGGTATGGGTGAGATGAGCGGTACGACCGGGATACGTTTCGCCTTCGGCACACTGACCGTGCTGCCCGTCCGCGTCACCCGCTGGGACCGGGACGCGGCCCGCGCCGGAATGCTCTGCGCCCCGCTGGCGGGTCTGGCGGTGGGTCTCGCCGCGGCGGCGGCCGGCGCGCTCCTCCTCCTGCTGGGCTCCGGGCCGCCGCTCGCCGCCGTGGCGACCGTCGCCGTACCGGCCGTGCTCACCCGGGGGCTCCATCTGGACGGACTCGCCGACACCGCCGACGGGCTCGGCAGCGCGAAGCCCGCCGAGGACGCGCTGCACATCATGAAGCGTTCGGACATCGGCCCGTTCGGGGTGATCACCCTGCTCTTCGTGCTGCTGGCGCAGATCGCGGCGGTCGCCGAGCTGTACGGCGAGAGCTGGGCGCACGGCGCGCTCGCCGCGGTCCTCTCCGGGGTGACGGCCCGGCTCGCCCTCACCCTCGCCTCCCGGACCGGCGTCCCGGCCGCCCGGCCCGAGGGCCTCGGCGCCGCGGTCGCCGAAACCGTGCCCGTACGCACCGCACTGGCCGTGGCCGCCCTGGTGACGGCGGTGTGCGCGGGCGCGGGCGCTCTCCCGTACGCGGGCGGCGCGGGGTCCGCCGCCTGGGGCGCGGCCCAGTACGCGCTCGCGGTCCTGGCCGGGCTCATCGCGGCCCAACTGCTGCTGCGCCACTGCGTACGGCGCTTCGGCGGGGTCACCGGCGACGTGTTCGGCGCGCTGGCCGAGACGGCGGCGGCGGTCTCGCTGGCAGCGCTGGTACTGGGCTGACGCCGTGGCGCGGGCCCGCCCGCGCCACGGCGGTACGGGACCACGGCACCACGGAGGCACGGGACCACAGCGGCACGGCACCGATCGAACCGGCGGGCGTGCGGATCCGTTTCAGCGGCGGACGGCCACCGCCCGTCCGAGTGGGTTCGGCGCCCGGCCGCTGCCGGGCCGGGCCGGACGCCCGCCGCGCCGTCCAGCCGGGAGAGGCCGCAACCCCGGCCCCGCCCGCGGCAGTTCGGGGGGCGTACGCTCTTCGCCCCGGCCGCCCGGCGGACTCCGCCCAGGGGTGAACGGCCGCCGCTGTGAACGAGGCCGGTACCCGCGCGTACGCTTTCCCAGGGCGGGATGTCGACCTATCCCCTTCAACGGCCCCAAAGGCCCTGGAACTCAACGGAAGCGAGATTTCACCACCGTGACTGCTCTCACTCTCAGCACCGCCGGCGCCGCGACGCTGCGCGCGGACGCCATCGTCGTCGGTGTGGCGAAGGGCGCCAGGGGCCCGGTCGTCGCGCCCGGCGCGGAAGCTGTGGACACCGCGTTCGACGGAAAGCTCGCCGCCGTACTGGAGACCCTCGGGGCCACCGGCGCCGAGGGCGAGGTGACCAAGCTCCCCTCGCCGTCCGGCATCAAGGCCCCGGTCGTGCTCGCGGTCGGTCTCGGGACCGTGCCGGAGCAGGACCACGCCTTCGCCGCCGAGACCCTGCGCCGGGCCGCCGGAACCGCCTCCCGGGTGCTCGCCGGAGCGAAGAAGGCCGCCTTCGCGCTGCCGATCGAGGCGTCCGAGGACGCCGAGGCCATCGCCGAGGGCGCGCTGCTGGGGGCGTACGCCTTCACCGCCTACCAGAGCGGTGACCGCAAGGACGCCAAGGCCCCGCTCGCCGAGGTCGCCCTGCTCGGCGCCAAGCCGCGCGACAAGGCGTACAAGGCCGCCGCCGAGCGCGCTCTCGCGGTCACCGAGGAGCTGAACCGCGCCCGTGACCTGATCAACACCCCGCCGAACGGCCTCACCCCCGAGATCTTCGCGAACCTGGCCGCCGCCGCGGGCAAGGAGCACGGTCTCAAGGTCCAGATCCTCGATGAGAAGGCGCTGGTCAAGGGCGGCTTCGGCGGCATCGCCGGCGTCGGCCAGGGCTCGGAGAACCCGCCGCGCCTGGTGAAGCTGACCTACACCCACTCCAAGGACGCCAAGACGCTCGCCCTGGTCGGCAAGGGCATCACCTACGACTCGGGCGGCATCTCGCTGAAGCCGGCCGGCCACAACGAGACGATGAAGTGCGACATGAGCGGCGCCGCCGCCGTGTTCGCGGCCGTCATCGCCGTCGCGCGGCTGGGCCTCGCGGTCAATGTCACCGGCTGGCTCGCGCTCGCCGAGAACATGCCCTCGGGCACGGCCATCCGCCCCGGCGACGTACTGCGGATGTACAGCGGCAAGACGGTCGAGGTGCTCAACACCGACGCCGAGGGCCGGCTGGTGCTGGCGGACGCGCTGTGGAAGGCGTCCGAGGAGAAGCCGGACGCCATCGTGGACGTCGCCACCCTGACCGGCGCGATGGTGGTCGCGCTCGGCAACCGCACCTTCGGCGTCATGTCCAACGACGAGGCGTTCCGCACCGCGATCCACGAGACCGCCGAGGAGGTCGGCGAGCAGTCCTGGCCGATGCCGCTCCCGGCCGATCTGCGCAAGGGCATGGACTCCCCCACCGCCGACATCGCCAACATGGGCGAGCGGATGGGCGGCGGCCTGGTGGCCGGTCTCTTCCTCCAGGAGTTCGTGGGCGAGGGCATCACCTGGGCGCACCTGGACATCGCGGGCCCGGCGTTCCACGAGAGCGCGCCGTTCGGCTACACCCCCAAGGGCGGCACCGGCTCCTCGGTGCGCACCCTGGTGCGGCTGGCGGAGCGGATCGCGGCGGGCGACCTCGGCTGAGGCCGCTCCCGTACCGCATGGACACGGCCCCGGGCCCGCCCCCGGGGCCGTATCCATGCGGTCACCCAGGCGGTCACCGGCCGGCAGCCCGTTCGCTGTCGATGAAATGCCCGTTTCAGTGAAATTCAATGGAATTCGATGGAATCAGCCGGGCTCTCCGGGCGTTCCCACGGACCGGTGGCCCATGGGGTGATCGATCAGACGCTCCCAGACACCGGCCCCGCGTCCCGTCTTTCCGCAACAAGTGCAAAGATGGGTCCTCGGCAGGACAGGGCCCGACCGAAGGGCCGACGAGACATCGGCCGCACACCAGCCGAACGGCCGGTTCCCCCGGGTGAGGGGACCCCCGGCGACCGGCGCACATGCATGGAGGACGTGACGTGGCGAACGACGCCAGCACCGTTTTCGACCTAGTGATCCTCGGCGGCGGTAGCGGCGGTTACGCTGCGGCGCTGCGCGGAGCTCAGCTGGGCCTGGACGTCGCCCTGATCGAGAAGGACAAGCTCGGCGGCACCTGCCTGCACTACGGCTGCATCCCCACCAAGGCTCTGCTGCACGCCGGCGAGATCGCCGACCAGGCCCGTGAGTCGGAGCAGTTCGGCGTCCGCGCCACCTTCGAGGGCATCGACGTCGCCGCCGTACACAAGTACAAGAACGAGGTGATCTCGGGCCTGTACAAGGGGCTCCAGGGTCTGATCGCCTCCCGCAAGATCACCGTCATCGAGGGCGCGGGCCGGCTGTCGTCGCCCACCTCGGTCGACGTCAACGGTCAGCGGGTCCAGGGCCGCCACATCCTGCTGGCCACCGGCTCCGTGCCGAAGTCGCTGCCGGGCCTGGAGATCGACGGCAACCGCATCATCTCCTCCGACCACGCGCTGACGCTGGACCGCGTGCCGCAGTCCGCGATCGTGCTGGGCGGCGGCGTGATCGGCGTCGAGTTCGCCTCCGCGTGGAAGTCCTTCGGGGCCGACGTCACCGTCATCGAGGGCCTGAAGCACCTGGTCCCGGTGGAGGACGAGAACAGCTCCAAGCTTCTTGAGCGCGCCTTCCGCAAGCGCGGCATCAAGTTCAACCTGGGCACCTTCTTCGAGAAGGCCGAGTACACCCAGGACGGCGTCCGGGTCACCCTCGCGGACGGCAAGACCTTCGAGGCCGAGGTGCTGCTGGTCGCGGTCGGCCGCGGCCCGGTCTCCGCCGGTCTCGGCTACGAGGAGCAGGGCGTCGCGATGGACCGCGGCTATGTCCTGGTCGACGAGTACATGCGGACCAATGTCCCCACCGTCTCCGCGGTCGGCGACCTGGTGCCCACCCTCCAGCTCGCGCACGTCGGCTTCGCCGAGGGCATCCTGGTGGCGGAGCGGCTCGCCGGGCTGAACCCCGTGCCGGTCGACTACGACGGTGTGCCCCGGGTGACCTACTGCCACCCCGAGGTCGCCTCCGTGGGCGTCACCGAGGCCAGGGCCAAGGAGCTCTACGGCGCGGACAAGGTCGTCGCCCTCAAGTACAACCTCGGCGGCAACGGCAAGAGCAAGATCCTGAAGACCCAGGGCGAGATCAAGCTCGTCCAGGTCAAGGATGGTGCCGTGGTCGGCGTCCACATGGTCGGTGACCGGATGGGCGAGCAGATCGGCGAGGCTCAGCTCATCTACAACTGGGAAGCTCTGCCGGCCGAGGTCGCGCAGCTCATCCACGCGCACCCGACCCAGAACGAGGCGCTCGGCGAGGCCCATCTCGCCCTCGCGGGCAAGCCTCTGCACGCCCATGACTGAGCAGTCCGAGCCCCTCGGGCACGCCGACCACTTCCGCACTTCCTCTCCGCTCGCGCTTCGCTTGAGCTGGGGAGATCCCACCGTTAGGAGCAACTGAAACCATGTCGGTTTCCGTAACCCTTCCGGCGCTCGGCGAGAGCGTCACCGAGGGCACTGTCACCCGCTGGCTGAAGGCCGAGGGCGAGCGCGTCGAGGCCGACGAGCCGTTGCTGGAGGTCTCGACCGACAAGGTCGACACCGAGATCCCCGCCCCCGCCTCCGGCATCCTGGCGTCCATCAAGGTCGCTGAGGACGAGACGGTGGAGGTCGGCGCCGAGCTGGCCGTCATCGACGACGGTTCGGGCACGCCCGTGGCCGCTCCGGCTCCCGCCGCCGCCGAGGCTCCGGCCGCCGCTCCGGCTCCGGCCCCGGTCCAGGAGGCTCCGGCCGCCCCGGCTCCCGCGCCGGTCCAGGAGGCCCCCACGGCCGCCGTCCCCGCCGCCCCTGCCGCCCCCGTCGTCCAGGAGGCTGCTCCGGCCGGTGGCGCCGTGGGCACGGACGTGGTCCTTCCGGCGCTCGGCGAGAGCGTCACCGAGGGCACCGTCACCCGCTGGCTGAAGGAGGTCGGCGAGTCGGTCGAGGCCGATGAGCCGCTGCTGGAGGTCTCGACCGACAAGGTCGACACCGAGATCCCC
>NZ_VCLA01000106.1 GCF_009600885.1 Streptomyces jumonjinensis
GGCGGCTGGCGGCTGGCGGCTGGCGGCTGGCGGCTGGCGGCTGGCGGCCGAGGGAACCACACCGGGCGGGGTTCGCAGGCCCCCAGGGCGGGCGCAACCCGCCCGCGCGGGCCGCCCGGGCTCATGCCGTCAGGCGTATCGCCTCCGCCACCGCTTCCTCCAGCGTGTCCACCACCGGCACCCCGGCCGTCTCCAGGCTCGCCCTGCTGTGCGATCCGCCTGTGTACAGCACCGCGCGCGCCCCCACATGCTCCGCCGCCAGCGCGTCGTCGACCGCGTCCCCGATCACCACCGTGCGCTCCGGGGACGCGGTCCCGGCCAGCGCTTCGAGGTGGCGCTCCATATGCAGCGCCTTCGAGCCCCCGGACGGCCCCGTCCGCCCGTCGACCCGGATGAAGTGGCTCTCGATCCCATAGCCCCGCACGACCGGCACCAGCTCATGATGCATGTACATGCTCAGCAGGGACTGGCTCCGCCCCGCTCGCCCCCACTGCCCGAGCAGCTCCTCGGCCCCCGCGGTCAGCCCGCAGCCGGCCCGCCGCTCCCGGTAGTGCCGGTGGAAGATCTGGTCCATGACCTCCCATTCGAGGTCGGTCGGCATCCGCCCCATCAGCCGCTCGTAGAACTTGGGAATCGGCACGCAGTACAGCTCGCGGTAGCGCTCCAGCGTGATCGGCTCGATGCCTATCTCCGCGAACGCCGCGTTCGTCGCGGAGATGACCGCGGTCACATCGTCCAGCAGCGTGCCGTTCCAGTCCCAGACCAGATGCGCGCTGTACTCGTCGGAACTCCCCGAAGTCACCGAATGCTTCCCCATGCCCAAAACCGTACCCGCAGGGTCTGACAATCGACCGGCCCGCGGACGGAAGCGCAGGTCAGCCGATGATTCCGGGGATCTCCTGCACTCCGTACCAGAGCAGCTCACGGTCCTCCGCGCCGTCCACGGTGAACTGCGCGTCGGCGTCGCCCTGATCCGCGGCCCCCAGCGCGGCGGCGGCGGCCGTCACATCGTCCACGGCGTCGTCCGCGTCCATATGCACCGCTGCCGCCCTGGTCAGCGGGACCGCGGCGGCGATCCGCACCTCGCCGAGCGAGCTCGCGTCCAGCGCCTGGCCGGGATCGGCGGTCGCGTCCTGGTCCCGTACGTCGACGGCCACCACGACCCGGCGGCGGGCGGCGTCCGGGCGGCCCGCGATCATCCGCAGCGACGCGGCGGCGGCGCGGCTGAGGGCCGCGTACTCCAGCTCCTCGACGTCGTCCGAGACGTACCACTCGCGCAGCCCCGGGGTGACGGCGTACGCGGTGATCGGGCCGGGGCCCAGCTCGCCCTTTCCGTGCGCCTCTGCGAGACCGGAGAGGGTCAGGGGGACGTACACGCGCATGACTGTCCGCTTTCGTCGTCGGGAGAGGCCCTCAGGATACGTGTGGAGATCCCTCTTTCGAGTGCCCCTCCGGGCCCGTTCACCGCCCGCTCGGGACGCCTCCCACCCCGTGATACGGGCCCGGCAACAGGCCAACTCAGCCATACGGGTGAATTCTCGACCGGGCCGTCGCCGCCGCGCCCGGCCGTTGCGGACGCGCCGTCCACCCCGTAAAAGATCGCCCAACAAGTTACCGCCCGGTAATTCACAGAGCCGGGCACGGCGGATCGGGGGATACGCATGAACAGGACAAGGCCGGCGGGACGACGGGACCAGCGCCGGCCCGCCGCGATCGCGGGATCGGCGGTTGCCCGCGCCCGGCGGAACAGGCCGCACTACTGGTTCGCCGATCGCCTCCTCGCGGTGCTCAGCGGTCAGCGCCCGGTGCACTGGATGCTCGGTCACACGGTCGGCGAGGCGTACGAGCAGTTGGTACGGCTCGCCCCCGGGGCACCGCTGCGTCCGGCGGACCGGGTGACGCCGGTGGTACGGGAGTGCGGGGAGTTCCAGCCGGGCCCGGGGGTGATCGAGGCCTTCGCCCGCATCGGCTCCGGCGATCGGATCAGCGCGATGGCGTTCCGTCTGGAGCAGGGCGCGGACCAGCGCTGGCGGTGCTCCGCGGTGGAACTCGGCGGCGAACGCGTCGGCGTCTGACAAGAGAGGTCCCGGGGCGCACCGTCAGGCCCCGGCCCGGCGGAGAGTGCCGCATCAGGGCCTTCCGTGCCGTGCTGCGGCTATCCGGGTCCCCGCACGACGGGCGGGAGGCCCAGAGGCCCCGTACAGCCCCGGGAAACAGGGACGGGCCGGAACGCCGTCAGCGGCGTCCCGGCCCGTCTCCATGGGCCGGCCCTCGCGGGCCCGGTCCCTACTTCTTACGGCGACGACCGCCCGAGGTCTTCTGCGCCTTACGGCGCTCGGCGCGGGTCATACCGTCCGCCCCCGAGCGGGCAGGCTGCCCCTCGGCGTCGAAGTCGCCCTCGACCACACCGCCCTCGCCGTCCACCGTGGGAGCGGAGAAGTGCAGCCGGTCCGGGCGCTGCGGGGCCTCCAGGCCCTTGGCACGGATCTCGGGACGCCCGGTGCCGGGCGCCGCGTCCTTCTTGGCGAGCGAGGGACGCTCGGCGGAGTCCGTCACCGGAACCTCCTCGACCTGCTGCTCCACCTGGACCTCCAGGTTGAACAGATAGCCGACGGACTCCTCCTTGATGCCGTCCATCATGGCGGTGAACATGTCGAAGCCCTCGCGCTGGTACTCGACCAGCGGGTCCTTCTGCGCCATCGCGCGCAGGCCGATGCCCTCCTGGAGATAGTCCATCTCGTAGAGGTGCTCGCGCCACTTGCGGTCGAGGACGGAGAGCACCACGCGCCGCTCCAGCTCACGCATGATCTCCGAGCCGAGGGTCTTCTCGCGCTCGTCGTACTGGTCGTGGATGTCGTCCTTGATGGACTCGCCGATGAACTCGGCGGTGATCCCGGCCCGGTCCCCGGCCGTGTCCTCCAGGTCCTCGATGGTCGCCTTCACCGGGTAGAGCTGCTTGAACGCGCCCCACAGCCGGTCCAGGTCCCACTCCTCAGCGAAGCCCTCGACGGTCTCGGCCTGGATGTAGGCGTCGATGGTGTCGTCCATGAAGTGGCGGATCTGCTCGTGCAGGTCCTCGCCCTCCAGAACGCGACGGCGCTCCCCGTAGATGACCTGGCGCTGCCGGTTGAGCACATCGTCGTACTTCAGGACGTTCTTACGCGTCTCGAAGTTCTGCTGCTCGACCTGGGACTGAGCGGACGCGATCGCGCGCGTCACCATCTTGTTCTCGATCGGCACATCGTCGGGAACGTTCGCCATGGCCATCACGCGCTCGACCATCTGCGCCTTGAACAGACGCATCAGATCGTCGCCGAGCGAGAGATAGAAGCGGGACTCGCCCGGGTCTCCCTGACGGCCGCTACGACCGCGCAGCTGGTTGTCGATACGGCGCGACTCGTGCCGCTCGGTGCCCAGCACATAGAGCCCGCCGAGATCCTTGACCTCCTCGAACTCCGCCTTGACGGCCTGCTCGGCCTTCTCCATGGCGGAGGGCAGGGCGGCGGCCCACTCCTCGACGTGCGCGACCGGGTCCAGACCCCGCTGGCGCAGCTCGGCCTCGGCGAGATCGTCCGGGTTGCCGCCGAGCTTGATGTCGGTGCCTCGGCCGGCCATGTTGGTGGCGACCGTGACCGCGCCCTTGCGGCCGGCCTGGGCGACGATGGTCGCCTCCCGGTCGTACTGCTTGGCGTTGAGCACCTCGTGCTGGACGCCGCGCTTGCTGAGCTGCTGGGAGAGGTACTCGGACTTCTCGACCGACGTCGTACCGACGAGGATCGGCTGGCCCTTCTCGTGCTTCTCCACGATGTCGTCGACGACCGCCGCGAACTTGGCGACCTCGGTCCGGTAGATCAGGTCCGACTGGTCGGCGCGGACCATCGGCCGGTTGGTCGGGATCGGGACGACGCCCAGCTTGTAGATCTGGTGGAACTCGGCGGCCTCGGTCATCGCCGTACCGGTCATTCCGGACAGCTTGCCGTAGAGAAGGAAGAAGTTCTGGAGTGTGATCGTGGCGAGGGTCTGGTTCTCGTCCTTGATGTCCACCCCTTCCTTCGCCTCGATCGCCTGGTGCATGCCCTCGTTGTAGCGGCGGCCGGCGAGGATACGGCCGGTGTGCTCATCGACGATCATGACTTCGCCGTCGATGACGACGTAGTCCTTGTCCTTCTTGAAGAGCTCCTTGGCCTTGATGGCGTTGTTGAGGTAGCCCACCAGCGGGGTGTTCACCGACTCATAGAGATTGTCGATGCCCAGCCAGTCCTCGACCTTCGCGACACCGGCCTCATGGATGGCGACGGTCCGCTTCTTCTCGTCGACCTCGTAGTCGCCGGTCTCCTCGATGCCCTTGAGCTGGTTGCCGGGCTCGCCCTTGGTCAGGCGGATGACCAGCTTGGCGAAGTCGCCGTACCACTTGGTCGCCTGGTCGGCGGGGCCGGAGATGATCAGCGGCGTACGGGCCTCGTCGACGAGAATCGAGTCGACCTCGTCGACGATCGCGAAGTTGTGGCCGCGCTGGACGAGCTCCTCCTGGGACCACGCCATGTTGTCGCGCAGATAGTCGAAGCCGAACTCGTTGTTCGTGCCATAGGTGATGTCACAGGCGTACTGCTCACGGCGCTGGGCGGGCGTCATGTTCGCGAGGATGCAGCCGACCTTCAGGCCGAGGAACTGGTGAACCCGGCCCATCATCTCGGAGTCCCGCTCGGCCAGATAGTCATTGACCGTGATCAGATGCACGCCCTTGCCGGAGAGCGCGTTGAGGTAGGCGGGAAGCGTGCCGACGAGGGTCTTGCCCTCACCGGTCTTCATCTCGGCGACATAGCCGAGGTGCAGCGCCGCGCCACCCATCAGCTGTACGTCGTAGTGACGCTGGCCGAGGGCGCGCTTGGCGGCCTCGCGGACGGTGGCGAACGCTTCGGGAAGCAGATCATCGAGGGTTTCGCCCTGGGCGAAGCGCTCCTTGTACTCCTCCGTGAGCGCCCGCAACTCGGCGTCGGAGAGGCTGACGAAGTCCTCTTCGATGGAGTTGACCTGGTCCGCGATGCGGTGCAGTTTGCGCAGGATCTTGCCTTCGCCTGCACGCATGAGCTTGTTGAAGACGGACACTGAGGCTGGTCTCCTTGCCGATCGGGCCTGGCTGGTCGTGGTGGACACTGGCGCGGGCACGGCAGGCGGGCCCCACCGCAACGGCCATCGTAAGCGAGGACCCCACCAGGTCGGGAGGTCCGCGGTCAGTCAGGCCCGCCGTTACCCGCTCTGATGAACGCACGGGACACGCGGAAGGTGCCGGTACGGCGGGAAAAGTGGTCGCCTCGGCCCATGGGTCCCCGCAGAATCCGTTCATGGAACCCTTCACCCTGACCACCGACCGGCTGCTGCTGCGCACCTTCACACCGGACGACACGGAACCCGTCTACCAGGCATGTCAGGATCCCGACATCCAGCGCTGGACCACGGTCCCCTCGCCCTACAGACGCGAGCACGCCGTCGAATTCATCGAGCAGACGGTGCCCGACGGCTGGCACAACGGGACGATGTGCACCTTCGCGGTGCTTCCGCGCACGGGCGGCCCGCTGATGGCGTCGGTGGGCGTCACTCTGCGCACCTACTCGGGCACGTGGGAGATCGGTTTCTGGACGGGCAAGGAGCACCGGGGCCAGGGGGTCACGGTGGAGGCCGTGCGCGCGGTGGCCCACTGGACCTTCACCAGGCTGGGGGCGAACCGGCTGGAATGGCGGGCCGAGGTCGGCAACCATGCCTCGCGGGCGGTCGCCGAGAGGGCGGGATTCACCGTCGAGGGCGAGCTGCGGGCGGCCCTGCTGAACAAGGACACGCTCCGTGACACCTGGGTGGGCTCGCTGCTCCCGTCGGATGTGGGCCTGAGCAGCAAGCCGCCCTACCTCCCGGCCGCCCGGGAGTCGGCCGGACCGGACGCTTCCGGTCTCTCCGGATCCCCGGCCCCCGGCTCAGGGTGCTCAGGGGGCTCAGGGGGCTCAGGCCCCTGAGCCCCCTGAGCACCCTGAGCCCTCCCTGGCCCCTTCCCTGACCCCTCTCTGAGCCCCCTGGAAAACAGAGCACGCGGCACATGGACTGTCAGTGCGGCGGTCTATCGTGCGGATCATGACGACGACGCCCCCCGCCGCCGACCTCTCCGCCGACGAGGCACGCCGGATATCACTGCGCGCCCAAGGGTTCCTAGGCACGCCTGACCGGCGCGCGGGGGTGCGGGGAGTGCTGCGGCACCTGGGCGCCGTGCAGCTGGACACGATCTCGGTGCTCGCGCGCTCGCATGAGCTGATCCCCTACGCCCGGCTCGGCGCGGTGGAGCGCAGAACCGTCGAGGACGCGTACTGGACGGAGGGCCACAGCTTCGAGTACTGGTCGCACGCGGCGTGCATCCTGCCCGTCGAGGAGTGGCCGCACTTCGCGTTCCGCCGCCGCGCCTACCGGGCCCGCCCGCAGTGGCACCACGATCTCCCGGACGGCGCCTACGAGACGGTGATCGGCCAGCTGCGCGCGGAGGGCCCGCTCACCGCGACCGAATTGGGCGGCGCGAAGAACGGCGGCGAGTGGTGGGACTGGTCCGCCTCCAAGGTCGCCGTCGAGCGGGCGCTGATGTACGGCGAAGTGGTGTGCACGGAGCGGCGCGGCTGGAAGCGGGTGTACGACCTGGCCGAGCGCGCCATCCCCGCCGATCTGCTGCGGGACGAGCTGGACGACGCGGAGTGCCTGCGGCGGCTGGTGCGGCTGGCCGGGCAGTCGCTGGGGGTCGGGACCCGGTCCGACATCGCGGACTACCACCGGATCAGAGGTGAGCAGTTCGACGCGGTGGTCGCGGACTCCGGGCTGGTGCCGGTGCGGGTCGAGGGCTGGCCGAAGCAGGCGTGGGCGGATCCCGAGGCGCTGGCGACCGCGCCGCGTGGCCGCCACCGGACCACGCTGCTCTCCCCCTTCGACTCCCTGATCTGGGAGCGGGCGCGCACCGAGCGGATCTTCGGCTTCACCCACCGGCTGGAGGCGTATGTCCCCAAGCCGAAGCGGATACACGGATACTTCGCGATGCCGCTGCTGTCGGGCGGCAGACTGCTGGGCCGGGTCGACCCGGCCCGCGAGGGCACGACGCTGGTGGCCAGGCAGGTCTCCCTGGAGAGCGCCAAGGCCGTGGAGCCCATGGCGCGGGCGCTGCTGGAGGCGGCCGAGTGGGTGGGCTGCGATGCGGTACGGGTGGAGCGCGTCGACCGCCCCGAGCTGACCGCCGCGCTGGTCGCCGCCCTCGGCTGATCGATACGCCGCCGCCGGGCCGCGGGCCCGCCCGCCGGGCCCGGAGACCGGCGGCGGCCCGCTACCGGATCTCCAGGATCTTCTCCCGCATCGCGTAGACCACGGCCTCCATCCGGGAGTGCAGCTGGAGCTTCTCCAGGATGTTGCGGACATGGTTCTTCACCGTGTTCTCGGAGATGAACAGCTCTTTGGCGATATCCCGGTTGTTCATCCCCGTCGCGACCAGCTTGAGCACCTCCAGCTCACGGTCGGTGAGCCGAGGCGCGGGCACGAGCCGCCGCTCGTCGGTGCGCTGGATCATCGACTTGAACTCGGTGAGCAGCTTGGACGCCATCGACGGGCTGATCTGCGACTGACCGTCGGCGACCGCCCGAATGGCCGTCGCCACCTCGTCGGTGGAGATCTCCTTGAGGAGATAGCCGGTGGCGCCCGCCTTGATCGCGTCGTAGAGGTCGGCCTCCTCGTCGCTGATCGTCAGCATGATGATCTTCGCGCTGGGGGCCACCTCCTTGATGGAGGTGCATGCCTCGATACCGCCGCGCCGGGTCATGCGCACATCCATCAGCACGATGTCCGGCAGCAGATCCGCGGCCTTGTCCACGGCCTCCGCTCCGTCACCCGCCTCGCCGACGACCTGGATGTCCTCCTCCTGGGCGAGAACGATCTCCAGCCCCCGCCGGAAGAGCGCGTGATCGTCCACCACCAGGACCCGGATGGGCTCGGCCCGGGATCCCTGTGCGGTGGCCGTCGCGGCCTCGGCGACCGTTTCTCCGGCGTCGGCCGTGTCATCGTGCACCGGCCCGAAACTGTCCGCCATCGTTCCTCCCCCTGAAGGCACTGGCCCGAAGGGCATGTCAGGTTCGCCAACGCCCGCGCACAGTGCGCGGGTTGGCCCGAGAGGCCATGCTTTCATGCCCGGGCGGTCCAGCGGTGATCCCGCAGGTCGCACAGTGGCGCCCCCGAGGGCGCACGGGGCGCTTCGGGGGCACCGTCATTCCTGTCCGCCCGCTCTCCGCGACGGTTTCGTCAGCCGCCGAGAGCGCCTCCGGCGCCCGATGCCTCGGACCCGGCCAGCGGGTCGGTCTCCAGATGGATGACGCCGTAGTCGTATGCGTGTCGCCGGTAGACGACGCTGGGCTGCTTCGTCTCGGAGTCGACGAAGAGGTAGAAGTCGTGACCGACCAGTTCCATCTCGTAGAGGGCCTGGTCGAGGGTCATGGGGGCCGCGGTATGGACCTTCTCACGGACCACCAGCGGTCCCTCGCCCTGTACTTCGAGCGAGCCGATCCTGGTGGTGGGAATGGCTTCGGCCTTCTCTTCGGCCAGGGTTTGGCCGTTCGCGTTCAATTCGGCGACGCCGGGAACCACATCGGCCACTTCGGCCGCCGACAGCCTGCCGTTGCCGCGCCGGGTGTGGCGCTTGTCGTGCTGCTTACGCAGTCGTGCCTCCAGCTTGCCGGTGGCGAGGTCAAGCGCTGCGTACGGGTCGCCGGCCGCGGCTTCCGCCCGGATCACCGGGCCCCTGGAGTGAAGTGTGATCTCCACCCGGTCGGAACGGTCGGCCTGCCGCGGGTTGTGCTCCTTGGACACTTCAACGTCCAGGCTGATCACCTTGGCGTCGAGCTTCTGGATCTTCTCCAGCTTCAGCTTCTCGGCCACGTGCTTGCGGAACCGCTCGGGCACCTCGGTCTTGCGGCCCTTGACGACGATGTCCACGCAGAACTCCGTTCCCGGATTGCTCCGCCCGCTCTCGGGCTGCGGAGCGACTCCCTCTTGCACCAGACCCCGGTGAACGTTCCGGAGCCTCGGACTAGGCGACTTTCACCTCCTCCTCCCCAGTCGACAAGATCCCCACCCCACCAACTTTCGAGGTTTTCCGTTGCCTCGAATCCCTGGCCGGAAGCACGGCAGTGCATTCGGTGAGGTACGGCATCCCTTTCGCGGATCCTCACAACCGAACATAGCTCGATCGGACGGATGTCGGCACCCGCTACCAGCACATACCTCCGTTCAGAGCATTTCTGCCTCTTACTACCTGCAACGTTGCCCCTTCCCTGTCAGTGCCTTTTTATGTCGAACGACATCGGAGACGCGGCGATGACCGCTGCGGCCGTCCGGGCGAATGCGGGACATCGCCCTCCCCCTGCCATATGAAGCGCCCGGGCCGACTCCGCCAGAGACGCGCCCGTGGTCATCAGATCGTCCACCAGCACCGCTC
>NZ_VCLA01000107.1 GCF_009600885.1 Streptomyces jumonjinensis
ATGCGGTCGTCGACCTGTCGGCGATCCGTCCCAAGCACGCCCGCATCCGGCCGGAAGGATGAGCCGCACCCGCGTCCGCGCCGAGGACCTGTTCTGCACCCGCTGCGACCGTGCACTGCGGCTGGGGGCGAACCACTGGCCCGAGGGCTACATCTGCCAGAGCTGCATGACCAGAGCTCTGGAGACCTACGGGACCTGCACCGGATGCGGAGTCGAGCGGCTCACTCCCGGCCTCGCGCCGGACGGCGGGAAGCTCTGCTCCGACTGCGCCGGCGGGATCGGTGACTTCTTCTGCGAGCAATGCGGCCAGGAGGCCAGACGATACCGGCGCGGGGTCTGCGGCCGATGCGTCCTGACCGAGCGGCTCCGCGAACTCCTCGACGACGGCACCGGCTCCGTCCACGCTGAACTGCTCCCGCTGTTCGACGCTCTACGGCAGATCCGCCGCCCGTGGGGCGCCCTGACCTGGACTAATAAGCCCCACACTCAGCGCAACCTGCGCGCTCTCGCCTTGAAAGAGGTTCCTCTCACGCACGACGGCCTGAGCCAGCTCCACCCCTGGCGATCGGTCGCTTACCTGCGCGACCTGCTCATGCAGAGCGGCGTCCTGCCCCCGGCTGACCGGCAGCTGCTGCTGTTCCAGCGGTGGCTCGCCGAGAAACTGCCTGCCGTCGGCGACGCCGGGCACCGGCGGCTTCTGGAGCTCTTCGCGACCTGGCACGTTCAGCGCCGTCTGAACTCCCTGGCCGACCGCGGCCCGCTCACCAGTAAGCAGGTTCAGCAGGCCCGCAACGAGATTCGTCTCGCGACCGCCTTTCTCGATCACCTCGCCGAGCGAGGGCGGACCCTCGCCGAGTGCACGCAGGCTGATGTCGATAATTGGTACGCGGGTGGCTACACCGCCCGGCGCCTGACCCACGCCTTTCTGCGATGGGCGATGCGGTCGAAACACATGCTCAAGGTCGCCGTCCCGCATCGCTCCACGAGCAACCCCGCCCCGCTCGCTCAACACCAGCGACTCACCCTGTTGCGGCAGGCCGTCGACCAAGGCGACATTCCGCTCCAGGACCGTGTGGTCGCCGCGCTCGTCCTCCTTTACGCGCAACCGCTCACCCGGATCGCTCGGCTCACTACCGACGATGTTCTTCACGAGGACGGCGAGGTTCTGGTCCGGCTCGGCGATCCTCCCTCGCCCGTCCCTGAACCGCTTGCCGGACTGCTGCTGACCTATCTCGACCAGCGACCGAACACCAGGACCGCCACCAATCCCAACGCCCGGTGGCTCTTTCCCGGCCGCAGGGCTGGACAGCCCATGACCCCGCACACGCTCGAACTCAGGCTTCGCCAACTGGGCTTCCCTACCCAGCGAGGACGCATGGCGGCCATCCGCCACCTCGTTCTCCAGGCCCCCGCACCCGTGATCGCCCGCATGCTCGGCTACCACGACGACACCACCGCCCAGCTCGCCGCCGAGGCAGGAGGAACCTGGCGCCACTATGCCCCCGGCGACCACACACGGTGACACCAGCGCCTCAATGACCAAGGAATAGGCGTCAGTCGAATACGCGAGGTCGCCAGTTCACACCCCATCCCCGGCCTCCTCACCCGGCCCCCGATCACCCCGCCGCTCCCGGCACCACCGCCCCCGTCCCCGGCCGTACGGCGGCGCGCACTGCGCCGCAGCGGCCAGACCCCGGCGGCCGCAGTGGCGCGCAGCGGCCCGGAGAAGATCCAGGCGTTCCTACGCTGGACCGGCGACGGCCGGCACCTGACCGTCACCGGCCGGCTCCGGCTGGCCGATGCCCGGATGCTGGTGGAGGCGCTGCCGACCGGGGACGTGTGGGACCCGGTAGATTTCGGGTATCAGTGCCGCACCCGGTCCAGCACGGAACTGCCGCACCCGCAGGACGAGCCCGGGGAGGCCAAGCGCACCGTCCGCCGGGACCTCGGGCGGCTCCTGGGGGTCTGCCAGGACCTTGCCCTGGTCGAACGGACCGTCGGCCTGCTCACCCTGACCGAGGCCGGCCGCACACTCCCGTGGGTCGGCGAGCTCGACGCCGACAACGGGTATCTGGCAGACGGAGAGGAGCCGGAGGAGGACGGGACACGCGTTCCGCCCGACTACGCGAGCCTCTTCCCCCTGCGGCACACGCCCGGCAACGCCTGGCACTTCACGCCGCGCACCGCCTACGTGCTCGGCGCCCTGCTGACGCAGCTGGGCGCCGAAGCCGCCGCAGGCGCCGACGTACTGAAGGACACGGTGCTGCGGGAGGAGGACCGTGCCGGCGGCGGCCTTTCGCCGCCCTCCCCCGCGCCACCTGGGCGCGCAGGGATACTCCTGGCGGTGCGACTTCGCCCACCGCATCTTCGACCTGGCCCGGGACATCGCCGCCGGCACCGTGCCCCGTCCCCGGTGTGTGGCCGAGCGGGTCGCCCTGGACCTGGCGCTGGACCGCGCCCGCGCGCACACGCACGCACCGGCCGGCGGCACTCCCGCCTACGACGAACTCCCTGAGCACCACCACGACGACTGGGACCGTGTCGACCAGGCCCTGAGAGCCACCGGCCAGCAGGCCACCGAGGGACTGCCACTGCTGTGGCGCGCAGCCCCCGACCACTGGTTCATCCCCTTCACCAAGAGCCGGCCCGCCACACGGAGCACCACTCCCTCGGGGCGTGGTAGCGAGCGCCGAAGACACATCGGCAGCATCCCCGGCACATGATGGCCGCCCCGATGGGACGTCCTCATGAACCCGCCTTCCACCAGCGCGAACAAGCACTGTGGAGGATGAGGTGCCGGGTGTCGTGGACGAGCGACAGGAGGATGTCGGGGTCAGGAGGTGAGGGTGAAGCGGGACAGGGCGCGGCAGCGCTGGGGGGCGTCGAGACGGGCACGGCGCGCTGTCGCGTGCCGGGCTCGGTCCGGGCGGGCCCGCAGGCTGCGCGCGGGTGCTCTTCGACCACGGGGAACCCGGCCAGGAGACTCAGTCTGCGTGACGAAGGCCCGGAACATGCGTTCAGGGATGTACGGCAGGGTTCACGGCCCCGTACGGTCCCTCAGTGCAGGGCGACCTTGAGCAGCGCGATCAGCAGGCCGAGCAGTAGATTGGCCGCCCCGGCGACCAGCACCAGCCGCCCCGCGGCGCCCGCCCGGAGCGCGGCGAGCGTCGCCCAGCCGATCTGACCGGCGATCGCGACGCAGAGGGCCAGCCACAGAGTCCCTTGCGGGCCGAGCCCGAGCAGCGGGCTGACAGCCACGGCGAGGGCCGGCGGAACCGCCGCCTTGACGATCGGCCACTCCGCGACGAAGTCCTGCCGGACCGTCCTGCCGCTCAGCGTCCCCTCCGC
>NZ_VCLA01000108.1 GCF_009600885.1 Streptomyces jumonjinensis
GCACTCCGCCAGCAGCGCCGCCGCCGCGGCCGTCTCCGCCAGCGGGCCCGGCACGGCATGGCGGCCCAGTTCGACGAAGGCCAGCGCCAGCTCCACCGGCAGCGGCCCGGCCCCGCCGTACGCCTCGGGCACGGCCAGCGCGAAAAGCCCCGCGTCCGCCAGCCGGGCGAACAGCTTCCGGCCCGGGGCGTGGTCGCCCGCCGCCCAGGCCCGGGCGGCGCGCGGCACATCCGCCGCCGACAGCATCGCGTCCAGCGAACCGGTGAACGCCGCCTGCTCCTCCGTCGGCAGAAAGCGCATCAGCGGCGGCCCTTCGGCAGGCCGAGCAGCCGCTCGGCGATGATGTCGCGCTGGATCTCGTTCGTCCCCGCGTAGACGGGGCCCGCCAGTGCGAAGAGATAGCACTCCGCCCACGCGGTGTCGGCGAACTCGGCTCCCTCGCCCAGCAGATCGAGCGCGGTCTCATGGAGCGCGATGTCGTACTCCGACCAGAAGACTTTGTTGAGGCTGGCCTCCGCGCCGATCGCCTCGCCCGCCGCGAGGCGGGAGGCCGCAGCGGAGGTGAACAGCTGGTAGGCGCGCGCCCCGATCACCGCGTCCGCGACCCGTTCCCGCAGCGCGGCGGTACCGTCCACCGGGTCCCGTAACGCATCGTCCACCGGACTCTGCGGCGCAGGCCCCGCCCGCCACTCCCGCACCAGACGTTCTGCCGCCGCCAGAAAGCGGCCGGGAGAACGGAGGGTGAGCCCCCGCTCGTTCCCGGTGGCGGACATCGCGATCCGCCACCCCTGCCCCGGCTCCCCGATCACGTCCTCGTCGGGGACGAAGACCCGGTCCAGAGAGAGCTCCGCGAAGGCGGGCTTCCCGTCGAGCCGCCCGATGGGCCGCACCGTGACCCCCGGCGCCGACAGATCGAACATCAGATAGGTCAGCCCCCGGTGCGGCGCCCCGGCCCCCGGATCACTACGGAAGATCCCGAACGCCCGGTCCGCGAAAGCCGCCCGCGACGACCAGGTCTTCCGCCCGGTCAGCAGCCACCCCCCGGCCGTACGGTCCGCCCGGGAGCGCAGCGCGGCCAGATCCGAGCCCGCCTCCGGCTCCGACCACGCCTGCGCCCAGACGGTCTCGCCGCTCGCCATCGGCGGCAGCACCCGGGCCCGCTGCTCCTCGCTGCCATGGCCGAAGAGGGTGGGCGCGAGCAGGCTGATCCCGTTCTGGGCGACCCGTCCGGGCGCGTCCGCCGCCCAGTACTCCTCTTCGAAGATCAGCCAGCGGAACAGATCCACGCCCCGGCCGCCGTACTCCTTCGGCCAGGACACCGCCGACCAGCGGTCCGCGCGGAGCTCCGCCTCCCAGGCGCGGTGCGCCGCGAAGCCCTCCCGGGTCTCCAGCGACGGCAGTGGCGTACGGGGCACATGCGCGGCGAGCCATGCGCGGGCCTCGGCGCGGAAAGCGTCGTCCTCGGGGGAGCAGTGCAGATCCATGGGCACACCCTTCCCTAACAAGTGTTTGGTAGGTTAACGTGCCGGGGTGACGGACGACAGGGCGGCGCGGCAAGGGGATCGCACAGCGCCCCGCTATGTGCCCGGACACGGACTGCTCGCCGGGCGCACCGCCGTGATCACAGCGGCGGCCGGAGCCGGGATCGGCGGCGCGACCGCCCGCAGATTCCTGGAGGAGGGCGCGCGCGTGGTCATCGGCGACGCCCACACCCGCCGGCTGAGACAGGCCGAGGCCGCGCTCGCCGGGGAGTTCGGCGACCGCGCCGTCGCCGCCGCGCCCTGCGACGTCACCGACGAGACCCAGGTGCGGGCGCTGTTCGACAAGGCGGCCGAGGAGCACGGCGGGCTCGACATCGTCGTCAACAACGCCGGTCTCGGCGGCACCGCGCCCCTGACCGAGATGACCGACGACCAGTGGAGCGGCGTCCTCGACACCACCCTGACCGGCACCTTCCGCTGCACCCGCGCCGCCCTGCGCTCCTTCGCCGCCACCGGGCGCGGCGGAGTGATCGTCAACAACTCCTCCGTCCTCGGCTGGCGTGCCCAGGCAGGCCAGGCCCACTACGCGGCGGCCAAGGCCGGGGTCATGGCGCTCACCCGGTGCGCCGCCGTCGAGGCCGCCGAGTACGGCGTACGGGTCAATGCGGTCGCCCCCAGCCTCGCCATGCATCCCCATCTGGCCCGGGTCACCACCCCCGAACTCCTCGCCGAGCTGACCGCCGGAGAGGCGTACGGCCGCTGCGCCGAGCCCTGGGAGGTCGCCAACGCCATCGTCTTCCTGGCGAGCGACTACTCCTCCTATCTCACCGGAGAGGTCGTCTCCGTCAGCAGCCGGCACCCGTGAGCGGGCCGGAGCGGAGCATGAACAGGCGGAGAATGAAGGGGTGCCGAACAAGAAGAAGAACCAGGTGACAGCCTCCCCCGAGCGCCGTGGCGAACTCCTCGGCCTCGCCGCCGAGGTGTTCGCCGCCCAGGGCTACAACGCCACCACCGTCCGCAGGATCGCGGACGAGGCGGGCATGCTCGCCGGAAGCCTCTACTACCACTTCGATTCCAAGGAATCGATGCTGGACGAGATCCTCGCCACCTTCCTCGATGAGCTCTGGGAGGGGTACGACGCCGTGCTCGCGGCCGGGCTCGGCCCCCGCGAGACCGTCGAGGCGCTGGTCACCGAGTCCTTCCGGGAGATCGACCGGCACCGCGCCGCCGTCGCGATCTACCAGAAGGAGTCCCGTCAGCTCGCCCTCCAGCCCCGCTTCCACTACCTCACCGAATCGCGGCTGAAGTTCGAGAAGGCATGGCTCGGCACGCTGGAGCGCGGAGTCGCCGACCGGGTCTTCCGCGCCGATCTGGACATCCGGCTGACCTACCGCTTCGTCCGGGACACGGTCTGGGTCGCCGCGTCCTGGTACCGGCCGGGCGGACAGCACAGCCCCGAGGAGATCGCCCGCCAGTATCTGTCGATGGTGCTGGACGGGATCGCCGTACGCAGTTGAGCATTCAGGGAGTCGTGATGGGCGAGGTCTATATCGTCGAAGCGGTACGCACCCCGGTGGGCAGGCGCGGGGGAGGGTTCGCCGCCGTCCACCCCGCCGATCTCGGGGCCCATGTGCTCACCGCGCTGATGGAGCGCACGGGCGTCGACCCGGCGGCGGTCGAAGACGTGGTCTTCGGCTGTCTCGACACGGTGGGCCCGCAGGCCGGGGACATCGCCCGGACCTCCTGGCTCGCCGCCGGACTGCCCGAGGAGGTGCCCGGGGTGACCGTCGACCGGCAGTGCGGATCGTCCCAGCAGGCGGTGCACTTCGCCGCGCAGGCCGTGCTCTCCGGCACCCAGGATCTGGTGGTCGCGGGCGGCGTCCAGAACATGTCCATGATCCCCATCGCCTTCGCCTCCCGGCAGGCCGCCGAACCGCTCGGGCTCGCTCAGGGCCCCTTCGCGGGCAGCGCGGGCTGGCGTGCCCGCTACGGCGATCAGCCGGTCGATCAGTTCCATGGCGCGGAACTGATCGCCGAGCGGTGGGGCATCACCCGCCGCGACCAGGAGGAGTACGCGCTCCGCTCCCATCAGCGGGCCGTCCGCGCCCTGGACCAGGGCCGGTTCGCCCGCGAGACCGTGGCGTACGGAGAGCTCGCCGCCGACGAGGGCCCGCGCCGGGACACCACCCTGGAGAAGATGGCCGCCCTCGCGCCCGTCGTCCCGGGCGGCAGCATCACGGCCGCCTGCTCCTCCCAGCTCTCGGACGGAGCCGCGGCGCTGCTCATCGCGGGCGAACGGGCCGTACGGGAGCACGGGCTCACCCCGCGCGCCCGGATCCACCATCTCTCGGTCCGGGGCGGGGACCCCATCCGGATGCTCTCCGCCCCGATCCCGGCCACCGCCCACGCCCTGGCGAAGACCGGGATGACCATCGACGCGATGGACCTCATCGAGATCAACGAGGCTTTCGCCCCGGTGGTGCTGGCCTGGCTGAAGGAGACGGGCGCGGACCCGGACCGGGTGAACGTCAACGGCGGGGCGATCGCGCTGGGCCATCCGCTGGGGGCGACCGGGGTCCGGCTGATGACCACCCTCCTCCATGAACTGGAGCGCGGCGGCGGCCGGTTCGGGCTCCAGACCATGTGCGAGGGCGGCGGCCAGGCGAACGTCACGATCATCGAACGGCTCTGAAGGCCCTCCCGGGAGGGGGCGCCCCGACCGGGCGCCCCCGCCCGCTCAGCCCGTACGCTCCGGAAGGCCGATCGGGTTGGGGAAGCGCAGCGTCGCGGCCACCGTCCGCGCCAGCGGCTCCAGGGCGTCGGTCAGCCGCGGCAGATCCGCCGCCGCCCAGGGCCGGAAGGCCGCCCGGTCGGTCCCCTCCTCGATCCCCGCGAGGGTGCGGCGGCCCGCCTCCGTCGCCTTTCCGTCCCCGGTCAGCAGCCCCCGGCCCACCAGCCGCCGCACCGCCGCGTCCCACTCCTCGTCGCTCCAGCCCCGATAGGGCTGGAGCTCGCTGCGCGGCAGATCGATCCCGACCCGCAGGGCGAGGATCTCGCAGCCGTCGACATCGGCCACGAGCTGCGCCGCCACATGGCCGTCGCCCCGGTGCTCACGGAGGATCGTCGCCGCGTGCCAGAGCCGGTCCAGCGGGTCGTCGGGCCAGGGCAGAGCGGCGTTGGCCGCGGTCAGCGGCCGGCCGGTGAGATCGGCCGCGCCCGCCGCCTCGGCGAGCAGCACGGCGGCGCGCTCCACGCCCTCCCGCTGCCCGTCGAGCAGCCGGGCGAGCGCGGCCCGCGCCCCCGACCGGCGTACGTCCAGCGCCTGTTCGGGGGTGACGACCTCCCATACGGAGGGCAGCGCCTGCGCCACCATGGAGGGGGCGTACGAGCAGAACGCCGCCGCGACCGGCTCGGGGCCGGCCATCCCGAGCGGCGCGGACCGGCCGGCGAAGTAGCCGCGCCAGAAGCCGCGGAGACCGGCTTCCTCGAATGCGCCGGTCGCCTCCGGCGAGAAGTAGGTGACGGCATGGATCGGTTCGAACAGGGTCCACAGATCACGCGGAGTGACAGTCGTGGTGTCAGCGGTAGTTGCCATGAGAGGCATTGTGCCGAAATAAGTGATCAGTGACACACATTCGGTCACAGTGGTAGTAATGAGGTGCGAAGATCACTTCTATGGACAGAAGAGTTGCCGACAAGAACAGAAACCTGCTGGGAACGTACCTCGGAGTGGCCGTGGCGGTGGGTGTGCTCCCCGGCCTCGCCATGGAGGGCGGTTCCTTCACGGGGTCGGCCCTGATCGTCGCCGGTGCGGTGTTCGTGCTGCTCAACCAGCTGATAGGCACTCACCCGGACGAGATCCGCGGAGCTTCGCCGCGCCGGCTGCTCCGGCTGGCCGCCGCCGGGACGGCGCAGGACTCCATGATTCTGCTGCTGATCTCCTGTCTGGCCGCGGAGTTCGGGCTCGGACTGCTGACCGACGATCTGATGACGGTGCTGCTGGGCGGTCTGATCGTCCGGGCCGTGACTCTGGCGGTCCTGGCGGTGCCCACGCCGCCGCGCGCACCGGCTGGGACGGACGGCTGACGGGCCCACCGGAATCGGGCCCACCGGAATCGGGTCCGCCGGGCGGGGGCAAGCCGCCCGGCGGACCCGCCCGGAATCCCGCATACGCCCGAAACGTCCGTCCGACACATCCGCCCAACGAGTCCGACCGTCCCATCCGACCGTCCCATCCGGCCGTCCCATCCGGCCGTCCCATCCGACTGTCACATCCGGCCCAGGGCGCGCAGTACGTCATCCGCCTCGGCGATGATCCGGCCGACGAGCTCGGCGCAGCTCGGGAGATCCTCGATGACTCCCGCCACCTGCCCGGAGGCCATCACCCCCAGATCCGTACGCCCTTCGACCATCGAGGCCCGCAGCAGCATCGGCGTGTTGGCGGCGAGCAGCGTCTGGCCCCAGGTCAGCTCTCTGCCGTGGCGCATCGCCAGGCCGTCGCGGATCATCGACGCCCAGCTCATCCCCGACAGCCTCCGGAACGCGGCGGCGTGCCGCACCGAGCGCAGCAGGGTGCGGGCGGGGCCGTGGCTCTCCAGCGACCGGACCAGTTCGGTGCGGAGCATCCGGTGCGGCAGCCCGTCCACGGCGGTCGTCACCGTCACATCCTTCACGGTGGCGGCCAGATAGCGCGCCTTCACCGCGTCCGGGACGGTGGAGTCGGAGGTCAGCAGAAACCGGGTGCCCATCGCGACCCCGGCGGCCCCCAGGGCGAGCGCCGCCACCAGCCCCCGGCCGTCCCGGAAGCCGCCCGCCGCGATCACCGGCACCGGGACCGCGTCCACCACCTGTGGCAGCAGCACGGTCGTGGCGACCTCGCCGGTGTGGCCGCCGCCCTCGCCGCCCTGGACGATCACCGCGTCCGCGCCCCAGGCGGTCACCTTCTCCGCGTGCCGCCGCGCCCCGACGGACGGGATCACCACCACGCCCGCGTCCTTCAGCCCGGCGATCAGCTCGCGGGACGGCGCGAGGGCGAAGGACGCCACCCGTACGCCCTCCTCGACGACGATCCGCGCCCGCTCCCGGGCGTCGGCCGCGTCGGCGCGCAGATTGACCCCGAAGGGTGCGTCCGTACGGGACTTCACCTCGCGTACGGCCTGGCGCAGCTCCGGTACGGACATGGTCGCCGAGGCGAGAATGCCGAGCGCGCCCGCGTTCGCGGCGGCGGAGACCAGCCGGGGTCCGGCCACCCATCCCATGCCGGTCTGCACGATGGGGTGCCGTACGCCGGTCAGCCGGGTGAGCGCGGTCTCCATCAGGCTGCCCCGACGTGGCGGTCGCGTACCCCGTCCGGATCGAGGATCTCCCGGATCAGCCGGAGCTCCGTCGCGGTGGGCGGCCGGGTGAACGGCGTGTCCGCACCGGCCGTCAGCTCGAACCCGGTCGCCTCGCGCACTCGCGCCACGGTGACGCCGGGATGGAGCGAGACGAGCCGCATCGAGCGGTCGGGGGTGTCGAAGTCGAAGACGCCGAGGTCGGAGACGACCCGGGGGATGCGGTGGAAGCGGGTCGCGCTGGGACCGGCCGCGGCGGCCCGGTCGTATCCGACGCCGCAGACCATGTCGACCCGCTCCACGAACACCCGGGGCGAATGCCGGGGGATCCAGTAACTGACGGGGTTGTTGAGGGTGTTGGACGGCGCTCCGCGCACTCCGAGGAGCTGGCGGGCGGGTTGCTCCCACGGACCGATGCAGGAGATGTTCTGGTTGCCGTGGCGGTCGAGCTGGCTCGCGCCCATCATCACATGACGCCGTCCGCCGGTGACCATGGTCAGATGGCGGCGGTACGGAAGCCAGCCCTCCAGGCCGCCGTCGGCGTCGACCAGCAGGGCTTCGCCGTCGGTGAGCAGCAGATCGGGGGAGAAGGTCAGCCGGGCGAGGCGGGCTCCCAGGGAGGGGATGGGGCCCATGGGGCTGGCCAGCACCTCCCCGTTGTCGCGCCAGGCTTCGGCGCAGGCGATGACGCAGTACTCGGCTCGGCTCACACCCATGGGCGGTTCCTTCATCGGGGTCGCTCCTCGTGCCAGACCTGAACAGCTTCCTGATAGGACTCCTCATCGCCATGCAGAAACCGCTCGGCGAACTCGTCCCACGGGGTGGTGGCGTACATCGTCTGAAAGGCTTCGTCGCGGCCGTGGTCGGGGGCGCATGAGGTGAAGTGGGCGCCGTTCGGGGTCTCGACCACTCCGGTCACCGAGACCCTGCTGACCAGCAGGGTCTGTGGCACGGCCCCGGTGAACCCGTCCACCAGCCGTTCGCATGAGACGTACGACGCGTCGGCGGCTTCGCAGAACAGGTCGTCGAAATAGGGGTCGGGGCCCAGGTACTGGGCGTTGCCGAGGCGGTCGGCCCGGTTGAGATGGACCAGTGCGGCGTCCATCCGCAGCGCGGGCGCGGCGACGAATTCCTCGCCGTCCGCGTACGGGGAGACGACGGTGCGCAGCTCGGGGTTGACCCGCATCACGTCCGAGCCGATCCCGGCCCGTACGGGAAGGAACGGCAGCCGGTTGGCGGCGGCGTGCAGCCCCCACAGGAACATGGCTTCGTCGATCTCGGTGAGCGCGAAGGAACCGCGTTCGCGGGCGGCCCGGTACCGCGGTTCGAGGGGGATCGAGTCGAGGGTGACGAAGGGGGTGACGAGCCGTGCGATCCGGCCCGCGGCGGCGAGCAGACCGACATCAGGGCCGCCGCAGGAGACCACGGTGAGATCGGTGACCGGGGACCGGAGGAGCGCGCGGACCAGCGCCATCGGCTTACGGCGCGAGCCCCAGCCCCCGATGCCGAGGGTCATTCCGCTCCACAGCCGCGCCACGACCTCGTCGGCGGTCATGGTCTTGTCGGTCATGGGCCCTCTCCCTTCCCGAATGTGTCACGGACCCGGGCGGCCGTCCCGCTGAGAGCGGCCTCGAAGGTGAACCCCTGCTCGAAGCGGTAGGCGCGGCGCACGTCCACGGGGTCGATGCCGTTGATGGCCGCCTTCGCGAGCCGGATCAGATCGCCGTCCTTCCGGGCGATCTCGGCCGCCAGCTCCAGCGCGGCGGCGGCCAGCCCGGCGCGCGGCACCACCCGCCAGACCGAGCCGTGCCGGTGCAGCTCCTGGGCGGTGACGGTGCGCGAGGTGTAGTACAGCGTGCGCATCAGGTGCTGGGGGACCAGCCGGGCCAGATGGGTGGCCGCGCCGAGCGCGCCCCGGTCCAGCTCGGGCAGTCCGAAGACGGCGTCGTCGCAGGCGATGACGGCGTCCGCGTTGCCGACGAGGCCGATGCCGCCGCCGAGGCAGTGGCCCTGCACCGCCGCGACGACCGGGACCTCGCACTCGTACACCGCGGCGAAGGCGTCGGCGCAGCCCCGGTTGGCACCGAGCAGTGTGCTGTGGCCGGGGTCGCGCTGTAACTCCTTGATGTCCACACCGGCGTTGAAGCCGCGGCCCTCGGCGGCGAGGACGACACAGCGGACCGCCGGGTCCCGGCCGGCGGCGCGGACCGCGTCGGCGAGGTCGTGCCAGCCCTGGACGGGAAGGGCGTTGACGGGAGGGTAGTCGGCCGTGACGACGTGGACGCCGGCCACGGGGCTCGCGGTGGACACACCCATGAGCTACCTTTCCACCAAACATTTGTTAGGTGAGGAAGGTAGCAGCCGATGGAGCTCGACGGGAGGGTCGCTGTCGTCACGGGCGGCACACGCGGCGTCGGCGCGGGCGTCGCACGGGCGTTTCTGCGGGCGGGCGCCCGGGTGGTGATCTGCGCCCGCCGCCCGCCGGAAAGGGCGGTTGGCACGGCCGAGTTCATGCCCGTGGACCTCCGCGACCAGGGTGCCCTCCCCGGTTTCTTCGACGAGGTCGTGCGCCGCCACGGCCGGCTGGACACCCTGGTCAACAATGCGGGCGGCACCCCGCACCGTCTTCTCACCGAGGGCGGACCGGCGGGCCATGCCCGGGTGATCGAGCTGAATCTCGTCACCCCGCTGACCACCTCCCTCGCCGCGTACGGCCATCTCAGCGAGGCCCAGGGCTCGATCGTGATGATCGGCAGCGTCAGCGGCGGCCGGTCGTCGCCGGGGTCGGCCGCCTATGGGGCGGCCAAGGCCGGACTGGAGAGCCTGGCCCGCTCGATGGCCGTGGAGTGGGCTCCCCGGGTGCGGGTGAACACGCTGGTCCTCGGCATGGTCCGCACCGAACGGGCCCATCTGCACTACGGGGACGAGGAGGGCGTCGCGGCGGTCGGCCGCACGGTGCCGCTGGGCCGGCTGGCGGAGCCGTCGGAGGCGGGGGACGCGGCGGTCTTCCTCGCCTCGGAGCGCGCGGCCTATGTCAGCGGCGCGGCGCTCCATCTGCACGGCGGCGGGGAGCGCCCCGCCTTCCTCGACGCGTCCAACGCCCATCAGGGGAGCTGAGCATGACGGGAATCTGCGAGAACCGCGTCGTCGCGGTGACGGGCGCGGGCCGGGGGCTGGGCCGCGCGCACGCGCTGGCGTTCGCCGCCGAGGGGGCGAAGGTCGTGGTCAACGATCTGGGGGCCGCGCTGGACGGCGCGGGCTCCTCAGCGGCCCCGGCGGACGGTGTGGTCGCCGAGATCCGCGCCCGCGGCGGCGACGCGGTGGCCCACGGCGGCGACATCGCGACGGCGTCCGGCGCGGCTTCGCTGATCGCGACCGCACTGGAGACTTTCGGGAGGCTGGACACGCTGGTCAGCAACGCGGGGTTTCTCCGCGACCGGATGCTGGTGAACCTCGCGGACGACGACTGGGACGCCGTGGTGCGGGTGCATCTGCGGGGCTGCTTCCTCCCGCTGAAGCACGCGGCGGCCCACTGGCGGGCCGAGGCCAAGGCGGGCCGCGCGGTCTCCGCGAGGGTGGTCAACACCACCTCGGGCGCGGGGCTGCTGGGCAGCGTCGGCCAGGGGGGCTACGCGGCGGCGAAGGCGGGGATCGTGGGGCTGACGCTGACCGCATCGGCGGAGCTGGCCCGGTACGGGGTCCAGGTCAACGCCATCGCCCCGGCGGCGCGCACCCGGATGACGGAGGAGACCTTCGCGGGGCTGACCGCACCGCCGGAGGATGTCTCACCGCTGGTGGTGTGGCTGGGGTCGGAGGGCAGTACGGGGGTGACGGGCCGCGTCTTCGAGGCGGAGGCGGGCCGGATCACGGTGATGGAGGGCTGGCACGCGGGCCCTACGGCGACGAACCCGTCCCGCTGGACCCCGGCCGAAGCGGGCACGGCGACCCGCACTTTGCTGACCCGCGCCCGCACTCCATCCCGGGTCTACGGCACGACGTGACCGGCGCTGCCCAGCGACCGGGTTGGCGGTCGACTGTCACGGGCGCGGGCGGTCGAGCCGACCGTCTCACCGCACCGGGCACGGTCCTGCGTACGACGACGGCGGGAGGGGTCCGCACGGCCCGGCACCGGGGATAGGCGGGTTGAGGTCTCAGGGGAGGGGGTCCGCGCTGCCCGCCCACCCGGGACAGGCGGGCGGTTTCGACTCGCATGGGAGGGGGCCGCGCTCCCCGGCACCTGGAATGGGCGGCGGGCGGTTGGGGTCTCGTGGAGGGGGCCGCGCTGCTCGGCACGCGGTCCGGGTTGGGCGGGTTGAGGGGTCTCGTGGGAGGGGGCCGCGCAGGGGTGGTGCCGGGACGTAAAACGTGATTTGTGGCGCGAAGGAGGCCCGTCATCGGACAGGCTGGAAACGCGCCGTAAATCATGAGTCCCGGCACCACCCCGGAGCG
>NZ_VCLA01000109.1 GCF_009600885.1 Streptomyces jumonjinensis
GCAGCGGCAGCTGGGCCGCCAGGCGTGCCTCGCACAGCCCCACCAGCACGTCGTACGCCTTCTTCCCCATCATCTCCTTCAGCTCCGGCCCATAGCTCACATACACCGGATCCCCCGCCCCATGCGCCGACCTCGCCGAGGTGCACCACCAGTGCAGGTCATGCCCTCCCGGCCCCCACCCCCTCCGGTCGTACTCCCCGATCGAGACCTGGAGCACCTTGGTGTCGTCCGGCCGCTCGATCCACTCGAACGTTCTGCGCACCGGCAGCTGCCAGCACACATCCGGCTTGGTCTCCAGCGGCTCACGCCCCTCCCGCAGCGCCAGGATGTGCAGCGAGCACCCCGCGCCCCCGGCGAATCCCGGCCGGTTCTGGAAGATGCACGACCCCTTCCACCGCCGGGTCTGGCGCTCCCCGTCGTCGTCCTCCTCGATCCAGCCCGACTCCGACCCCACCTCATGGAACTGCCACAGCTCCGGCGTCAGCCGGGCCACATGCCCCGCGACCCGCTTCTCGTCGTCGTCGTCCGAGAAGTGCGCGCCCAGCGTGCAGCACCCGTCGTCCGCCCGGCCCGCCGAGATCCCCTGGCACCCGCTGCCGAAAATGCAGTTCCAGCGGGAGGTCAGCCAGGTCAGATCGCAGCGGAAGACCTGCTCCTCGTCGGCGGGGTCGGGAAACTCCACCCACGCCCGAGGAAAGTCCAGCCCCTGCTCATCGCCCTTGACCTTGGCACTGGGCAGGACTTTGCCCTGTTTCGTCTTTTTCGTCTTTGGCACACGGCAAGGGTATGTCCGCGATCGCAGTAGCGTGTCAGTCCATGAGACTCGGAGTCCTCGACGTCGGTTCGAACACAGTGCATCTGCTGGTAGTGGACGCGCACCCCGGCGCCCGCCCCCTGCCCGCCCACTCCCACAAGGCGGAGCTGCGCCTCGCCGAACTGATCGACGCCGAGGGAGCCATTGATCCCGCGGGCGTCGACCGGCTCGTCGAGACCATCCACCGGGCGGTACAGGCCGCCGAGGACCAGGGCTGCGAGCAGGTGCTCGCCTTCGCGACCTCCGCCGTACGGGAGGCCACCAACGCCGACGCGGTGCTCGCCCGGGTCCGGGCCGAGACCGAGGTCGACCTCCAGGTCCTCACGGGCGAGGAGGAAGCCCGGCTGACCTTTCTCGCGGCCCGCCGCTGGTTCGGCTGGTCGGCCGGGAAGCTGCTGGTCCTCGACATCGGCGGCGGCTCGCTGGAGATCGCCTACGGAATCGACGAGGAGCCCGACGCCGCCGTCTCGCTCCCCCTCGGCGCGGGCCGGCTGACGGCCTCCTCGCTGCCCGGGGATCCGCCGACCGCCGAGGACGTACGCGCCCTGCGCCGCCATGTCCGTACGGAGATCGCCCGTACGGTCGGCGAGTTCAGCCGCTTCGGACCCCCGGATCACATCGTGGCGACCTCGAAGACCTTCAAGCAGCTGGCCCGGATAGCGGGCGCGGCGAGGGACGCGGAGGGCCTGTACGTCCAGCGGGAGCTGAGCCGTAAGTCACTTCAGGAGTGGGTACCCAAGCTCGCCGGGATGACGGTCGAGGAGCGCGCGGGCCTGCCCGGGGTCTCCGTGGGCCGGGCCCGGCAGCTCCTCGCGGGCGCCCTGGTCGCGGAGGGGGCGATGGACCTCTTCGGCGCTCAGGAGCTGGAGATCTGCCCATGGGCGCTCCGCGAGGGCGTGATTCTGCGCAGGCTGGACCACCTCCCCGCCGTGTAGTCCGCGCCGCCGTCGCCCGCCGGCGGCCCGTACCCTGTTTCCCGTGGCAGAACCAGTGGCGCGCACCCCCGATCCGAAGGATGCGAAGGACTCGAAGGGCCCGAAGGACGTGAAGGACCCGAAGGACGTGAAGGTCGTCCTGTCGACCGCTTCGGTCTATCCGGAGTCGACGGCGACGGCCTTCGAGATCGCCGCACGCCTCGGCTACGACGGTGTCGAGGTGATGGTCTGGACGGACCCGGTCAGCCAGGACGTCGAGGCGCTGCGCCGGCTCTCCGACTACCACGGGGTCCCCGTGCACGCGGTCCACGCGCCCTGTCTGCTGATCACCCAGCGGGTCTGGTCCCCGGACCCCTGGGTGAAGCTCCAGCGCGCGCGGGCCGCCGCCGAGCAGCTGGGCGCGTCGACCGTGGTCGTCCATCCGCCCTTCCGCTGGCAGCGGCAGTACGCCCGGGACTTCGTCAGCGGCATCTGGCGGATGGCCGATGAGACGGATGTGCGGTTCGCGGTGGAGAACATGTACCCGTGGCGGTACCGGGACCGCGAGATGCTCGCGTACGCCCCGGAGTGGGACGTCACCAAGGACGACTACCGGCACTTCACCATCGACCTCTCGCACACGGCGACCTCGCGCTCGGACACCATGGCGATGATCGACCGGATGGGCGACCGGCTGGGACACGTCCATCTCGCGGACGGCAAGGGCTCCGCGAAGGACGAGCATCTGGTCCCCGGCCGGGGAAACCAGCCCTGCGCGGAGCTGCTGCACCGGCTGGTGCGCACGGGGTTCGACGGGCATGTGGTGATCGAGGTGAACACCCGCCGGGCGATGTCCGCGGCCGAGCGGGAGGCGGACCTCGCCGAGGCGCTCGCCTTCGCCCGTCTGCATCTGTCCGCTCCCGATCTGTGGCCCCTCGCGGGGGACGACGCACAGGAAGTACGGACCGAGGCGTGACCCCCGAGGCATGCCGCTCGCCGGGTCATGCCGCCCGCTCGCCGGGCCCCCGGCGGCTGACCGACAGACGAGTCAACCGTCGCGTATACCGGACATTCTGTCCGGATCTTGGTCGGCCCGCGTAGGCTCGTACCCCGGCATTCCCTTACCTACCGAGGAGCGAGCGACGATGCCCGAGCTGAGGTCCCGCACAGTCACCCACGGCCGCAATATGGCGGGCGCCCGCGCCCTGATGCGTGCTTCGGGGGTAGCAGGCGCGGACATCGGCAAGCCGATCATCGCCGTGGCCAACTCCTTCACCGAGTTCGTCCCCGGTCACACCCACCTCCAGCCGGTCGGCCGGATCGTGAGCGAGGCCATCAAGGCCGCGGGAGCCATCCCCCGGGAGTTCAACACCATCGCCGTCGACGACGGCATCGCGATGGGCCACGGCGGAATGCTCTACTCCCTGCCGTCCCGCGATCTGATCGCGGACAGCGTCGAGTACATGGTCGAGGCCCACTGCGCCGACGCCCTGATCTGCATCTCCAACTGCGACAAGATCACGCCGGGCATGCTGAACGCGGCCCTGCGCCTCAACATCCCGACCGTCTTCGTCTCCGGCGGCCCCATGGAGGCCGGCCAGGCGACGCTGGTCGACGGGACCGTCCGCAAGCTGGATCTGATCAACGCCATCGTCGACGCGGTCGACGAGACCATCTCGGACGAGGACGTCCTCCGCATCGAGGAGAACGCCTGTCCGACCTGCGGCTCCTGCTCCGGCATGTTCACCGCCAACTCGATGAACTGTCTGACCGAGGCGATGGGTCTCTCCCTCCCCGGCAACGGCTCGGTCCTCGCCACCCACACCGCCCGCCGCGCGCTGTACGAGAACGCGGGCCGTACGGTCGTGGAGATCACCAAGCGGTACTACGAGAACGACGACGACAGCGTCCTGCCCCGCAACATCGCCACCCACGCGGCCTTCGAGAACGCGATGGCGCTGGACATCGCGATGGGCGGCTCCACCAACACGATCCTCCATCTGCTGGCGGCGGCGCAGGAGGCCGAGCTCGACTACGACCTGAGCCACATCGACGCCGTCTCCCGCCGCGTCCCCTGCCTGGCGAAGGTCGCGCCCAATGTCGCGCCCCAGGGCACGTACTACATGGAGGACGTGCACCGGGCGGGCGGCATCCCGGCGATCCTGGGCGAGCTGTACCGCGCCGGACTGCTCAACGAGGACGTGCACACGGTCCACTCGCCCTCGGTCAAGCAGTGGCTGGAGACCTGGGACATCCGGAGCGGCTCCCCTTCGCCCGAGGCCGTCGAGCTGTGGCACGCGGCCCCCGGGTGCAAGCGGTCGGCCGAGGCGTTCTCGCAGTCGGAGCGGTGGGAGTCGCTCGACACGGACGCGGCGGCCGGCTGCATCCGGGACGCGGCCCACGCGTACAGCAAGGACGGCGGGCTGGCGGTCCTCAAGGGCAATCTGGCGGTCGACGGCTGTGTGGTGAAGACCGCGGGCGTGGACGAGTCGATCTGGACCTTCGAGGGCCCGGCGGTGGTGTGCGAATCGCAGGACGAGGCCGTCGACAAGATCCTCCGCAAGGAGATCAAGGAGGGCGACGTGGTCGTCATCCGCTACGAAGGGCCCCGGGGCGGTCCGGGCATGCAGGAGATGCTCTACCCGACGTCGTTCCTGAAGGGCCGGGGCCTCGGCAAGGCGTGCGCGCTGGTGACGGACGGCCGTTTCTCCGGCGGTACGTCGGGTCTGTCGATCGGTCACGCGTCCCCCGAGGCGGCCTCCGGCGGCACGATCGCGCTGGTGGCGGACGGCGACCGGATCCGTATCGACATCCCCAACCGCTCGATCGAGCTGCTGGTGCCGGAGGACGAGCTGACGGCCCGCCGCGAGGCGCTGGGCGGGGTGTACGCGCCGAAGAACCGTGAGCGGAAGGTGTCGGCGGCCCTGCGCGCCTACGCCGCGATGGCGACCAGCGCGGACAAGGGCGCGGTCCGCGATGTGAGCAGACTGTCCTGACACCATGACGGTGCGGCGGCCCCCCGGCTTCAGACCGGGGGGCCTTCGGCGCGAAGCCTTACGCGGACCCTGCCGTCTTACGGTCTCCTGGGCGTGTGCCGCGAAGCCTCACGCGAGCCCCGGGCCCCGCTGCCCGACCCTCCGGCGTGAAGCCTTACGCGCACCCCGCCCTCGTACGGCCTCCCGGGCCTGTGCCGCGAAGCCTCACGCGGGCCCGGGCCCCGCTGCCCGACCCTCCGGCGCGAAGCCTGACGCGCACTCCGCCGCCTCACCACTTCTCCGGGCGGCTCGCGGGCACCCCGAACACCGACCCGTCCGGCGCCGTCCCGTACACCCGCCCCTGCTCCACCACCGGAGCGGACAGCATCGGCGCGAACGTATGCTTCCCGTCGTCCATCCGCGGCTCGGTCTGCCCCGCCAGCACCCCGCGCCGCGCGTCCACCGCCAGCAGCCGGCCGTCCGCCGCCGTCACATAGACCGTGCGCGCGGCCGCCGTGGGCCGCGACAGATACGACGCGCCGGTCTCCCGCCGCCACAGCTGCTCCCCGCGCGCGGTGTCGATCGCCACCAGCGAGCCCATGGCCCCGCTCAGATAGACGACGTCCCCCACCACGGCGCCCTGCGCCTGGTCCAGCGGCGCCGGCACCCGCACCCGGCGCGAGTCGGCCGCCGCCGAAGCCGTGCCGAGCCGCACCACCTCGTACGTGAACCCGTCCCGGTCCACGGCCCGCAGATACAGCGCGTCCCCCGAGAGCTGGAGAGGGTGCAGCTCCCCGTCGAGCCGCCGCTGCCACAACTGCTTCCCGGTCGCCGTGTCCACGGCCATGACCAGCGTGGATCCGTCCGCGCCCGCCGCGCCCGCGGGCATCACCCCGAGCGCCCGTCCCGAGCCGTCCGGATCGGCCACCCACTGCGTGCCGACCCCGCCGTGCCGCTTCTCCCAGCGCACCTTCCCGGTCGCGGAGTCCAGGGCCCTGATCCGTCCGTCCTCGCTCACCAGCAGCACCGCGTCGCCGATGTGCCGCACGGTCGGGTACGAGGAGATCCCGGCCGCCCAGCGCACATCCCCGGTCTTCGGGTCGAGCGCCTCCAGCCGGTCGCCGCCCGGCGCGATCACCTGGAGCAGCCCGCCCGCGAGCAGCGGCCCCAGCCCGCCATCGGCCTGCGCCGGGCCGCCGGGGGTCTTCAGCGACCACCGCGTCTTCCCGGTGTCCGGGTCCAGCAGGGCCGCCTTCACCCCGGGGGCGGCGCAGTACAGCCCCGAGAGCCCGGGACCCGCCGCGCACACCGGCGTCCGGTTCTCGTCGTCGCCCCCGCGCAGGGTCACGCTCCAGGGCGTGAACGTTCGCGCCGCGGGCGAGGTCCGCGCCTCGTCCCCGGTCATCCGTACGGCCACGATCCCGGCCGTCGCCGCCACCACCGCCGCGGCCCCCAGCGCCGCCCATCGCAGCCACCGCCCCCGCCGCCGTCGCGGCTCCGCCACCTCGGGCGCGCTCTCGCGCGGATCCGGCGTCCTCGGGGACGGTATATACGCCTGGGTGTCGTACGACGAGGACGGCGCGGCCTTCCGCAGCGCGACCATCACTTCGTAAGGGGTCGGCCGCTCCTCCGGGTCCTTCGCCAGACAGCGCCGCAGCAGCGGTACGAGATCGGTCGGCACCCCGGTCAGATCGGGCTCGTTGTGCACCACCTGGTACGCCACGATGTACGGGCTGTCCGAGTCGAAGGGGCCGCGCCCGGTCGCCGCGTGCACCAGCACCGAGCCCATGGCGAAGACGTCGGCGGCGGGCCCGACCTCCCTCGGCCGCTGGAACTGCTCGGGAGCCATGAACGGCGGTGTCCCGATCAGCTTCCCCGTCTCGGTCCGCAGATCACTGTCCGTAGGGCGGGAGATCCCGAAGTCGATGACCTTGGGCCCGTCCGGCGCGAGCAGGACATTGCTCGGCTTGAGATCCCGGTGGACGACGCCGGCGCGATGGATGTCGCGCAGCGCCTCGGCGAGACCCGCCCCCATCCGGCGCAGCTCCACCACATCCAGCGGACTCCGCTTCACCCGCTCGGAGAGCGTGCGCGCATCGATGAACAGGGTGGCCATCCAGGGCCGGCCGGCCTCCGGGTCGGCGTCGACCACGGACGCGGTGAATGCCCCGCTGACCCGGCGGGCGGCGGTGACTTCCTGTCGGAAGCGCGCTCTGACCTCGGGATCCGCGGCGTGCTCGGCATGGATGACCTTCACCGCGCGCTTCCGCCCGGATGCGGAAGTGGCCAGATGTACCACCCCCATGCCGCCTGTTCCCAGACATGACTCAAGGCGGTAATGCCCGGCATATTCCGGACGCTCCGCTTCCGGGGACTGCCCGGTGTTGCGCAGCGGCGGCATCTGTTACCCCCGTCTTGTCAGTGCGCACACGCGACTCACGGAGCTTAGTCGATGGTGCGTGCGATCCAAGGATGCCTTGGTAGCCTTCTCGCGGCGTACCGTGCGTATGCGCACATACAGCAACGGGGGAGATTTAGATGGCACTTGAGGAAGTACGTCCGGAAAAGATCGGTACCGACCTGGGGGAGGTACCTCTGCTCACCGCCCCGGACACGGCCAAGCGGTACCCGGTCGCCCCCGGCTACCGGGTGAACGTCCGCAGCGGCCCGGGCACCGATTACCGACTCGTCAGGGTGCTGTCCTACGGCGCCCGTGTCCCGATCAACTGCCAGAAGTCGGGGGAGCGGATCTCCGGCCCGTACAGCACCACCGCGATCTGGGACTGCATCGCCAACGGGGAGTACATCTCCGACGCCTACGTCCAGACGGGCAGCGACGGCTATGTGACCATCCGCTGTTCCTGACGGCGGGGAGCTTCCGGGGATAATCGGCCCCGTGAGCGAACGGAAGAACACCAGCAAGAGCGACGGCGGCGACACCTCCGAGATCACCGGTCCGCGGCCCGAGCCCATCCGTTTCTTCGGTACGACCTGGGTCGACCGCGACGGGGGTTACGGACTGCGCCGGGCCGGTGTCGCCGCCGGCGCGCTCGCCGCGGCCGTCGCGGGCTGTCTCGTCCTGCGCTTCGCCTATCAGGGCCTGGTGATCGCGGAGGTCGGCGGCTTCCTCAACACCCTGGTCATCGTGATGTTCGCGATCTGCAGCGCCATCGCCTTCCGTAAGACATGGGAGAGCTTCACCCGCCGTCCCACGGGCACGGTGGGTCCGGACGCGCTCCGCAGCCTGAAGATGATCGGCTTCGTCGGCGTACTGCTCGCCTACGCGGTGCGCGCACTGGCCGAGGCCCCCGGCGAGAAGCTGCACCGTACGGAGTACGAGAAGGCCAGCGCGCGGTACGAGAGGCGCAGAACCACCCGCGCGGGCAATCCGGCGGCCCGCGCCACCCACAAGAACAGATACGCGAAGCCGAAGCGCGGCTGACCCCAGAGGGGGAGGCCCCCTCCCCCTCCCCGCCCCACCCCCGCCTCTCCCCTTCCCCACCCGCCGCCAGGCCACCAGCGCCTGCTCCTGTCCGCCCGGTGCGAGGATGAGCGCACATACCCCCACCGGCGAGGTGAACAGAGCCATGACTCAGACAGTCGCAGTTCTCGGTACGGGCAAGATCGGCGAGGCGCTCCTCAGCGGAATGATCCGCGCCGGCTGGCGGCCCGGCGATCTCCTGATCACCACCCGCCGCTCGGACCGTGCCGAGGAGCTGCGCACCCGCTACGGCGTCGAACCCGTCACCAACGCCGAGGCCGCCAAGCGGGCCGACACCCTCATCCTGGCCGTCAAGCCCCAGGACATGGGGAAACTGCTCGATGAGCTCTCCCCGCACCTCACCGCCGACCGTCTGGTCATCAGCGCCGCGGCCGGCATCCCCACCTCCTTCATCGAGGAGCGCCTGACCGCGGGCACCCCCGTCGTCCGTGTCATGCCCAACACCCCCGTACTCGTCGACGAGGGCATGTCCGTGATCTCGGCCGGAAACCACGCCACCCCCGGGCACCTCGCCCACGCGGAGGAGATCTTCGGCGGAGTCGGCAAGACCCTCCGGGTCCCCGAGTCCCAGCAGGACGCGGCCACCGCCCTCTCCGGGTCGGGCCCGGCGTACTTCTATTTCCTGGTCGAGGCCATGACCGACGCGGGCATCCTCCTGGGACTGCCCCGCGCCCAAGCCCATGACCTGATCGTCCAGGCCGCCATCGGCGCCGCCGTGATGCTCCGCGACAGCGGCGAGCACCCCGTCAAGCTCCGTGAAGCCGTCACCTCCCCTGCCGGCACCACCATCAGCGCCCTCCGCGAACTTGAGAACCATGGTGTGCGCGCCGCCCTGATCGCGGCACTCGAAGCCGCCCGCGACCGCAGCCGCGAGCTCGCCTCGGGGAACGGCTGACAGTGCCAGTGCTCCTCCTGTCCGGTGCCGTGGCGCCACGGCACCGGACAGGAGAGAGCCGTCTTCCGCTACTCCGCTTGCTGTCCGCTCGTCACCGGCCGGGCAACAGCCCGATCGCCGCATAGGCCGCGTCCACCCGCGGCCTCGCCGTCCCTCTGGCCCGCTCGGAACCCTGGGCGAGGACCGCATCCACATATCCCGCGTCCGCCGCCAGCTCCGCGTGACGCTCTCGCAAGGGCCTCAGCAGCTCCACCACCGCGTCGGCCGTGTCCTTCTTCAGGGCTCCGTACGACGTGTAAACGGGTGCCAGCTCGGCGGGGTTCCCGCCGATGCACGCGGCGAGAATCTCCAGCAGATTGGCTAGCCCCGGCCTCCGCTCTTTGTCGTACTCGACTTCATGCCCGCTGTCCGTGACCGCCCGCATGATCTTCCTGCGCACCAGGTCGGCGTCATCGAGCAGATAGACGATCCCCGCCCCGGACTCGTGCGACTTCCCCATCTTCGACGTCGGGTCCTGAAGATCCATGACCCGTGCGGCCACCGGCGGGCGCGTCGCCTTCGGCACCACAAACGTATGTCCGTACCTCTGGTTGAACCGCACGGCCAGATCCCGGGCCAGCTCCACATGCTGGGTCTGGTCCTCGCCCACCGGAACCTCATCCGTCCCGTAGGCCAGGATGTCCGCCGCCATCAGCACCGGATACGTCAGCAGCGACAGCCGCACACTCTGCCCGGAGGCCGCTGCCCGCGCGCCCTTCTCCTTGTACTGGATCATGCGCCGCAGCTCGCCGTCCGTGGCCGTGCACTCCAGTAGATAGGACAGCCGGGCGTGCTCATCCACATGGCTCTGTACGAACAGGTTGCACCGCGCCGGGTCGAGCCCCGCCGCCAGCATCAGCGTCGCCGCCTGCCGGCTCAGCCGCCGAACCCGGGCCGGGTCGTGCTCCACCGTGAGTGCGTGCAGATCCACCACGCAGAACAGCGCGTCCGCCTGATGCTGGTCGGCCTCGACCCAGCGGTGCAGGGCCCCGAGGTAGTTGCCCAGGGTCAGATGCCCCGTCGGCTTGAGCCCGCTGAAGATCCGTGTCATCCCGTTCTCCGTCTCCTGGTCGGAGCCACCGGTTCCGGCGGCCCGTCTCCGGTGAGGGAGAAACGAAAACGGCCGCCGAGGCGGCGGCCGTTGAGTACATGCTCGGGTGGCGACCGCCGTCAGGCGGGCCACCACTGAAGGGAGCACATACGCGTCGTCATGGGGAGGAGACTACGGGGCGAAGGCCCGGGTTGACAGTGCATACCCAGAACCGTAGTGTTCTCCGAGTTGCCCGACGTGAGCGCCGACTACGGTTGGTCCCCGGGCAGCCATCCCGTAAGAACCTCTGCAAGCGAGCGACTCCTGTCGCCCGTCTTTCGGTGCGCTTTTACGGAATGAGGAATCAGCGTTCGAAGGAGCGCAACCCCGATTGGCGTCGGGGCGAATGATTCCGCTAAAGTCTCACTCGTCGGAACGGCCCAACAGCCGGAAAGACAACCCGAGTTCGACCGGGAATCAGGCCCGAA
>NZ_VCLA01000110.1 GCF_009600885.1 Streptomyces jumonjinensis
CGTCGTGCGTTGTCGACGTCGGGGATGAATGCGTTGTTGATGCAGGCGCGGTCGGCGCCGGGGATGGTGTTGAGTGCGGGGGTGCTGGACGCGGATCCGTATGTGCTGTGCACGCCGGCGGGGATCGTGGACCTGCGCACGGGCGGACTGCGGGCCCCGGACCCGGACCGGGACTTCCACTCCCGCTCCACCTCGGTCGGACCCCGCCGGATGCCGACCCCGCGGTGGGACCGTTTCCTGACCGACACCTTCGGCGAGGACGCCGAAGGCGCGGAGATGATCCGCTTCCTCCACCTCCTCCTCGGCTACTCCCTCACCGGAGACGTCGGAGCCCAGGTCATGCCCTTCCTCTTCGGCTCCGGCAAGAACGGCAAATCAGTCCTCCTCGACGTCCTCATCAAACTCCTCGGCGACTACGCCGACGCCGCACCCCCCGGATTCCTCATGGCCCGACCCTTCGAAGGCCACCCCACCGACCTCGCCGAACTCCACGGCCGCCGCGTCATCGTCTGCTCCGAAGTCAAACCCGGCGACCGCTTCGACGAAGCCCGCGTCAAACTCCTCACCGGCGGCGACCGCATCAAAGCCCGCCGCATGCGCCAGGACTTCTTCAGCTTCGTCCCCACCCACAAACTCTGGCTCCTCGGCAACCACCGCCCCGAAGTCGGCACCGGCGGCTACGCCTTCTGGCGACGCATGCGCCTCATCCCCTTCGAACGCGTCGTCTCCGACCACCGCAAAATCGACAACCTCGCCGACATCCTCGTCACCGAAGAAGGACCCGGCATCCTCAACTGGCTCATCACCGGAGCCCACCACTACCTCAACGGCCCCCGCGACCTCACCGGACCCGAAACCGTCCGCATCGCCACCACCGCCTACGCCGAAACCGAAGACCACACCGGCCGCTTCCTCACCGAATGCTGCACCCTCGAACCCCACCACCGCGTCGAACAAGCCCACCTCTACACCCACTACAAAACCTGGTGCCAGAATGAAGGCGTCACCGCCATCTCCTCCCGCGCCTTCGCCAACCGAGTCCGGGAG
>NZ_VCLA01000111.1:0-21293 GCF_009600885.1 Streptomyces jumonjinensis
TGGCCTTCCGCGACATCAACCCCCAGGCCCCCACCCACGTCCTGGTCATCCCCAAGGTCCACTACCCCGACGCCGCCTCCCTCGCCCTCGCCGAGCCCGCGCTCGCCGCCGAGCTGCTCCGTGAGGCGGGCGAGATCGCCGCGCAGGAGAAGACCGTCGAGCCGGGATACCGGATCGTCTTCAACACCGGCCCCGGCGCCGGACAGACCGTGTTCCACGCCCACGCGCACCTCCTCGGCGGCCGTGGCCTCGAATGGCCCCCCGGGTAGCGGGCACCGCCTTGTCCGTACGAGAGCTCGTCGTCCTCGGCACCGCCAGCCAGGTTCCCACCCGCCATCGCAACCACAATGGCTACCTTCTGCGCTGGGACGCCGAGGGCATTCTCTTCGACCCGGGCGAGGGCACCCAGCGCCAGATGCTGCGCGCCGGGGTCGCCGCCCATGACCTCAACCGGATCTGCGTCACCCACTTCCACGGCGACCACTCCCTCGGACTCGCCGGGGTGATCCAGCGCATCAACCTCGACCGGGTCCCGCACGAGATCTCCGCCCACTACCCGGCCGGCGGGCAGCGCTTCTTCGAACGGCTGCGGTACGCCACCGCCTACCGCGAGACCGTGCGACTGACCGAGGCCCCCGTCGCCGCCGACGGGGTGCTCGCCGAAACCCCCGCGTACACCCTCGAAGCGCGCAGACTCTCCCACCCCGTCGAGTCCTTCGGCTACCGGCTCGTCGAGCCGGACGGCCGCCGGATGCTTCCCGGCCTGCTCGCCGAGCGCGGCATCCGGGGGCCCGACGTGGGCCGGCTCCAGCGCGAGGGCGAACTCCGCGGCGTCACCCTGGACGAGGTCAGCGAGGTACGCCGGGGGCAGCGGTTCGCCTTCGTCATGGACACCCGGCTCTGCGACGGCGTCCACGCCCTCGCGGACGGCTGCGATCTGCTCGTCATCGAGTCCACCTTCCTGGACGAGGACGAACAGCTGGCCGTGGACCACGGCCATCTGACCGCGGGCCAGGCCGCCCGCGCGGCGCGCGACGCGGGCGTACGGCATCTGGTCCTCACCCATTTCTCGCAGCGCTACTCCGACCCCGGCGAATTCGGCCGCCAGGCCCGCGCCGCCGGGTTCACGGGCGAGCTGACCATCGCCTCCGACCTTCTGCGCGTCCCCCTCCCCAAACGTCACCCATGAGCGAAGCTGGACCCGTGCCACTCCCCAAAGCCGAACTGCACCTGCACATCGAGGGCACCCTGGAGCCCGAACTCGCCTTCGCGCTCGCCGCGCGGAACGGCGTGACACTGCCCTTCAAGGACACCGAAGAGCTGCGCCGCGCCTATGACTTCCGGGACCTCCAGTCGTTCCTCGACCTCTATTACGGGCTGATGGCCGTCCTGCGCACCGAGGACGACTTCGCCGAGCTCGCGGACGCCTATCTGACCCGCGCCGCCGCCCAGGGCGTACGCCACGCGGAGATCTTCTTCGATCCGCAGGCGCACACCGCCCGGGGCGTGCCCATCGGCACGGTGATCGAGGGCCTGGCCACCGCCCTGGACGCCGCCGAGCGTCGGCACGGCGTCTCCACCCGGCTGATCATGTGCTTTCTGCGGGACCAGTCCGCCGACTCCGCCCTGGAGACGCTCGAATCCGCCAAGCCCCATCTGCACCGGATCACCGCCGTGGGCCTGGACTCGGCGGAGGCCGGCAATCCGCCGTCGAAGTTCCGTGAGGTGTACGAGGCGGCTGCCGCGCTCGGTCTGCGCAAGGTCGCGCACGCGGGCGAGGAGGGTCCGGCCGCTTACGTCCGGGAGGCCCTGGACGTCCTCGGCGTGGAGCGCATCGACCACGGACTGCGCTGCATGGAGGACCCGGAGCTGGTCGAGCGGCTGGCCCGGGAGCGGGTGCCGCTGACGCTCTGTCCGCTGTCGAACCTCCGGCTGCGGGTGATCGACCTGCTGGAGGAGCACCCGCTGGCCCGGATGATGGACGCGGGCCTCTTCTGCACCGTCAACTCCGACGATCCGGCGTACTTCGGAGGCTATGTCGGGGACACCTTCCACGCGGTCCGCGAGGCGCTGGGGCTGAGCGAGGACCGGCTGCGGGAGCTGGCGCGGAACTCGTTCGAGGCGTCGTTCCTGGAGGACGACGAGGAGCGCAGGGCCCGGCTGATCGCCGAGGTCGACGCGTACGACTTCGGCGTGGAGCTCCAGGAGTAGAGGGCCTCCCACAGCTCCCACGGCTCATGACGGCGTCCCGCTCACTCCCGAGCGGGACGCCGTCTCCGTATCCCTGAGGGACAGGCGAGGTCCCGGCGGCACCCATTGACCGGCGACGGGCCGCCTACCTAGTCTCCATTCACGTATGTGCACGGTGTTCATTCCGGAGACCGGCAGGAGCCATGGCATGAGCCAGGATCTGACGATCGGCGAGATACGTCTGACCCCCGTCCTCACGGCGGACCCGCCCCTGCTCAACACCCAGGGCGTGCACCAGCCGTACACCCCCAGACTGATCGTCGAGGCGGTGACCGCCGGGGGGATCACCGGCGTCGGCGAGACCTACGGCGATACCGCCTACCTCCGTCTCGCCGCCCCGCTGGCGGTCGCTCTGCCCGGCCATCGGGTCAGCGATGTGAACGGACTGCACGATCTCGCCGCCCGCGTCTGCGGCCCGGCCCCCGAATCCGCGGTCTCCTCGTCCGTGGACGCGAGCGGTCTGCGCGGGGTGCGGACCGCCGAGAAGCTGCGGCTGTCGGTCGTCTCCGCCTTCGAGGTCGCCCTGCTCGACGCCTTCGGCAAGGCGCTCGGCCTGCCCGTGCACGCGCTGCTCGGCGGCAAGGTGCGCGACGCCGTCGAGTACAGCGGCTATCTCTTCTACCGCTGGGCCCGGCATCCGGACGGGGCGGGCGAGGATGACGGCTGGGAGGCGGCGCTCGACCCGGCCGGGATCGTCGCCCAGGCCCGGCGGCTGGCGCGCGAGCACGGCTTCCGCTCCTTCAAGCTCAAGGGCGGGGTCTTCCCGCCCGGCGAGGAGACGGCGGCGGTGCGCGCCCTCGCGGAGGCGTTCCCCGGCCGGCCGCTGAGGCTCGACCCCAACGGGGCCTGGACGGTGGAGACCTCGCTCCGGGTCGCCGACGAGATCGGCGGGCTGCTGGAGTATCTGGAGGACCCGGCCGGGACGGTGGACCGGATGGCGCGGGTCGCGGCGGCGACGGAGGTCCCGCTCGCCACCAACATGTGCGTGACGACCTTCGCGGAGATCCCCGAGGCGTTCGCCCGGCGGGCCGTGCGGGTGGTGCTCTCGGACCACCACTACTGGGGCGGGCCGCGCAACACCCGGGAGCTGGCCGCGATCTGCCGGATTCACGGCGTGGGGCTCTCCATGCACTCCAACACCCACCTCGGGATCAGTCTCGCCGCGATGAACCAGGTGGCGGCCGTCGTGCCCAATCTGGACCACGCCTGTGACACCCACTACCCCTGGCAGACCGAGGACGTGATCACCGAGCGGCTCGCCTTCGACGGCGGATCGCTCACGGTGAGCGACCGGCCGGGGCTCGGGGTGGAGCTGGACCGGGAGCGGCTGGCCGCGCTGCACCGGCGCTGGCTGGCCGACGACGGCGCGCTGCGGGACCGCGACGACGCCCGGGCGATGCGCCGGGCCGATCCCGGGTGGCGTACGCAGCCGGTCCCGCGCTGGTGAGAGGCTCCGCCGGTCTCGGGTGAGGGCTGCCGCCGGTTCCGGGTGGCGTACGCCGCCGGCACTGGGTGAGGGTTGCCGCCGGTCCCGGGTGAGAGACACCGTCGGTCCCGGGTGAGGGACGCCGCCCACGCGCCCACGGCGCCGCCCACGCCCGAGCCCATGGCACCGCCCGCCCCCGCACCCACGGCCCCAGCTGCCCCTTCCCGCGGACTTGCTGAAGTATGGATGGAGACCGGGCTGTCCGCCCCCGGCTTTGGCAGACTGGGGCCATCGGATCACGCACACAGGAGCGGCGACTGTGAGCATTCGGCATAGCACCCACCACGGCCCACCGGCGACCGGCCACCATGCCTACTGCCTGGATCCCCTCGCCCGGCTGCGCACCCCCGCCGATCCCCTCTGCGACGTGTATCTCACCGGTACCGTCTTCCTGGACATCATCTTCACCGGCCTCGACTCCGCCCCCGTCCGGGGCACCGAGTCCTGGGCCCGGGGGATGGGGTCGAGCCCCGGCGGGGTCGCCAACATGGCCACCGCGCTCGCCCGGCTCGGACTGCGCACCTCGCTCGCCGCCGCCTTCGGGGACGACCATTACGGGGACTACTGCCGGGACGCCCTCGAACAGGGCGAGGGCATCGATCTCGCCCGCTCGCGCACGGTGCCCGGCTGGCACTCCCCGGTCACCGTCTCGATGGCGTACGAGGGGGAGCGCACGATGATCTCCCACGGACACGAGGCCCCGCCGCCGGAGTCGGCCCTCCGCCGCCCGCCGTCCGCGCGCGCGGCCGTCGCCTCCCTCACCCCCGGCCGGCGGGACGAGTGGATCGGCCAGTGTGCCCGCGCGGGCACCAGGATCTTCGCCGACGTCGGCTGGGACGAGACGGGCCGCTGGGACCCGGCCGACCTCGCCGATCTGGAGCATTGCGAGGCGTTTCTGCCCAATGCGGAGGAGGCGATGCGCTACACCCGCACCCGGTGCCCGCTGGCCGCCGCCCACGCCCTCGCCGACCGGGTGCCGATGGCCGTGGTCACGCTCGGCTCCGAAGGGGCGTACGCCGTGGACGGCTCGACCGGGGAGAGCGCGCAGGTGCCCGCCATCGCGGTGGAGGCGCTCGATCCGACCGGGGCGGGCGATGTGTTCGTGGCCGGGTTCGTCGCCGGGACCCTGGCCGAGTGGCCGCTGGCCGACCGGCTCGCCTTCGCCGGGCTGACCGCCGCGCTCTCGGTGCAGGAGTTCGGCGGCTCGCTCTCCGCGCCCGGCTGGCTGGAGATCGCGGCCTGGTGGCAGCAGGTCCAGAGCCTCGGCGGCCAGACCACGGCCGCGCTGCGGCGGTACGCCTTCCTCGACCAGCTGCTGCCCGCCCCGGCCAGGCCCTGGCCGCTGCGCCGGGCCGTGCCCACCATCGGCTTCCGCAGCCCGGCGTAGCACCCGGCGGCGATCCGGCGGCGACCCCGGCGTAACGTCCGGCGGCGATCCGGCGGCGACCCGGCGTAGCGCCCGGGGGTCGCCGCCGCGGCACCCGACCCCGACGCCGACCCCGCCGCGCGCATAGCACGCCGGTGGCGATCGCCGAAAAGCCCTCGGTCGTTGTCGGTGTCGCGTCGTACGCTGGACGTCGAGAGGTTGTCGAGCAGCGAGAACCCCGCACCGGGAGGTATGCGCAGGCCTCAGTGCCGGCCCATGACTCAGACACCCACAGCCCAGACCCCGCCCCAGCGCCCCCCGTCCGCGGGGGAAGCCTCAGCGCCGGGGCAGGCGCGAGCCGAGTTCGCCGTTCCCGCCAAGCACCCCATGGTGACGGTCCTCGGTTCCGGTGACGCCCTGCTCCGCGTCATCGAGAAGGCCTTCCCGGCGGCCGATATCCATGTCCGGGGCAATCGGATCAGCGCGGCCGGAGACCCGGCGGAAGTCGCGCTCGTCCAGCGCCTGTTCGACGAGATGATGCTCGTGCTCCGCACCGGGCAGCCGATGACGGAGGACGCAGTGGAACGCTCGATCGCGATGCTCCGGGCGAGCGAGAACGGCGGCGGGGACGGTCCCGAGACCCCCGCCGAAGTGCTCACCCAGAACATTCTGTCCAGCCGCGGCCGGACCATCCGCCCCAAGACGCTCAACCAGAAGCGCTATGTCGACGCGATCGACAAGCACACCATCGTGTTCGGCATCGGCCCCGCGGGCACCGGCAAGACCTATCTCGCGATGGCCAAGGCGGTCCAGGCGCTCCAGTCCAAGCAGGTCAACCGGATCATCCTGACCCGGCCTGCCGTCGAGGCGGGAGAGCGGCTCGGCTTCCTCCCCGGCACTCTCTACGAGAAGATCGACCCCTATCTGCGCCCGCTCTACGACGCGCTGCACGACATGCTCGACCCCGACTCCATCCCGCGGCTGATGGCCGCGGGCACCATCGAGGTCGCGCCCCTGGCGTATATGCGCGGCCGGACGCTCAATGACGCGTTCATCATTCTCGACGAGGCGCAGAACACCAGCGCCGAGCAGATGAAGATGTTCCTCACCAGGCTCGGCTTCGACTCGAAGATCGTCGTCACCGGAGATGTCACCCAGGTCGACCTCCCCAACGGCACCAAGAGCGGTCTGCGCCAGGTCCAGGACATCCTGGAGGGCGTCGAGGACGTCCACTTCTCGCGGCTGACCTCTCACGACGTCGTCCGGCACAAGCTCGTCGGCCGTATTGTCGACGCGTACGAGAAGTACGACGGGCTCGACGGCGGCCTGCCCGGCAGCCGTGACGGCGGCCACAGCGGCGGCCGTAAGGGGCACGGCAGCGGCGGGCACGGGAAGTAGCGGAAACAGCACATCATGTCGATCGACGTCAACAACGAGTCCGGAACCGAGGTCGACGAACGGGCGATCCTCGACGTGGCCCGCTATGCGCTCGCCCGGATGCGCATCCATCCGCTCTCCGAGCTCTCGGTGATCGTGGTGGACGCGGAGGCCATGGAGCAGCTCCACATCCAGTGGATGGATCTGCCCGGACCCACCGATGTCATGTCCTTCCCGATGGACGAGCTCCGTCCGCCGGTCAAGGACGACGAGGAGCCCCCGCAGGGGCTCCTCGGCGACATCGTGCTCTGCCCCGAGGTCGCTGCCAAGCAGGGCGAAGAGGCCCCGACCGGGCATTCCATGGACGAGGAGCTCCAGCTGCTGACCGTCCACGGCGTGCTCCATCTGCTGGGGTACGACCATGAGGAGCCGGACGAGAAGGCCGAGATGTTCGGCCTCCAGGCGGCGATCGTCGATGGCTGGCGGGCGGAGAAGGGCCTCACCGGTCCCTCCCCGGCGCCGACCGTCTCATGAGCGCCCCCCTGGTCTTCGGGGCGGTTCTGCTCGTCGTCGTCGCCTGGCTGGCGGCGTGCGCGGAGGCGGGCATCGCCCGGGTCTCCGGCTTCCGGGCCGCCGAGGCCGTCCGCTCCGGGCGGCGCGGCGCGGCCCGGCTGGCGCAGGTCGCCGCCGACCCCACCCGCTATCTCAATGTCGCCCTGCTGGTGCGGGTGGCCTGTGAGATGGCGGCGGGGGTCCTGGTCACCTACGCCTGCCTCCAGGAGTTCCCCGAGACCTGGGAGGCCCTGACCGTCGCCATCGCGGTGATGGTGCTGGTCTCCTATGTCGCGGTGGGCGTCTCCCCGCGCACCATCGGCCGTCAGCACCCGCTGAACACGGCCACCGCGGCGGCCTATGTGCTGCTGCCGCTGGCCAGGATCATGGGGCCCATTCCCCAGCTGCTGATCCTGATCGGCAATGCGCTCACCCCCGGCAAGGGCTTCCGCAAGGGCCCCTTCGCGAGCGAGGCGGAGCTGCGGGCGCTGGTGGACCTCGCCGAGCAGGAGTCGCTGATCGAGGACGACGAGCGCCGGATGGTGCACTCCGTCTTCGAGCTCGGCGACACCCTGGTGCGCGAAGTGATGGTGCCGCGCACGGACCTGGTCTGCATCGAGCGGTACAAGACCGTCCGCCAGGCGCTCACCCTCGCCCTGCGCTCCGGCTTCTCCCGCATCCCCGTCACCGGGGAGAACGAGGACGACGTCGTCGGCGTCGTCTACCTCAAGGACCTGGTGCGCAAGACCCATGTGAACCGTGACGCGGAGACCGATCTGGTCTCCACGGCCATGCGGCCCGCGGTCTTCGTGCCCGACACCAAGAACGCCGGGGATCTGCTGCGCGAGATGCAGCAGAAGCGCAACCACGTCGCCGTCGTCATCGACGAGTACGGCGGCACGGCGGGCATCGTCACCATCGAGGACATCCTCGAAGAGATCGTCGGCGAGATCACCGACGAGTACGACCGTGAGCTGCCCCCGGTCGAGGAGCTCGGCGAGAGCCGTTACCGCGTCACCGCCCGGCTCGACATCGGCGATCTGGGCGAGCTCTACGGCCTGGACGAGCTGGACGACGAGGATGTGGAGACGGTCGGCGGACTGCTGGCGAAGGCGCTCGGCAGGGTGCCCATCGCGGGCGCGAGCGCCGTCGTCGATCTGCCGGACGGACGGGCGCTGCGGCTGACCGCGGAGTCGGCGGCGGGCCGCCGGAACAGAATCGTCACCGTGCTCGCCGAGCCGGTCGAGGGCGCTTCGAAGGGGGAGCCGGGGATATGAAGGCGCATCAGCTGAAGGCGTTCTGTCTGGAATTCAATGACGCGGTCGAGGAATTCCCGTTCGGTCCGGAGACTTCCGTCTTCAAAGTCGCGGGCAAGATGTTCGCGCTGAGCGCGCTCGACGGAAAGCCTCTGACGGTCAATCTGAAATGCGACCCGGACATCGCGGAGCGGCTGCGCGCCGATCACCCTGAGATCGTCCCCGGCTGGCATATGAATAAGCGCCACTGGAACACGGTGACGGTGGAAGCCCTGCCCGACCAGCAGGTGCGAGAGCTGATCGAGGACTCGTACGACCTGGTGGTGGCGGGTCTCCCCAAGGATGTACGGCTCCGTCTCGACCGCCCCTGAGCCGGGACTCCGGCCGATAGCCCGGTGCGGGACACGGGTATTCTCGGCCGGTCCGCCGAGGGGAAGTCTCCCCGCTCGGCTATTCAGGTTCCAGGGAGTATCACTTTCATGCGTACCCGCACGCGTCGCGGCGCAGCCGCCGTTCTCGCCGTATCCGCGCTCTGTCTCACCGCGGCGGCCTGCGGGGAATCCGGCGGTTCCGAAGGCTCCGGGAACAAGGGCTTCGGCGACCTGGCCAAGCGCGCGGGCGACACATTCGTCGAGGCCGCCCGGGGCTGATCCGCCCGTGGTCCTGGCACCGTCCCGATCTATGCTCGGGGCATGACGCAGAGCACCGGCCCGGACGACCTCGCCCCCGAGGACCGCAAGATCATCACGCTGGCCCGCAGCGCCCGCGCCCGCAACGGAGTGCCCGAGGGCGCGGCCGTACGGGACGAGACCGGCCGCACCTATGTCGCGGGCACGGTCTCGCTGGAGTCGCTCAGCCTCAGCGCCCTGCGGACCGCCGTCGCGATGGCCGTCGCCAGCGGCGCCAAGTCCCTGGAGGCCGCGGCCGTGGTCTCCGCCGAGGACACCGTGCCGGACGCGGACCGCGCGGCCGTACGGGATCTGGGCGGGCCGTCCGCCCCGGTGCTGCTCGCCGGTCCGGACGGATCGCTGAAGTCGACGGTCGCCGCCGGCTGACGCCCTGGGGGCGGCCCGTGCCTCGCGCGGTCCGCCCCAAGAGGGTGCCCCCCCAAGTCGTGCGCCCCCCCAAAGCAGGCTGTCGCCCCCCGGCCATGCTGTCCCCCGGTCAGGCCGCCCCCACGCGCCCCGGCACGCTTAAGAATCAAGCGACCCTGTCTTGCAATCGTCGGCCGCGTGCGCATCAATGAACAGCAGTTCAACCGACGGACCGTCAGTTCCATTCCATCGGACGGCCCGGTCCGGGACCCGAGCCGCGGCCCCGTGCCGAGCCGGCCGTCTCCCTGTCCGCGTGGCGTGCGCACCCCGCCCGTGGAGCCCACCGATGGTCCATGCGCACCCTCTGACGCGACCTTCCGTGATCCGCCCGGCTCCCGGCCCGGCGCGGCGGCCCGTATGCCCCCGGGCCCGCTCGGCGTGCCCGCGGCGGCGCGGCGGTCGCACCGCGACCCCTGAAAGGGGAACCCCATGCGAGGCAGCAGACCACTGATCGGCACGGCCCTGACGGCGGGAGCGCTCGCCGCCGCCTCACTCGTCCTCGCCCCCGCCGCCGCGGCCGTCACCCCCGGGACGGCGCAGGCGTCCTACGACTGCGGCTCCTGGGGCGGCGGTACGGCGACCCTCACCGCGACCCAGAGCGGCACAGCGGCGACGATCACCATCAACTCGGCGGTGACGACGCCCCTCGCGGTCGGCGCGGACCAGATCAACGCGACGCTCACCCTGGCGAAGGCGGGCGGCGGCACGGTCAAGTTCACCGGCCGGAAGAATCCCCCGCTCCCGGCGGGCGGCGCGGTGAAGATCGGCCCCCTGAGCGGCGTCGTCGCCCCCGGCAACAGCCTCAACTCGTACTTCGCGGGGACCGCCCTGTCGATGAACGTCTTCGGCTTCCCGGTCGCCTGTGACGCGCTCACCTCGCAGACTCCGGGACCGTTCGTCTTCAGCTGAGGCGTCGGCTGAGACATCTGAGCCACCAGCAGCGCCATCCGCTCACCGGCCGGGCCATCCGCCCACCGGCCGGGCCGCCCTCCGCGACCCGGCCGGTCCGCGCGCCCAGGCCCAACCCCGATCTTGACAGCATCTGATGGGTCATCAGTCAACGCGTTTCGGCTCCATTGACTTCTTATCGCCCCCGCCCGTCAATGACCGCCCCGCACTCCTCCGAAGGGGGCATCTCCATGGCAACGGCCACCCGAGCACCAGCCGCCCGAAGACGAGCTGTCCGCCTCGGCCCCCGGCGATGGACCGCCGCGCTGGGCGCGGCCCTGCTCATCGCCGGTACGGCGGTCCTGTCCGCGCCCGCGAGCGCCCTGGCCACCGCGGGGACCGCGGTCGACTTCGCCACCCGCTGCGTACCGCCCGCCGTCTCCGGCCTGCCGCCGATCAACGGCACGACCACCGCCCGGATCACCGTCGACGACACCACGCCCCAGGTCGGCGACACCGTCACCGTGACCTACAGCGTGACCAAGCCCGCCGCGAGCAACCCGGTCGACCTGGCGCTGCCCGCCGACATCATGACCCCCTCCGGCAAGGTCCGGCTCGGCGGCGCGCAGAGCGGCGCGGTCACGGTCACCGGGCCGAAGGAGAACCCGCCCGTACCCGGCAAGGGAGAGTTCCCGCCGTTCTCGATGACCGGCACGTTCAAGGTCACCGCGCCCGGCTCGATCACCCTCTCGCCCGGCGACTACAACATCCACACCAGCTACCTCATGGAGCTGGACACCCCCTGCACGGTCAGCAGTCCGCCCGCCCCCGTCTCCGAGACCATCACCGCGAGCGGTCAGCCGGGCGCCAACGAACGCGCCATCACGCTCGCCGCCGCCTCCGGGAAGCCCGGTGAGCGGGTCACCGTCACCGGAGGCAAGTTCACCCCGCTCACCGAGGTCACCCTCGCCGGACGCGCCGGGGCGGCCGAGACCGCCGACCGGATGACCTTCACCTCCGACGCGGCCGGCGACTTCACCGCCCGCTTCAAGGTCAACGACAAGGCGACCACGGGGATCGTCGCCTACGAGGGCGCTTCCTGGTCGGCGGAGAAGGGCGCGGGCCCCGCCGCGTACACCGTCGCGGACGACACCCCGCTGCCCAAGGACAGTCAGAAGATCAACGCGTCCGTGACCGCCGGGACCCTCTCCATGACCCAGGAGGGGGACACCGTCCAGCTCTCCTCCGTCGACTTCGGCAAGGGCGGCGGAGCCGACGGCGATCTGCGGACGGTGACCGTCAAGGACTTCCGCGGCGGCCCCGCGGGCTGGTCCCTCACCGGCAAGGTCACCGCCTTCACCGGCCCCGGCGGCGCGGCCATCGACGCGGACCGGCTGCACTGGGACCCCGAGTGCCGGACCAAGGAGGGCAGCCCCAGCACCTGCGAGCCCGGTTCCGCGGGGCCGGTCGGCGGCGAGGGCGCGACACTCGCCGCCACGCCTGACGGCGCGCTCACCGGAGGACAGTTCACCGTGGACGCGGAGCTCTCGCTGAAGGTTCCGGCGTTCACGCCTCCGGGCGCGTACTCCGGTGTGCTCACCCTCACGCTCACCTGACCGCTCACCTGACCGTTCACCCGACCTCTCACCCGACCGCCCGGCGGGCCGGGCGCGCACCCGCCCGTCCCGCCCGTACCCCGGGGGTCCGCACCCATGCCCCAGCCCGCCCGGTACGCCGCCCTCCCCGCCCCGGCCCTCGCCCTGATCCTCGCGCTGCTCACAGCACTCGCCCCGGCCCCCGCCGCCAGCGCCGCCGACAACGGCGAGTGGTCCGTCTTCCCCGCCGCCTCCGAGCTGGGCGGCAGGCCGTACTTCTATCTCTCCGCCGACCCCGGCCGGACCATCGCCGACCGGGTCACGGTCGCCAACCGGACCGCCGCCCCGCTGACCTTCCGGCTGTACGCGGCCGACGCCTACAACACCGCCCGCGACGGGGGTTTCGCCGTACGCTCCCGGTCCGAGCGACAGCGCGGCGTCGGCCGCTGGATCACACCGGAACGCGACCGGGTCACGGTCCCCGCGCGCGGCTCGGTCACCGTGCCGTACACCCTCACCGTCCCCGAGGGGGCCGAGCCGGGCGACCACGCCGGGGCGCTGGTCGCGCTCGACGAGCGGATCGGCCCGGCGAAGGGCCGGGTCGCCATGGGCGTCCAGCGGGCCGTGGGGGCCCGCGTCTATCTCCGCGTGAACGGACCCACCGTCCCCGCCATCTCCGTCGAGCGTCTGCGGATCACCCAGAGCCGCCCCCTGGTGCCCGGCACGGGCGAGAGCAGCGCACTGATCTCGTACACGCTCCACAACCGGGGCAATGTGACCCTGAACCCCAAAGTCGCGCTCAAGGCCGAGGGGCTCTTCGGCCGTGATCTGCTCAGCCGCGATCTGAAGAGGCTCCCCGCCGAGCTGCTGCCGCGCCAGAAGATCCGTCTCACCGAGCGCTGGGCGGGCTCGCCCCAGCTCGACTGGGGCGAGGTGCGACTGACCGCGAGCGCCCGGGACACCCGGGAGACGGCGGGCGTCTCCTTTCTCGCCCTGCCGTGGCTGGTGGCCGTGGTGCTGCTCGTCATGCTTCTCGCCGGGGGCGCCGCCCTGCGCTTCCGCAGGCACCGCACCGCGCCCCCGCACCCCCTCTGACATGCGCCTCCGCCCGCCGGAAGCCCGCCGGAAGCCTGCCGGAACCCCGCCGCCGCGCCCGCCGGAAGCCTCTTCGCGAGCCCGCGGGCGCACCGGTGGGCACGGGCCCGCCCGGCATCAGGGACAATGGGCGGCATGAGCGTTCGTACCCAGACCTCCGAGCCCGCCGCCCACCGGTCGGGCTTCGCCTGCTTCGTAGGCCGCCCCAACGCGGGCAAGTCCACCCTCACGAACGCTCTCGTCGGCCAGAAGGTGGCGATCACCTCCAACCGGCCGCAGACGACGCGGCACTCCGTGCGGGGCATCGTGCACCGCCCCGAGGCGCAGCTGATCCTGGTAGACACCCCCGGACTGCACAAGCCGCGCACCCTGCTCGGCGAGCGGCTCAACGACGTGGTGCGCACCACGTGGGCCGAGGTCGATGTCATCGGCTTCTGCCTGCCCGCCGATCAGAAGCTCGGCCCCGGCGACCGCTTCATCGTCAAGGAGCTGGCGGGGATCAAGAAGACCCCCAAGGTCGCGATCATCACCAAGACCGACCTGGTGGACTCCAAGACCCTCGCGGAGCAGCTGATCGCGGTGGACCAGCTGGCCCAGGAGCTGGGCTTCGAGTGGGCCCAGATCGTCCCGGTCTCGGTGGTCGGCGACAAGCAGGTCGGGCTGGTCGCCGATCTGCTGATCCCGCTGCTGCCGGAGGGCCCCCCGCTTTACCCGGAGGGCGATCTCACGGACGAGCCGGAGCAGGTCATGGTGGCCGAGCTGATCCGTGAGGCCGCGCTGGAAGGCGTACGGGACGAGCTGCCGCACTCGATCGCGGTGGTGGTCGAGGAGATGCTGCCCCGCACGGACCGCCCCGCCGACAAGCCCCTCCTGGACATTCACGCCAATGTCTACATCGAGCGCTCCAGCCAGAAGGGGATCATCATCGGCCCCAAGGGCAAGCGTCTGAAGGAGGTCGGGACGAAGTCCCGGAAGCACATCGAGGCGCTTCTCGGCACGCCTGTCTTCCTCGATCTGCATGTGAAGGTCGCCAAGGACTGGCAGCGTGACCCGAAGCAGCTCCGGAAGCTCGGCTTCTAGACGGCCCGCTAGGCCACTCGGATCACCGCCCGGTCCGTCACGCGCCTTCCTTCAGCACGCGGTAGATCAGCTCACGCTGCTCGTCGGTGAGCCGGGGGTCGGCGCAGTGCACCGTCCGCCCGTCCACCGTGATCTCGTAGCTGAAGCCGTCCGGCACGCCCGCCCGCGGGGTCTCGGGCCCGGCGGCCGTGGCCCGCTCGGCCAGGGCCTTCCAGACTCCGGCGTCCTCCCGGTCCGTGGTCTCCACCTCGGCGTACCGCTCGATGCCGGCGAAGCCGCCCGTCCGTCTCACCTGGATGCGCATGGTTCCTGTCTAGTACGGATCGGTCCGGGGCGGTACCCGGCAACCCGGACCGCCCCGTTCCGCCGTTCAGTGGACGCGGACGGTTCTCAGTCGGTGCGGACCTTGACCGTGTCCCATGCCTTCCGCACCGCCTGGAGCTCCTCGCCGTCGCCGTAGCGGGCCTTGGCCGCCGCGATCGTCAGCTTGGCGAACTCCGAGAAGTTGGCGTCCTCGGGCACATCCCCGCCGGTCAGGGTGTCGAACCAGATCTGCCCGGCCCGTTCCCATGACTTCCCGCCCAGCTCGACGGCGAGCAGATAGAAGGCGTGGTTGGGGATGCCGGAGTTGATGTGCACCCCTCCATTGTCCCGTCCGGTGCGGACATAGCCGTCCATCGTGGCGGGCTGCGGGTCCTTGCCGAGCACATCGTCGTCGTACGCCGTCCCCGGCGCCTTCATGCTCCGCAGCGCCACGCCCGTGACCCGGGGGGCCAGCAGTCCCGCGCCGATCAGCCAGTCGGCGTCGGCGGCGTCCTGGCCGAGGGTGTACTGCTTGACCAGCGAGCCGATCACGTCCGACACGGACTCGTTGAGCGCCCCCGGCTGGCTGAAGTAGCTGAGATTCGCCGTGTACTGGGTCAGCCCGTGCGCCAGCTCGTGGGCGATGACGTCGACGGGAATGGAGAAGTCCAGGAAGATCTCGCCGTCGCCGTCGCCGAAGACCATCTGCTGGCCGTCCCAGAAGGCGTTCCCGTACTCCCGGTCGTAGTGGACGCTCGCGATCAGCGGCAGCCCCTCGCCGTCGAGCGAGCTGCGGCCGTACGTCTTCAGCAGCAGCTCGAAGGTCGCGCCGAGGCCCGCGTACACCCGATTGACGGTCGCGTCCTGGCCGGGGGCGTCGCCCTCGCCGCGGACCTTCCGGCCGGGCAGCCGGGTGCGGTTCTCGCAGTCGTAGATGGTGCGGTCCGGCTGGTCCGTCGCCTCGGTGCCGCGCGGCGGGGCGGCCGTGTCGGGGGCCGGCCCCGCGACGCTGTTCAGCCGTCGCCGGGTGCGCTGTGCGGCGTCCGCCTCCAGGGTGCGGCGGGCGGCGAGGGCGATGACAGGGTCCCCGGAACGGGCCAGCTTGTCGAGGACATGCGGCGGGATGATCGTGCAGAACGTGGGAGTGGGATGAGAGTTCGCCATGCCCGCAATGTGGCATTGAGTCACGCCGCTGTCACTAGTTGCCAGCGTGATTAGTGAAATGGAGTGAAGTATCGTGATTGGCTGAAAACGATAAGGTGTCCCGCATGGTGATACAGGGGGCCCGTTCCCCGCGCTCCTCGGTTACGCTTCCGCACATCATGCGTTTCGGGCTGCTTCTTCTTAGCTGCCGCGGCGAGGGCCTGTAGTCGTAGGCCGACCCCCTCCCCGCGGGACCCGGTGCTGTCGCGACCCAGTCGGCCTCCCCCCTAGCCCAGCGGGCGTGGGAGGTGACCCAGACCGATCAGGTTCCCGAGGAGCTCTCCGCATATGTCTGATATTTCTGTTGGCCGGTCCACGCCCGTCACCAACGCGACGCACACCCAGAAGCCGTCCGGGATGCCGGTGCACAAGTACCGCCCGTACGACGCCGTCGACATCGCCGACCGCACCTGGCCGGACAGCCGGATCACCCAGGCCCCGCGCTGGCTCTCCACCGATCTGCGCGACGGCAACCAGGCCCTGATCGACCCGATGTCCCCCGCCCGCAAGCGGGAGATGTTCGATCTGCTGGTCCGGATGGGCTACAAGGAGATCGAGGTCGGCTTCCCCTCCTCCGGCGAGACCGACTTCGCGTTCGTCCGCTCCATCATCGAAGAGGGCGCGATCCCCGAGGATGTGACGATCTCCGTACTGACCCAGGCGCGCGAGGAGCTGATCGAGCGGACCGTCGAGTCCCTGCGCGGCGCGCACCGGGCCACCGTCCATCTCTACAACGCCACCGCCCCCACCTTCCGCCGGGTCGTCTTCCGCGGCTCGAAGGAGCAGGTCAAGCAGATCGCCGTGGACGGCACCCGGCTGGTGATGGAGTACGCCGAGAAGATCCTGGGCCCGGAGACGATCTTCGGCTACCAGTACAGCCCGGAGATCTTCACCGACACCGAGCTGGACTTCGCCCTGGAGGTCTGCGAGGGCGTCATGGACGTGTGGCAGCCGGAGGCGGGCCGCGAGATCATCCTGAATCTGCCCGCCACGGTGGAGCGCTCCACCCCCTCCACCCACGCGGACCGCTTCGAGTGGATGAGCCGGAATCTCTCCCGCCGGGAGTTCGTCTGCCTCTCCGTCCACCCGCACAACGACCGGGGCACCGCCGTCGCCGCCGCCGAGCTGGCGATCATGGCGGGCGCGGACCGTATCGAGGGCTGTCTGTTCGGACAGGGCGAGCGGACCGGCAATGTCGACCTGGTGACCCTGGGCATGAACCTCTTCTCGCAGGGCGTCGACCCGCAGATCGACTTCTCGCAGATCGACGAGATCCGCCGCACCAGCGAGTACTGCAACCAGATGGAGATCCACCCCCGCCACCCCTACGCGGGCGATCTGGTCTACACCGCCTTCTCCGGCTCCCACCAGGACGCCATCAAGAAGGGCTTCGACGCGCTGGAGGCCGACGCCGCGGCGGCGGGCAGGACGGTCGACGACATCGAGTGGAACGTGCCGTATCTGCCCATCGACCCCAAGGACGTGGGCCGGTCCTACGAGGCGGTCATCCGGGTCAACTCGCAGTCCGGCAAGGGCGGCATCGCGTACGTCCTGAAGAACGACCACAAGCTCGACCTGCCGCGCCGGATGCAGATCGAGTTCTCCCGGATCATCCAGGCCAAGACCGGCAGCGAGGGCGGCGAGGTCACCCCGGCCGCGATCTGGTCCGTCTTCCAGGACGAGTATCTGCCCAACCCGGAGAACCCCTGGGGCCGGATCCAGCTGCGCTCCGGTCAGTCGACCACGGACACCGAGGGTGTCGACACCCTGGCCGTGGACGCGACCGTGGACGGCGTCGACACCGTGCTGACGGGCACCGGCAACGGACCGATCTCCGCCTTTTTCGCGGCGCTGAACGAGATCGGCGTGGACGCCCGGCTGCTGGACTACACCGAGCACACCATGAGCGAGGGCGCCTCCGCCCAGGCCGCCTCGTACATCGAGTGCGCGATCGACGGAAAGGTGCTGTGGGGCATCGGCATCGACGCCAACACCACCAGGGCCTCGCTGAAGGCCGTCGTCTCCGCCGTCAACCGCGCGGGTCGCTGAACCGGGTTCAATCCTCCGCCGCGCCTCCGGACGCCCGCCCGCATGGGCGGGACCCGGGGGCGCGGCCCCTTTTCGCCGGTGAGCAGGGGCTGTTGGGCAGGGCGGGGGCGGTGATTCGCCCGGAGATGCGCAGGGCGGGGAATCGGCCATGTCCTGGCGTACTGCCGTTAGAGTGCTGACGACACCCTTGCGGTGTGGCTAACATCACGTCAACGCGGGAATGTCACCGGAGCGTTACGGAGGTGCGCGGTGCGCGCAGACCGGGGAGTGTTTGGCCGAAAGCTGCTGGTCTGCGGCATTCATACCTCCTGGAACACAGTGGGCGACGGAGAGTTCTTCTGTCCCGACTGCGGAGGCGATCGCAATTACCGCCGCCGCACCGGCCGCCGCCGTTTCACCCTGCTCGGGATTCCGCTGATGCCGCGCGGAGTGGCCGGGCCCGTGGCCGAGTGCGCCGTCTGCCACAGCCACTTCGGCATGGACGTGCTGGACCACCCCACCACCGCCCGCTTCTCCGCGATGCTGCGCGACGCCGTGCACACGGTCGCCCTCGCGGTGCTCGCCTCCGGCGGGACCTCTTCCCGCTCGGTGCGGGAGACGGCCGTCGCCACCGTCCGCGCGGCCGGGCTCCATGACTGCACGGAGGACCAGCTCACCGGGCTGATCGAGGCGCTCGCCGCGGACACCGGCCGCTTCGTCACCGACGCCGGGCCCTATGGCGCGGCTCTCGCGATCGAGCTCCATGAGGCGCTGGAGCCGCTCGCGCCGCATCTGGTGCCCGCGGGCCGGGAGTCGATCCTCCTCCAGGGGGCGCGGATCGCGCTCGCGGACGGGCCCTACAGCCCGGCCGAGCGGGAGGTGCTGGCGACGGTGGGAGCCGCGCTCCAGCTCCAGCCCGCCGACACCGAACGCCTGCTGTCGACGGCCCACACCCCCTCGCCCTGAGCCCGGCGCTGTTGAGCCGCCGGGCCGGGCCCTGAGCGTGCCCCTGGAGCCCCCTGACCGCCCCGTGAGCCCCCAGGGCCCCCGGGACGGCCCCGACCCGCCCCTGAGCGCCGTCAGGGCCTGATCGGCCCGGCCGCCGGACGGTCCGCCCCACCCCGCTCCGGCCGGTCCAGCGTGCTGTCGTACGCCGCCAGCGGCCTCGCCTTCGACGGGTCCTTCCGTACGGCTGCGGGAGCCACCCCGGCCCAGGTCAGCACCTTGGCGGTGGCGAACGCCCGGTCCCGCCCGCCCAGATGCTCGATATGGGACCAGTGATCGCCCCGGGGCGCGGTCAGGACATGGCTGTCCTTCGCGCCCCTGCCGGGGCGGAACGGCTCGGCGGACCAGGGGTCCCACTCGCCGTTGACGAAGAGCATCCGGCTCGCGTGATCGCGGACCCAGCGGTCGACGTCCCGCACCGTCTCCTGCTTGAAGGTCATCGGGATGTCCCGGGGCACATAGGACCGGGGCGACTGATACGGGTGGCGGACCAGCCCCCGCAGATGCGCCGGGGTGCTGAGGCGGGGCATCCCGAGCTCGGTGCCCGCCTGGTAGTAGTAGGCGAAGTCGCCCAGCGCCTGATCCGCGTAGGCGGCCGGCGCCGAGAGCCGCCCGAGCGCCTCGTAGAGCTCCTGGTCGGTGAGGGACGGTGCGTCGGGCAGCTCGGCGCACGGCGTCCGCGCTCGCTGCCAGTGGCCCCAGGAGACATCGCGCACGGCGGCCTCGTACGCCTGGTCCAGGGAGCCGAAGGCGTCGAAGGTGAGCCCCTGCGCGGCGGCCTCCCCGGCGAGCCGGGCCGTCATCGCGTCCCGCCGGATCAGGGCCTCGCGCTCGATCGCCCGGAGCCTGCCACGGCACTCCTCGGTGCCGACCTGGGTGAAGAAGCGGTCGTAGGCGGAGTCCTCTGCGTTGTTCACGTCGTTGGGGGCGACATAGGCGACGACGGCGTCCATGTCCCGGGGGTGGAAGCGCTCGTAGTACGTGGCGGTCATGCCGCCCTTGGAGTTCCCGGTGGCGATCCACTTCCTGGGGTAGATCTTCTTCAGCGTGGTGAAGAGGCGGTGCTGGTCGTCGGCGGCCTGCCGGATGGTCAGCTTGGACCAGTCGGCCGGCTCCGGCCGCGACGATCCGAAGTACCGGTGCTCCAGGTCGACTTCATTGCCGTCGATAATCCGGGTGGGCTCGGTCCGGCCCGGATAGGTCCCCAGCTCATAGCCGGAAGTGTGGAAGACGGTGGGACGGCTGGTGCTCTTGTGCAGCAGGGTGAACCGCTGCTCGAAGACGGCCCCGCCGGGGTCGCGGTGGTCGACGGGCTGGGTATAGCCCAGGGTGAAGAACCGGTGGCCCTCGGAGGGCTCCTCCGAGATCAGCCGCATGCCCGGGATCGCGAGCAGCCGGTCCCTGATGTCGGCCTCGGCCCCCCGCGCGGCCGTGGCGGGGGCGGCGGGCGCTGCGGCGGTGACCGCCCCGGCCGCCGACACCGTGCCCATCAGCAGGGCGAGCGATATGAACCCGGTGAGCGTCTTGCGCATGCGTTCTCCTCACGGTGGATCTCCGCATGTACGGACTCCGGAGTACGCGGGGGAGTTGAGCGGACAACCGGAGAAGCTCCGGACACGGCGCGGGGCCCGCCCGAACCATCGGACAGGCCCCGCTCCTGCTCAGGGACTCACAGGATCCCGCTCATCCTCAGGGAGCCATCGGCGGAAGCATCCGCTCCCGCTGCGCGTCCCTGTTGTCGAGCCTGGCGTTGTACGCGGCCAGCGGCTTCGCCTTCGACGCGTCCTTGAGCACGGACGCGGGCGCGACCCCGGCCCACTTCTGGACCTTGGCGGTGGCCAGCGCCTGCTCCTTCTTCGACAGCATCGAGATGTCGGCCCCGTGGTTCATCTTGGGGGCGACCAGGACATGGCTGTCCTTCGCGCCCTTGCCGAGGCGGAACGGCTTGGCCCCCCACGGGTCCCACTGGCCGTTGACGAAGAGCATCCGGTTCGCCTTGTCCTGGACCCAGCGGTCCACATCCGCCATCGCCTTCGGCTTGAAGGTCATGGGGATGTCCCGGGGCACATACGAGCGCGGCGGCAGATCGCCGTAGCGGGCCAGGTCCTTGAGGTGCGACGGCACATCGAGCACCGGGGCGCCCAGCTCGGTGCCCGCCTGGTAGTAGTACGGCACGAAGTCCTCAAGGCCCTGGTCGCTCGCCCCGGCGAGGGAGCTCAGCTCATTGAGGGCGGCGAACAGCTTCCGGTGGGAGAGCTTCGACGGATCGGCGGGGATCGCGTCGCACTGCTCGGTGCCGGAGTACTGCCAGAAGACCCAGGGCAGCCCGAGGACCGCGGCCTCGTACGCCTTCTCCAGAGAGCCGACGCTGTCGAAGGTCCACCCGTTCTCGGCGACCTGCCGGGTGAGCAGCCGCTCCATCGGGGCACGCCGGACCAGGCCCTCGCGCTGCATGCCCTTGAGCAGGTCGCGGCACTTCTTGGTGCCGACCTTCTCGAAGAAGCGGTTGTACGCGGAGTCGTCCGCGTTGTCCGCCTCGTTGGGGGCGACGTAGGCGACGACGCCGTCCATGTCCTTGGGGTGGAAGCGCTCGTAGTAGGTCGCGGTCATGCCGCCCTTGGAGGCGCCCGTGGAGATCCACTTCTTGGTGTAGATCTTCTTCAGCGCGGTGAAGAGGCGGTGCTGGTCGTCGGCGGCCTGCCGGATGGTCAGCTT
>NZ_VCLA01000111.1:21303-60993 GCF_009600885.1 Streptomyces jumonjinensis
GGGCTGGGGCCGCGACGGCTTGAAGAAGCGGTGCTCCAGGTCGACTTCATTGCCGTCGATGAGCTGGGCCGGCTCGGAGCGCCACGGGTTCGGCCACAGGAAGTAGCCGGAGGTGTGGAAGACGGTGGGACGGCTGGTGCTCTTGTGCAGCAGGGTGAACTGCTGCTGGAAGGTGCCCTTGCCCGGGTCCTTGTGATCGACGGGCTGGGCGTAGCTCAGGGTGAAGAAGCGGTGCTTGTCGACCTTTTCCTCACTGATGAACTTCATGCCGGGTATCGCGAGGATGCGGCTCTTGATGTCGGCCGCCTTCGGCGTGCTCGCGGCGCCGGCCGTCCGCTCCGGCGTCTCCGCCGCGTGTGCCCCGGCCGCCGACACCGTGCCGGTCAGCAGAGCCAGGGACACGATCCCCGTGAGCGCTCTCCGCATGTGATGGGTCCTTCCGAAATGGTTGGGTGTACCGCCCGTACGGACGGCGGATGACGGCATGGCGTTGCAGCCGAGCCGTGTGACATGTGCGACTCAACTACCCTCTGGACAAGCGGGGCAGAGAGCTGACCGAGGACCGCATGCGAAGAGGCCGTCCCGCCGCGCGAGAGTGCGCGGCGGGACGGCCGGGTTCAGCGGTTCAGCGGGAGCGCCAGGAGCAGCGGCACCGGCAGGGTCAGGCCGTGCCCTGCACCCGGGCCAGCCGGTCCGCGCGGCGGAGCCGGGCCGGGGAGCGTACGTCCACCGCCGCCCCCGCGCCCTCGCCGGGCGTCGCCCCCCAGGCGCGGAGCCGGTCGCCGAGTTCGCGCACCCGCTCGTCGTCCGGCCGGGCGTCGAGGTAGAACAGCGACTCGTCCACCTCGCCGTCGTCGCCGCCCCAGCGCACCACGCCCTCGCACTCCGCGAGGATGTCCCGCACCACCACCTCCTGCGGAGGGAAGAACCCGCCCTTCGCCCGGGCCCCCGGACGGATGCGCACCGCCGTGCCGGACGCCAGATTCGACTCCGGACGCCCCTTGCGGAGCTCGCCGATCGCCTGCCAGCCGGCCAGGTCGACCCGGTGGAGCTGCTCGACTTCGTAGTGGAAGCGGCGGATCACATGGAGGAGGATCGCCTCCGCGTCCCCGATCCGGACGTCGACCTTCAGCCCCGTACCGGCGACCGGCCGCGTCCACACCGTCGAGATGCGGTTCGCCTCCTTCTCGATGGTCCACCCGTTCGCGGACACCGGGAGTTTCTTCGGCTTCGGCGTCAGCGTCGGCGTCGGCTGAGGCGCGGCCGAGGCGACGCCCGGCACCAGGGAGCCCACAACGGCCAGCGCGCCGACCGCCGCCGCGCTCTGCACCACGGTCCGCCGTGTCATGTCGTCGTTCTGCATGGCTTCAATCCCTTTCTCACAGAACGGCCATGAGTACGAACGTGGGAACGAGGGTCGCCAGCACGCTCAGCGGCCAGTACACCCGGGGCGCCAGCTCCGCTCTGCGCCGAACGGGACGGTTGGCCAGCCACCACACCAGGGCGAACACCGCCAGCACCGGCACTCCGACCACCAGAATCGGCAGCACGCCGTCGTTCTCCGTGGGCTCCCCCTGCGTCAGGCCGAGCGCGGCCAGCGGCCAGTTGGCCGCGAAATACCAGAGGAGCCACACCGGCACGATCCCGGGAATCCCGAGGAGCAGGTTCACGCCGACAGCTGCCAACGACCACTTTCGCATGCGCCCCATTGTTCATACTCATGCCCGGAGTCACTGGCTGCGGGACAGGTTGTTGTAGTTCTCCAGCACGTTGTAGAGGCCGATCAGCTCGCGCCCGTACTTCTCCGCGTTCGGTCCCTCCCCGTTGTACCGGGCCAGCAGGGCCTGAGTGTCGGCCAGGCTGGTGGTCAGGTCCGGTCGCGGCTTGTTGATCTGGAACGCGTTGTAGATGGTCAGATAGGCGACCGACCGGATGTTGTAGAGCGGGTCCTCATTGAGGCTTCTCCAGACCGCCGGCTTGTCGCTGCCGGTCAGGGGCGCACCGTTGATGATCCCCTGCTGCGTGCAGTAGTTACGGGCCTCGATGGTCACCCATGCGAAGATCTGCCCCCAGCCGGTGCTGCAATCGTCGTCCAGACCCGCTTTGACGGCTGCGTCGGCAGCGAAGTCCGGCGGGTTCAACTTCCGCAGCTCCCAGAGCACCGGAGCCTGGATCAGCGCCTTGCGGAGCCTGAGCTGCCGAGCGAGCGAGGTGAACAGCCAGTCCGCGCTCAGCACCAGGTCGTACGCCTTGGTGGTGGAGATGCCGCCCAGGGTGACCCAGTCGTCGTCGCCCCAGCCGTCGCCGCCGGTCTCCGGGACGCCGATGGAGGTCAGATAGTTCTTGACGTCCGTGAGCATCGGGGCACGGTAGGCGGTCTTGTTCAGATCGGTGTCCAGGCCGGTGGTGGAGGCCGGGGGGTTGAAGTCGTTCTGGCCGGTGTCACGGCCCGAGGCGATGTTGTTGTCGATCTCGATCGCCCCGGCGCCCGAGCCGATCGTGATCGTGGCGATCTGGTCGAACGCCCAGTTCGTCGGCAGCGGATAGCCGAGGTTCCCGGAGAACCCGCTGGACATGTCCGATACGAAGCTCGCCGCCGCGTATCCGGCGTCCCCGACCCGCTGGCACACATTGCGCGGCCCGTAGACGCCCACGCCGTAACTGGAGTTCTCCCCGATCGTGCGCATCACCCCACGGAAGTGCGGAAGGATGTAGTCGGTGATCTCGCCGTCCATGGCGTCGTAGTCGACCGCGAAGTAGATGATCGTGCCGGGCTTGAAGCCGTGGTACTTGGCCCACTCGATCGCCTGGAACGCTTCGCTGGTGCCCTGGGCGTAGGTGAAGTTGTCCGCCGCCCGGCCGAACGTCTGGTAGATCGGGTAGCAGCGCAGCCCGTACTGCTTGATCGTGTCGAGCTCGCCCGGCTGGATCTGCTTCTCCGGCAGGCTCGTGCTGGAGGGGTTGAAGAGATACCGGCCGATGTAGAGGTAGCCGGCGTCCTTCAGCGCCTGGGCGCGGGCGGGCGTGATCTTCGTGACGCCGTCGCACGCCGTGCCCTTACGGGACTGGTCGCCGTAGGAGACCAGCAGCGACGCCCAGGTCTGGAAGTCGCCGTTCCCGGTGACCGGCAGCTTCGAGAACGACTGGAACTGCTCCACACCGGTCTTCACAGCGGCGGTGAAGTCCCCGAAGGGAACACTCCGCTTGTTGAGGATCATCCCGGCGGTGAACAGCTGCGCCCAGGTGCCGGTGGAGCCGACCGAGACCGTGTGCGACCTCAGCCCGGCCTGGGTGCCGGGCCCGAACACACCGGTCGCGGTGCCGTCCGCCATGCCCAGCTCGAACTGGATCGCCAGCAGCATCGACTTGGCGACATCACGCGAGTGATGACCGTCGCAGGGGATGATGAAGAAGTCCCGGCGGTTGACATACCGGCCGTTCAGCCACTGCTGGATGGAGCGGATGGTGCTTGAGCCGCTGTTGACGGTGACATAGGCGTCCATGTTGAACAGACCCTTGACGACCTTCGGCTCAAGGGAGCTGCCCGGGAACAGGCCGCTGACGCCCATGTTCTGCTTCAGGCTGGTGACGGCGGATTTCACACGGGAGTTGTAGATGCCGTCGATCTCGCCGCCGTCGTAGCCCTTGCAGTACAGGGCGGACTGGAGAATCCGGCAGAAGATCGCCGAAGGCACGGTCGAGTCGTTGAGTACGGGGTACCGCGACTGGAGCGTCGAGAGGGTGGTCGGGCCGAACGAGTCCGAGAGGGAGGTGATGCCCATCTCGTACTGGAGCGCCCGGGTCAGGGCGTACATCGTCGTCCAGCCGGTTTTGCCGTCCTCGCTCAGCTTGGATATGCCGAGCGTCGCACCATTGTTGTACTGGGTGTTGATGAACCGCTGAGCTCTGCGGACCAGCTCGTCAGCCATTGCATGACCCTTCTCCGAGAAATGCGTGACAGCGCCGGGTGGCGGCGCGTGTCTCGGGGTGGGTGGAGCGCGTGCGGTCAGTGCTGTGGCATGGACCGTACCTGGCTGGAAGTGGCTGGGGGCAGTGCTGAACCGGCGTGATACGTGCGGAAGTTGAGGCACGGGGGCGGGGCGCGGACGACACCGCCTCGCGGCCCGGTGGAGCTGGGCGGCGAGGCGGTGGGGGAGGGGCTGGGGTGGGGCTCAGCCCCGGAGGTCGTCGACGAAGGTCTGCCAGGCGGGGGCGGCGATGACGAGGACGGGGCCGCTGGGGGTCTTGCTGTCGCGGACGGGGACGACGCCGGGGATGTCGTCGAGCACCTCGACGCAGCTTCCGCCGTTGCCGTCGCTGTAGCTGCTCTTGCGCCAGTCGGCCGCGCCGGGGAAGGCGTGTCCGATCTCGACGCACTGGCCGCCGTTGCCGTCGCTGTAGCTGCTCTTGCGCCACTGAGCCGTGCTCAGGTCGTACTCGCGCATCGTCTGTGGTCCTCTGCTACTGACTCGATCAGGGTGAGGGACGCCTCCGGGGAGAGCGCGGCGGCCCTGAGCAGATCGTATGCCCGCTGTGCGCGCTTCACCACAGCTGGATCGTCCAGCAGGTTTCCCGAATACACGGCCTCTGTATAGACGGTTGGCGGTGTGTCATCGAACTCCATGAGCGTGAACGTCTTGCCCATCAGAGTGTGTGCTCCAGCACTGAACGGAATCACCTGGACTACGGCCCTTCGGCTGCGAATGAGGTCCGCAAGGTGATCGAGCTGCTTGGCCATGGCTTCGGGGCCGCCGACCTGGACCCGCAGCACCTGCTCATGCAGGATTGCCCAGTACTTGGGATTCGCCGGTCCCTTGAGCAGTCTTGCCCGCTCCATGCGTCCAGTGATCGTGTTCTCGATCCGTTCCTCTTCGGCGAAGGGGTTGTCTGCGAGCGTTACGGCGCGGGCGTACGTGGCAGTCTGCATCAAGCCTGGCACGAGCGCGGGTTCGAAGTCGTAGATGTACGTCGCGAGCGCTTCGAGCTCCGCCGCAGCGCGGAAGTAACTGGCATACGCCGAGCTGTCGATCAACTTCCGCCACAGCCTTTCGAAAAAACCTCCGGTTTGTAGTAAGGCGTCGAGCCGCTGCGCCACATCCAGCTGAGGCTTCCTGATCGCCGTCTCGAACTGCCCGATGTACCCCCCGGATACGAAGACAGCGGCCCCCACCTCCGCCTGCGTCAGCTTGGCTTCCTCTCTGCGCCTCCTCAGTTCCGTGCCGAAGAACTCCCAAGCGGCCTGTTGCTGACCTTTGGCCATGGCATAACTCCCTTTCCCTGCGGAGGCGTTGTAGAGCGCGCCTCTCTGGCGAAGGTAGCGGGCGTGCTGTCACCGTCGCAATACGAAGCGAGAAATCCACTCGCCCCGAGAGAAGGGAACTCATGTCGCACCACGGAATGCGTCACTCAGCCGATTGCATGAGCGACGCGGAGGACGCCGTCACGGAATTGATCGAGGCCCTGAAGCAGAACGGACTCGTCTTCCCCTCCGTACGAGTGGAAGTCGCCTCCTATGCCCGCGAGTCGCCCTGCCCCCTCATCGAGCTCGGCCGTACCGCCGTCGACACCGTCCGCCGCCTCTCCGCGCTCCTGCGCCGTGACGAGGGCGGGGCAGTCCGGTGACCCCCACGCCGGTCGGCTCGTACGCCGTCGACACCGGCACCGGGCGCGTCGGGCTGGTCATGGGCTACGAAGGCCCCTACGCCCAGCTCAGACCCCCGGGCGGCGGACGCGAATGGGACTGCCCTCCCGAGGAGCTGCGCACCGCCACCCCCGCCGAGCGAATCCGCGCGGTGAACGGATACGCGAACGCGCGCAGCCGGGGCGAGGTGTCCTGACGCCCACCCGGGCTGTTCGCGATCAGACAGTCATTCCTCACCGGAATCGGATGGAGTTTCTCCAGGGCACGCCAGGCTATTCCGGCGTGCCCTGGGGGGAATAGCTGAGAGAATCTCCACCGGCCCCGTCCCGTCCCGCCGTCGCCGGATGATCTGTTCCCGGTGAAGAACACCCGGTCGAGGTGTGCGAGTTCGGCCCGGGTGAACAGCCGAACGGATTACCGGTCTCATTTATCACTCGTTCGGATGGGTTGGTCTTTCCTCTTGGGCATATGCGGGCAGCGCTTTGGGTGAGTACATGCCAGAAGCAGCTCAGCAGGAGGAGGTTCCATGAACCAGATCTTTTCGTCGTTGCGCGGTGCACCGGTCCGCAGGCGGCTGTCCGTGGCGCTGGCGGTGCTGGCGGTCACGCTGCCCGCAGGCGTGATGTCCACGAGTTCGGCACCCGCGCAGGCCGCGCCGAGAGCACCGGGCCAGCAGGCATTCACGCCGGGCTTCGGCACCTTCGTGGTCCCGGCGGGTGTGACCCGGATGACCGTGCGCGTCTGGGGGCGTGGCGGCTCCGGTGGTGGCGGCGGTGGAGGTGGCGGCGGTGGAGGTGGCGGCGGTGGAGGTGGCGGCGGTGGCGGAAGCTACGCGCCCCTGATCTCCCAGCCCGTCGGCGGTGGCGGTGGCGGTGGCGGCGCGGGCGGCAGCGGTGGTGGCGGCGGTGGCGCGGGCGGTAGCGGTGGCTACACGGAGTGCACGTTCACCGTCGCGGCGGGCGAGAGTTACAGAGTCTTCGTGTCCAGCGGCGACAGCAGCGGCGGCAGTGGCGCGGGCGGCGGAGGCGGCGGCCTCGGCGGTCTGGCCGGCACCACCCTCACCAGCGGCCTGGCCGGCACCCCCGGCGCGGGCGGCGGTGGCGGGGGTGCCACCTCCTTCGTGACGAACACTCAGGTTTCGGGACCCGACTCTCTGGTGATCGCGGGAGCCGGCCACAACGGGGGCGGTGGGGGCTCGGGGCCCGGCGGCCGGGCCGGGCGGGGCGGGGAGAACGGCAAGATCGGCGGCAGCGGCGGTGCGGGCGGGGCCGGAGGGGCCTCCGGCGGTGCCAGTGCGGGGGGCGGGGGCGGTGCGGGGGCCCCCGCCGAGGATGACCCGGTCTACTGTCCCGGAACGTTGCGGGCACTGGCCGGCAACTCCGGAACCGCAGGTCAGTCCGGCGCTGCCGGCTCCGCCGGCGTCACCGGCGGACAGGGCATGCCGGGTGTCCCCGGAGGGGGCGAACACGGCGGGTCGGGTGGCGGCGGCGGGTCGGGCGGCAGCGGCGCGGTACCGCCGGCGGTCACCCCCGCCCCGCCCGCCGGTACCGGTGTCGGCGGCAGCGGCGGCGCCGGAGGGGCCGGGGACACGGGAGGCCGGGGCGGGAACGGCGGCGCCCCGTCCCCCAACCCGGGTTCGCAGAGCGGCGGGGGCGGGGTCAGCGGCCACAGCTCCCAGCAGGGCAGCGGAAGCGGCCCCGGCCATGTCCTGATCAGCTGGTAGCACCACCTGCGGCCGAGCCTCCGCCCGACGACGCGCCAGTCGGAGCCTCGGCCTTCTCCGGGCGTCACCACCGGCTGACCCGCCCGGACTTCACCCGCACAGCACCCGCCCCTCTTCCCGGAATCGCTGGAGGCATCATGCGCCCCACCCTCCTCACGTCCGCGCTCTCCGTGACCGCCGCTCTCACCCTGACCCTGGCCGGTGCGACCCCGGCCAGTGCCCTCAGCACCGTCTGTGTGGTCAACGGTGTGAGCATGTCCGGGTCCGTCATCAACGGCACGAACGGACCCGACACCGTCGTCTGCACGGGCTCCGGGAGCGCCGGCCCGGACACCACGGTCAACCTCCTCGGCGGCAACGACACCTTCACCCTCACCACCGACAGCCTCTTCGCCGGATACGTCGTCAACGGCGGTGACGGCAACGACCGCTTCAATGGTGCTGACGACGACCTCACCCGGAATTTCGGCACCATCAACGGCGGCAACGGCGACGACACCGTCGCCATCCTCAACGCACCGGACGAAGAGGAAAGTGTCATCGACACCGGCAACGGCAACGACACGATCGACCCACCCGCGCCCCCCTTCCCACACTTGGAGGGCACCGCCGGAATCATCCGCACCGGACCGGGAGACGACCAGGTCCAGCTGCCTGTGATGCACACGGGAGAAATGGATACCGGGGACGGGAGTGACACCATCACCGTCCGCGGCTGGCCGGCCGCCAACGAAGCTTCCGTCGACAGCGGCCCCGGCTTGCTCGACACCATCACCCTCACGGCATACAGCCCGAATTTCTTGGAGTCCGACCCCGCGGTCGGCAATCTCGGCTTCGTCAACCTCAACGACTTCGACGAGGGCTACGGCGGCGCCGACCGCATCACCATCCGGGGCAGTACCGCCTTCTACGCATCGGGCGCGGACGGGGGTGCGGCGAACGAGGGCGCGGTCTTCGGTGGCCCCCTTGTCGACACGATCCGCCTCATCGGGGGCGGCGGCGGCGTCGGCGGACAGGGCGGCGCGGCCAATGCGGAAGGGGGCGAGGTCTACGGTGGCAGACTCCTCGACGTGATCACCCTCACCGGCGGCCTGGGAGACTTCAACAACGGCCCCCGGGCGGCCAGCAACGCTCCGGGGGCCACGGTGGGCGGCGGCAGCCCCGATCCGGCGGAGGACGGCCCGGGCGACGGCGGCCTGTGCACCTTCAACCCGGCCAACCAGGGCACCGTCACCAACTGCGTCACCGTCGGCTGAACCCCGCTCTGACCACCCACAGCACAGGCGTCCTGATCAGGAGTGTCGAGCTCGACCCGCTCGCCCTGGAGTCCAACAGGATGGCGACGGCTTCCGTGGTAACCGGCTCCGCTGAGGCTTCCTGAGACGGTCTGACGGGGCCGAGGCCATCAGAGCAGGCGCATGAACACCCTGGCGGTGTTGTGGAACCGCACTGTCACCCCAAAGGAGTCAGGGCGGGCGTCCTCCCGGACCGACCAGCGTTCGACGCTCGCGATCTCCGGCGACTCGGAGTGGGCGAGCAGCGCCGCCAGCCATGCCTCGGGCACGTCCGCAGCCTGCGGGGCGTCGCCGGGGGCGACCGGGTCGCCGTGGACCGGGGCGTCGTCGAAGCCCCCGTGCTTCGCGCCGTCCGGAAGCTGGCCGACGATGCCCCAGCGCGAGACACCCGCTGCTGTGGTGATCGCGATCCCGCAGGGGATCTCGGTGTCGCCCGCTTCGGCGAGTGTCCGAACCTGGGTCGCGGTAGGGCTGTTCCTGGCCAGGTCGATGACGAATTCCTGGAACCTTCCGGGGCGCATTTACGATCATTCCTCTCGTGGCGGGCGGCCAAGTCTAGGGGCGGGAGCCTCTGGGGCTGGGCCGCCTGGGGCCTGGGGCCCAAGCCCGTTGTCAGCGGCGGCGCTTACCGTGCCCATGCCGTCCGCCGGTTCGTGAGTCTCCCGCTCGACGCCGCCCAGGAGGCGATCCTGCTCCAGCGCCACTCTCCCGACTGGCGGACATCGCCGCCGCCTCCCCGGCCGGGACCGGGAAATCGGGATGACGGCGGAGACGGCCCCGCCGAGGATGTGCGGATGACCGAGACCAGGAGCGACCTGTATCCGCCGATCGAGCCCTACGCCCGGGGCATGCTCGACGTGGGCGACGGCAACCACGTCTACTGGGAGGTGTGCGGCAATCCGGACGGGAAGCCCGCCGTCGTCGTCCACGGCGGACCCGGATCGGGGTGCGGCACCAGCGGGCGGCGGCTCTTCGACCCCGAGCGGTACCGGATCGTCCTCTTCGACCAGCGCGGTGCGGGGCGCAGCACCCCGCACGCCAGCGACCCCGCCGCCGATATGCGGCACAACACCACCCCGCATCTCATCGCCGACATGGAACGGCTCCGGGAGCATCTGGGCATCGGCCGCTGGCTGCTCTACGGCGGCTCCTGGGGCTCGACGCTGATCCTGGCCTACGCCGAGCAGCATCCCGAGCGGGTCTCGGAGATCGTCATCGCCGCCGTCACCACCACCCGGCGCTCCGAGATCGACTGGCTCTACCGGGGTGTCGGCCGCTTCTTCCCCGAAGCCTGGGACCGGTTTCTCGCGGGCGTCCCCGGCACCCCGCGCGACGGCGATGTGGTCGCCGCGTACGCCCGGCTGATGGAGCACCCCGACGCCGCCGTCCGGGAGAAGGCCGCCGCCGACTGGTGCGCCTGGGAGGACACGGTGGTGTCCGGCGAGGCGCAGGGCGCGTCCCTCCCGTACGGCGGGCGGCCCGACGCCGCCCGGCTGGCCTTCGTCCGCATCTGCGCCCACTACTTCGCCCACGGGGCCTGGCTGGAGGAGGGCGCGCTGGTGCGCGACGCCGGAAGGCTCGCCGGAATCCCCGGCGTACTGGTCCATGGGCGGCTCGACATGTCCGGGCCCCTCGGCACCGCCTGGGAGCTGACCCGCGCCTGGCCCGACGCCGAGCTGTACGTCGTAGAGAGCGGAGGCCATCTGAGCACGGAGGAATCCCTGGGCCATGTCCTCGGAGCCCTGGACCGCTTCGCCGACCGGCCCGCGACAGCATGACCGGATGACGACCGCATGACGACCGCATGACGACCGCATGACCGGGGGGAGCGGCTCCGGGAACGGCCGCCGGGTGCGGGAAGCGTCCGGCGGTACGGGAGAATGGGGCCCATGAGCTTGTTCCGTGACGACGGCGTCGTGCTGCGCACCCAGAAGCTGGGTGAGGCCGACCGCATCATCACCCTGCTCACCCGGGGGCACGGGCGCGTCCGCGCCGTCGCCCGGGGCGTTCGGCGCACCAAGTCCAAGTTCGGGGCCCGGCTGGAGCCGTTCTCCCATGTCGACGTGCAGTTCTTCGCCCGGGGCAGCGAGCTCATCGGCCGGGGACTCCCGCTCTGCACCCAGAGTGAGACCATCGCCGCGTACGGTGGCGGCATCGTCAGCGACTACGCCCGCTACACCGCCGGAACCGCCATGCTGGAGACCGCCGAGCGGTTCACCGACCATGAGGGCGAGCCCGCCGTACAGCAGTATCTGCTGCTGGTCGGCGCACTGCGCACGCTCGCCCGGGGCGAGCACGCCCCCCATCTCATACTCGACGCGTTCCTGCTGCGCTCCCTCGCGGTCAACGGCTACGCCCCCAGCTTCGACGACTGCGCGCGCTGCGGCCTGCCCGGCCCCAACCGCTTCTTCTCCGTCGCCGCCGGAGGGGTCGTCTGCGGAGACTGCCGGGTCCCCGGATGCGTCGTACCCTCGGCGGAGGCCGTCGGTCTGCTCAGCGCGCTGCTGACCGGCGACTGGCCCACGGCGGACGCCTGCGAGGCACGCCACGTCAGAGAGGGCAGCGGGCTGGTGTCCGCGTATCTGCACTGGCATCTGGAGCGCGGCCTGCGCTCCCTCCGGTATGTCGAGAAGTGAAGCGAAGCGAAGAAGCTAGGAGAAGTGAGCCGCATGGCACGACGCGGAATCCTGGGCCGTTCCCGCCGGGAGTACAAGATCCCCGAGCCGCACCCCTCCGGCGAGCGCCCGCCGAAGATCCCCGGTGAGCTCGTCCCCAACCATGTCGCCTGCGTCATGGACGGCAACGGCCGCTGGGCCAAGGAGCGCGGCCTGCCGCGCACCGAGGGCCACAAGGTCGGCGAGGGCGTCGTGCTCGACGTGCTCAAGGGATGCCTGGAGATGGGCGTCAAGAACCTCTCCCTGTACGCCTTCTCCACCGAGAACTGGAAGCGCTCGCCCGACGAGGTGCGCTTCCTGATGAACTTCAACCGGGACGTCATCCGCCGCCGCCGTGACGAGATGGACGAGCTCGGCATCCGCATCCGCTGGGTCGGCCGGATGCCCAAGATGTGGAAGTCGGTCGTCCAGGAGCTTCAGGTCGCCCAGGAGCAGACCAAGCGCAACGACGCCATGACGCTCTACTTCTGCGTCAACTACGGCGGTCGCGCCGAGATCGCCGACGCCGCGCAGAAACTCGCCCGCGATGTGGCGGAGGGCCGCCTCGACCCGTCGAAGGTCAATGAGAAGACCCTCCAGAAGTACCTCTACTACCCGGACATGCCCGATGTGGACCTGTTCCTGCGCCCCAGCGGCGAGCAGCGCACATCGAACTATCTGATCTGGCAGAGCGCGTACGCGGAGATGGTCTTCCAGGACGTGCTCTGGCCGGACTTCGACCGCCGTGATCTGTGGCGGGCCTGTCTGGAGTACGCCAAGCGCGACCGCCGCTTCGGCGGCGCGCAGCCCAACGAGATCCCCGGACAGCAGTAGCCGCCTGAACCGCCGCTGGCCTGAAACAGCGGTAGGGCCGTACGCAGCGGCACGCGGGCAGCACCGCGCCGACGCCTTCTCACCAGGCGTCGGCGCGGTTTTTTGATCTTTCTACAACTCTTTGCCCCTCCGGAGCGTCTCCCCTGTGCTTCCGTGTGGCTTGATCACTGCGGAGCACACCGACACCACCGACCGCAGGAGCCCCTCTTGTCCACCCGTACAGCCCTCCGGCTCGCCCTCGCGACGGCCACCGCCGCCTCGCTCACCGGCGGGCTGCTCGCCGTCTCCACCGGCGTGGCGACCGCCGCCGCCAAGCCCGCCGTGTACGCCGACGACTTCAACGGCGACGGCTTCCGCGACTACGCGACGCCGGACCTCGCCGGCTTCACCGTGACCTACGGGACCGCCAAGGGCCCCGGAACCAAGACCCGGAGCTTCACCCAGGACAGCCCGGGCATCCCCGGGAAGGCGGGCGACGACGGCGAGGAGTGGGACGCCTTCGGCCGCTCCCTGGCCAACGCCGACTTCAACGGGGACGGATACGCCGACCTCGCCGTGGGCGACATGTCCGAGAAGGTCGGCAAGCGGAGCTCCCGGGGCGCGGTGACCATCGTCTGGGGATCGAAGTCCGGCCTCGGCTCGAAGGCGACCCTGATCCCGGCCGGTGGGAAGCCCAAGGCCGACCGGTACTTCGGCATGGCCCTCGCGACGGGCGACTTCAACGGCGACGGCAAGGCCGATCTCGCCGTCTCCGACGCCTACTCGGTCTACATCTACCGGGGCGGCTTCTCCTCGAAGACCGGCGGCACCGGGAAGGTCACCGAGCACCGGCCGGGCGGGGGCAGCGACTTCAGCCCGTTCGGTCTGGTCGCCGGGCAGGTGACCAAGGACAAGGCCACCGACCTCTACGTCCTCGGCGCGGAGAGCGAGGGCGACTTCAAGATGCGCTCCGTCGCCTGGTTCCTCCGGGGCGGCGCCACCGTCAAGCCCGGTGCGTCCACCACGTACGCCGTCTCCGACTGGCTCAGCACGGTCGCCGTCGTCGCGGACTTCGACCGGGACGGCTACGGCGATCTCGCCATCGGCGACCCGGACCACCGGAAGAGCACCGGCGCCGTCACCGTGCTGCGCGGCGGCAAGAGCGGGCCCGCCGGCTCGTACCGCCTCACCCAGTCCACCAAGGGCGTCGCCACCGCCGCCACGAAGGGCGACTCCTTCGGCGGCGGGATCTCGGCCGGAGACGTCGACAAGGACGGCTACCCGGATCTCGCGGTGAGCGCCTCCGGCGAGAAGGTCGGGAAAGCCGAGAACGCGGGCGGCGTGCACATCCTGCGCGGCGGCGCGAAGGGGCTGACCGGCGCGCGATCGCAGTGGTTCACCCGCGCCACCCCCGGCGTCCCGGGCGAGCCCAGGGAGAACGTCCCCTTCGGCGAGAGCCTGCGGCTGCGGGACCTCGACCAGGACGGCTACGCCGACCTGCTGGCCTCCGAGTTCGCCACCAAGAGCCAGCTCCTGCCCGGCGGCAAGGACGGCATCGGCACGGCCGGTACGCGCGAGGTGCCGCTGAGCGCCGACTTCGTGGAGTAGGCAGTAGGCAGGAGGGCGGGCCCCGGTCCGGACCGCCGGGCCGGGGCCCGCCCGTTCCGCTTGTGCAGATCGGTGCGGCCGTCTGATGGGCCGTGCTGCATGCCGCTAGCGTGACCGCTGTCAGCGCACACCCTTGCACCACGGGATCTTCACACCACGGAGAAGGGGAACATCCCACATGGGAACCATGCGCATGCTCAGAGCCCTGGCCCGGCCGGCCGCAGCCCTGCTCGCCGGTGCCGCGCTCGCCCTGTCCACCCCCGGCGCGGCCCACGCCACGACCACGTACGAGATCCCGGCGCCCACGTCGGCCGGCATCTCGGCGACCGTGCGGATCCATGACGCGGTGGTGCCTCAGCCGTATCACCCGGACCCGAGCGCCGTCCTGGGGCCGCGCAGGTGTGGGCTCCTCTACCACGAGTACGTGGGGACGGAGGGCTGCGGAGGCTTCGAGCTGAGCGTCACCCTGCACAACGTACGCAGCCAGCCCGGCTTCACGGAGTCGGGCCCGATCTACGAGACGGTCCCGATCGTCGGCCCGGAGACGTACCGCTTCCACGCCTTCGCGGACCTCGCCCGCACTTTCCGCTGTCTGCGGCCCGACGGCACCTTCGACCCCGCCACGACTCTGGTCGTGCGTACCCCCCAGAGGCAGCTCGACGACGTCTACTTCTACTCAGAGGTGATCCCCGTCCTCGCCCAGTTCCAGAGGTCCGAGCGGGACTATGGTCCCCTCTTCTTCATGAACTTCGCTCCGGTCCAGGTGAACTGCCCGCCGGGCACGACGGCGCACCAGTACGGGCTCAAGATCTCCAACATCAAGATCACCGTCAATACGCCGTACATCTTCGGCGGGATGACCTGGACCCACCCCGGTCCCTACTACGCGTAGTGCCCCTGGTCTCCGGTACGCACCGGTCAGGGTGCGTACCGGAGGAAGAGGCTCAGGACTTCGCGCACTCCGCGCAGGTGCCGAAGATCTCCACGGTGTGGGCGACGTTCACGAATCCGTGCTGGGCCGCGATCGTCTCCGCCCACTGCTCGACGGCCGGGCCCTCGACCTCCACCGCCTTGCCGCACATCCGGCACACCAGATGGTGATGGTGATCGTCGGTCGAGCAGCGGCGGTAGACCGACTCGCCGTCGCTGGTGCGCAGCACATCCACCTCGCCCGCGTCCGCGAGCGACTGAAGCGTGCGATAGACCGTGGTCAGCCCCACCGAGTCGCCCCGGTGCTTGAGCATGTCGTGCAACTCCTGGGCGCTGCGGAACTCGTCCACCTCATCGAGCGCCGCCGCGACCGCGGCGCGCTGCCGGGTCGACCGGCCTCGCACTGGGACGGTGTTCCCGCCGCTTGGCGCCGTCGACACAGGTGCCTCCTCGCTTCGCCCGATCATGCTGTCAGGGCCAATTCTGCCAGGCCCGGCGTCAGACCCTCACGTCGTCGCCGGGACGGCGTGCGTCCGGGACCCCGGCGACGCATCCCGCCGGGTCCCCGGGGACGCCCAGGGCGGCCTCGGCCAGCCGGGCCCGCCGCCGAGCCAGCGGAGCGGCGAGCGCGGTCAGGGCGATGAAGGCCGCGATGGCGAGGAGCACGATCGTCGCGCCCGGGGGCACGTCCTGGTAGTACGAGGCGGTCGTGCCGGTCAGGGTCACGGCGACGCCGATCGCCACCGCGAGCACGAAGGTCGTCCGGAACGAGCGGGTGAGCTGCTGGGCCGCCGCCACCGGGACCACCATCAGCGCGCTGACCAGCAGCAGCCCGACCACGCGCATGGCGACCGAGACCGTGACCGCGGCGGTGACGGCGATCAGCAGATTCAGCGCCCGCACCGGCAGCCCGGTCACCCGGGCGAACTCCTCGTCCTGGCTGACCGCGAACAGCTGCCGCCGCAGTCCCACCGAGACCAGTACGACGAAGGCCGCGAGCAGCCCGATCGCCCAGAGGTCGGCGTCCGAGACGGTGGAGAGCGAGCCGAAGAGGAAGGCGCTCAGATCGCCCGTGGAGCCGGTGTCGGACATGTTGACCAGCATGACGCCGCCCGCCATGCCGCCGTAGAAGAGCATCGCGAGGGCGATGTCGCCGCGGGTCCGCCCGTACGCCCTGATCAGCTCCATGGTGACCGCTCCGGCGATCGAGACCGCCATCGCCGTCCAGATGGGGCTGGTGGAGAGCAGAAAGCCGAGGCCCACGCCGGTCATGGCGACATGGCCGATGCCGTCGCCCATCAGGGCCTGGCGGCGCTGCACCAGATAGATGCCGATGGCGGGCGCGGTGATGCCGACCAGCAGGGCGGCGATCAGCGCCCGCTGCATGAAGGCCGTCTCCAGGATTTCCATGATCAGGTCAGCAGTCCCGTGCGGAGCGGCTCATGGGCCGCGTGCGGATGTACATGGTCGTGGCCGGGGAGGGCATGCTGGCCCACGGCCTTCGGCGGCGGCCCGTCGTGGACCACACAGCCGTCGCGGAGCACCACCGCGCGGTCGATGAGCGGCTCGACCGCGCCCAGCTCATGGAGGACGAGCAGGACGGTCGTACCGGCCGCGACCTGGTCGCGCAGGGTCCCGGCGAGGATCTCCTGGCTGGCCAGGTCCACGCCCGCCATGGGCTCGTCCATGATCAGCAGCTCGGGCTCGGAGGCGAGCGCGCGGGCGATCAGCACCCGCTGGTGCTGGCCGCCGGAGAGCGCGCTCACGGAGTCGCCGGCGCGGTCGGCGAGGCCGACCAGTCCGATGGCCCGGTCCACGGCCGCCCGGTCGGCCCGGGAGAGCAGTCCGAAGCGGGCGCGCGAGAGCCGGCCCGACGAGACGACCTCGCGCACAGTGGCGGGCACCCCGCTGGCGGCGGTGGTGCGCTGGGGCACATAGCCGACCCGGGACCACTGGCGGAAGCGGCGCAGCGGGGTGCCGAACAGCGCGATCTCGCCGTCCGTGAGCGGCACCTGGCCGATCACGGAGCGTACGGCGGTCGACTTGCCGGAGCCGTTGGCCCCGAGGAGGGCGACGACCTCGCCGCGCTCCACGGTCAGATCGACGCCGCGCAGCACGGGGCGCGCGCCGAGCGTGGCCCGGGCCCCGCGGACGGTGATCACCGGGTCGGACGCGGACAGGGGGGATATGGCGGGGTCGCTCACCGCGGTCTCCGATCGCCGGTTCACTTCGCGCCCAGGGCTTTCTGGAGCGCGGCGAGGTTGGCCTGCATGACCTCGATGTAGTCGTCGCCCTGGGACGCGTCCGTGATGCCTTCGAGGGGATCGAGGACGGCGGTCTTCAGCCCGGTGTCCCCGGCGAGGGTCTTCGCGGTGCGGTCGTCGGCGAGGGTCTCGAAGAAGACGGTGGTGACGTTCTCCTTCTCCGCGAGGGTGTGCAGCTCCTTGATCCGGGCGGGGCTGGGCTCGGCGTCGGGGCTGATGCCCGCGATGCCCTCCTGGTCCAGTCCGTACCGCTCGGCGAGATGCCCGAAGGAGGTGTGGGTGGTGATGAAAGTCTTGGCGGCCGTGTCCGCCAGGCCCTGCCGATAGTCGGCGTCGAGCTTCTTCAACTCGCTGACCAGCGTGTTCGTGTTCTCGCGGTAGGCGTCGGCGTGGTCCGGGTCGGCCTTCTGGAGGGCCTTGCCGACGCCGTCGGCGACCTCGGCGTACTTCACCGGGTCGAGCCAGATGTGGGGGTCGCCGCCCTCGTGGCTGTGGCCTTCCTCGCCGCCGTGATCGTCGTGGGCCTCTTCGCCGCCGCTGTCCGCTCCGCCGTGGATCTCCAGCTCGGTGAGGGCGGCGGCATCGGTCTTGTGGGGGACCTCGGCCTGGTCGATGGCCTTGTCCACGGCGGGCTGGAGGCCCTTGAGGTAGAGGAGGTAGCCCGCGTCGTTCAGCTCGGCGGTCTGGCGGGGCTTGAGTTCGAGATCATGCGGCTCGACACCCGGCTTGGTCAGGGTGGAGACGGTCACATGCTCGCCGCCGATCCGCTCGGCGAGGAACTGCATCGGATAGAACGACGCCACCACCTTCAGCTTGCCGTCCTCCCTGCCGTCCGAGGAGACGGAGGAGCAGGCGGCGACCGCCGTCACACCGAGGATCAGGGCTCCCGAGGTGGCGGTGGTGCGTATGAGGCGTCGTACGTTCATGACAGTCATTTTCAACAAAAGTGGAAACGATTGTCAACAAAGCCTCGGTGTGACCCGGGGTGCGACCCCCGGTCCGGCCCCCGGGACGCCCCCCGCGGACCCCCTGCCGCCACCGATTTGATCCAGGGGGTGCGCACGCCGGTAATCTGAAGCATTCGCCGTTCGTCGCCGTCATCTATGAAGAGAGCACCGTGGCCGCCGACAAGATCGACACCATCGTCAGCCTCAGCAAGCGCCGTGGCTTCGTCTACCCGTGCAGTGAGATCTACGGCGGTCAGCGCGCCGCCTGGGACTACGGGCCGCTGGGTGTGGAACTGAAGGAGAACCTTAAGCGCCAGTGGTGGCGTTACATGGTCACCTCGCGCGAGGACGTCGTCGGCATCGACTCGTCGGTGATCCTGGCCTCCGAGGTCTGGGAGGCCAGCGGCCATGTCGCGACCTTCTCCGACCCGCTCACCGAGTGCACCTCCTGCCACAAGCGTTACCGCGCCGACCACTTGATCGAGGCGTACGAGGAGAAGCACGGCGGTCGCGCCCCCGAGAACGGCCTGGCCGACCTCAACTGCCCCAACTGCGGCAACAAGGGCACCTTCACCGACCCCAAGCAGTTCTCGGGTCTGCTCTCCACCCACCTCGGCCCCACCGCGGACTCCGGCTCCATCGCCTATCTGCGCCCCGAGACCGCCCAGGGCATCTTCACCAACTTCGGCCAGGTGCAGCAGACCTCGCGCAAGAAGCCCCCGTTCGGCATCGCGCAGATGGGCAAGTCGTTCCGTAACGAGATCACGCCCGGCAACTTCATCTTCCGCACCCGCGAGTTCGAGCAGATGGAGATGGAGTTCTTCGTCAAGCCGGGCGAGGACGAGGAGTGGCAGCAGTACTGGATGGACCAGCGCTGGAACTGGTACACCGGCCTCGGCATGCGCGAAGAGAACATGCGCTGGTACGAGCACCCGAAGGACAAGCTCTCCCACTACTCCAAGCGCACCGCCGACATCGAGTACCGCTTCCAGTTCGGCGGCAACGAGTGGGGCGAGCTGGAGGGCGTCGCCAACCGCACCGACTACGACCTCGGCGCGCACTCCAAGGCGTCCGGCCACGACCTGTCGTACTTCGACCAGGAGGCCGGCGAGCGCTGGACGCCGTACGTCATCGAGCCCGCGGCCGGTGTCGGCCGGGCGATGCTGGCCTTCCTCCTCGACGCGTACAGCGAGGACGAGGCCCCCAACGCCAAGGGCGTCATGGAGAAGCGCGCCGTGATGCGCCTCGACCCGCGCCTCGCGCCGGTCAAGGTCGCGGTGCTGCCGCTCTCCCGCAACCCGCAGCTCTCGCCGAAGGCCAAGGGCCTGGCGGCGGACCTGCGGCAGAACTGGAACATCGACTTCGACGACGCGGGCGCCATCGGCCGTCGCTACCGCCGTCAGGACGAGATCGGCACGCCGTTCTGTGTGACCGTCGACTTCGACACCCTCGACGACAACGCGGTGACCGTGCGCGAGCGCGACACCATGACGCAGGAGCGGGTGTCGCTGGACCAGATCCAGTCGTACCTGGGCGCGCGGCTGATCGGCTGCTGACCCCTCGGCACACGGTGTGAAGGACCGGTCGGGCACATCGCCCGGCCGGTCCTTTCGCGCTGGAGCCGCCGCATACTCGGGTGCGTCCGCGCCCTCCGGGCATGTAACGTCACCCGCATGTCTTCGTTCTTCCAGATCTACGAGTGAGAGAGCGGCGATCACCGACCGCCCTCGTCTGACGATCCCCACAGTCACTTCTCACCCTTGAATGGGAGACTCCCATGGCCAAGAGCCGCAACAATCTCCTCGGTGTGGGCGGACAGCGCAAGAAGCTGTCCCGCGCCGATCAGCAGGGCCACGGCCCCGCGACCCAGGCCGACCGCAAGAACGCCGCCGAGCAGAAGGCGGATCTCGTGCGCAAGATGCGCGAGCGGGCGCAGGACGCCTCCGCCGAGCCCCAGGACTCCGCGCAGGAGTCGCAGGGCGGGCAGGGCTGACCGTCTGCGGTAGTCGTTGAACGAGCTGTGGGCCCCGGACCGGGAATCGGTCCGGGGCTCACAGCTCTCGCGCGTCCGGGGCACGGTGCCCGCGCGTACGCCGGCGGGGAGGCGGGACGTACGCACGGGTGGGGGGGGAGGCCCCGTCCGCGGTGCGGCAGCAGGGGGCTGCCGCATCGGAGTACGGCAGTGGGGGCTGCCGTACTGGTACGTCAGGAGTGCGCCAGGGGGCGATGCCGCTGTGGTGCGTCAGGGGGTGAGACGGGCCACTGACGGCACCATGTCACCCTCCTTGGCGATGCCCACCGTCCACAGCGCCCTGCTGCCCGGCACCGTGGTGAATCCCCGTACCTGAAGAGCCGGGTCGGCCTCCCGCTCCCAGCGGCGGTCGCCCGCGTCCCAGCGCAGCAGGACCGAGACCGCGCCCTTGCCGCCCGCCGCCCACACCGTGCCGTCGGTCGACTGGCTCACCGCGCGCAGCCTGCCGTCGGCGACCTTGGGTGCGGCCACGGCCGTGAACCTCTCGCCGTTCCAGCGCGCGGTGAAGGGACGCTCCACCCCATCGGCCGAGAGCCTGCCGCCCACCGCCCAGACCGCGCCGGACTTCGTGGCGGTGACGGCGCCGAACCAGCGGTGCTCGCCCGCCGGGCCCGCCGGGGCGTCGACCTGCTTCCAGGCGGTGCCGTCCCAGTGCAGCACCAGCGCCCTCTGAGGGGTGGCGCCGGTGGCGAAGGACGAGCCCACCGCCCAGATGTCGTCGGGGGCGACGACGGTGAGCGCCGTCAGCTCGCCCTTGCCCACCTCGGGCAGGGTGTGGGCCTGCCAGGCCGTTCCGTTCCACGACTGGATGGAGGGCACACCGTTCTTGACGGACATCGGCACCGCCCGCCCTACCGCCCAGACCGTCCCGTCGGAGGACCTCGCCAGCGCGTCCGGCGCGACCCGGCCGCCGCTGGCGTCGGCCGCCAGCGCATGCCGGGTCCAGGTCGTGCCGTCCCAGTGGGCGGTGCCGGAACCGGCCGCCCAGATATCGCTCTCCGACCCCACCGACAGCGCCTGCGGCCAGGTGCCGGCCGGCAGCTTGGACTCCTCCTTCCAGGCGGAGCCGTCCCAGCGCAGGGCCACCGGCTCGCCGCCGGAGTTGCCGATCAGCCGGTAGCCGACGGCCCACACCTTGTCGCGGCCGAGCGCGGCGACCGCCGTCAGGTCGCCCTTCTCCACCGGGACGGGCGTGGCCGCCCAGCGCCCGGCCGGCGTCTTCGGCGCGGACGCGCCGGGCACGGTGGACGTGCCCTGCCCGGTGTCGGCGGCGACCACGCCGCCGAGCCCGATGACCCCGGCGGTCAGCGCGGCGGTCAGCGCGGCGGTCAGCGCGGGCCAGCGCAGGCCCCTCAGCCCTCCGGCCGGCGTATGCGTCTTCATCACGGGAATCCCTTCGGTACGGCCGGCTACGGCGCGGTGGTCTTGACGACGAAGTCGAACGCGCCCTTGTACGAGCCGTTCACCGGGCCCGTGAGCGCGATGGTGCAGGCCCGGTTGATGAGCCCGTCGCCGGCGTTGAGGGCGGCGAAGTCCCGTCCGTACGCCTGCGTCCCGTCCGGGAAGTACAGCTGAGTGATCAGCACCGGGCCGCCCGGGGTCTGCACCTTGGTGTGGATATGGGGCGTGCGGGTGCCCCAACGGCCCGTGTAGTCACGGGGGATGATCGTGCGCAGGGTGAAGGCGCCCCGGCTGGTGCTGTACTGATGTCCGCGGAGCGAGTAGCCGGTGGTGTCGTAGTCGCCGTTCTGGTCGCACTGCCAGAACTCGATCAGCGCGCCGGGTATCGGCGTGCAGGCCGTGTCGTAGACCGTGCCGGTGAACTCCAGCTCCACGCCCCGGATGCCGGGGGTGATCAGGTTCGTCCGCTCGGGCGACTCCGGTTTGAAGAGCGGCCCCTCCGCTGCGGCGGGCGTCTCGTGCCCGTCGCAGGCGGGGGTGAGGGACACCGGCCGTCCGGCGCGGAGAGCCTCGTCCACGACCGTCAGGGGTCTGGCGGAGGCGCTGGGGCTGACCTGTACCGCGACCGTGCCGAGAGCGGCGGCGGTCACCGTGGCCGAACTCGCCTTGATGAACGTCCTTCTGGAGCCTGACCGGTTCACGGCGGAGTGCTCGGCACTGTGGTCTTGGCCGTCCGAGGTCTGCTGGTGGGGCATCTGCGGGGTCTCCTCGCGTCTCCGTGGGTGACGAATCGCTCATCAGGGCACCCCCCGGAACGCTAGGCGGTGCGTTCCGGGGAGTGCCCTGATGAGAGGAGCCTGACAGCGGGAGCGCGGCGGCGGATCGATCGGATGACCGGCGATCCTGGAGACGTTACGAAACCTCCCCCCACAGCGGCTCGCGGTCGGGAGCGGTGCGCCAGGGCTGTGCGCGGGTCTCGTGGCCGGGGGCGGGGTGGTGCCGGGCACGGGCCACCCACAGGGCGATCTGGGTGCGGGAGCGCAGACCCAGCTTGTCCCGGACCCGGTCGAGGTGGGTGGCGACGGTGCTCGCCGACACCCCCAGCCGGGTCCCGATCTCGCGGTTGGTGAGCCCCTCGGCGACCAGTTCGGCGATGGTGCTCTCCCGTCCGGTGAGCGCCTCGATCTGCCCTCCCGCCGCCGTCAGCGGATTCTCCCGGAGCCCCCCGGCCGCCGGAGCGTCGTCCCCGAGCGCGTACGCCAGCGCCTGCTGCCAGCTCAGCCGCCGCCCGCTCGCCTTCGCGCCGCTGCGGGCGGCCGGGAGCAGCGCCGCCTCGGCGGTGGCCGCCGCCTCCTCCATCCGCCGCCGCCAGACCGGGTCGGGCGAGCTGTCCAGCCGGGCGCGTGCCACGGCCGCCGCCGCGAAGAGCCGTAGCGAACGCTTCATGGCCCCCTCCTCGGCCGCGACGATGGCCAGCCCCTCCAGCGGGTACAGCGCGTGGAAACTCATCCGGGGCACCACACGCAGCGCCCGGGTGAACAGCTCCCCCGCCGTGGCGGGATCGTCCAGCTCCAGCCGTACCGTACCGGCGGTGTGGAGCGCCGCCGCCTTCCGGCACCACGCGTGCTGCGCGGTCAGCACCGGAAGACAGGCGTCCATCAGCGCGCCCGCCTCGGCCGCCCGCCCCTCGTGCAGCAGCGCCCAGGCCAGATGGTGGCTGCACCATGCCTCGTCGGCGGGGCGGCCGAGGGCGCTGACGATGGCCACGCACTCGGTGAAGTCGGCGATGGCGGCGGGGAACGCGCCCTCGCGGAGCCGGGCGGCGGCGCGGGCGTCCAGGGCGTTGGCGAGACCCGCGGGTTCGCCCCGGCGGCGTTCGGCCGCCACCGCGCGCTCGGCGAGGCGCAGCGCCGCTGTGGGGTCCGCCTGCTGACAGGCGGCCCGCGCGGCGAGCGCGAGCCCCATCGCCTCGTACGGGGTGTCCCGCGCCGGGTTCCCTTCCAGCAGGGCGCGCGTGGCGCTCGGCTGATCCGTCTGGAAGTGGACACGGGCCAGCGCGAGCGCCAGCGGGGGATGCGGGGGGCGGCCGTGGGCGGCGGCGTACGCGATGGCGGCGGCGAGGTTCTCCCGCTCCCGGGTCTGCGGGCCCCGGGTCTGGTCGGGGAAGGTCTCATGGGCGGCGGGCTCGACCAGGGCGGACAGCCAGGCGACCGCGCGCCGCCAGGTGTCGTGGAGTTCGCCGGACTCGGCGAGCTTGGCCAGGGCGTAGGCGCGAATCGGGCTGAGCTGCCGGAATCTGGCCCGGCCGCCGTCCTGGGCCGGGGCCGGTGGGGTGCCGTCCTGGGCCGGTGTCGGCCCGGCGGCGCCCGGCTCGCCGCCGGGCATGCGGACGACCAGGGACTTGGCCTCCAGGGCGCAGAGCGTCCGCAGCACCCGGGCCGTGCCGTCGCCCTCCTCGGCGCAGAGGGCTGCGGCGGCCTCGGCGTCGAATCCTCCGGCGAGGACGGCGAGCCGCCTGAAGAGCGTCTGCTCCTGCGGATCGAGCAGCCGATGGCTCCAGTCGATCGCGGCGGACAGCTCGCGATGGCGTCCCGGGCCGGTTCTGCTGCCGTCCGTGAGCAGGCTGAGCTGGTCGTCGAGACCGGTGAGGATCTCGTCCGGGGAGAGCGCCCCGATCCGGCGGGCGGCGAGTTCGATGGCGAGCGGCATGCCGTCGAGGCGACGGCAGATCTCGGCGATGGCGGCGGCGCCGGCGGCGGTCGGCGCGAATCCCGGGGAGCGCTCGGCGGCCCGCTCCAGGAAGAGCCGTAAGGCGTCGGGGGTCCGCTCCTGGCCGGAGGGGCCCTCGGAGCGGCTGGGGAGGGCGGGGGAGACGGGCAGCTCCCCGACCCGGAAGACCACTTCGCCGGGGACCCGCAGCACCTCGCGGCTGGTGGCGACGATCCGCAGCCGGGGGCATCGGCCGAGCAGCTCGGCGGCGAACCGGGCGCAGTGCTCGGCCAGATGCTCGCAGTTGTCGAGGACGAGGACGACGCGGTGGTCCGCCAGGGCGTGGGCGATGGCGTCGGCGCCGCTGCGTCCGCCGTGCTCGCCGACGCCGAGCGCGGCGGCGACGGCCTGGGGCAGCTCGGCGCCGCTCGCCACCGAGTCGAGTTCGACCAGCCGGGTGGTCCGGCGCAGGGAGTGGGCGAATTCGAGCGCGAGGCGGGTCTTGCCGACGCCGCCGGGGCCGGTGAGGGTCAGCAGCCGGGAGGTCTTCAGCAGGGCGCGCAGCCGGGAGAGCTCGCGGCGGCGGCCGATGAAGGAGTCGAGCGCGCGGACGGGCTCATGGCCCAGCAGCGGGCGGACCGGAGTCCCGCTGTCCGGACGGGAGTGGCGCGGATGGGAACGGTCCGGATGGGAGTGGTCCGGATGGGAGTGGTCCGGACGGGGGTGGTCCGGATGGGAGTGGTCCCGGCCGGTCGGCGCGGCCCGCTTCCGGAAGGCGCGCTGGCGGCAGGCGCCGGAGCAGTATCTGGCGGGCCGTCCGCCGCTGCCGCTCGGGCCCGGTAGCGCTGTCCCGCATATCTCGCACGCTCCACTGGTCCTCATCCACCGCATCCTCGCGGAGCATGTGACCGAGCACCACAGGGTGTTGGGACACATCGTGACCGTATGCATGTTCGTCATGTCGTCGTCCTCGGGAGGCCGGCGGCGCGCAGGTCGGGGCGGCGGGTCAGGTCCCCGCGCGGGAGGGGGTCTCCTGAGGGGCCGGGGGGACCAGGCGGTCGGCGCAGCGCTGGGCCGTGCGGCGGGCCCAGGTCCCGGTGGTCGCCGTGCCCACCAGCAGAATGCAGAGCCCGCACCCCGCGATCACCCACCAGGCCGCGCGGCTCGCCGCGAGGAACTCCTGTCCGTACGCCGGGGACCGGACCCCCGCCGAGATGCCCGCCGCCAGCACCGCCCCGATCACCGCGACGCCGAGCGTCGTCCCGATCTGTCTGCTGGTGGAGGCGATGGCCGCCGCCACCCCGGCCTGGGAGAGCGGCATCCCGGAGACGGCCGTATTGGTGATCGGCGTGTTCACCACGCCGAAGCCGATGCCGAAGAGCACATAGCCGGTGAAGAGCAGCGGGTCCGAGGTCTCCGCCGGGAAGGCCGCGAAGAGCACCCCGCACGATCCCATCGCGACCCCCGCGACCATCAGCGGCAGCCGGGGTCCGCGACTGCTCACCACCCGTCCCGACAGCGGGGAGAAGACGAAGGTCAGCACCGCCATCGGGAGCATGTAGAGCCCGGCGTGGAGGGCGGAGTAGCCGCGTACGCTCTGGAGATAGAGGGTGTTGATGAAGAGGAAACCGCTCATGGCGGCGAAGGCGCACACCGCCACCACCGTGGCCCCGCTGAAGGGCGCGCTGCGGAAGAAGCGCAGATCGATCAGGGGCTCGGCACGCCTCGGCTCGTAGATCAGGAACCCCGCGAGCGCGAGGGCCGAGAGCACCCCGGCGGCAAGGCTCGTCTCGATGATCGCGTAGGTGAGGGAGCCGAGCAGCACGATGATCAGGAGCTGGCCGACCGGGTCGGGCCGCCGGGACCGCAGCGCCCGGGACTCCGGCACGAATCGCCAGGCCAGCAGCAGTGCGGCGATCCCCACGGGCAGATTGACCCAGAAGATGGCACGCCAGCCGACGGAGTCCACCAGCAGCCCGCCGACCAGCGGTCCCGCCGCCATGGAGATGCCGACCACCCCGCCCCAGACCCCGATCGCGCGGGCCCGCTCGCCCGGGTCGGTGAAGGTGTTGCTGATGCTCGACCGGGCGACCGGATTGAGCATCGAGCCGCCGATCGCCTGGATCGCCCGGAAGGCGACGAGCGCCTCCAGGCTCGGGGCGAGGGAGCAGAGCAGCGAGCCGAGGGTGAAGAGCACCAGACCGGCCATGAACACCTTGCGTCGCCCGATCCGGTCGGCGATGGAGCCCATGAGGATCAGCAGCGACGCGACCACCAGCGTGTAGGCGTCGATGGTCCACTGGAGACCGGAGACGGTGGCGTGCAGGTCCCGGCCGATGGAGGGCAGCGCCACATTGAGGATGGTGTTGTCCAGGCTGACGATCAGCAGGCTCATACAGCAGATCGCCAGCACGAGCAGCCGTCGTCGGGATGTCAGCTCGGACATGGGCCGATCGTACGGCCGGCTGATGATCCGCGCCCGGCGTACTTCGGCCATACGCGACAATGGACGGATGACCACGCTCGCCCCGTCGCCCTCCCCGACGCTCACCATCGGCCCGCACTCGGTACAGCCGCCGGTGGTGCTCGCGCCCATGGCAGGGATCACCAATGCGCCGTTCCGCACCCTGTGCAGGGAGTTCTCCCAGGGCAAGGGGCTCTTCGTCAGCGAGATGATCACGACGCGGGCGCTGGTCGAGCGCAATGAGAAGACCATGCAGCTGATCCACTTCGACGCGAGCGAGACGCCCCGGTCGATTCAGCTGTACGGGGTGGACCCGGTGACCGTGGGCAAGGCGGTCCGCATGATCGTGGACGAGGATCTCGCCGATCACATCGATCTGAACTTCGGCTGCCCGGTCCCCAAGGTGACCCGCAAGGGCGGCGGGTCGGCGCTCCCGTACAAGCGGCCCCTGCTGCGGGCGATCCTCCATGAGGCGGTCGGCAACGCCGGAGCGCTGCCGGTCACCATGAAGATGCGCAAGGGCATCGACGACGATCACATCACCTATCTCGACGCGGGCCGGATCGCGGTCGACGAGGGGGTCACCGCCATCGCCCTGCACGGGCGGACCGCCGCCCAGCACTACGGCGGCACGGCGGACTGGGAGGCGATCGCCCGGCTCAAGGAGCATGTCCCCGAGATCCCGGTGCTGGGCAACGGCGACATCTGGTCGGCGGACGACGCGCTGCGGATGGTGCGCGAGACCGGGTGCGACGGGGTGGTCGTGGGGCGCGGCTGCCTCGGGCGGCCCTGGCTCTTCGGCGATCTGGTCTCCGCCTTCGAGGGGACCGGCTCCTTCGCCGCGCCGACCCTGCGGGAGGTCGCGGGGGTGATACGGCGCCACGCCGAGCTGCTGGGCGAGTGGATCGGCGACGAGGCGCGCGGAGTGATCGACTTCCGTAAGCATGTGGCCTGGTATCTGAAGGGCTTCTCGGTCGGCTCCGAGATGCGCAAGCGGCTGGCGATCACCTCCTCGCTCGCCGAGCTGGACGAGGGGCTGGCGCTGCTGGATCTGGACCAGTCCTGGCCCGTGGGCGCGGACGGCCCGCGCGGCCGTACCTCGGGGAACAACCGGGTGGTGCTCCCGGACGGCTGGCTGAAGGACCCCTACGACTGCGCGGGTGTCGGCGCCGACGCCGAACTGGACACTTCGGGCGGCTGACCCGCGCTCGCCCGAGGAGCGGCGGATCGGCCGGACGTACGGCTTCCGGTCCGCATGGCGGACCGGGAGGCTCCGTCCGACGCGTGATTCTCGCCACTCTTGATAAGTGATCCGCTCAGATGAGCGGAAACGGTGCGACTGCACCTCTCGGAAGGGTGGCACTGGGTGCCACCTTTCTTGGGTTCACCCTCTCAAGCGACCCGGCACCATCCGTCGATGAAGCACCGTCCGCTGTCGCCTTGGGTAGGGGATGCGTTCAAGGCTTGAAGCGACGGTATTGAAGGCCCCGCTTCCGGGGGCTCTTTCGATCCGCTGGCGGACGGGTGGTTACGGCCGTATGACGGCCGATCGGGCGTACCCAGACGCCTTCGATCTGGGTATGTTCCTCGCCGTCAGGGCAGCCACCGAGCCTCTTGGAGCCGAGAGCCGTGTCGGAAATCAAGGATCATCCCGATCAGAAGTTCGTTTACGACTTCACCGAAGGCAACAAGGATCTGAAGGACCTCCTCGGCGGCAAAGGCGCGAACCTCGCCGAGATGACCAACCTCGGACTGCCCGTCCCTCCGGGCTTCACGATCACCACCGAGGCGTGCCGGGTCTATCTCGACAGCGGCGAGGAGCCCGCCGCCCTCCGCGACGAGGTGAGTGCGCACCTCGGCGCCCTGGAGCGGCACATGGGCAAGAAGCTCGGCCAGACGGATGATCCCCTGCTGGTCTCGGTGCGCTCGGGCGCCAAGTTCTCCATGCCCGGCATGATGGACACCGTCCTCAACATCGGCCTCTCCGACGACTCCGTCGCCGGGCTCGCCCGGCAGGCGGGCGACGAGCGCTTCGCGTGGGACTCGTACCGCCGGCTCATCCAGATGTTCGGCAAGACCGTCCTCGGGATCGACGGCGACCTCTTCGAGGAGGCGCTGGAGGAGGCCAAGACCGCCAAGAAGGTCGCGGTCGACACCGATCTGGACGCGGCCGATCTCCAGAAGCTGGTCAAGCAGTTCAAGAAGATCGTCAAGAACCACGCCGGGCGGGACTTCCCCCAGGACGCCCGGGAGCAGATGGATCTCGCGGTCACGGCGGTCTTCGACTCCTGGAACGGCGACCGCGCCAAGCTCTACCGCCGCCAGGAGCGCATCCCGGGCGATCTGGGCACCGCCGTCAACATCTGCTCCATGGTCTTCGGCAACCTCGGCCCCGACTCCGGAACCGGCGTCGCCTTCACCCGGGACCCGGCCAGCGGCCAGCAGGGCGTCTACGGCGACTACCTCCAGAACGCGCAGGGCGAGGACGTCGTCGCCGGCATCCGCAACACCGTTCCGCTCGCCGAGCTCGAAAAGATCGACAAGGCGTCGTACGACCAGCTGATGCAGATCATGGAGACGCTGGAGAACCACTACCGGGATCTCTGCGACATCGAGTTCACCATCGAGCGCGGCCGGCTGTGGATGCTCCAGACCCGGGTCGGCAAGCGGACGGCGGGCGCCGCCTTCCGTATCGCCACCCAGCTGGTGGACCAGGGCCTGATCGACGAGGCCGAGGCGCTCCAGCGGGTCACCGGAGCCCAGCTCGCCCAGCTGATGTTCCCCCGCTTCGACGAGGAGGCCGAGGTCGAGCTGCTCGGCCGGGGCATCGCCGCCTCGCCCGGCGCGGCCGTCGGCAAGGCCGTCTTCGACTCGTACACCGCCATCAAATGGTCGCGCTCCGGCGAGAAGGTCATCCTCATCCGCCGGGAGACCAACCCCGACGATCTCGACGGCATGATCGCCGCCGAGGGCATCCTCACCTCGCGCGGCGGCAAGACCTCACACGCCGCCGTGGTCGCCCGGGGGATGGGCAAGACCTGTGTCTGCGGGGCCGAGGAGCTCGAAGTCGACACCAAGCGACGGCGGCTGACCGTGGGCGCGACCGTGGTCGAGGAGGGCGACGTCGTCTCCATCGACGGCTCGACCGGCAAGGTGTACCTGGGCGAGGTGCCGGTGGTGCCGCCGCCGGTGGTCGAGTACTTCGAGGGCCGGATGCACGCGGGCGCGGACGACGCCGACGAACTGGTCGCCGCCGTGCACCGGATCATGGCGTACGCGGACCGGGTGCGCCGGCTGCGCGTACGGGCCAACGCGGACAACGCGGAGGACGCCCTGCGGGCCCGCCGCTTCGGCGCCCAGGGCATCGGGCTCTGCCGCACCGAGCACATGTTCCTCGGCGAGCGCCGCGAGATGGTCGAGAAGCTGATCCTCGCCGACACCGACGCCGAGCGCACCGCCGCGCTGGATCAACTGCTCCCGCTCCAGCGGCAGGACTTCATCGAGCTGTTCGAGGCGATGGACGGGCTGCCGGTCACGGTCCGGCTGCTCGACCCGCCGCTGCACGAGTTCCTCCCGGACATCACCGAGCTCTCCGTGCGGGTGGCCCTCGCCGAGTCCCGCGAGGACCACAACGAGAACGATCTGCGGCTGCTCCAGGCCGTCCACCGGCTGCACGAGCAGAACCCGATGCTGGGGCTGCGGGGCGTACGGCTCGGTCTGGTCATCCCCGGTCTCTTCGGCATGCAGGTACGGGCGATCGCGGAGGCCGCCGCCGCCCGCAAGGACGCCAAGGGCGACCCGCGCGCCGAGATCATGATCCCGCTGGTGGGCACCGTCCAGGAGCTGGAGATCGTCCGGGACGAGGCGGAGCGGGTCATCGCCGAGGTCGAGGCCGCCACCGGGGCCCGGCTGAAGCTCGCGCTCGGCACGATGATCGAGCTGCCGCGTGCCGCGCTGACGGCCGGGCAGATCGCGGAGGCCGCCGAGTTCTTCAGCTTCGGCACCAACGACCTCACCCAGACCGTCTGGGGCTTCTCCCGGGACGATGTGGAGGCGAGCTTCTTCACCGCGTATCTGGAGAAGGGCATCTTCGGGGTCTCGCCGTTCGAGACGATCGACAAGGACGGGGTGGGCGCGCTGGTGCGGTCCGCCGTGGCGGCGGGGCGGGCCACCCGGCCCGATCTGAAGCTGGGCGTCTGCGGTGAGCACGGCGGGGACCCGGAGTCCGTGCACTTCTTCCACGAGGTCGGCCTCGACTACGTCTCCTGCTCGCCGTTCCGGATTCCGGTGGCGCGGCTGGAGGCCGGCCGCGCGGCGGCTCTGGCGCCCGGCGGCGCCCAGTGACCAACTGACGCCGGAGCCGCCGACGGCCGATCCCTTCCCTCGCCCCCGGCCGGCGGCGGCTCCGGAGCACCAGGAAGGGGCGGGCGGCCTGTGCGGGCCGCCCGCCCCTTCCGTCGTACCGGCTGCTCCGCCGGACCGTCGTACCGGCTGCTCCGGCTGCTCCGCCGGACCGTCGTACCGGCTGCTCCGTCGTACCGCCGGACCGTCGCTCCGGCCCTTCCGGCGCACCGTCGCATCGGATACCGAAGGGCCGTTATGTTTATTTCGGCCACGCGTAAACACCTTGTTGAATTGATGGCTGCGGAGTGTTACTCCGCCGTAGGGCGGATCTTGACGTAACGCTAATTTCTGTCGTCCGCCTGCGAAAGAACGGGCGGAGCGCGGCCTGTGGATCCCCATCCACGGGCCGCGCCCCATTTACCCCAGCCGGACAGGGAGCCGCACCTTCTGTCACCCGCCGCCGGATGTGCGAAGCCCCCCACGGTCTTCGCGTCCATCCTTCGGAGACAGAAGGAACCTGCCCGACGCCGTACAGCCTTTCGGTTCGCACCCGACCTGGGCGAGGCATTTCAACTCTGGCCGAAACTCCGTGGTGACGGCCTGTGATGGCGTGCATACTCAATGATCGGGGGCGATTGCGGGTGCAACAGTGGGGGTTCAGTGCTGCGTATCCATTTCACCGGTGACGACCTAGCCAGAGTGCGAATGGCCGTCCGGCCGGATGTGTGGTGGGAAACGATTCTCAGCTTTCATCGATTGAGAGAGCGGCGCCGCGCTCAGATGTTCGGCGAATGGCGCTCGGAAACCCGATCGCGGTTGAATGGTGAAACAAGCCTGCTCTCCGCTCTGGTGCCACCCCGGGGCTATTTCCCGGACTTTCTCACTCCGCCCGGCGGCTGTGGCCTTGACACCGGGCTGGAGGCGATCCGGGCGACCCGGCCCGAGCGCCTCCATTCCGAACTGGAGCTGGTGTCGGCGGGCCACCCTCCTGAACAAGCCCCCGACCGCGCGGCCGAACGGACCGCGGAGCGGGCCGGACGCCTCGCCGGACTCGCGGAGGGGCGGAGCGAGCCGCTCGCCCGTCTGGTCTCGGTGCTCCGCGGCTACCATCGGGCCGCGATCGAGCCGTACTGGGCTCATATACAGGCCAGGGTCGAAGCGGACCGGGCGGTGCGCGGCCGGGCGCTGCTCGACGGCGGCGCCGCCGAACTGCTGGGCTCGCTGCCGCCCGTACTGCGCTGGCGCGCACCGGTCCTGGAGTCGGACTACCCCGTCGAGCGCGAACTGCGCCTGGACGGGCGGGGGCTGCTGCTCCAGCCGTCGTTCTTCTGCCGGGGCAACCCGGTGGTCTACCGGGACGCCGCGCTGCCGCCCGTGCTCGTCTATCCTGCCGCCCACAGCCCCGACCCGGCCTTCGGGGAGAGCGCGCAGGCCGCGCTCGCCCCCTCCCTCGGACGGCTCGTCGGGCACACCCGGTCCGCCGTGCTCCAGGCCATCCGCTACGGCTGCACCACCAGCGAACTGGCCCGCAGGGCCGGGGTCTCGCTCGCCTCCGCCAGCCAGCACGCGGCGGTGCTGCGGGAGGCGGGCCTGGTGCTGACCCTGCGGCACGGCAATTCCGTACTGCATACGCTGACCCCGCTGGGCGCCGCCCTGCTCAGGGGCGGCGCCCCGGCGGAGGCGACGGGGTAGCGGCCAGGCCCTGGACGCGGACCGGGCCGGTCCTGGCCGTTGGCCGGACCGGTCAGACGCGGAACGGGCCGGTCACCTCGTAGGTGATCCCGCCCGACGACGAGCCGCTCGTACCGCGCTGGCTGGAGAAGTACAGCCGGGTCCCGTCCGGGGAGAACGCCGGGCCGGTGATCTCCGACGCCGACTGCCCCCCGATCCGGAGGAAGGGCGCCACCTCCCCCTCCGGGGTGATCACACAGATCTCCATGTCCCCGCCGTCCTCCGCCACGAACAGATCGCCCGAGGCGCTGCCCGTGACATTGTCGACGCCGGTCAGCGGCGCATCCCCGCTGACCAGGGAGTCGTCATAGGCCAGTGCGTAGGTGCCGGCGTTCAGATTCAGCCGCCAGACCCGGTTGTCGCCCTTGGTGGTGAACCACACCCGGTCATCGGCGTAGTAACAGCCCTCGCCGCCGCTGAACTTCTTCGCGCCCGGCACCTGGCTGCGGGTCACGGTCGGCGAGCCGTCCGGGTCGGGGACGGTCGTCCAGGTGAAGGAGCCCGACGTGGCGCCGCCCGCCGTCAGCACCTGGAGGACGCCCGACGACAGATCGCCCCAGACCGTGGGGACGAACCGGTAGAAACAGCCGTTGGACTCGTCCTCGGTCAGATAGATCACCCGGCGTACGGGGTCGGCGGCGGCGGCCTCGTGCTTGAAGCGGCCCATCGCGTCCCGGCGCACGGCCGGAGCCACCCCCCAGGGGTCGGTCTCGTACACCCACCCCCGGCTCACCTCCTCGCAGGAGAGCCAGGTGTTCCAGGGGGTCTGCCCGCCCGCGCAGTTCTGCCGGGTGTTCGACAGAATCCGGTACGCGCCGGTGATCGCGCCGGACGGGTCGAAACGCACCGCGCTCGCGCCGCCCGAGGGGTCGATCTCCGCGTTGGAGACATAGATCCAGCCGTCGCCGTCCGCGAAGCACGCCCCGCCGTCCGGGGCGCTGTGCCAGCTGTACGACGTACCGGTGACCCGCTGTCCCGAGCGGGCGATCACCCGGGAGGTGAAGCCGGCCGGCAGCGCGATGCCGTTCGCGTCGGCGGCGCCGAGCGCGCCATAGGGGCCGGGGCCGGGCTGAGCGGGATCCTCGGCGGCGGGGCGGGCTGGGGAACCGGCCGCCGGGTCCGGGGCCGGGTCGTCGAGGCCCGGGTCCGGGATCGGGACGGGGGCTGTGCCCGGGGCCGGGACCGGGGCAGCCAGGGCCGCGTCGCGCCACAGAGAGCCGCCGAGCGCGGCGGCCGAGCCGCCGATGACCGCAGTGCGCAGAAAGCCGCGTCGTTCCACGTATCGCTCCAGTTGGACTGGTTGACCGCCCGCGCCGCCGGGCGGCGGCGCGGTGTCGCGCGACGAGGGAACCTAGAGGCCCACGGTTGACGGAGCGTCAACAACAGATGACGCCGAGAGGTCGAACCTGTGCGGATACCGAGGTCAGCGACGGTCCCAGGAGTTCGACGCGCGCTCATTATCAGCCAGCCGGAAGCGCAGACGGCAGATCACCGCCTCCGTGTCCCGCCGTACCGCGTGCGCCAGCACCGCCCCGCGCTGGTTCTGTAGCAGCCGCTGCCACAGCCGCTCCGGCTCCGCCTCCGGTATCAGCACGGTGACCCGGGTGCCTGGGTGGTACCGGTAGATCCTGCGTACGTACTCCGACACCGGCCGCCCTATCGTCCGGTGCTCCGAGGTCAGCTCCACCAGCTCGACGCCCGGATTCCACAGCTCCCAGTCCCGGCGCAGCGCCCTGGACTCCGCGCGGTCCTCCGCGTCCTGATGGGTGACGGTCACCGCCCGCACCTCGTCCCCCAGCGACACCGCCGCGTTCACGGCCTCCGAGGTCAGCCGGGACAGATGCGATACGGGAACGATCACCAGCGAGCGCTCCCGGCGCGGGGCCTGAGGCACCCGGCCCAGCCCGATGCGCTCGTCGATCCGGCCATAGGCGCGGTGCACCCGCTCGAAGAGCAGCACCAGCGCGGGCAGCGCGAGCACGATCAGCCACGCCCCCTCGGTGAACTTGGTGGCGGTGACGACGACGGCGCTCACCCCGGTCAGCACGGCCCCCAGACCGTTGAGCACCGCCTTGCGCCGCCAGCCGGCCGAGCGCTCCTGCCGCCAGTGGACCACCATCCCGGTCTGGCAGACGGTGAAGCCGACGAAGACGCCGATCGCGAAGAGCGGCACCAGGGTGTTGGTGTCGCCGCCGGAGAAGAGCAGCAGCAGGGCCGCGACGGCGGCCAGCGCGATCACTCCGTGGCGGTGCACCTCGCGGTCGGCCTTCAGCCGGAAGACATGCGGGAGGAAGTTGTCGCGGGCGAGGAGCGACATCAGCACCGGCAGCCCGCCGAAGGAGGTGTTCGCGGCCAGCGCCAGCAGGACGACGGTCGCGAACTGGACGACGTAGAAGCCCCAGTTGTGGCCGAGCGAGGCGTCGGCGAGCTGGGCGAGGACGGTGACGCCTTCGACCGGCTGGAGATGGAAGCGGCCGATGAGGACCGAGAGGCCGATCAGCATCACCCCGAGCAGCGCGCCGAGCGCGATCTCGGTGTGCTGGGCCCGCTTGGCGGCCGGGGCCCGGAAGGACGGCACGGCGTTGGCGACCGCCTCCACCCCGGTCAGCGCCGAGCAGCCGGATGCGAACGCCTTGAGCAGCAGCAGCGCGCCGACCGTGGTGGCGCTGTCGCCGAGCGCGGAGGCATGGCCGTCCGCCGTCTCGGTGGAGACCGGGCCGTCCCGGAACAGACCCACCGCGATCAGGGTCAGAATCGAGCCGACGAACACTGCCGTGGGCACGATGAACGCCTTCGCCGAATCGACGATTCCGCGCAGATTCACCGAGGTGACCAGGACCAGCACCCCGAGGCAGAGCGGCAGCCGGTGGTCGTAGAGGGAGGGGAAGGCGGAGGTGAGCGCGGCCACGCCCGCGGTGACGGAGACCGCCACGTTCAGGACGTAGTCGAGGATCAGCGAGGCCGCCGCCACCAGCCCGGTGCGCCGTCCCAGATGGGCGCGGGCGACGGCGTACGACCCGCCGCCGTCCGGGAACGCGGCGATGACCTGGCGGTAGGAGGCCACCAGCACGACGAGCAGCGCGGCGATGGCGAGGGTGACGGGGAGGGTGTAGCCGAGGCCGACGCCGCCCGCCGTCGCCAGGACGAGCACGATGGCCTCGGGACCGTACGCCACCGACGCCATCGCGTCCAGGGAGAGGGCGGCCAGACCCTGGAGCGCGGTGAGCCGGTGCCGTTCGCCCGCGAGGGTGACGCCTGGGGGGCGGTCGGAGGCGTCTTCGCCGGGTGGGCGGTGCGCGGCGTCCTCGCCGGGGGGCCGGTCCGAGGGCTCTTCGCCAGAGGGCCGGTTCGCGGCCTTTGCGCCGGAGGGGCTGTCGGCGGCGTCCTCGCCGGGGAGGCGGCCGGAGGCGCCCGAGGGCGGAGTGGAGAGCGTCGTCATCGTGTCGGGAACCTCCGCTGATGGCGGGTCGGAGTGCCGGAGGCCCTGAAGGCGGCCGGGGCGGGGTGGGCAGCCCCAGCGTGCGGGCCGTTTTCTCCTGTCACCTGACCTCTTGTCATGACCCTTGCGCTATGGCGGGCCGTCTTCACACGACATTGACGCGCGGCGTACGGAATCCGTCAGCGGTTGACGGCGATGCGGACAGCGGAGGGGGTGTGGTTCTACCGTCCCGCCCATGGAGAGTGAGAGCGGGAGCGAGAGCGGGAACGGCGGATTCCAGGACGGAACGAGAGCCGGGGAGGGCGCGGGGGCCGACTCCGGCTCCGGGGAGGGCGCGGGGCCTGGCTCCGAGGGCGACGGCCCGGGGGACCCGGAACGGGTGGTGCTCGCCGAGGACCGGCGCTGGGTGCACGATCTCTGGGCGGCCTTCTTCTGCTCCCTGAGCCTGATCGTGCTCCTCCATCTGGTGGACCTCGCCGCCGGAACCGTCGAAGCGGGGCGCTCCATGCTCTGGGCCGGGCTCGCCGTGACGCTCTTCGTCGTGCTCTTCCCGCCCCGGGTGACGGCTGGCCGCCACTGGCTCTCGGTACGCGGACTCCTTGGCGAACGCCGGGTCAGCACCGATCTGCTCACCCAGGTCTCCCGCCGCGACGGCATCGCCCAGCGGATCGTGCTCAAGGACGTACGGGGCCGCCGGGTCGAGGTGGACCCGACGACCCTCGCCGCCAATCCGCTGCTCTGGCACGAACTCGACCGGGGAGCGCGGGTCGCCGGGGAGCGCGGGCTGCTGCGCACCGGCTCCCCGGTGCTCCGGACGCTCCGCGAGCGGATCGAGTCGGACACGGCGCGCGCGGTGTTCGAGGCGTCGGACCTGGTGTGAGGCGCCGGGTGTGAGGTGAGGGTGCGCTCAGGGCCGACGGGTCAGTGTGTCAGTGGGGCAGCCCCTCGTACACCACGCCCGTGAGCTGCTCCGACGCCACCCACAGCCGTTCTCCCGCCACATCGTCGCGGGTCCAGCTCGCCCGCCACGACGGGGCGGGCGAGCCCCGCCAGCCCACCGGGCCCGGGCCGGTGAACGAGTCCGGCCGTACCCCCCGCGCGGTCGCCGCGTACAGCGTCGGCAGCGCCCCGGCGAGGGCCGACTGCGCGAAGACGCGGTTGCCGACCCGCATGAAACGCTCCGCGGACCGCCGTCCCTCCATCCGCGGCCCCGCGGTCTGGAGATTGGTGGCCGCGTACCCCGGATGCGCGGCGGCGACGACCACATCGGAGCCCGCGACCGTCAGCCGTCGCGCCAGCTCGTGCACGAAGAGCAGATTCGCCGTCTTGGAGCGGGCGTAGGCGATCCAGCGGCGGTACCGGTGTTCGCTGTTGAGATCGCCCATGTCCACATTGGCCAGCGCGTGCATGGCGCTGGACACGCTGACCACCCGGGCGCCGGGGGTGTTCAGCACCTTCGGCATCAGCAGCCCGGTGAGCGCGAAATGGCCGAGATGGTTGACGCCGAACTGGGTCTCGAAGCCATCGGCGGTCCGGCCCCTCGGCAGGGCCATCACCCCCGCGTTGTCGATGAGCAGATCGAGCCGCTCATAGGGATAACCGGCCGCGAACTCCCGTACCGAGGAGAGATCGGCGAGATCCAGCGCCCGGTACTCCACCTCGGCGCCCGGCAGCGCGGCCCTGATCCGCTCCTCCGCCTCCCTGCCGCGCTCCTCGCTGCGGCAGGCGAGCACCACTCTCGCACCCCTGCGGGCCAGTTCCCGGGCCGTGATCAGCCCGAGGCCGCTGTTGGCCCCGGTGACCACGGCCGTACGTCCGTGCTGATCCGGCATGTCGCTGCTGCGCCAGCCCGTCATCGTCTCGCCCTTCGCTCGGGAGGTCCCCCCGGAGCCCCCTGGAATACAGCCGAACTCCGCCGTCGTATCTGGGCGATCAGCGTAGGATCCGTCAGCCCGGGGAGCCACTGTCCGGGCACGCCCTTCGGCCCCGGAAGGCTCTCATGCCATCGATTCCGCCGCACGGCTACAGCTCCATCGTCGACCGGCTCCGCACGGCGGGCTGCGTCTTCGCCGAGGACGAGGCCGAACTGCTGATCTCCGAGGCCGACGGCCCGGCCCGGCTCGCCGCGATGGTGGAACGGCGGATCGCCGGACTGCCGCTGGAGCATGTGCTCGGCTGGGCCGAGTTCCGGGGGCTGCGCTTCGCCGTGGCCCCCGGGGTCTTCGTGCCCCGCCGCCGCACCGGATTCCTGGTCGGGCGGGCCGCCGAGCTCGCCCGGCCCGGCGCGGTCGTCGTCGATCTGTGCTGCGGCTCGGGCGCGCTGGGCGCGGCGCTCGCCGCGGAGCTGGGCCGGGCCGAGCTGTACGCCGCCGACATCGACCCCGCGGCGGTGCGCTGCGCCCGGCGCAATCTCGCGGGCGTGGGCGGGGTGGCGTGCTGGGGCGATCTCTACGATCCGCTGCCGGGCGGGCTCCGCGGCCGGGTCGATGTGCTGCTGGCGAACGCGCCGTATGTGCCGACGGGTGAGATCGGCCTGCTGCCCGCCGAGGCCCGGCTGCATGAGGCGCGGGTCGCGCTCGACGGCGGTCCGGACGGCCTCGATGTGCTGCGGCGGGTGGCGGGCGGGGCGTACGACTGGCTCCGTCCGGGCGGTTCGCTGCTGTTCGAGACCGGCGAGCGCCAGACGGCGGAGGCGCTCCGGATCGCGGCGGCGGGCGGGCTGACGGCCCGGGCTGCGCGGTCGGCCGAACTCGGCGCGACGGTGGTGACCGGGACCCGGCCGATCGGTCCGGCCAGGGTGCCGCGCCCCGGTGGCTGGGGGAGCGGGGACGGTCGCGGGGGGCGCTGATCATCCGGGGTCATGCCTTGCCGGTGATGTCTCCGGTGGTGCTGGTGGTGGCGTTACCGGTGGTGTTACCGGTCGCCGGGTCGGCTGCCGGGTCGGTTGCCGTTCCGGTCGCCGTTCCGGTCGCCGTGGTCTCGCGTACGCCGATGAGATGGGCGAAGGCGACCACGTTCCCCCGGTAGCCGGTCTTCTCGCTGAAGCCGCCGCCGCAGGTGATCACCCGTAGCTCGGCGCGGTTCTTCGGTTCGTACACCTTGCGGTCGGGGAAGGCGTCGGCCTCGTAGACCTCGATGGCGTCGATGGTGAACACGGCCGTCCGGCCGTCCTGGCGCGAGACCTCGATCCGGTTGCCCTTCTTGAGCGCGCCGAGACCGTAGAAGACGGCCGGGCCCCGGGCGTTGTCGACATGGCCGGCGACGATGGCGGTGCCCTCGGCGCCCGGGGGCGTGCCGTTCCGGTACCAGCCCGCGAGATTGCCGTCGTCGGGCGGGGGCACCTCCAGACCGCCCTCGCGGTCGAGACCGAGCCCGATGAGGGGGGTGTCGACGTCGATGTAGGGGATGCGCAGCCGCAGCGGCGCGGACGGGGGAAGCGGGTCGGCGGCGGCGCTGGAGTACGCGTGCGGGCCGGCGGCGAACGCCTCGGCGGCGGAGGGGACGGGCGGGGTGACGTTCTGGGAGCCGTTGTGCACCAGCCACACACCGGCGCAGACGGCGATGGCCAGGGGCCAGCCCGTGAGCTTGGTGCTGCCCATCGGCACTCCTTGAGTCGGCTCTGAGCCCCCCGGCTGTGGTGAGTTTCCCCCGGCTGTGGCGGGCTCTCCCCCGGCTGTGGTGAGCTCCCCCCCCCC
>NZ_VCLA01000111.1:61416-70730 GCF_009600885.1 Streptomyces jumonjinensis
TGCCGGGAACGGGGGGATTCGGCGGGTACGGAACGGTCTCGGGGCCGTCCGTCAGCTGCCCTGCGCGCCGCTCGCCCGGCGACGCAGCAGCAGGGTCCCGCCCGCGGCGGCCATGGCCAGTACGGCCACGCCCGTCGCGATCTGGGTGGTGTCCGGGCCGACGCTGCCGCCGACACCGGTCTGGACATGGCCACTGGGCTGCTGATGATGCAGCCCGCCCACGTCGTCCCTGCTGTAGTCGGCAGGGTCATTGCCACCGCTGCCGCCATGGCTGTTGCCGCTTTCGCCGCCGCCGCCGCTGTCGTACGAGCCCGAGTCGCCCTGGTTCTTGTCGCTGTGCGAACCCGGGCGGTTCTCGGAGCTCCGTACGGCGATGTCGCCGGTGACGCGTTCGCCGTTGTTGCAGAGCACGCTGAGGCCGTACGTCCCGGACCGGGCGGAGCGCGGTACCCGGAACTGTCCGACCACGTTCCTCTCATAGGTGCCGGGGGCGAGATGGAACTCACCGGCGCCCAGAGAACGTACGTCGCCGACGCCATGGCCGTTGCCGCCGCAGGCGGTCGCGTGCACGGTGACGATCGCCCCCGGGGCGGCGGTGGACGGATACACCTCCAGGGACTCATGGTCCCTGGCGTGTGCCCCGGGGGCACCGAGGCCTATGGCGGTGACCACCAGCACGGTACTGGAGAGCAGGCGGACGGTGGTGGGCATGGTGTTCCTCCGTAAAGCGAGATGCGGAATACGTCATCTCAGAGGTAAGGCGTCTACCGCCGCCCACGCCTGCTGATACCCCATCAGATTCCTCGACCCGCTCGGCGTGTCGTGCTGGACGCCGGGCGTTGTCGCAGGTCAGAGCGGGTGACGGGGCATCAGTTGCCGACCGCTCTGAATGGGTGACGGTGTCACCCGTCCACGTGGATCATTCGCGAGGATCATCGTGTGGATCATCCACGTGGGTCGGAGCGGATCACGTGTGGATCATCCGTGCGGATCAGATGAGATCCCACTCCAGTCCGTCGTACGCCGCCGCCACCGTGTTCATCAGCGCCGCGTCCACGGTGAACTCGATGTCGTCGATGCGGTCGACCGGCGCGAAGCCGCGCGCGTTGGTGATGAAGGCGGCGCGGAAGCCGGGCAGGTCGGCCAGGGCCGTCCGGCGGCGTACCGAGGGCAGCAGCGGCTCCAGCAGCGCCATGGTCACCCCTCGCAGACACGGGGCGTCGGGCCAGACCACGGCCGTGCCGTCCCAGAAGGCGATATTGGTGATCGCCCCTTCGGTCACCAGCCCGTCCGGCGTGGTGAGCAGCGCCTCGTCGTACCCGGCCCGGTGCGCGAGCGTGCGGGAGTGATGCTGTCCGAAGGAGCCGAGATGCTTGATGTGGGCGTTGTCGCGGGCGTACGGCACGGAGAGCAGGCGATGGGGGGAGCGGGGCATGTCCTGCGGCTTGGCGACGGTGACCATGAGGGTCGCCCGCTCGTCGCCCTCGGGCCAGTACACATAGACCCGGACGGCGCCGTCGCCGGTGCCGGCCGCCGCGAGCGCGTGGCGCACGTCCGCCCGGACCCGCTCGCCGTCCAGGCCCTGCCCGTACAGCTCCCGGGTCGACGCGTCGAGCCGCTCCAGATGCAGGGCGAGCCCGCGTACCCGTCCGTCTCTGACCTGCATGGCGGTGAAGTGCCCGTAAACGGTGAGCGCGGGCACGGCAAGGGCTTCGGCGGTGGCGGCGACACCGTTGATCTCGATGTGCGTCATGGACTCACCCTAATGAGCGGGTGACGGGCGCGGAGCGGCTTCCGGGGACGGGGCCGATTCCGGCGGGTTGGCCCGGTTTCGATGGGGTCGGCGGGGCTTGGTGAGGGCTCGACGGGGGCTCGGCGGGGCTCGGTGGGGGGCTCGACGGCGCCCCGTACGGTGGTGGGCCGGACCCGCCCGTACGAACCGTTGGAAGGGAGCGCCGGATGGACGCGCATTCTCCCGCCGTGCCCCATGCCCTGACCGTGCTGACCACGACCGATACCGCCGCCAAGGCGGAGGCGCTGGCGCGCGGGGCGGTGGAGGCGCGGCTCGCGGCCTGCGCCCAGATCTCCGCGCCCGTGACCTCCGTCTACCGCTGGCGGAACGCCGTCGAGACCGCCCAGGAGTGGCAGATCGTCTTCAAGACCGGTCAGCGGCGGTATCCGGAACTGGAGGCGTATCTGCTCGCCGCGCACGACTACGAGACTCCCGAGATCATCGCCACGCCGCTGGTGCTGGGCAGCGCGGCCTATCTGGAGTGGATCGAGGCGGAGACCAGCGGGCGATGACGGCGCGCGGTCCAGATGGCGGCGCGCGGTCCAGGGGGAGAGCAGCTGTGTCGTGCCGCCGCCGGGATCAGGCGCGGCGGCCCAGCAGCGCGAGCAGTCTGGTCTGGTGACTGTCGCCCGGGGGCGGCTCGATGGGCGGCGCGAAGAGGCCCGACGCCGACAGCCCCGAGGCATAGGGCGTGACCTCCTCCAGCGCGAACGCCACCAGCGCGTCGGGCAGCCGCTCGGACGCGCCGATGGCCCGCGACAGATCCCAGCTGTGCACCACCGCGTCCGTGATCATCTGCGAGCAGTAGGCGACGGCCGGGGTCTCGCCGTACGACAGCCACACCATCCGCTTGAGGGCCCCGGGCTCCGCGAAGGCCCGGTGGGCGGCCCGGGCGGCGGAGTCCCAGGTCGCGCGCGGGCGCTTCCCGAGGACGTCGCCGTCGTACGCGTCGCCCGCCTCCTCGATCTCCTCGGTGGTGGAACCCTCGGTGACCAGGGCGGGAACCCATAGCTGCTCGGCGGTGAGATGGTTGACCAGATCGCGCACGGACCAGTCGGTGCAGGGCGTCGGCTCGTCCCACTGATCGGCCCGCACCGCGTGCACCCGCTCGCCGAAGAGCGCGAGGGCCTCGGAGTGACGGGTGAGCAGGGCCGCCATGTCTCTGTCCATGTTTCCCATGGGATTCACTGTCGCGCGCGAGGAGTGGCCGCGCGAGCCGCCGCCCGGGTGTCGGCGCCCGCGCGTCAGTCCTCCGCCGCCGCCAGCGCCTCCGTCACACCGGCCTCCTGGTCCCCCAGATAGCGGGGGTCCGGCTCGAAGACCACGTCCAGCGCCGCCTTCCCCGCCGCGAACATCTCCCGGACCCCGCCGTAGTACCAGGTCGCGTCGTGCGGCTCGGACACCCCGACCCCATAGGAGTCGACCCCGGCGGAGCGGCAGAGCGCCACGGCCCGGCGGATATGGAAGCCCTGGGTCACCAGGACCGCGCGGTCGACGCCGAAGATCTCCTTGGCGCGGACGCAGGAGTCCCAGGTGTCGAAACCGGCGTAGTCGCTCACGATCCGGTCGTCCGGCACCCCGCGCTCGGACAGATAACCGCGCATGGCGTCGGGCTCGTCATAATCCTCCCGGCTGTTGTCGCCGGTGACCAGGACGACCTTGACCTTGCCCGTGCGGTAGAGCTCGGCCGCCGCGTCCAGCCGGTGCGCGAGATAGGGGGTGGGCCTGCCCTCCCACAGACCCGCGCCGAAGACCACGGCGACCTCCTGGGCGGGCACATCGGCGGTCGTGCGGACCCGGCTGTCGGCGACGGCGTGCATCCAGGTCGCGGGTGCGAGGGCGAGGACACAGCCGGCCATCGCCGCCTGCACCAGCCGTCGCCGGCCGCGCTGGGTACGGGGCAGCCTCGGCGGGCGCAGCCGGGTCAGCAGGCTTCCAGGACGATTCATCACACCAGGTCAGACGCATGGCAGGGCCGATCGGTTCGCCTCCTCTCCGGGGAGAGCGGTGGTCGCGGCGGCGGCGAGGGGGCCGCCGCTCGCCGCGGGGGCTGGTTCCGGGACTGGTTCCAGGGCTGCGTCCGGCTCCGGGTTCGGCTCAGGGGCCGGCTCCGGGGTGTGCGAGGCCCAGGCGGCCGGGATCAGCGAGCGGGCCGCGGCCGAGGCGTAGACCGCGGCGGCGAGCCAGGCCGTGGCGAAGGCCCCGGGGTCCGCGGGGAGCAGTCTGCCGAGGGCGTCATGACGGCGGTCGGCGGCCGTCTCGGCCAGAGCGCGCGCACACTCCGCGCCCGTGGTCAGGCCCGCAGCGGCCAGTCTGCGGGGGAGCTCCCCATCGGCCGAGGCGGCGGTGACGGCCCGCCCGCCCGCCACCGTGCGGTCCACCGCCCGCCGCAGCAGCTCCAGCTCCATGGGGAGTACGGGCGGGGCGGCTTCGGGCCCGGGCCCGGCGGGCTGGGCGGGTCCAGGTCCGGCGGTGGGTTCCTGGGCGGGTCCGGTTCCGGTGGCCGGTATGTGGGAGCGGTTCAGCCGCCGGAGGCCGAGATCCACCCGGACCCGCTCCCCGTCATGACCCGTCCACGCCGCCGCCAGCGCCCGCACCGCGCCCGGTCGGTCGGCCACCGCGCGGGCGATCAGCCACAGGCCGAGGCCGGGGCGGGAGGCGAGCAGCCGCAGATTCTCCGCGTACGCCAGCTCGGGACGCTCGTCCGGCGCCAGCAGCCGCACCACCGGCCCGCCCGTGACCCGGAAACCCCGCGCGGTGACCGTCCCGGCGAGAAAGAGCAGATCGCCGCCGGCCGGGCGGCTCCCGGCGGGCTCGGCCAGCCAGTCGAGGGCGCGGGCCAGCTGCTCGGCGGGCGGTCGCCGCCAGAGCGCGTCGAGCGGCTGCTCATGCCAGCGCGCGCCCGCCGCCCGCACCGAACGCACCCGGGAGCCGCCGCCGATCCGCCCGTCCGGCGAGACCGTGGGGCCGGTCAGGATCACCGCCCCGCCGTCGCCCCACTCGCGCAGCGGCAGCGCACAGCCGCCGGGCAGCGGGGTCCCCGCCGCCTGAACCGCGCGCTCCGGCCCGCCGGGGGCGATGTCCGAGACGGTGTGCAGAACGCCGTCCGGGGCGATGCCGTACGCGGTCGCGCCCGCGTAGCCGGACGCCGTGACCACCGGCTCGGTGAACAGGCCCTGGAGGCGCAGCGGCTTCGCGGGCTGATAGGAGCGCCGCACGGGCGCCGCCGCGTCGGTCGGCCTCCGCAGGAGGCCGAGGAGCCCGGCCAGCTCGGCGGAGAGCTCGGACAGCCGGAACGCCGGGTCGTCCGAGCGCGCCTCACCCAGCAGCCGGGCGATCCGCACCGCGGCGGCGGCCGGGAGCGGGAGCCCGGCGAGCCGTGCCGAGTGCGCCGCGTGCAGCAGCTCCGCGCGGTGGACGGCACCGGTCCCGGTGACCCCGCCGGCGAGGACCGCCGTCGTGGCGGCGCGGAGGGCCGCGAGCGCGGCGGCCCGGACGGGGGTGAGGAGGACCGCCAGCCCGGAGCCCTCCGCCCGGGCGGCCGGGCCGGCGGTCGGGCCCTTGTCCTCGGCCGCCCCTGGGCCGTCGCCGTCCGGAGGGGAGGCAGGACCGTCGCCGCCCTGCGTCCTGCCTGGGCCGTCGCCGCCCGTCCCGGCGGCCGGGACGGCGGTGGGTTCGGCGATCGGGTCTGCGATCGGGTCGGCGGCGGGTTCGGCGATCGGAGCGCTGGACAGGACCGCCGCACGGTGCAGACAGGCCGGGGCGAGCAGACAGCCGCAGACCGCGTCGTCCGGGTGCGCCACGACCCCGTCGCTGGTCCGCAGGGTCACCGAGGTGTCCTCGTCGACCCTGATCCGCACCCCGTCGGGCGTGGTCTCCACCGGCCAGCCGGGGACTTTCGCCAGGGCCGCGTCCGCACGCTTGCGCAGCCGCGCGGGGAGCAGCTCCAGGGCCCCGGCGGCCACCTCGGCCGCCACCGGGGGCAGACCGGGTGAAGGGTTCGTCGTCACCGGTGCGTACCTCCTACGCGCTCGCCGACCCAGCGGGCCAGCTCCAGAGGGCTGAGTGCGGCGATCGGCATGCCCGCCGCCGCCAACCGGCCCGCCACACCGGTCGAGTACCGGGGTCTGCCCTCGTCGTCGAGCGAGGCGCAGCCGAGGACATGGCAGCCCGCGTCCACCAGCGCCCGCACCTCCGTGAGCAGCGGGCCGATCGGGCCGCCCTCCTCGAAGTCGCTGACCAGCACGGTCAGGGTGCGCGAGGGCACGGTCACCAGCTCGCGCGCGTACCGCAGTCCGCGGGCGATGCTGGTGCCGCCGCCCACGCGGACCTCCAGCAGCAGACTCAGCGGATCGTCCACCTGGTCGGTGAGGTCGACCACTTCGGTGGAGAAGGCCACGAAGTGCGTGCTGAGGGCGGGGACTCCGGCGAGGACGGACGCGGTGAGCGCGGACCAGATCGTGGACGCCTCCATCGACCCCGAGACGTCCACGACCAGCACCAGCCGCCAGTCGGTCGATCTGCGGGCCCGGGTGCGGAACACGGGCCGCTCCGGGACGACGGTCACCGCGCCCGTGTCCCCGTCCCGCCGGACGGTCGCCAGATTCGCCCGCAGGGTGCGCGGAAGATCCAGCGGTCCGCCCGGCCGCCGGGTGGGCCGGGGGTGGGCGAGACCGGTGAGCGCGGGGCGCAGCCGGTTGGCGAGCGCCTCGGTCAGCTCCGCCACCAGCCGGGCCACCAGCGGGCGCAGCCGGGCGAGCTGCTGTTCGGGCAGCCCGCCCGCGTACGAGAGAACGGTCCGCAGCAGCTCGACCGAGGGCCTGGCGGCGGCGGGGTCCAGCTCCAGCGCGGCGTCCAGCCGTCCGGAGTCGGCCGCCGTGGCGAGCACCTCTTCGCGTATGCCCGGGCCGAAGAGGGCGGCGAGCTCGTCCGACCAGGCCCGCACATCCGGGTAAGGGGCCTCGCTTCCGCCGCCGTAGGCGTCCTCGCCCCGGGAGCCCTCGCCGCGCCCGCCGCCGTACAGCTCGTCCAGAGCCGTGGCGTAGCGCTGGGCGTTGCCGCTCAGCTCCCGTCCCCGACCCAGCAGCAGCCGCCAGCGCTCACCGGGAGTGAGCCCGGGTGCCGGGGGTTTGGCGACGGGGTCGCCCGGGCCGTCGCCGGGCACGCTGCCCGCGTCCTGGAGGCCGTGCGTCCGCCCGCCCGGGACGAGGGAGCCGCCGTGCTGGTCCGCGGCCGCGCCCGGCCCGTCCGTGCTGGGCGCGGCACCGGGGACGGGGTGTGCACCTCGCCGGGTGCCTGTCTCCGTCCCGCCGCTCCCCGTTCCCCGCTCCGGAACGCCCGGCCGGCTCGCGGCGCGCGCGTCCGGCCGCGCCGCGGAGGTGAGGGCGAAGCCCTGGCCCGGCGCGGAGGCACCCGGCGCGGTGGCCAGGGCCTGGCCCGCTGCCGCGTCCGCCGGGAAGTGCGTGTCGGCTCCGGGCCTTTCGGCGGCCTGGCCCACGGGGTCCGTACCGGCCCCGGGTCCGGCGGCGGCCCGGCCCACGGGGGCGGTGCCTGCGGGGACACGGTCGTGAGGGGCGCTGTCCTCGCCCGCCCCGGCGGCCGGATCCGGCGTCGTGGACTTGCCCGGCCCGGCGGCCGGGTCCGGTGTCGTGGACTTGCCCGGCCCGGCGGCCGGGTCCGGTGTCGTGGGACCGGGCCGTGTGCTCAGCTCTCTCGCCGCGAGGGCCTCGCGGCCCGCCAGGTCGGCCAGCGCCAGCAGGGCCAGGACGGACGGATCCGTCACCGGCCCCGTCAAGGCGCCCGCCGCCGTCCCCGTACGGTCCTCCACCACCGCCAGCAGCCGGGAGCGGGCCGCCGGAGCCAGGATGTCGAACCCGGCCCGCAGCGCGGGCAGCCGCTCCAGGAAGGCGCGGTCGGGGAAGGACTCCACCCGCTCCAGCAGAGGGTCCAGCGCGCGGCCCGTCTCCAGCAGCGGGCCCGCGGCGAGCAGACAACCGCGCAGGAACTCGCCCAGCCGGGCCCTCGGCTCGGACGAGGTGGCGGCATCCGCCCAGGAGGCGAGCCGGGCGCCGAACTCCGCCGGGTCCCGCTGCCCGAGCAGCACCCGGGCGGCTCCCGCGGCGCCCCGCATCAGCGGGGTGGCTCCGGCTTCGAGCCGTGCCAGCGCGTCGGCGAGCCGCAGCCCGCCGCCCACCTCGGCGGCCTGCCCGGCGAGCGCCACCAGGGAGCGGGCGTCGGCCGGTTCGGCGGAGCCCGCGAGGCCGTCCAGCGCCCGCACTCCCGCTGAGACCAGCTCCTCATACGCCGCGTCGACCGCCGGGCGCTCCCAGCCCGCGCCGACGCCGGGCAGATGGCCGGACCGGATCCGGTCCAGCAGATCCATCCCCGCGAGCAGTTCGGGCAGGGCGCCCGTCGCCGGGACCAGCTCGGCGGCCTCGGCCAGCCGCTCGGCCGCGAGCGAGGACAGGGCGCAGGACGCGGCCAGGGCCAGTCCGTCGAGCGCTTCGGCGGCGGTCGGGCCGCCCCGGCGGCGCTCCTCCGCGCGGCGGTGCCGGAGCATGCCCGCGGCGGCCTGCTCCAGGGTCACGCCGTGCGGCCCGGCCACATCGAGCATCGCCGCCGTGGACGGGGACCAGGCCACCGTCCACCGGGTGGTCAGGGCCACGGCCTCACCGACCCCCGCGACGCCGGACTCCTCCCCATAGGGGACCCGGCACACGGCGAGCCGGCGCAGGGCGATCTCACGCCGCCGGTCCAGATCGGAACGGAGCATGTCCAGCCGCAGCTCGCGGGGGCCGGGCTCCGCGGGTCCCGGCAGCCTCAGCTCGGCGAGCAGCGCCTCGACCGAGGGGCCGAGGCCCGAACGGGGGGTGCCCGGGGCCAGCCGGCCCTGCCGTGCGCCCACCAGCACCTGTTCCATCGCCGAGGCCACGACCCGGCCGCGCCCGAGCAGCCTGCCCTGGGTGAGCACGGTCTGCGCGGCCTCAGCGAGCTCTCCCCGCCCCGCGGCGGGCAGCCCGCGCAGCGCCGCGAGATCCCGGGCGACCCGGACCACTTCCCGTGCGTCGGCGGGACCGCTGGGGTGACCGGCCTCCCGGACGGCCGCGCAGATCCGTACGGCCGTGGCGGTCAGCAGATCGTCGAGGAGCCGGGGATCGCCCGCGGCCCGGAAGACGCCGTGCTGCCACTCGGGGTCCCGGATCCCCGCCGGGTATCCGGAACGCTCGTCCAGCAGCGGATACGAGTACGGCACCAGGGAGGTGACGATCCCTCCTCCGTCCCCCGGCTCGCCCGCACGCGCCCCGACGGGCCGGGGGCCGCCGGACCCGGTTCCCGGAGCCTGCGGGCCGGGAGCCTTCGAGCCCGGCTGCGGGGGCTCGGCGACTACGCCCGGGCCGGATTCGGAGGCCACGGTTCCGTACGGCTCCGCTGCCGGCCCCCCTTCCGGAGCCGTCTCCGGACGGGCCGTCAGCGCGGGTGCGTGGAAAGCCCCGACGACCGCCGCCGCCCTTCTACCCCCGTG
>NZ_VCLA01000112.1 GCF_009600885.1 Streptomyces jumonjinensis
ACCGTGGGGCGCGGCAGATCCCGGTACGAGCCGCCGTGCCCGCCGTGCCGTTCGCCCGCCGCCGCCGGTCCGGCGGCGGCGACCGGGACGCCGAGGGCCGTGGTGGTGAGCACCGCCGCTCCGAGCAGGCTCCGCCGCCCCGGGCCCGCCGCCGCGCTCCAGCCCGTACGCCGGTCCATGCTCCTGTCCCCGCTCCGGTCCGTGCTCCCGTCCTCGCTCCGCCGCGCGCCCGTGTCCGCGCCGTCTGCCGTGCCGTCTGCCGTGCCGTGGGTCATGAGGGCTCCCTCTCCGTACGTTCTGCGCCTGCTGTGCCTTATGGGTATTCCCTGTCCTCCAGAGGTACCCCCGGGCCGTTTCCCGCTGTGATGTCCCGCACCTGCCGGGCGGTGTCCGACGCTAGAGAGCGATCTATGCCACCGGGAAGACCCTGCGGAAACGTGGCGCGAACAGACGTCAACAGTGTGTATCCGTCCCATGAACCCGATGTGCGATCGAACGGCAACCGCGAGTATCGTCCTCACCTGCGCAGACTCAGCCGAACCCGAACAGAGGGTTCCTCGGAGCGCCGCACCGGCCGCCCACCGCTGCCGTCCGTTCATGACACCGGAGGACTCGTTGTCCCGCTTGTCGCTCATCAAGGCCGTGCTAGGACCCTTCCTGCGCCTGATGTTCCGCCCCCGCGCGGAAGGCGTCGAGAACATCCCGGGCTCCGGCCCCGTCATTCTGGCCGGGAACCATCTCACCTTCATCGACTCGATGATCATGCCGCTGGTGTGCACCCGTCCGGTCTACTTCATCGGCAAGGACGAGTACGTCACGGGCAAGGGCCTCAAGGGACGGGCGATGGCCTGGTTCTTCAGCGGCGTCGGCATGGTCCCGGTGGACCGGGACGGCGCGAACGGCGGGGTGGCCGCGCTGATGACAGGGCGTCGGATCCTGGAGAGCGGCCGGATGTTCGGCATCTACCCCGAGGGCACCCGCTCCCCCGACGGCCGGCTCTACCGGGGCCACTCCGGAATCGCCCGGCTCACCCTGATGACCGGCGCACCCGTGGTGCCGTTCGCGGTGATCGGCACGGACAAGCTCCAGCCGGGCGGCTCGGGTCTGCCCCGGCCCGGCCGGGTGACGCTCCGCTTCGGGGAGCCGATGGAGTTCTCCCGGTACGAGGGCATGGAGCGCAACCGCTATGTGCTGCGCGCGGTCACCGACTCGGTGATGACCGAGGTGATGCGGCTGTCCGGCCAGGAGTACGTGGACATGTACGCCAGCAAGGCGAAGGCGGCCTGACGCCCAGCGCCGGAGACCGTACGCGCAGGAGGGCCGGACCCCGATCGGGGTCCGGCCCTCCTGCGCGCTGCGGTCAGGGGTGTTCGACGCCGTCCTCCAGACGCTGCCCCTTCAGCAGGAACCAGGCGGCGACGGCGGTCGCCAGCAGCAGCGCCGAGCCGATCGCGCCCGCGATATGGAGCCCGTCCGTGAACGCGCTCTGCGCCGAGGAGAGCAGGGCCGCGCCCTGCTCCTGCGGAAGCGCGTCCGCCGTCTGGACCGCGCCGCCGAGGGAGTCCCGGGCCGCGTCGGCCGCCTCGGCCGGCACGCCGTCCGGGGTGGGGAAGCCCCGGTAGACACCGGTCACCACCGAGCCCAGCAGGGCGATGCCGAGCGCCGCGCCCAGTTCGTACGCCGTCTCGGAGACGGCCGACGCCGCGCCCGCCTGCTCCTTGGGCACGCTGGAGAGAATCACGTCCGCGGTCACCGTGAAGGCGAGGCCCGCGCCGAATCCGCCGAGGAAGAGCGCGACGCCCATGGCGAGCGGCCCGGTGTCGGCGGTCAGCAGCACACAGGCGCCGAGCGCCAGGCCGACGGCGGCCAGTCCCCCGGACACCGTGCTGCGCACGGACGCCCGCCGGGCAAGATGGCCGGCCAGCAGACCGGAGCCGACCGATCCGATGGCGGCGGGCAGCTCGATCAGCCCCGCCTCCAGCGGGGAGCGTCCCTGGACGAGCTGGAGGAACTGCGAGAGGAAGAAGACCAGTCCGGCGAGTCCGAGGATGGTCAGCAGATCCGCCAGTACGGCCCCGGAGAAGCCCCGGTGGTGGAAGAGTCTGACGTTCAGCAGCGGCGAGGGCAGTGTGAGCTGCCGCCGTACGAACCAGAAGAGAGCGCCGCCGCCGACGACGGCCGCCAGGGCGGTCCCCGCGCTCAGTCCGTGCACCGCCGTCTCCTTGATCGCGTACACGACGGCGATCATGCCGATCAGGGAGAGCGCGACGCTGATCAGATCCCATGGGCCGGGGTTCGGGTCGCGCGACTCGGGGATCAGCTTGATGCCGACGACGACGAGGATCGCCATGACCGGGAGATTGATCAGGAAGACCGAGCCCCACCAGAAGTGCTCCAGGAGCGCACCGCCGACGAGGGGCCCGACCGCCGCGCCCGCCGACGCCGCGGCGCCCCAGATGCCGACGGCGAGACTGCGCTCCCTGGGGTCGTGGAAGAGATTGCGGATCAGGGCGAGCGTGGACGGCATCAGGGTGGCGCCGGCGACGCCGAGCAGCGCGCGGGCCACGATCATCATCTCGGGGCTGGTCGCATAGGCGTTGAGCACGGAGACCGCGCCGAACGCGACGGCGCCGGTCAGCAGCAGCTTCTTACGGCCGATGCGGTCGCCGAGGCTGCCCATCGAGATCAGCAGACCCGCGATGACGAAGGAGTACACATCGCCGATCCACAGCAGCTGGGTGCCGGACGGTGCGAGATCCTCGCTCAGAAAGGGGGTCGCCAGGCCCAGGACGGTGGCGTCCACCGCCACCAGCAGCACGGCGAACACCAGGACGGACAGCGCCAGCCAGCGTCCGGGGGCGCGTACGGTCTCCGGCGCCTTGAGGTCGGTGCTGGTCATCTCTCCACGCTCCGTCGTGTGCAGCCGCCGAGCAGCAGCTCGGTGATCATGAACTGGTAGTCCTTGGGCGCGACCCGGCCGGTCTGCACGGACCAGGCTCCCGCGCTGAGCAGCCCGTAGAGGGCCTCGGTGAGCCAGGCGGCGGTCAGATCGATCCGGAAGACGCCCTCTTGCTGGCCGCGCTGGAAGAGCGCGGAGATCCGGGCGTCGATCCTGGCCCAGCCCTGGTTGACCTCTTCGCCTTCGAAGAGCTGGTTCTCGGTGATGAGGAACGCCAGAAGCGGGGCGGAGGGCACGCTCTCGCCGACGAGCCGTCCGAGCGCGCCGCCCGCGGGCCCCTCCTCCAGCCGGGCGGCGTCGACCGCCGCCTCGAACTCCCTCAGCCCGAAGTCCTCCAGCGCGCGCACCAGGGCGTCCCGCCCGGCGAAGTGCCGGTGCAGGGTGGCGCGGCCGACGCCTGCGGCCTTGGCCACCTCGTCCATGGTCGCGGTGGCTCTACGGGAGAGAAGCGCGGCGGCGCTGCGCAGCATCTGCTCACGATCGACTGTCATGACACGACCATAACCCAAGTGAGACATGGATGTCTCATCAGATCATGTGCTGACTCATCTGCCACGGCGATGAGGGACGTCCTCGGTGCGTACGAGACGAGAGGGGTGCCCTCGGCGCATACGAGAGGGACACCCTCGGCGCATGCGAAACACCGCCGCCGCCCGGCTGCGGCGCGTCGGCCGCCGGACCGGAGGGACCCGGCCGGACTGTCGACGCGCTCGCGCGCTGGGCGGCGGCGGTGTCGGGGAGAAGACGCGGAGGCCGCCTACCGTGCGGCATCCGCCCATTCGTGCTGGGCGGCCAGATCGGCCTTGACCTCGGCGAGCTGGACCGCGACGGCGGACGGGGCCGTACCGCCCCGGCTGTCGCGGGAGGCCAGTGCGCCCCGGACGGTGAGAACCGTGCGGACCTCGGGGGTCAGATGCTCGGAGATCTCGGCGAACTGCTCGTCCGTGAGCTCGTCCAGCTCGATGCCGAGGCTCTCGCACACCTTGACGCACGCGCCCGCGACGTCATGCGCCACCCGGAACGGCACCCCCTGCTTGACCAGCCACTCCGCGATGTCGGTGGCGAGCGAGAAACCGGCCGGCGCCAGCTCCTCCATCCGCTCCCGGTTCACCGTGAGCGTGGCCATCATCCCGGTGAAGGCGGGCAGCAGCACCTCCAGCTGGTCGCAGGAGTCGAAGACCGGCTCCTTGTCCTCCTGGAGGTCCCGGTTGTACGCCAGCGGCAGCGCCTTGAGCGTCGCCAGCAGGCCCGTGAGATTGCCGATCAGCCGGCCGGACTTGCCGCGCGCCAGCTCGGCGATGTCCGGGTTCTTCTTCTGCGGCATGATCGACGAGCCGGTGGAGAAGGCGTCGTGGAGGGTGACGAAGGAGAATTCCTTGGTGTTCCAGATGATGACCTCCTCCGCGATCCGGGAGAGATTCACGCCGATCATCGCGGTGATGAAGGCGAACTCCGCCGCGAAGTCCCGGGAGGCCGTGCCGTCGATCGAGTTGGCCGCCGAACCGCGCTCGAAGCCGAGATCGGCCGCGACCGCCTCGGGGTCCAGCCCGAGCGAGGAGCCCGCGAGCGCCCCGGAGCCGTAGGGCGAGACCGCCGTGCGCGCGTCCCACTGGCGCAGCCGCTCGGCGTCCCGGGAGAGCGACTGCACATGGGCGAGCACATGGTGGGCGAAGAGCACGGGCTGGGCGTGCTGAAGATGCGTACGGCCCGGCATGGCGACGTCGGGGTGCGCCTCGGCCAGCCCCACCAGCGCGTCCTGGAGCTCGGCGAGCAGCCCGCCGACGATCCGGGCGTGGTCGCGCAGATACATCCGGAAGAGGGTGGCGACCTGGTCGTTGCGGGAGCGGCCGGCCCGCAGCTTGCCGCCGAGATCGGGGCCGAGGCGCTCCAGCAGGCCCCGCTCCAGCGCGGTGTGCACATCCTCGTCGGCGACGGTGCCGGTGAAGGAGCCGTCGGCGACATCCGCTTCGAGCCGGTCGAGCCCGGCGAGCATCCGGGTCAGCTCGTCGTCGCTGAGCAGTCCGGCCCGGTGCAGCACCCGGGCGTGGGCACGGGATCCGGCGATGTCGTAGGGCGCGAGACGCCAGTCGAAGTGGACGGAGGCGGAGAGCCTTTCCAGCGCCTCGGCGGGACCGTCGGCGAACCGTCCGCCCCAGAGCCGGACATCGCCGTTGTTGCTGCTCACTGCTGAAGCTCCTCGGGATGAGTGGATGTGCCGCCGCCTCCCCGGCGCGGAGGAACGGGGAGGCGGCTGTGGTGCGCGGGCGGGATCAGCTCAGATCGCGCTTGGCCGCGATCTTCGCGGAGAGACCGAAGATCTCGATGAAGCCCTGGGCCTTGGACTGGTCGAAGGTGTCGCCGGTGTCGTAGGTGGCGAGGTTGAAGTCGTACAGCGCCTGCTCGGACCTCCGGCCGTTGACGACGGCCCGGCCGGCGTGCAGGGTCATCCGGATGTCGCCGGTGACATGCTGGTTGGCCTCGTTGATGAAGCCGTCCAGGGCGCGCTTGAGCGGGGAGAACCAGAGGCCGTCGTAGACCATCTCGCCCCAGCGCTGCTCGACCTGCCGCTTGTAGCGGGCGAGCTCACGCTCGACGGTGACGTTCTCCAGCTCCTGGTGGGCGGTGATCAGCGCGATCGCGCCCGGGGCCTCGTACACCTCACGGGACTTGATGCCGACGAGCCGGTCCTCGACGATGTCGATCCGGCCGATGCCCTGGGCGCCGGCCCGCTCGTTGAGCTGCTGGATCGCCTGGAGGACCGTGACGGGCTTGCCGTCGATGGCGACCGGGACGCCCTCCTTGAAGGAGATGACGACCTCGTCGGCCTCACGCGGCTCGGCGGGGTTGGAGGTGTACTCGTAGATGTCCTCGATCGGCGCGTTCCAGATGTCCTCCAGGAAGCCGGTCTCGATGGCCCGCCCGAAGACGTTCTGATCGATGGAGTACGGCGACTTCTTGGTGGTGGTGATCGGAAGCTGCTTGGCCTCGCAGAAGGCGATGGCCTTGTCCCGGGTCATGGCGTAGTCACGGACCGGGGCGATGCACTTGAGGTCGGGGCCGAGTGCGGAGATTCCGGCCTCGAAGCGGACCTGGTCATTGCCCTTGCCGGTGCAGCCGTGGGCGACGATGCCGGCGTTGTGCTTCTTGGCCGCGGCGACGAGGTGCTTGACGATCGTGGGCCGGGAGAGCGCCGAGACCAGCGGATACCGGTCCATGTAGAGAGCGTTGGCCTTGATCGCCGGGAGGCAGTACTCGTCGGCGAACTCGTCCTTGGCGTCGGCGACCTCGGCTTCGACGGCGCCGCAGGCGAGTGCCCGCTTGCGGATGACATCAAGGTCCTCGCCGCCCTGGCCGACGTCCACGGCGACGGCGATGACCTCGGCGCCCGTCTCCTCGGCGATCCAGCCGATGGCTACGGAGGTGTCCAGACCGCCCGAGTAGGCGAGTACGACGCGCTCGGTCACGGGATTCTCCTTACGATGCATTCGGTGATGGAATAAGTATGCACTCGACTGTATGTTTCGTCAACGCCTTCGGAGCAACCACACCGGCGGGCCCTCCGGGGCCCCTCCGGGGGGCCCGAAACTCCCGGCGGGAGCGCGGGCACGCACCGGATAATCGCCGTATGGGAAAGCGCTATGAACGCATAGACGGCAGGATCCGCGACTTCATCGAGCAGCAGCCGGTCTTCTTCACGGCCACCGCGCCCCTCGCCGGGGACGGGCATGTCAATCTCTCCCCCAAGGGCCGCAGCGGCACCCTGGTGGTCCTGGACGAGCGGACGCTGGCGTATCTCGACTTCGGCGGCAGCGGCGCGGAGACCATCGCCCATCTGCGCGAGGAGGGGAACGGGCGGATCACCCTGATGTGGTGCGCCTTCACCGGGCCGCCGAAGGTGCTGCGGGTGCACGGCAGCGGTGAGGCGGTCTTCCGGGACGATCCGCGCTGGCCCGGGCTCATCGCCCACTTCGCGGAGGCGGACGGGCCGGCGGCCCGCGCGATCATCGTCGTGCACGCCCGCCGGATCGGGGACGCCTGCGGGTTCGCGGTGCCGTTCATGGAGTACCGGGAGGAGCGCACCCAGCACGCGGAGCACTTCGGGCGGAAGTCGGACGACGAGTTCGCCGCGTACTGCGCGAAGAAGGAGCATGTGGGCGTGAGCCTGGACGGGCTCCCCGCGCTGCCGCTGCCGCTGCCGCCGCGCCCTGAGACGGCGGGGAGCGCGTAAGGCCCGCCCTCGGGGCCTTGAGGTCTTGGGGCCTTGAGGTCTAGCGGGCGACGGGCTCCGCGTTCAGCAGTCCCGGGGCTTCCGGCTCAGCGGGCGACGGGCTTCGGACTTCGGGCTTCCGCCCGGACCGGGCGAGCCCGGCACGATCCATCAGAAACACCCTAACGGTCGTTCTCGGCCAGGCGCAGCAGATGGTCCGCCAGCGCCTGGCCGCCCGTGGGGTGCCTGCTGATCAGCATCAGGGTGTCGTCCCCGGCGATGGTGCCGAGGATGTCGTGCAGTTCGGCCTGGTCGATGGCCGAGGCGAGGAACTGGGCCGCGCCCGGAGGAGTGCGCAGGACCACCAGATTGGCGGACGCCTCGGCGGAGATCAGCAGCTCCCCGGCGAGCCTGCGCATCCGCTCCTCCTTCGCCGACTCGCCGAGGGGGGCCTGCGGGGTGCGGAAACCGCCCTCGCTGGGCACCGCGTAGATCAGCTCGCCGCCGGTGTTGCGGATCTTCACCGCGCCCAGCTCGTCGAGGTCCCGGGAGAGCGTCGCCTGGGTGACGCTCAGCCCGTTGTCCCCGAGGAGCTTCGCCAGCTGGCTCTGGGAGCGCACCGGCTGCCGGTTGAGGATGTCCACGATCCGACGGTGGCGGGCCATACGGGTCTGCGGTACCGCCTGGCTTCCCTGGTCGGTGTCCTGCGCCTCGGTCATCGTCGTCTCATTCCCCGGTTGGTCCTTCCCCGTTCTGCTCGTGGGCCGCGTCGAGCATGCCGGGCAGGGCCCCGAGGAAGGCGTCCACCTCGGCCTCGCCGATGATCAGCGGCGGAATCAGCCGTACTACATCGGGAGCTGGGACGTTCACCAGGAAGCCGGCGCTCTGAGCCGCGAGCTGCACCTTAGGCGCGAGGGGCTCGTTGAGCACGATACCCAGCATCAGGCCCGCGCCACGGACATGGGAGACCAGGGGGTGTCTTCCTTTGCCTTCGCTATCCTCCACCGCGTCCCGGATCTTCTCCCCCAGCCGCTTGACCTGGTCGAGCAGTCCATCGGCCGCGAGGGTGTCCAGTACGGCGAGACCCGCGGCGCAGGCGACGGGGTTGCCGCCGAAGGTGCTGGCGTGGTGACCGGGCCGCAGCAGTTCGGCGGTCTCGCCGAAGGCGACGGCCGCCCCGATCGGCAGTCCGCCGCCGAGGCCCTTGGCGAGGGTGACGACATCGGCCTCGACGCCCTCGGCCTGGGCCGCGAACCAGTGGCCGGTGCGTCCGATGCCGGTCTGGACCTCGTCCAGTACGAGCAGGGCGCCGGCGGCGCTGGTGATCTCCCGGGCGGCCTGGAGATACCCCCGGGGCGGTGTGATCACGCCGTTCTCGCCCTGGATCGGTTCGAGGATCACCAGGGCGGTGTCCGTGGTGACGGCGGCGCGCAGGGCTTCGGCGTCCCCGTAGGGGACATGGGTGACGTCGCCGGGCAGCGGCAGGAACGGCTGCTGCTTGGCGGGCTGGCCGGTGAGGGCGAGCGCGCCCACGGTGCGGCCGTGGAAGCCGCCGGAGGCGGCGACCATCCCGGTGCGGCCCGTCAGCCGGCCGATCTTGAAGGCGGTCTCATTGGCCTCGGCACCCGAGTTGCAGAAGAAAACGCGCCCGGGCCTGCCGAAGAGCTGGATCAGCCGCTCGGCGAGCAGGATAGGCGGCTCGGCGGCGTAGAGGTTGGAGACATGGCCGAGGGACGCGATCTGCCGGGAGACCGCCTCGACGACGGCGGGGTGGGCATGACCGAGCGCGTTCGCCGCGAGCCCGCCGGTGAAGTCGGTGTACTCGGCGCCGTCCGCGTCCCAGAGCGTGCTGCCCGCGCCACGGACGAGAGACAGCTTCGGCGTGCCGTAGGTGTCGGCGATCACACGCTGCCAGCGCTGGGCGTACTCCTGGTTGGTCATCATTCCCTCTCCGTCGTGGATGCGGCCCGCCCGTCGGGCAGGACCATGGTGCCGATGCCTTCGTCGGTGAAGATCTCCAGCAGGATGGAGTGCGGCACCCGGCCGTCGATGACCCGGGCGGTGTTGACTCCGTTGCGGACGGCGAAGAGACAGCCCTCCATCTTGGGGACCATGCCGCTGGAGAGATCCGGCAGCAGCTTCTCCAGCTCGGTGGCGCTGAGCCTGCTGATCACCTCGTCGCTCAGGGGCCAGTTCTCGTAGAGCCCCTCGACGTCGGTGAGGACCATCAGGGTCTCCGCGCCAAGCGCCGCAGCGAGTGCCGCAGCCGCCGTATCAGCATTGACGTTGTAGACATGACCGTCGTCCTCCGCACGGGCGATGGAGGAGATGACCGGGATGCGGCCGTCCTTCAGCAGCGCCTCGACCGCGCCCGTGTCGATCCTGGTGACCTCGCCGACCCGGCCGATGTCGACCGGCTCGCCGTCGATCACCGGCATGTGCTTGGTGGCGTTGATGGTGTGCGCGTCCTCGCCGGTGATGCCGACCGCGATCGGGCCGTGCTCGTTGAGCAGCCCGACCAGCTCGCGCTGGACCTGTCCGGCCAGGACCATCCGCACCACGTCCATGGCCTCGTCGGTGGTGACCCGCAGTCCCGCCTTGAACTCGCTGACCAGGCCGTGCCGGTCGAGCTGGGCGCTGATCTGGGGGCCGCCGCCGTGCACCACGACCGGCCGGAGACCGGCGTGGTGGAGGAAGACGACGTCCTGGGCGAAGGCCGCCTTGAGGTCCTCGTCCACCATGGCGTTGCCGCCGAACTTGATGACGACGATCTTGCCCTGGTGGCGGGTCAGCCAGGGCAGCGCCTCGATGAGGATCCGGGCCTTGGGGAGCGCGGTGTGCTTTCGGGTGGCGCCGCTCATGAGCTGTACTCGCTGTTCTCGTGGACGTAGTCCGCGGTGAGGTCGTTGGCCCAGATCACGGCGGACTCGGACCCGGCGGAGAGGTCGGCGGTGATCCGTACCTCGCGGTAGCGCATGTCGACCAGCTCGCGGTCCTCGCCGACGGCGCCGTCACGGCAGACCCATACGCCGTTGATGGCGACATGGAGCCGGTCGGGCTCGAAGGCGGCCCGGGTGGTGCCGATGGCGGAGAGCACCCGGCCCCAGTTGGGGTCCTCGCCGTGAATGGCGCACTTGAGGAGGTTGTTACGGGCGATGGAGCGGCCGACCTCGACGGCGTCGGCCTCGGTGGCCGCGTTGACGACCTCGATGCGGATGTCCTTGGAGGCGCCCTCGGCGTCGCCGATGAGCTGCCGGGCGAGGTCGTCGCAGACCTCGCGGACGGCGGCGGCGAACACCTCGTACTCCGGGACCGCGCCGGAGGCCCCGGAGGCCAGCAGCAGCACGGTGTCGTTGGTGGACATACAGCCGTCGGAATCGATGCGGTCGAAGGTGGTGCGGGTGGCGTCGCGCAGCGCCTTGTCGAGGGCGGCGGCGTCGAGGTCGGCGTCGGTGGTGAGGACGACGAGCATGGTGGCCAGGCTCGGGGCGAGCATTCCGGCGCCCTTGGCCATCCCGCCGACGCGCCAGCCGTCGCCCTGGTGGACGGCGGTCTTGTGGACGGTGTCGGTGGTCTTGACGGCGATGGCGGCCTTCTCGCCGCCGTGCTCGCTGAGCTGGGCGGCGGCCTGCTCGATGCCGGGCAGCAGCTTGTCCATGGGCAGCTGGACCCCGATGAGACCGGTGGAGGCGACGGCGATCTCGCCCGCGCTGTGGCCCGGCAGGACCTCGGCGGCCTTCTCGGCGGTGGCATGGGTGTTCTGGAAACCCTGGGGGCCGGTGCAGGCGTTGGCCCCGCCGGAGTTCAGTACGACGGCGGTGACCGCGCCGCCCCGCAGGACCTGCTCGGACCAGAGGACGGGGGCGGCCTTGACGCGGTTGGCGGTGAAGACGCCCGCGGCGGCCCGGCGGGGGCCGTTGTTCACCACGAGCGCCAGATCGGGCTTGCCGTTCTCCTTGATCCCGGCGGCGATGCCCGCCGCCGTGAATCCCTTTGGTGCCGTGACACTCACTGCGTCTCCTCGGGTGCTTCTCCGCCCGCGTTCGGCGGTGCGGCTTCGGTCGCGTCCGGCCGCCGCGGTACGGACGCGGTCGTCGTCGGGCCGGACGCGGTCGTCGTCGGGCCGGACGCGGTCGTCGTCGGGCCGGTGACGGCGCGCGCCGCACTCACGGGGCGACGCCGGTGACGGGAAGGCCGGTGGTCTCGTCGAGTCCGAGGGCGATGTTCATGCTCTGGACGGCGCCGCCCGCGGTGCCCTTGGTGAGGTTGTCGATCGCGCTGATCGCGATGATGCGCCCGGCGGTCTCGTCGAGGGCGATCTGGATCTGGACGGCGTTGGATCCGTAGACGGAGCCGGTCGCGGGCCACTGCCCCTCGGGCAGCAGATGGACGAAGGGCTCGTCGGCGTACGCCTTCTCATAGGCGGTCCGCACCTCCGCCGCCGTGACGCCCGGCTTCGCCTTGACGGAGCAGGTGGCGAGGATGCCCCGGGGCATGGGCGCGAGCGTGGGGGTGAAGGAGACGGTGACCGGCTCGCCCGCCACGGCGCTGAGGTTCTGGATCATCTCGGGGGTGTGCCGGTGGCCGCCGCCGACTCCATAGGGGCTCATGGACCCCATCACCTCGGAGCCGAGCAGATGCGGCTTGGCGGCCTTGCCCGCGCCGGAGGTGCCGGAGGCGGCGGTGATCACGGCCTCGGGGCCGGCGAGCCGCGCCTGGTACGCCGGGAAGAGGGCGAGCGATACGGCGGTGGGATAGCAGCCGGGCACCGCGATACGCCGGGCGCCGTCCAGCTCGCCACGGGCGCCGGGCAGCTCGGGGAGGCCGTAGGGCCAGGTCCCGGCGTGCTCGGAGCCGTAGAACCGCGTCCAGTCTGCGGCGTCCTTCAGCCGGAAGTCGGCCCCCATGTCGATGACGAGGACCTCCTCGCCGAGCTGCTCGGCGACGGCGGCGGACTGCCCGTGCGGCAGAGCGAGAAAGACGACGTCGTGCCCGGCGAGCACCTCGGCGTCCGTCGGCTGGAGGAGCCGGTCGCCCAGCGCCGGCAGATGCGGCTGGAGCGCGCCGAGCCGCTGCCCCGCGTTGGAGTTGCCGGTGAGCGCGCCGATCTCGACTCCGGGGTGCGCGAGGAGCAGACGGAGCACTTCCCCGCCCGCGTACCCGCTCGCGCCTGCCACTGCCGCTCGTACAGCCATTTGGACCCTCCTCATAGACCAGCATGACTATACGCAGAGCCGCAGTTTTATGCAATGGATTCAAGGGTGGGGCTGCGGGCGGCCCTCCGCCGTGCCTGTTCTGTGACGTGATCGGCACCGGCTCGCGGCGCGCACACCGCTAGCGTCGGGCCCATGATCGTATGGCTCAACGGCACCCACGGCGCGGGCAAGACGACGACCAGTGCACTCGTACAGCCGCTCCTCCCGGATTCACGCGTGTTCGACGCCGAGAAGGTCGGCGAGACGCTCATGGACATCACGCCCGGGCTGCCGGGGACGGACAACTTCCAGCACTGGCCGCCGTGGCGGCAGCTCGTCGTCGAGACCGCCCGCCGCGTACTCGACTACACCGGCGGCACCCTGGTGATGCCCATGACCGTCCTGGTGGAGCAGTACTGGCGCGAGATCAGCACGGGCCTCGCCCACCACGCCATCCCGGTACGGCACTTCGTCCTCCACGCCGACCAGGACACCCTCCGCGGGCGCATCGAGGGGGACACGGTTCTCGGCCCCTCCCCCTTCCGTCTTGAGTACCTTGAGCCCTACGCCGAGGCGGCCCGCACATGGCTGCACGACGAGGCCGAGGTCGTCGACACCACGCACCTCACGCCCGCCCAGGCCGCCCAGCGGATCGCGGAGGCCGTCAAGGGCTGAGGCTTGATCCGCCCGCCACGCCTCACCCGGCGCGGGGAGGTGGGCGCGGCGTGCGGACCGGCCCGGAGTCCCCCGCCAACCGGCGGAGACTTCCGGGCCGGTCCGGCATGGCTCCCCGCCGAGGCGCGCTGGGCTCGGATGCTGATGGTCCCCCGACCACGCAGGAGCGGCCATGGACGATCCCAGCCCGCACGAAGCCGGGCGATCGGCATCCACGTACGCAGACCGTGGCACGCCCGGTCAGTCGGGGGTCATCGGCATCGCGCTCGCCGCCGTGCTGACGGCCGCGTTCGCGGAGGGTTCCTGGGAATGGTTCGCCACATACATCGGGGTGACGCTTCTCGCCCTGGTCTTCTCCTTCTACCGGCTGCCGGCGTGGATGCCCGGCCCCGGATCCGCGTATCTGCGGAATCTGGTCGCGTATTCGGTGGTCATCGGCCTGTGCGTAGCGATCGCACTGGCCCCCGCGATACAGCGCTGGGCGTGGCTCTTTCCGATGCCGGGCACTCGTGCGGGCTGTCCTGAGCTGGGCGCGTACCAGAGCATCCACGCGGAGGCCGCACTGGCGAATCTGGCTGATCGCGACAGTGCCGCCCTGGCTCAGGCGCAGGAGGCCCAGAGCCATGTGGCCGTCGCCGACTGTCTGTCGGCGACGACGACCCGGTGGTTGCCGGTGTACGGGGCCGGGGCGGCCGTACTGGTGGGTCTGGGCGCGTGGTCCCTCGACCGGGCTCGGGCGAGGAAGGAGGCGGCCCCGACCAGGGGGAATCCACCTCTTCAGAGCTGAGCGCGCGGGTGGGCGGGCAAGAGCGGGGCCCGGTGGAGAGCGGCGGCCCGGCAGAGAGTGGCCGCCGGAGCCGCCTTCCCGGATCGGCCGTCAGAACCGACGGCCGGCACGCCAGATGAAGCACTCGGCCACCAGGGACATCCTCCTGGACCGCCGGCATCGCCGTATGCGGCGCGTCGCCGCTTCGGGAGGAAGCCGGCCCCTCCGCAGCGCACGGAAAAGGCAAGGAAACCCGCTTCCTTGCCTCTCCCAAGGTATAGCGCACCGGGGGCCTTGCGGCAAGGCCCGGGTCATGCCGCAGAATCGTCGACCGAGGCCAGGACCTGCGGAAATCAGGGATACGCGATGTATGCGTGCCTCTGTCGGCGTATGGGGCGCTCGCGGGACGTCGAACCGCCGGTGGGACTCGCGGTGCGGGTGCGTGGACTCGGCGGGGGCCCGGCGCGGAAGCGCGGGTGTGCGGGTTGTGCGCGCCGCCGGACCGCGCGAAGCGGCTGGCCGAAACGCAATGTCGTTGAATGGGGGGTTTTATGATTGACGTGATCATTGCCGGTGGCGGACCGACCGGCTTGATGCTCGCCGGCGAACTGCGGCTGGCCGGGGTACACGTGGTCGTGCTGGAGAAGTTGACCGAGCCGACCGAGCAGTCCCGCGGGCGCGGCCTGCACGCACGCAGCGTCGAGCTGATGGATCAGCGCGGCCTGCTGGACCGGTTCCTCGCGGTCAGTGAGAAGTTCCAGGTCGGCGGGCTCTTCGGCGGCATCTCCAAGCCCTGGCCCGACCGGTTGGACACGGCTCACCCGTACGGCCTCGCCACCCCGCAGCCGGTCACCGAGCGGCTGCTCGACGAGCGTGCCCTCGAACTCGGTGCCGAGATCCGGCGCGGCTGCGAAGTGGTAGGGCTGAGCCAGGAGGGCAGTGGGGCCGGGGCCGGGGTGAGCGTCGAGCTGGCGGACGGCGCGCGGCTGCGCGCACGCTACCTCGTCGGGTGCGACGGCGGTCGCAGCACGGTGCGCAAGCTGCTCGGCGTCCGTTTCCCCGGCGAGCCCGCCAAGGTCGAGACGCTGCTGGGCGACATGGAGATGACCGAGGATCCGGCGACGGTGGCCGCCGTCGTCGAGGAAGTCCGCACGACCCAGCTGCGGTTCGGCGCCATCCCCAACGGGGACGGGACGTACCGCGTCATCGTGCCCGCCGAAGGCGTGGCCGAGGACCGTGCGGCCACGCCGACCCTGGAGGAGTTCAAGCAGCGGCTGCGGGCGGTCGCGGGCACCGACTTCGGCGTGCACTCGCCGCGCTGGCTGTCCCGGTTCGGCGACGCCACCCGGCAGGCCGAGCAGTACCGGGTCGGCCGGGTGCTGCTGGCCGGCGACGCGGCGCACATCCACCCGCCGACCGGCGGGCAGGGGCTCAACCTCGGTGTGCAGGACGCGTTCAACCTCGGCTGGAAGCTGGCCGCCGCGGTCAACGGCTGGGCTCCGGAGAGGCTGCTGGACAGCTACCACGCCGAACGGCACCCGGTGGGGGCCCGCGTACTGGACAACACCCGCGCGCAGATCGCGCTGCTGGGGACCGAGCCGGGGGTGACCGCGCTGCGGGAGCTGTTCTCGAAGCTGATGGACTTCGAGGAGGTGAACCGGTACGTGACCGGGATCATCACCGCGGTCGGGGTCCGCTACGACTTCGGCGAGGGCCATGAACTGCTCGGCCGGCGGATGCGGGACGTGCAGCTGAAGCAGGGGCGTCTCTACGAGCTGATGCACGGCGGTCGCGGGCTGCTGCTCGACCAGACCGGCCGGCTCTCGGTGGCGGGCTGGGCGGATCGGGTCGACCATGTCGTCGATGTCAGCGAGGAGCTGACCGTGCCCGCGGTGCTGCTGCGGCCGGACGGCCATGTGGCGTGGGCCGGTGAGGATCAGCAGGATCTGCTCGGCCGGCTGCCCAAGTGGTTCGGCGCCGCCGCCGGCTGAGCGGGCGGGTGCGGCTCACGGGAGAGTGCGGCTCGCGGGAGCGTGCGGCTCACGGGAGAGTGCGGCTCGCGGGAGCGTGCCGCCCCACCCGGCCCCGGCAGACGCCCACGGTCCCGGCGCGGTAGGGACACCCACGGCCCCGGAGCGGTACGGACACCCACGGCCCCGGCGTGGATGCCGGGGCCGGCCCGCCGCCGTCGCCCGCCGGCCCCGGCGCGGCGGCACCGTGCCGTGAACACCGATGGCCGACCGGGCCGATGCGGCGCAGCTGCCCCCGCCGGGCCACCGGGCGCACCGCGCCGCCCGCACGCCCCACGCGCGCCAACACCCCGCCACAAGACGCCACTTGGCGCAGAAAAGCCCTCCGGAGTGGCCGACTTCTGCCAGTTCGGAAATTGATTGCCCCGTCACTGCAACCTCTCCTGTCCATCCGTCCTCTTCCCGGTCGATCGATCAACCGAGCGGACTGCCGCGCCGGAGCGGGCGGCATTCCGTACAGCCGAGGAGTCGCAGGCATGGACTTACGCAGGGGAACCGGGGCCGCTCCGGCGGTCAGCGACATGGCGTCGGCGACGCCGCTCGCCGGGCAGGCCCGTATGACGGCGCCGATCCGCCGGCAATCTCCCGCGTGGGGCCCGAACGGGGCAGAGGCGTACGACGCGGCCCATGACATCGAGGGGCTGACAGTGAGCCCCACGTATGACGCCATGAAGCAGTAACGATTCTTCAGGGCGCGACGCCCACGCCTCCCGCCGCCCCCGCGCATGCCGCGCATGCCGCGCCCGGACCCTCCGGCCGGTTCCGGGCAGGGAGAACGATCCTCATCCCGCGTCCCGCATCCCGCCGACTCCTTCGCTCTCCGCTAATGATCGATTATCGATCAACCGTCCTTTCTTCCAAATCTCTTGAGGAACGTGACCATGAGCAAGCAGAATCCAGAACGGCATCTCGGCCGCCGATCCCTTCTCACCGGCGCTGCGGCCGTCGCGGGCGGAGCGGCCCTGTCCACCGCCGTGGCCCCGGGCGCCCAGGCGGCACCCGGCTCCGCCGCGGCGGTCGGGCCGGTCGTCGTCACTGCGGGCGATCGCCGTTTACCCGACCTGGCGCGCGGCAACAACCTGCGCTGGGAGGCGTCCCCGGAGAAGGTCGTCCTGATCACCACCACCGAGCAGGCCGTCAACGCCGTGCGGGAGGCGGTCACCGGACGCAAGCGGCTGACCGTGCGCAGCGGCGGCCACTGTTACGAGGACTTCGTCTTCAACAAGGATGTGCAGGTCGTCGTCGATCTGTCGGCGATGAACCAGGTCCGCTTCGACACCACCCGTAACGCCTTCGAGGTCGAGGCCGGGGCCTCCAATCTCGACCTCTACGAGAAGCTCTACAAGCTGTACGGGGTCACGCTCCCGGCGGGCACCTGTGCCTCCGTCGGGGTGGGCGGTCATATATCCGGCGGCGGCTACGGCATGCTCTCACGGCTGCACGGTCTGACCGTCGACTACCTTCACGGCGTCGAGGTCGTGGTGGTGCGGAACGGCGTCGTCGAGGCGGTCAGGGTGTTCCGCGACTCCACCGGCGCCGAGCAGGATCTGTGGTGGGCGCACACCGGTGGCGGCGGCGGCAACTTCGGCCTGATCACCCGCTACTGGCTGAAGAAGCCCGACTCGACCAGCACCGACCCCGGCGAGCTGCTGCCCAGCCCGCCGTCCGAGGTCCTGTTGCAGGCCACGGCCTTCAAGTGGGCGGATGTGAACGAGGCCGCCTTCACCCGGCTCGTACAGAACTGGGGCACCTGGCACGAGCAGAACAGCGCGCCGAACTCGCCGTACAACTCGCTGTTCGGCCTGCTGAAGCTGAACCACAGCGGGAACGGCGAGATCGGTCTGATCACCCAGATGGACGCCACGGTCCCCGACGCCCGGAGACTGCTGCACGAGTACCTCACCGCGATCACCGCGGGAGTGGGCGTCCAGCCGACGGCGATGACGCAGCGGATGGGCGAGCACGCGGCCCTGACGCAGTTCCGCAACCCGCGCCGGCTGCCCTGGTACATCGCCACCGACCATCTCAGCGGCGGCACCCCCGGGCTGCGCGGCAAGTACAAGTCGGCGTACGCGCGCAAGGGTCTGTCACCGACCCAGATCAGGGTGCTGTACAAGCACCTGTACACCACGTACAGGAACCCCGCCGGAGCTCTGGTCCAGATCGATTCGTACGGCGGCAGGATCAACTCCGTACCGTCCGGTGCGACCGCGGTGCCACAGCGCGACTCGGTGCTCAAGCTCCAGTTCCAGACCTACTGGACCGACCCGGCCGAGGAGAACATCCACATCTCCTGGATCCGTGACCTCTACCGGGAGATGTACGCGGAGACCGGAGGCGTCCCGGTGCCGGGCCCGATCAACGACGGCTGCTACATCAACTACCCCGACAAGGACCTCGGCGACCCCGCCTGGAACGCCTCGGGCACGACCTGGCAGAACCTGTACTACAAGGACTCCTACGCCCGTCTCCAGCGGGTGAAGGCGGCCTGGGACCCGCAGAACTTCTTCCGGCACGCCCAGTCGGTCCGCCTGCCGTAGGGCGGTTCCCCGTCCCACGGCCCGGCGTCCCCCGCGCGGTCTCCGCACGGGGGACGCCGCAGTGACCCGTCAAGCCGTGGCCGCCCGATGATCGCTCATCGGTCGCGGCGTGCCCCGCGAGCCGGGTGGATGCCGGCAGCCGCACACCCGGGATGACCGGGCGTCCCGGTAGGACCTCTTTAGCCCGCGCCCATCGAACGGTACATACCGATCGAACCGTGCTCGGCGGTGTCGGCGAAGCCGAACTTCTCATAGAGGAAGCGTGCGGGTCCGTCCGCGATCAGCGAGATGTACGCGGTGGCGGGGGCCCGGCGCTCCAGTTCCTCGGTGAGCGCGGCCATGATGCGCTTGCCGAGCCCCCTCCCCTGATGTGCGGGGTGGACACAGATGTCGACGACCTGGAACGCGGTGCCCCCGTCGCCGATGATCCGCCCCATGCCGATGGGCTCGTCCTCATGGTGGAGGACCACGCCGAACCAGGTGTTGGGGAGGGCGAGCGCGACCGCCTCGGGGGCTTTGTCCGAGAGCCCCGCCACGGTGCGCAGCCGGCGATAGACCTCGACGGAGGGTACGCCCGCACGCAGCCCGTAAGAGTCGTTCAAGGCATTCATGCATTACATAGTAGAGGGTCGCCCCCGCCGGAGTAAGCACCGCGGTCGGGTGCTCGGGCCCGGACGGTTCGCCTCCGGCCTGCGCCATCCGGCTCCGTCGCGGGCGGCGTGTCGGCGCGCGGTACGGGGCGGCGTCCTAGGGAGTGTCTTCAAAGTAGCGTCGTCCGCCCGGATGGGGGTCCCCCCGGGCGAAGCCCAGGGGGAGGGTCCGGCGGGGTCTGGTGCCGTGCATCGCAAGGCGGAGGAGGGAGTCCATGCGGTGGGGGCACCTCCCGGGCCGCCAGGCCCAGGGGGCCATCGGCGACCGACGACAACGCAGCGAGGTGCGGTGCCAGGGCGCGGCGGACAGACGGGACTTTGAAGACACGACCTAGCATCGGCGGCGAGGCGGGGCGTCCCGACATGCGAGGTGCTCAACGTGTGGACATGCGTGGCGCGGGGCAGTGCCGCCGCCCTGCTCGCCGCTCTGGCAGTCGTCGCACCCGCCCGAGCCGCCTCCCCGACGGCCCTCGTCGACGCCACGGCGGTCGCGAGCTGCGACGAGGCGAGAGAGCGACAGCAAGCCGGAGAGCTCGACGGCGCGAAGGAGACCTACACCGCCGTCGCCGTGAAGGGAGGCGACGCGGAACGCGCCTGCGCCGTCGCGGGCCTGAAGAGCGTCGCCGCGCAACGCGAACAGGCGGCGGCCGTGGTCACGGCGGGAGAGGACCTGGTCAAAGCCGGCGATCTCGACAAAGCCGGGAACGTGTTCCGCTCCGCACTCGCGATGGACCAGAGCAACCCTGGTGCCACGGCGGGTCTCGCGCAGGTGAACAAGGCCCAGGACCGTCCCGGCGCATCGGCCAACTGGGATCGTTTCTCCGCGTACTGGGTCATGCCGCTCGGTCGGATGCTGCTGTTCGGCGCGGTCGGATTCGCCGTCCTGTACGCACTGGCCGGTCTGTCCACACGTCTGTTCGTCCCCGTCGACACCATCTCCTGGCCCCGGCCCCACCGATGGATCGCCGGAGCCACGGGCTTCCTCCTGATCTTCGGCGCGGCGGTGATGCTTCCGCTCTACGCCATGTTCAGACCGTTCTCCCCCCGGGAGCCGCTCGCCAACTGGGCGGCCGGCGCGCTCCTGGGCATCGGGCTGGGAATGATCTCTCTGACCGTCCTCGCCTCGTACAGCGGACACCGAGGCCGGCGCGAGCAGGGCGACTGGCGGGACTGGTCGGCCTTGCTGATCTCCCTCGGCGCCGCCGTCGTGGTGGCGGGCGCCCTGCTCCTGGCTCCGCGGGAGGCGCTGGGCCTTGAGGCGGCCGGGGTGATCGCGGTGCTCGGGCTGACGGCGGTGGCGTTGATCGCCCTCACCGCGACCCGCCCTCACGACGTGCGGCGTCCCTTGACCCTGTTGATCCCGCTGAGCTTCGCGGTCATGGTGGCGACCGCCTTGGTCCTGGTTCCCCTGACGGACACGGGACGGCTGATCGCGGCCCACATCGCTCTCGCCGTGATCGGCGTCGTGCTGACGGCCGCGACGATGGGGCAGAACCTGCGACTCCAGGTCGAGGTGCAGAAACCCGATGGCACGGTGAGCGCGGGCTCCACGGATTACCTGCTGGCCAGGGTGAAGGGGCTGGGCGCGGAATCGCCGAAAGCGCTGAACGGCGCCACCTCCGGCCTCGCCACCACACCGCTGAGCAAAATCACCAGCGAGGATCTGAGCGCGTTGCCCGCGGGCAAGGTCGCGGGGGCGCTGTCGCGCCTGCTCTTCGCCGCCAGACCGGACCTCACATGGCGTGCCCGGGTCACCCTCGTGGATGCCGACCGAGTCGCGATGACCCTGTCCAGAAACGGCCGGTATGCCGAGAGTGCCGTGTTCAGCAGACCGGACCTCGGTCTCTCCGCCGTCCCGACCGAACCCGCGGAAGCCGACAGGGCCGCCGAGCAGGACCGGGCCAACGCACAGCTGCTCACCGGAGCCGCCGCCTTCATCCTCCTCCGGCTCAGCAAGGCGCATCTGGAGCTCCAGGACGATCTGTACGGGGCCGAGCGCTGGCAGAGCGTCGCCCTTCAGGTCATCGCGACGAGCCGGTCCCTGATGGGCGACGGCGTGAAGGCCGATGACGAGCGCGTGGAACTGCTGAGCCGCGCCATGGACGAAGACCCTGGATATGTGCTGGCGCGATTCGAGTATCTGTGGGCGGTCTACCGGCGTGCTCCGGATCAGCGGACCGCCCATGCGGCGCTCGCGAACTCCCTCGACGAGCAGTACGGCAGATCAGGGCTGTCGGACAGAGGCGTCGAGGACGAGGGCTGGGCCCCGCTCCGGATCCGGGTCAAGTACAGCAGCGCGACCCACTGGCTCAACGGTTACGTCGCCGAGGGCCGGCGCGATGATCAGCTGCGGGAGAACGCGGCTGAATCGGTCACAGAGCTCAAGAGCTTGTGCGAGGAGAAGTGGAAGGGCGTTCAGCTGAGACGGCAAGCGGATCGGATGCATGACTTCGCCGAGAATCTGGAGCACTGCATCACAGCGCTTGAAGGAGTCGCCCCGCCCAAGGGGGCGACATGGCTGCACCCCCATGAGCACGCCCCATCACCGAAACTCGCCTGGGACCACGCATGTCTGGACTGCTTTCTGGCAGGGATCCCGGGTCTGAAGGCCGAGAAGGACATGCGGCTGGGGCAGGCGATCGAGGATCTGGAGTTCGCCGTCGCCACCGACCGGGCGAGGAGCAAGGCCACGGCGGATCCCTGCTTCGGCCCGCTGGCCTCCGATCACCGGTTCAAGCAGCTGACGGGTGTCCCGCCCCGCAGCTTCCTGGACCTCCCGGCGCTTGCTCCGCACAAGGTCCCGCTGGCCAAGGCCGGCATCGAATCCGCCCCCGACCTCGCGCGCCGGACCCAGAGCGCCGAGCAGCAGGAACAGCTGGCGACTCATCTGGGGGTCTCCCGAGTGATCATCGACCGGATGCGGGAGATCGCCCTGCTGGCGCAGGTCCATCCGGACCTCGACGATCCCGGCATGCTTCATCTGCTGATCGCCCAGGGGGTCGGTTCACCGGCGGCCCTTCGCGACCGGGCGAGCCGGGACGCGGATCAGCTGATCTCCCAAGTCCGCGGCGAGGCGGAGAAGTACGGTCTGACTCCACCCGGGCTGGCATGGCGCCGTCGCCGGCAGTGGCTGCGTGCCGCCCGGTCCTGACATCGGTCTCCCCGCCCCTGGACCGGGAGCGGCGCCCGGCTCTCCGGGAGACGACCGGCCCGGGGCCGTGCCCGACCGGGCGCCTCGCCGTATCGGGGCATGACCCCCGTCACGGTCACCGTCGAGGCGTGGGGCGTGGGGCGTGGGGCGGCGCGGGCCGGGCCCTCGGCCCGTATGACCGTCCCCGGGAGGGGGGCGCGGACCTGCCGGACCCGGGCAAGCCCGGCAGCCGCCCGAGGCCAGCGGTCAGGAACGGGTGTCGCGGGCCGCCTTCTCGGCGCGCTCCGCGTTCTTCTCCTTGATGCGTACCGTTTCCTTGCGGACCTCGGCCTGGGTGGCCCGCTCCCGCTGGAGCCACTCGGGAAGATCCTTCTTCAGCTCTTCGATCTGCTCCGTGGTGAGGGGCTCGGTGACGCCGCCGCGCGCGAGGCCCGCGATGGAGACGCCGAGCTTCGCCGCGACCACCGGCCGGGGGTGCGGGCCGGTGCGGCGCAGCTCCTGCAGCCACTCCGGCGGATCGGCCTGGAGCGCACTCAATTCGCTGCGCGAGACGACACCCTCCTGGAACTCGGTGGGGGTGGCCTCGAGGTACACACCCAGCTTCTTCGCCGCGGTCGCGGGCTTCATCGTCTGGGCGGTCTGGTGCGACTTCATGTGTCAAGGGTATCGACCATGTGCGATACCTCCGACCACGACCGGTAATCTGGCCGGGTGACAGGCTCGGAAATGCCCTCTTCGTTCCGGCTGGCGTACGTTCCGGGGGTCACGCCCACCAAGTGGGTGCGGATCTGGAACGAGCGGCTGCCCGGAGTTCCCCTGACCCTCGTCCCGGTGTCCGCCGCCGAGGCCCCCGGTGCGCTGCGGGACGGCGGCGCCGACGCTGGTCTGCTGCGGCTGCCGGTCGACCGGACGGAGCTCAGCGCGATTCCCCTCTATACCGAGACGACGGTCGTCGTGATCCCCAAGGATCACCTGGTGGCGGCGGTCGACGAGGTGACCGCCGCGGATCTGGCCGATGAGATCGTGCTGCATCCGCTCGACGAGACCCTCGACTGGGAGCACCGGCCGGGAGTGCCCGCGAAGGAACGTCCCGCCACCACGGCGGACGCCGTCGAGCTGGTGGCGGCGGGCGTGGGAGTGCTCGTCGTCCCGCAGTCGCTGGCCCGGCTGCACCATCGCAAGGACCTCACCTACCGGCCCGTCTCGGACGCCCCCGAGTCCCAGGTGGCGCTGTCATGGCCCGAGGAGGAGACCACCGACCTGGTGGAGGAGTTCATCGGGATCGTCCGGGGGCGGACCGTCAACAGCACCCGGGGCCGTCGCGCCCCGGCCGCTGCTCCGGCCCCGGAGCAGCCGAAGCGCAAGCGCCCCGGAACCGGCGGCGCACAGCGGAAGCCCACAGCCGGAAAGCCGGGCGGGGGCGGCGCCCGCGGCGGTTCCGGCGGCGCCAAGGGCAGTGCCAAGGGCGGCAAGCGCGGAAAGCCCCGCCGCCGCTCCTAGGTCTGTTGTACGGCAAGAGCCGGTGACCCCCGGTCAGGGGATCACCGGCCCGGGGCCGTGGATCGATCAGAAGACGGTGACTCCGTAGGCGCTCAGCGCCTCGGTGACGGGCTGGAAGAAGGTGGTCCCGCCCGAGGTGCAGTTGCCGCTGCCGCCCGAGGTGAGGCCGAGCGCGGTGGTGCCGGAGAAGAGCGAGCCGCCGCTGTCGCCGGGCTCGGCGCAGACATTGGTCTGGATCATGCCGTAGACGATGTCGCCGGAGCCGTAGTTGACCGTGGCGTTGAGCCCGGTGACCCGCCCGCTGTGCAGACCGGTGGTGGATCCGCTGCGCTGCACGGACTGGCCGACGGTCGCGTTGCCCGCGGCCGTGATGTCGCGGTACGTGCCGTTGTAGAGGGAGACCCGGCCGTCAGCGGCCGTGGCGCTGGAGTGGCGGATGATGCCGTAGTCGTTGACCGGGAAGCTGCTGCCCGCCGTGGCGCCCAGGGTGACGGAGTTGGCGGAGTTGGTGTACCAGGTGCTGCCGAGCTCGGTGCAGTGGCCCGCGGTCAGCGCGTAGTAGGTGCTTCCGCTGCGGACGTTGAAGCCGAGGGAGCACCGTGAGCCGCCGCCGTAGATGGCCTGGCCGCCCGCGATGAGCTTGCTGAAGACGCCGGGGGTGCGCTTGATCTCCAGGGAGCCGGCCTGGCTGCCCGCGGCCTCGCGGATCTCGGCTATCTCCTTCGCCGACACGGTCTTGTCGACGGTGACGACGAGCTTGCCCGTCGCGGTGTCGGCGTACCAGGCGGTGCCCGCGATGTCCGCGCCGAGCACGGCGTCGCCCGCGCCGGCGAGCTGGGCGGCGCCGGCCCGTACCGCACCGCCGGGTTCGGCCGACGCGGTGGGAGCGGCGAGCGCGGAGACGGTCAGCAGGCCGGCCGCGACCGCGATCAGCCGAGCGCGCCTGGAGACGCCGCCGAGGGGGGAGTTGGGCTTGATCTTCACTTTTCCTCCGGTGGGGGGATCCGGGGCCCGGTGGGGGACGGGCCTGTGGGGGCCG
>NZ_VCLA01000113.1 GCF_009600885.1 Streptomyces jumonjinensis
CGCGCGCAGCGTCGCCGGCGGCAACGCCCACAGCCTCGCCCGGCTCGCCGACGGCACGGTCTGGGCCTGGGGCCGCGGCTCCGAGGGCCAGCTCGGGGACAACACCAGTACCCAGCGCCTCACCCCGGTCAAGGTCGACGGCATCGCCACCGCCCGGGAGATCAGCGCAGGCGTCTACCACAGCGTCGCCCGGCTCGCGGACGGCACCGTCAAGACCTGGGGCTACAACGCCCAGGGCCAGCAAGGCGACGGCACCACCACCAACCGCCCCGCCCCCATCACTCTCGACGGCGCGACCAACATCCGCGCCATCTCGGCCGGCGGCTACCACACCCTGGTGCTCGACCGGGACGGCAAGGTCAGCGCCGTGGGCTACAACAACAACGGCCAGATCGGCAACGGCTCCACCACCAACCAGACCACCCTCACCACACCGGTCAACAGCCTGAGCAGCATCTCGCTGATCGCGGCCGGCGGGGAATTCAGCCTCGCCGGATAGCGGCACTGCGGCCTGAGGGGCGTCGCCCCCCACCCACTCGGGTACGGGGCGACGCCCTTTTGCGTTGCCCAGCTCCGTGGACCGGTCCATGGAAGCACTGAGAACCGGGGCCCGACCTGCGGGTTCACGACTCTTCCGGTCCGAATCCTGGTCCACGCCTGGTCCACAAACACTGGTCAACAACGTGACAGAGACGAATCAGGATGAGCCAGGGCACATGCAGAAGGGGTGCCCCGGATTCGGGACACCCCTTCTGACCTGCACATACTCTGACCTGCTGCGGTGGGTGTGGGATTTGAACCCACGGTGACATCGCTGCCACGACGGTTTTCAAGAGGGCTGTGACTGGAGCAGGGAAACTTCCTCTGACCTGGCCTTTCCCGTCCCTGGGGCCTCCTCGGGCCGGGCCGTGGTCCACACCTGGTCCACGGCCCGAAGCTGCTGGTGTAGGCCACCTCAGCCCTTGAGCGTTCCAGGATGCCCGGACACGTGATGCGAACGTCCGCCCCGGGACGATCAGCCTGTCCGGACGCCCCCTTCCCCGAGCTTGCAACAACCGAAATGATCGGTGCTGATCGACTCGGCCGGCGCTACGGAGCACACAGCACATGAGTGAGCGAACCATTCATCTCGATCCTGACCCACGTAACTGGCGCTCCCGGAAGATCGAAGTCCGTCCCCACCGCTGGTATGCCACAGTCGCACTCGATCGGGATGGTCACGTCGCTGCCGTAACTCGGCGCGGAGACGACCCGGAACTCCCATCTGCCTACACAGCAGCTCTCAACAAAGCACGTGCCGCTTCATGCGACCGTATCTGGTACGACGGCTACTCAGGCAGCTTCGTTGGTGGCAACGGCCCTAGCTACATCACCATGCCCGTCCCTTTCTCACAGGTCACGCTCACGGTCGATGCTCTGCGCGCGGCCGAACTGGACCATGACTACAGCGGGCTCCACACGCTCGCCGACCGGCTGGCGCTGCCCATCGATGACTGGCTCGCGCCCGGTGATCGGGAGCTGATCCGCGGCATCGACTTCGACCCACCACCCCATGTATTCCTGAGCTTTCTGCGAGCAAAAGCCGGGAGGCTCGGGCTCCGCCTCAATGGTCGAGCAACCGCTGGGAGTGTGTGGGTTCGCCCCACTCTCCCGGCAGCCCAGAAACAGCTTCGCGAGAGATTCCCCGAGCAGTACCCCGGGTGGGTGGACCGCTGGACCGGGTATGTCGAGCCGGATGGAACATTTGCCCGACCTTGGGTGGGGGGAAGGGAAGAGGACCTCAGCTATGGCGCGACACCCGTCCAGTTCCGCTCTCTGAGCACAGCCAGCGGCGGCGAATGTCCCTGTGGCATGACTCTGCGAGAGCCAGGAGACGGCGGCGATGAGCACACCGCCCATCACACGATGTGGGCGTTCGGCGCTCGGGTGCCAAAGAATCTGGATTGGTGGGGCGACCTTGCTGTCGTGACGACACAGTCTCCTATCACGTGGCGGAGACTGGCCCATCAAGTGGCGGGAATGCCGCAGAGAGAGAACCATTACGACTTCCGCTCCTGGTCCCACCTCGGTGAACCTGAGGGGACGCCGGACAACATGCGGGCGTACCTCTTGAAAGCGAACGGGTATGTCATCGGGTATCTAGCTGCCCACGACACGAACGAGCACCGTCACTGGGACCTGAAGGATGGGTCAGAGTACGACGGAGAGGACGACGCCATGCGCCCCCGCATCATTTTGATCTGGGTGGCGGATGCCTACCGGTGTAAAGGCGTCGGCGCTCTGCTCGTGCAGGCCCTGGCCGACGACTTCGGATGCAAGATCGCCGATGTGTCTTGGTCAAGTCCGGTAAGTCAACTGGGTCGGCGCCTCGCCCGCCGGGTCTCGCCCAACGGCATCTGGGTCAGCTGACCCCACTGGCCTCCATACCGTAGACCGGTGGCGAGCATTGCCCCTTGACCGTCGACCCTGGCCAAGGGGCACTGCGTAATCAGCTCAGGGCCTTCTCGATGGCCTCGAAGATGTCCGCGTCGGTCTCCTGCTGCCACTCCGGAAGCTCCGGCCAGTCGGCCACGTACCCCGGCTTCGGGTCCTCGAAGTGCTTGAACATCTGGGCGGTCCAGCAGGTGGCGACGAAGCGGCTCTTCTGCTCGCGGGACAGCCGGGTCGCATGCCCGCCGCTGATTTCGATGAAGTGGCGGACCTGCTCGTACACGGAGCCGGCGGCCTGGCGCTCCCACTCCGGGGTGCCCTCCCAAGGGGTGACGTATCCGGCCTTCGGTTCGCCGGGGAAGTGCTGGTGCACCCCCGCGATCCACGCCTCCCGGAACAGTCGTGCGCCTTCGGTCTGCGACATGCCAAGCCCTCTCGTCACGGCGTCCTCAGCGCGGCGATCTCCGCCCCCAGCTCCGCCACGCGGTGGTCGCGGCTCAGGGGCCCGAACTCGTCGCACAGGTCGTGGAGTCTACGGGCGACGTACCCGGACGATGACGCTCGGGCGAGCTGGACGGCCTCCCGCCCGTACGTGCTGACCTGCTCGGGGTCGTTCCGCTTCGCGCCGATGGAGGCAAGATCAGTCAGCACCGTGCCCCGTCGCCGGTACGACTGCCCGGAGGCAAGCTCGCTCTGCTCCAGCGCCCGGCGCAGGGTCTTCTCGGCGAGATCCAGCCGGCCGAGCCGGACGTACCGCGCTCCGCGCTCCTCCGCGAGTCGGGTGCCGTCGAAGCGGAGCCATCCGCCGTTGGTGCTCTCCGCGGGCAGTTCCTTGACCTGCTCGGCTCGTTCCATGGCACGCTCGCACGCGGAGAGATCGCCGAGGCCCGCGTACGCCTCGGCCTGGACCGACGCGACCCAGTGGCGGGTGGCCAGAGCGCCATCCCCCCGGGAGGCCAGCCGCTCGGCGGCCCCGAGCATCTGCACGGCCTGGTGGTACCGGCGGCCGGACATATCCACGTAGGCGTGCCGGACGAGGGCACACGCCCATAGGTCGTACGCGCCGGCGTCCTTGCTGACAGAGGCCGCGAGCGCGTAGGAGGCGGCGGCATCCGTGTACCGGTTCGCGTCGAAGGCCACCTCGCCCGCGAGCTGGAAGAGGTCGGCAGCCGCGTTCAGCAAGGGCTGGGAAGCACCTCGCCCCGCGCTCAGGGCTTCGCTGGGGGTCGTCAGCTGATCTCTGACGACGGGATAGACAGACCCCTTGGAACGGGCGAGTTGGTAGACCTGCCAGAGATGGCTGTTCATCCTGGCGAAGTCGGCGGGTGTCCCCCGGCGGACTCCGTCCGTGAGGGCGGCGGCCTCGTCGGCGGGCAAGGCGGTCAATGCCCCGCTGACGCTCAGAAGGCGGAGGAATTCACGGCGGATCATCTCGTCAGGGTCTCCCGCTCTCGGGGGCGGATGGTCGCTGGAAGGCTGCCCTTCGGCCACTGTTTGGTCCGCTGATCGCGGCTGGTTCAGCAACGCGTCCAGCTCATCGAGACCGACGTCCAGAGCTGCCGCCAAACCCGGCCGCTGGAGCGGCTGCGGTACGCCCCTGCCGCTCTCCCAACGTCCGACCGTTGTACGGTCCACGCCGAGTAACTGGGCTAACTTCTCCTGACTGTAGCCCAGGGTCCTGCGCCGTTCCGCCAGTCCCATGCCGGCTCCCTCCCATGAACTCGTCCCGCGACGATCATGTGCCCGGATGTGCATCAAGGCTGCCGCATCGATGCCGTGGAGTCCTCGTACTCCCCACGCTTTCCTTGGAGTTGTCGCGATCGGGCGTTGTCCGCCCGGATCAGCACCGGAGCACCAGGGGCTCGCCTGCCCCTCCCAGCCGGTGCCATGCCCGACAGCAGAGCACACCCGTACAGGAGCCGTGCCGCGTTCCTTCGTTCCGCTCATCCATGCCGGTACCCACACATGGGCTGCCCGAAGACTGGAGGCCATATGTCCCGCAAGGCCAGGGAGCACCGTGACCCCACGGGCTCGGTTCTCACCGGCTTCTGGGCGCTGGGGCACATCATCACCCTGCTTCTCCTCGGAGCCACCGCACTGCATCAGCACGGTTCCCTCGACCTCGGGTCGCCCCGGACCGAGCTGCCCCAGGCATCGGCACCCGACCTCGATTCCCTCGGCTGATCTGTGCCCTCGCACATTCAAGCCCCTCCGGACGCTCGGCGTCGGGAGGCCCACCTGCGGCAGGAAAGCCCACTCCCTGCCGCTTCCGATCGATGAAGAAAGGAGGTGAACACCATGACGGACACCACTCAGCCCGGCATCGAGTCGGACGAGGAGGTCATGCCCCTGGAAAACGCGGCTCTGCTGACCCAGGGCGGTAACAGCAGCAGCGTGGAGAACAAGCGCTCTCCGTACAACTGCTGATCTTCAGCGGCGGCATCTCGATACGAGGTGTCGCCGCGCCCTTCCGGTCCGAATCCATTGGAGATGATCACATGGGATGGTTCGGTGGGGTACTTGCCTCGCCCGATCCGAGCCCTGTACCGATCGGTGCCCAGATCGTGTGGAACGAGCCTCGTATCTGGTCGGTGGGTGCGACCGTACGGTTGTCCGCGGGAAGAGGCGGTGGACGGCTCGCGGTCTTCGGCCCCTGCGGTGCGGTGGACGCCGAGCTGGAACGCCTGGTGGACCACGCCAGTACCGGCGAACTGGACACGGCAGCGACCGCATGGACGGGTGCCTACGCTCTCGCCCTGGACAACGGGAAGGGCGCTTTCACCCTGTGGGCGGACCCCGCCGGTGCCTGCCCCCTCTATCTCGCACGAACTCATGACGCCCTCCTGTGGTCGTCCAGTTCTCTGGCGCTCGCCTCGCTGCTCGGAAGCGGGCCGGACCGGGGCTGGCTGGCGGTGCATCTGGCGGACCCGACCGCGTGGACCCCCGGGCGCTCGACGTGGACCGGTGTGGAACAAGTGCCGCCGGGGCATCGGTGGACCGTCCCGCCGAACGGGGCATCGGCCTGTGTCCCGTACTGGGAACCCCCGTCGGGAACCCGAGCCACGTCCGTCCAACGGCTACGGGACGACTTGGCGGACAGCGTTCTGATCCGCGTGGCCGGCCGGGCGATCTCCTCGGATCTGTCCGGTGGGCTGGATTCCAGCACGCTCACCGCCCACGCGGCCCGGTGCGGCCCCGTCGTCGGGATCACCCACCACCCGAAGGGAAAGGAACGGGGCGGCGACACCGACCACGCCCGCGAGGTGGCACGGGCCTTCCCCTCCATCCGGCACCGCCTGATGCCACTGGGTCGGGAACACCTCCCCTTCACCGATCTCGACGCGCTGGTCCTCACCGATGAGCCGCCACCGTCCGCCATCACCATCGCCCAGCTCTTCTCCCAGTTCGCGCTGATGGCGTCCGAGGAAGCCGAGGCCCACCTCACGGGTGACGGCGGTGACTCCCTCTTCATGCCGCCGCCGACGCACCTGGCCGACCTCGTCCGCTCGGGGCGCCTGCTCCACGCCACGAGAGACGCCCAGTCGTGGGCGCGTCTCCATCGAGCGAGCCCCTGGCCCGTCCTGGCCACGGCCTGGAAGCACCCTGATCGACTGGGTGGTGTCCCAGGCCCGAAACCCTGGCTGACCAGTGACGCCCTCGACCTGGCGGACGCCGTCGTCTCACCCTGTCCGCACGGCAGGCTCCTGGGGTACGCCGACCGTCATCTCCTCGCCGAGTGCCGCTATGTCGGCCGTACCGCCGCCACGGAGAACCAGCTGGCCGCCGCGTTCGGGATCGAGATGCACAACCCGTTCACCGACGCCCGGATCCTGGACTCCGTCCTCGCCGTCCCCGCCGCCGAACGCTGGTCGGCCCACCGCTACAAACCGCTCCTGGTCGACGCCGTCCGGAATCTGCTGCCCGACTCGGTGGTACGGCGCGCGGCGAAGGGGCGGTTCGCCATGGACCACCACCATGGTCTCCGCGCCAATCTGAGCCGAGTCCTGGACCTGGCGGACGGGCACCTCGCCGGTCTCGGACTGGTCCGGCCGGCTGTCTTGCGGTCCCTGCTCCGCCGGGGCGCGCTCGGGGTCGATATCCCCTGGGGACTGATCGAACCGGTCCTCGGTACGGAGCTGTGGCTTCGCGCCTCCGGGACGGCGAAACAACTCGTGCGCTGGGAGGAACGGCCATGACCGCCCCCGTCCCGAACCGGCACACCCATACGGCCATTATCGAGCGCACCGGGGTGATCATCGACTACCGGACCGGTTCCACCACGGTCCTCACCGGGACCGCGCTGGCCCGCTGGCTCGACGCCCTGGAGCAGAGCGCGGCTCCGGCTCCCGTGACCGTTCAGGCATCCGCGATCTCCTGGGGGACCAGCGAATCGGCCGCTTGTCTCCCGTTCCTTCCCCGTCCCCCATGGCGATGGGCACTGGCCGCGACGGTGCTGCTTCTGTGCACGCTCGGCGTCCGGCAGCTCGGCAGCCGCAGAACACGCTTCGGCCGCCTGGTCCGCCTCGCCGAGGCCGGCCGGAACCTCTCTCCTCCGCCCCGGGAGCAAGCGGCGCTCGCGGTGCGCTCGGTCCGCTGGGTGGCCCGGTTCCTACCCGCTCGGGTCGCCTGTCTGGAGGAATCCACGGCGGCCTCGCTGCTGCTGGCGTGCCGCGGTCGCGGCGGTGCCTGGCGGCACGGCATCGCGACCGACCCGATCAGATTGCACGCCTGGATCTGCGATATTCACGCCCGCCCGGTCGAGGAACCGGACCAGACTGACGACTACACACCTCTCAACACCCCAGCAGCCACAGCGAAGAGGCACCGATGACCACCCCGCAGATCCTGCTCGCCGGCGAACGCGTCGCCCTGGTCCTCCCCGACCGCGACCACCTGCCCGACTACCACCGCTGGGAGAACGACCCCGGCACCATCCTGGGCTTCGGCACCCAGGTCCCCCAGTCCTGGGAAGCCCGCGCCGGAGGCTGGGAGCGCCAGCGGGCCAACCGCGACTACCCCCAGTTCGAGGTGGTCACCACTGACGACCACACCCCGGTCGGCCTCACCACCCTCCAGATCGACGGAGCAGTACGGACGGCGGAGTTCGTGATCCTGATGGCCCCCGAAGCCCGGGGCAGGGGCCTCGCCACCGAGGCCACCGCCCTCACCATCCGCTGGGCCTTCGAGTACGCCGCTCTCCGCATGGTCTGGCTCAAGGTCCTGGAACCGAACACGGCGGGCATCGCGGCCTACCAGAAGGCGGGCTTCCAGCCCGCTGGCCGCCTCCGCCAGTCCGGCTACTGGCGCGGGCAGCCCTGCGACGAACTGCTGATGGACGCAACGGCTGACGACCACCTGGTGGCCTCCGAGTCCGTCTGATCACTCGGCGTCGACTCGCCCACGCGGGGGCTGGTGCGACTTTGGCCGGTGTCCTGCTCGGGAGCAGCGGATGGCCACAGGTTGACCGCATGCGCTGGTCAGGGGCGGGATTCAGGCGGCTCACGGTGAGACAGGCCCATGCGAAAAGGGTGCCCCTCACTGAGAGGCACCCCTTCTGACCTGCACACACTCTCACCTTGCGGTGGGTGTGGGATTTGAACCCACGGTGACATCGCTGCCACGACGGTTTTCAAGACCGTTCCCTTAGGCCGCTCGGGCAACCCACCCGCGCCCCACCGGACCCGGCGTGGAGCGGCCTACAGAGTACCGGCCCCGGGGCAGGGGTCGCAGCAGTGTTCCGTGGGGTGGGTCAGGTGCTGTCGCCGGTGCGTTCGCCCAGGGTGACCGTCACGGTCTTCGCCTTGCCGTCGCGCTCGTAGGTCAGCTCCACCTTGTCGCCCGGCTTGTGGTTCCAGATCTCCCCGATCAGCGTGGGGCCGCTGTCGACCGGCTTGCCGTTGAACTCGGTGATCACGTCGCCCGCCTTCAGGCCCGCCTTCGCGGCCGGGCCGTCGGGGGTCACCGCGGGCGTGCCGCCCGAGCCCTGGGAGGCGATCGTGGCGCCTGCGCCCTGCTCCGTCATGCCGACCGTCGCGCCGATCACCGGGTAGACCGGCTTGCCCGTCTTGATCAGCTGATCCGCGACGTTCTTCGCCTGGTTGATCGGGATCGCGAAGCCGAGGCCGATCGAGCCCGCCTGCGACTGGCCGAAACTGCCTCCCGTGGACTGGATCGCCGAGTTGATGCCGATCACCGCTCCGCGCTCGTCGAGCAGCGGGCCGCCCGAGTTGCCCGGGTTGATCGAGGCGTCCGTCTGGATCGCGCTCATATACGAGCTCTTGTTGGCGTCGCCCGACGCCACCGGACGGTTCTTGGCGCTGATGATGCCCGTGGTGACGGTGTTCGACAGGCCGAAGGGCGCGCCGATCGCGATGGTGGAGTCGCCCACCGCCACCTTCTCCGAATCGCCCAGCGGGAGCGGGGCCAGGCCCGAAGGCGCGTCCTTCAGCTTCAGCACCGCGACGTCATAGCCCTGGGCCCGGCCGACGACCTCGGCGTCGTACTTCTTGCCGTTGGAGAACGTCACCGACACGGTGCCGCCCTCCGCGGCGGAGTCCACCACGTGGTTGTTGGTGAGGATGTGGCCTTGCTGGTCGTAGACGAAGCCCGTGCCCGTGCCGCCCTCGCCCTGGCCCTGGCCCTCGCCGCTTCCGCCGATTCCGGGGTCGGCGCCGCCCGACTTCGCCTCGATGGTGACCACGCTCGGCAGCGCCTTGGCCGCGACCGCCGAGACCGTGCCCGGAGCCCGCTTGAGGTCCTTCGGGGTGTCCGCCGCCGAGACGGTCGTGGAGCCGACACGGTCATTGCGCTCGGCCGCCCAGTAGCCGAGGCCGCCGCCGACACCGCCCGCGACCAGCGCCGCGACCAGCACCGCCGCGATCAGGCCGCCCGATCGCCTGCGCCGGGGCGGCTCGGCCGGGTGGACCGGAGCGCCCCAGGCCGGGGCGCCGTCACCGCCGCCGTAAGGGGGGAGGACGGACGGCGCGGGGGGCGGCCAGCCCGCTCCCTGCTGATGCGCCGCCGCCGGGTCCGGGGCCGGGGCAGCCGCCTGGGCCACGCCGGGCCCCTGCTGCGGGTACGGGCCG
>NZ_VCLA01000114.1:0-1781 GCF_009600885.1 Streptomyces jumonjinensis
GGTGCCGGATCCGGTGCTGTGGTCGCGGATGGGCGACCAGGCCCAGTACGCGACTGCGACGGTCGGCGAGGGGCACTTCCCGCAGGCGCTCAAGACCGCGCTCGCCGCCGATCCGGGGGCGATCACCGACGCGTACATCTACGCGGTCACGGTCACCGGCCGTCAGTCGATCGCCTGGACCGGCTCCGACAAAGGCACCGGCTCGGAGCCCCGCTCCTCGACGCTCGCCGTCCAGTGCCGCCCCGACCGCGACTGCGCTCTCGCCGCCGTCCTGCCCACCACCGCCCCATGAACCGAAAGGAGGTGAACCATGCCTTCAGCATGTGATCTGCCCCTGATGAACACGGTCTGCGACGCCGTCGGCGGCGTGGCGAGTTCGACCGGCCAGGCCATCACGGACGGCATCGGCGCCTGGATCGCCAAGTCCATGGGCGAGATGGCCCAAGCCGCCGCCGACCTCGCCGCCCAGGCCGTGGACAAGACCACCGCCGTCGACCTCAACGCGACCTGGTTCCGCGAGAACTACGAGCTGCTGCTCCCGATCGGCCTGGTGCTGATCGTCGGCACGTTCTGCCTGCAGCTCATACGGGCCGCGTGGCGGCGGGACGAGCGGGCCCTGTTCCAGGCCGTGACCGGCACCGTCGCGGGCGTCTTCTTCGCGTTCGCCGCCATCGCCTGCACCACCGTCGCCCTCACCATCGTGGACGCCCTGTCCGCAGGGTTGTTCAAGGCCGCGAACTCCTCGGTCGATGACGCGATCCGCCGTGTCATCAAGGTCAATTCCTACGGGGCGATGTACGGGCTCGGCTGGGGCATCCCCGCGATCGTCGCCCTCGGTGCCACCATCGGCGCCTTCCTGTACTGGGCTGTCATGGTCGCCCGAAAAGTGGGGATCTTGATCCTGGTGACGCTGGCGGTGTTCGCCGGGGCCGGCGGTGGCTGGGAGGTCGCCCGCCGCTGGCGGCGGGGCTGGATCGAGGCCACCAGCTCCCTGATCGTCTCCAAGTTGCTGATGACGATCGTGTTCCTCCTGGGCGTCTCCGCCATGGGCAAGACCGACCCGGCCGACGGTCTCGGCGCGCTGTCGGACGCCATGGCCGGAATCGTGATCATGGTCCTGGTGCTGTTGTGCCCGTACGCGACGTACAAGTTCGTGCACTGGGCGGCCGAGGGCGGCGGGCAGGACGACCTGCACCGCACCGGCATCGCCGGGGTCACGGTCGCGGCCGGGGCGGCGAAGACCGCAGGCCAGCTCGCCATGCAGGCCGGCACGGGTATGCCCGCGCCGCAGGGCCCGGCCAAGGTCCCCGGCCAGGGCGCCGGAGGCGTCGCCGCCGGGATCAACCCGGCCGGAGGCAACACCTCCCCGGAGGGGATCTCCGGGGACGAGCCGCCGCAGACCACCTTCCGGTTCGGCGAGGACCCGAACGCCACCGGCGACAAGGGCCAGCCCCTCATCCGCCGCCCCCGCACCGACGGCGACAAGGGCCGACCGCTCATCCAGCGCCCCGGCCAGCCCACCGGCACCGGCGGCTCCACCGGGGGAACCACCGGGACAGACGGGCCAGCGACCGAAGCGACCAGCGCACCGGGATCGACCGGCACCGCTGCCGCTGCCGCACCCGCCTCCGGCACGGCCGCCTCGGGTCCCGCGCCCGCTGGCCCGGTGCCCTCCGGAGCACCGGCCGGTCCGCCGCCGGGAATTCAGGCGGCTCCGGCCAAGCCCGCGCAGCCCCGGCCGCCGGCTCCGCCGGGGCTGAGTCCGCAGGGCGGGACGACCC
>NZ_VCLA01000114.1:2427-5565 GCF_009600885.1 Streptomyces jumonjinensis
CGCCGGCGTCCCCGGGGCGCTGAAGCTCATCCCCCTGTGGGCGCTCATCCTGGCTGCCGTGTTCGTCCGGTACCGGGGACGCTCCCTCGCCGACTGGGCCCCGATCGCCCTCCGCTACGCGACCCGCCGGGCCAAGGGTCAGCTCGTGTGGCTGACCCGGCCCTCGTCCCGGCCCCGGCGGGAGGGGCTGCTCCACCTCCCGGGCACGGCCGCGTCCCTGCGGGTGGTCACCTCCCCCGACCGGCACACCGGCGCCGTCCACGACCCGCACCAGGGCACGCTGACCGCGGTCGTCCGGGTCTCGTCCCGGGCGTTCGCGCTGCTCGACCCGGCGGCCCAGAACTCGAATGTCGCCGGGTGGGGGCGGACCCTGGCCGCGCTGTCCCGTACCGGGCACATCGCCCGCGTCCAGGTCCTGGAGCGGACGGTGCCGGACTCCGGCGACGCGCTCCAGCGGTACTGGTCCGAGTACGGGAACCCGGGCACGCATCTCGCCGGGCCCGTCTACACCGACCTGGTCACCGCCGCCGGTCCGGCCGCCGCCCCGCACGAGAGCTACGTCGCCATCGCCCTCGATCTGAAGGCGGCGCGGCGACTGATCAACCAGGCCGGCGGTGGGCTGACCGGGGCGTTCTCGGTGCTGACCCAGTTGACCGCGACGTTCGACCATTCCGTCCGCAACGCGGGCCTGGTCCCGGGCGGGTGGCTGACCGCGGGCGAGATCGCCGCCGTGATCCGTACCGCCTACGACCCGAAGGCGGGCGCCGCCCTCGATCAGTGGTCCCCGGGTGACCGGCCGGAGGCCGACCCGGCCGCCGCCGGTCCGGTGGTGCTGGTGGAGAAGGCGGACCGGATCGAGACCGACTCGGCTCACCACGCCACGTTCTGGATCGAGAACTGGCCCCGGATCGAAACCGGTGCGGGGTTCCTGCACCAGCTCCTGTTCACCTCCGGCGTCCGCCGCACCCTCTCCCTCACCTACGCGCCGAAGGGCCTCGACGCGGCGCTCAAGGACGTGCAGCGGAAGAAGGCGACCGTGATCGCGGACGCGGCGGAGCGTCAGCGCAAGGGTCAGGTCGACTCCGAGGAGGACAACGTCGAGTACGCGGACATCAAGAACCGCGAACGCGAGCTGATCGCCGGCCACGCCGACGTCGCCCTCACCGGGCTCGTCACGGTCTCGGCGGACACCCCCGACCAGCTCAACTCCGCCTGTGCGGCGATCGAGACGGCGGCCGTCGCGGCGCTGGTCGATCTGCGTCCGCTGACCTGGCAGCAGGCCGAGGCGTTCACCAACGCCGCCCTGCCGCTCGCCCGCCCGTGACCGAGGGACTCAGAAGCCGATGCCGACCGACCTGGCGTTCGCCACCGAGGCCCTCGATTTCCACCGGGCGATCACCGTCCCCGACGGCCCGCTCGCCGCCACCCGCCCGGAACTGGACGCCCTCCACCAGCACTGCCTCGCCCTCTACGCCCTCCTGGACGCCCACACCACCCGCACCACCCCGATCGACCGCGCCGGGGGCGAGGCCCTTCGAGCGGCGCGGGTGCGGCTGTGGCAGGCGGCCGAGCACCTGCACGCCGCCTGGCACCACGCCCCGGCCACCGACGCCGACCGGCTCCTCGTCCGGGGCGGCTGCCGTCCCCGGCTGCCGGTGTGCGGACGCCACCTGCGGATGTCCGTACGGGTCCGCCACACCCACACCCCCGCCGAGCTACGAGCCCCCTTCACCGGCCCCGACCGCCTCTGACCGACCGGAGTACCCACCGATGTCCGTTCGCCCCCGGGCCACCGCCAGCCCGCTGTTCACCCCCCACCGCACCGACCGCCGGACCAACCGGCGGGCGAAGGCCGAATTCACCGCCGCGCAGGCCAAAGCCCGCCACGCCACCCGCCCCCAGGACCGCCGTACCGCCACCGGGCCGGACCCGGAGCTGGTCCCCACCTATCCAGCCTCCGGCCGACCCGGACCGGCCTCCGCCCGGGGCGGCCAGCTCCGGCTCCCAACCCACCGGATGACCACCGCCGTCGCCTCCGGCGCGTATCCGTTCCTCGCCGAGGGCGGGCTCGGCGCCCAGGGGATCTACGTCGGGCAGGACGTCCACGCCGAAGCCAGCTTCTGCTACGACCCGTTCGCCCTCTACGGGCGGCTGGAGGGGTTCACCAACCCCAACATCCTGCTCGCGGGGATTATCGGCATGGGCAAGTCCGCCCTCGCCAAAAGTCTGGCGCTGCGAGCCACCGCCTTCGGCTACAAGGTCTACGTCCCGTGCGACCCGAAGGGCGAGTGGACGGTCGTCGCCCGGGAGCTGGGCGGGCAGACCATCGCCCTCGGGCCCGGCCTCCCCGGCCGGCTGAACCCGCTGGACGCGCCGGAGAAGCCGTACGGGATCAGCGACGAGGACTGGACCACCGAGGTCCGCAAGCGCCGCCTGCTCCTCCTCGGTTCGCTGGCGAAGACCGTGCTCCGGCGTGAGCTGCACCCGATGGAGCACACCGCCCTGGACATCGCGCTCGACCAGGTCGTCGCCTACAGCCAGCAGACGGGGACGACGCCGCTGCTCGGGGACGTCGCCTTCGTCCTCGGCTCGCCCCAGCACCTCGACGCCGCCACCGGCGAATCGTCCGGGCGGCTGGGCCGGGCGGCCGAGGACCTCGCCCACGCCCTGCGCCGCATGATCCACGGTGATCTCGGCGGCATGTTCGACGCCCCGTCGACGGTGCGGTTCGATCCGTCGGCGCCGATGCTGTCGATCGACCTGTCCCGGCTCGGCGGCACCGGCGACGACACCGGTCTCGTCCTGGCGATGACCTGCGCCTCGGCGTGGATGGAGGCGGCGATCTCCGACCCCACCGCCGGGCGCCGCTGGGTGATCTACGACGAGGCGTGGCGGGTGATGCGGCACGTCGCCCTGCTGGAGCGGATGCAGTCCCAGTGGAAGCTCTCCCGGGGCCTGGGCATCGCCAACGTCATGGTGATCCACCGGCTGTCCGATCTGCTGACCGCGGGCGAGGCCGGCTCCCGGGGCCGCGCCCTCGCCGAGGGCCTCCTCACCGACTGCTCCACGCGGATCATCTACCGGCAGGAAGCCGACCAGCTCGCCTCCGCCTCCGCCCTCCTCGGGCTGACCGGCGTC
>NZ_VCLA01000114.1:5575-8313 GCF_009600885.1 Streptomyces jumonjinensis
AGGCCGGAGCTTCATTACGCAACATCTGCTCCACCCGGCCGAGCGAACGTTGTTCGACACCGACGCCCGTATGGCTGCCTGACCTGATCGGCTCTCCGGCGGGGCCGCCTGTCCTCGGGTCCGGTGGCCCCGCCTTCACCCCTCTATACAAGGAGCGTTGCCCCGGTGTCCCGACGCCGCTTCCGCCGAGCGATCGGCAAACTCGTCCGGCTCTACCTCGAAGCCTGCACGGCCAATGCCGGGCACGGCCGCGTTCATCTCGGCGCCGACGCCTTCGGACACGAAGGCCGCCGTGCCCGGCGCCGTTCCGGCCGGGATGGGGAGCGGTGAGCGTGGACGAGCCGTTCATCCGTCTGGCGGCCTCCGTCGAGGCCGGGGAGAAGGTGCTGGCCGACTGGGACGCCGTCTCCGACGGCCTGTGCGACGCCGAGGGCTGGCCCCTGGACGACCGCTACGGCCTGCGCCAGCGGCAGCGGGACGCCGACATGTGGGCCCAGTTCGCCCCCTACCTCACCGAGGGGACGGCTCTGATCGTTCCGGCCGAGGACGTGCTGCCGGACCTGGACCAGGACCAGCGCCTCGAACACCGCTGGGACCAGCGGCTCCGGGCCCTGCGGGAGGTCCTCGACGGAGGCCGACGCGTCCACGACGCGTGGCTCTCCGTCGAGAACGCGCTCGTCCCCGGTCACCCGCGCACCGAGGAGGTCCGGTCGCGGGCCCTTGCTGAGCGCAACGCCGAGGGCTGGCACTATGCCCTGACCTGGACTGAGAACGCTTCCGCCCTGGTCGAGATCGCCCAGGCCGCCCAGCCGCTCGCAGGCCCGGACCCAGAAGCCTCCCGGGCGCTCCGGACCGAGGCTGCCCGCTCCCGCTCACCCCATGCCGCACACCTTCCCGGTCACGCGCCGGAGCCGGCCGAGAACGTTCCGGCAGCGGTCCCCGCCGTACGTCACCAGCGGCCGGGGGCGCGCTGACTCGCTGTTGGTGCGGTTGGCGCCGGGAGCGTGGGGCTCTGGGCGCTTCCCGCTCCGGTTCCCGTTGCCCTGGGCGGAGAGGTTGCCGCCCAGGGCAGCCGCCCGCCGAGGGCTCCCGGTCGGACACGGCCTGGACGCCGTCCTCACAATCCCGGTGCCGAAGGTGTCAGCGTTGTGTGGCGTGCGAAGGGGTTCAGAGGCGCTTGAAGGTGCGGGTGGCCGTTATGCCTTTGGCGCTGTAGTGGGCGGTCATCTCGGTCGGGCCGTACTCCCTGATCACCGTGGCCCAGTCGCTCCCGCAGCGCTGGGTCTGGATCAGTTTGCCTCCGTCCCTGGTGAAGGTCGACATCGCGGTGCGCCCGTCCTCCGTCGCGTGGTCGACGGGCTCGCCGAGGGTGAACGACACCTTCAAGACCTTGAGCTGAGTCGTGATGGACAGTTCCCAGGGTCCGTCGCCGGTCGTGAGTTCCTCGGTGGGCGTGGCCTTCTCGGCCAGGTTCCGCTGGATCAGGCCGAAGCCCGCAGCCTTCAGGTACTCACCGTAGTTATCGCTGTTGCTCATCTCCCACTTGCCCGCTTCGATAGCCATGCGGAACCCCTCCCGGTCGTCATGAGATGCACACGGGCGCGGACTGCGCCGTGTGTTGCCCCCACGCTACAGACCAAGATCATCACCAGGGTAATGATCTCGACCTCCCTGCCCCCGTCGGCGTCTAGCGGAATATCCCGGCCGGGCCAAACCGGCACCCGGGGCTGATCCTCATCACCTCGGCCCCGCCCCGGCGGGCATCCGACCCGTACACGCTGACCTGCGCCCCTTGCATCCGCTTCCCCCTTCGAGGAGTTCCTCCATGCCCGTGAAGACCGTCTGGCCCGTCGAGCATGCCTGCGGGCACATCGCCGACGCCGACCTCTCCGCCCGTCCGGCCGATCAGCGGGCGGGGTATGCCCGGTGGCTGGCCGGGCGGGACTGCACCGTCTGCTGGCAGGCCACCCGCACCCAGGACGCCGAGGCCACCGCCTCCTGGCTGGCCGGGCAGCGGGCCGCCGAGACGGAGGCGGCTCGGGTGTGGGAGGAGGAGTTCCGGATGCCTCTGCTGGAGGGCGGCGAGCGGGCGGTCGCCTGGGGTGCCCGGTGCCGGCACCAGCTCGTCACCGCCGCGTACGCCGCCCTCGTCACCGAAGGTGAGACGAATGAGGCGGAGTGGGCGGTGCTGGAGGACGCGGTGCGGCCGGTGACACGTGCCGGTTGGTGGATCGACCAGCGCGAGGCCGATCCTGCCGATCTGCCGGAGCTGCTGGCCGCCGCCGGCGGAGCCGACCGGCCCAACGAGAACCCCCACTTCTGACCCGCCTTCGATCTCCTGGAGCCCTTGATGTCCGAGTCCGAGCAGCCGCATGTGGTGATCGTCCTCGAGACCACTGGCAATGTCGCCGCTGTCCCCCACGGAGGCTTCAGGCGGGCGGAGCACGGCGTCCTGGCGGAGGAGATGCTGCGGCACGCCGGATTCATCGACGACCACAGCCCGCTCACCCGGCAGTACCGGCTGCACTGGGACATGGGCCGTGAGTACGAGAACCGGCAGGCCACCAAGGCAGCCCGGATGCTCGCCGCCGCCGGCTTCCGGGTCGACCTCGACCCCTCCCTGGACGCCGACCGTATGGGTGTCGCCGAGCCCGCGAACCAGGCCCTGGCCGCTCTGAGCGCCCGTCTGACCGAGGTGGACGAGCCCCACGAGATCGCCACCGAGGTACGGGCGTTCT
>NZ_VCLA01000115.1 GCF_009600885.1 Streptomyces jumonjinensis
GCTCGTCGTAGTACGACCACCAGGAGCCGCCCGTCAGGGCGCAGCGGGGGCCGATCGCGGGGGCCTCGACCGCCTCCGCGATCAGCACCTCCGCCCGGGTGTTGCAGCCGTCCGTGAGGTTGAGGCCCGCGTTCCAGTGCCGGAACTTGTCCCGGTCGTACCCCGTCCGGTCCTCGGTGGTCACGGCCAGCCGGCTCACCGCGATGCCGATCGGCGCCGTCTCCGCGGCGACCGCCGGAGCCGCTGCGGGAGCCGCGGGGGCTACGGGCGCTACGGGCCGGGAGACCGGCGCGGTTCCGGGTTCCGGGGCGGGGGCGGCGTCGGGAGTGGTCCGGACGGGTGGCGCGGGGACGGCCGCCTGGGCCGGGGTGGAGAGGGCGAGGGGCAGCAGCGCGAAGGCCGCGGCCGTGGTGGCACGCGTCAAGTTCTTGATCACGTCAACGGGGATACGCGTCCATCACCCCGAAGCGGATCAGCGAACCGAACAACTGCGCCAGATGGGCGCGTCGGTTCATCCGATGGACCGGTTCACCCGTTCCAGAGGATCAGCGGTCCCGCTGGCTCATCCGTTCACCCGTTCACGGGTTCACTCCGGCATTCGGCTGTTCCCTTGGGAAACATGGGAAGCAGGGGCTGGGCATGCTCTGTGCAGGGCATCCGGACCCCCGGCCCGTGACTCCCGCCCCCGTTCGGCCGTTGTGTCCGGCATGACCAAGACACACCGCGTCGTCACCGCCCTCGTCCTCGCGGCCGGGGCCTCCGTCCTCTCCGTCTCCGGCGCCGCCGCCGCGCCGGCCCCCCAGCCCGGCCCCGCGACCGCCCCCGTCGAGCAGCTCACCACGGGACTCAACGAGCTCAGCCAGCTGAACCAGCTGGGCATGCTGATGGAGGCGCCCGCCCAGCTCGCCCCGCTCACCGACCCCGTCACCGGGCTCCTCGCCCTCGTCCAGTAGCCGCCGTCCGGGGTCCTGTGGCCCGCTGGGCCCGGCTCCGGCGCGTCGGGCCGGGCCCCCCTCACCTGGCCCGACGCGCCCGTCCCAGGCACCGCCCGACGAGCGGTTTCCCGGTCTCGCGGATATGTGGTCTGGATCTTGCTCTGGATGGCGTAGAGTTGTGTTTACCGACGCGGGGTGGAGCAGCTCGGTAGCTCGCTGGGCTCATAACCCAGAGGTCGCAGGTTCAAATCCTGTCCCCGCTACTGAAAGACCGTGGCCCGGCATTCACTGAGTGAGTGCCGGGCTATTGTCGTATTCAGATTTCCGGCTTCCTGCGCCACGAGGTCCTGCGGATTCCCGGCTTCCACGGAGACATCGCCCGGTTGGACAGCGGCAGCTCGCCTCCCCGACCGGTTGCCGCCAGCCTGGAGGGGGCGCGGCAGCCGTGTCCGAGCCGTCGGCGGACCGGTCGGGAGAGCACCCTTGGCGCAAGAGGAGCAGCAGCACGGATTCGGCGCCCGCCGGTTCGTCCGTACGCTGCCCGCCCTGATGATCGCCGTGGCGGCCCTCTTCGATCTCGCCACCCCGCCGAGATTCACCGCCGCGCCGCTGTTCGCGGCGGCCCCGCTGATCGCCGCCCCCTTCTTCTCCTGGCTCACCACTCTGATCACCGGAGCGGCGGCGACCGCCGGGGTCATCCTGCTCCATGTCTACAAGGGCACGATGGACGAGCCCACGGCGTACACCGAACTCGTCACCGTGATCACCGTCTCCGGCCTTGCGCTGCTCATCAACCGGGTCATCCAGCGCAGCAGTGAGCGGCTGGCGTCGGCCAGGGTCCTCGCCGAGACCGCGCAGCGGGCCGTACTGCCCACTCCCGCCGAACGGATCGGTGGGCTCCGGATCGCGGCTCGCTATGAGGCCGCCCTCGCCGACGCGTTCATCGGCGGTGATCTCTTCGCCGTCCAGGACACTCCCCACGGTGTCCGGCTGGTGGTCGGGGATGTACGGGGCAAGGGGCTCGGCGCCGTCGAGGCGGTGGCCGTGGCCATCGGCGCGTTCCGGGAGGCCGCGGAGCAGGAGAGTTCGCTGGAGGGGGTGACCGACCGGCTGGAGCGGGCGCTGCTCCGGGAGGCCGCACGCCGGGAGACGCTCGACGCCGTCGAGGCGTTCACCACCGCCGTACTCGCCGAGATCCCGCACGGCGGCGATGTCGTACGGGTGGTGAACCGCGGCCACCCGGAGCCGCTGATGCTGTACGCGGACGGTGGGCTCGACCATCTGGCGCCCCGGGAGCACGCCCTGCCGCTGGGCATGGTCGAGCTGGGGGTCTGGCCGGACCAGGTGGTGGAGTATCCGCTTCCGCCGGGGGCGATCCTGCTGTTCTACACCGATGGGCTCTCCGAGGCGCGTGACGCGGACGGCGTCTTCTACGACCCGGGCGCACGGCTCGACGGCCGGCGTTTTCCCGGGCCGGGAGAGCTGCTGGACGAGCTGCTCGACGATGTGCGGCGGCATACGGGAGGCGGGGCCACGGACGACATGGCGCTCCTGGCGGTGGCCGGGCCGCCGGAGCCGCGCCTGGGGCGGCGGATCATCCCGCCCGTCGTGAAGCGGCCCTGAGGTTCGCCCCGACTCCAGGGTGCGGCAGCACGGAATATGACGTGAGGGCGGCATAAAGGTCTGCACGGTGCGTAGTCGAAAGGCACCCCTCTGATAACAATTGATATACCGTCAGATTCGCGAAACCGTCCGACGGTCGCTCAAGTCGCCCGAATCCGACTGCTTGTGTCCCGTTAAGTCCATGGCAAAGAGATTAAAGATCACTCGGAACAACTTGGAATCCGGACCGCGTGTCTATTAACGTTCGATAACGCAGCGCGGTCGTCCCAGCCGTCGTCAGGACGGCGCCGTGCGCGTGCGCCGAATCCCGTGAGGGAACCGGGGAACCACCCATTGGGGTGAATCGGGCTTCGTTTGCCGCTCAGTTCGCGGTCCGCGCTGCCCGTAGGAGACCTTCCTGCTCCGAACCCGTCAGCTAACCCGGTAGGCGAGAAGGAAGGAAAGGAGTACGCCTCAGTGGCGTCCAACAGTCCTGCCCCGGAAGTGCCCTACAAGGCTGGCGTCTTCAGCGAAGAAGGGGCCGAGCGGTCCGTCGGTGAGTGGAACCCCACCGCGGAGACCGTGCGTCCGGTGCGCGGCCGGCACCGCCACCGTGTGATGAAGCAGCGCGGCGGATTCGCCCGCAGCTCCACGGTGCTCGGCGTCGGTGTCATAGCCGCGGTCGGCGCGGGCGGCATCGCCACCGCGCAGGACAAGCCGGCTGTGTCCATATCCCTTCCCGACATGGACTCCCTGCCCGGTGTCGGCGCTCTCCTTTCCGACGACGACGCCGGACAGCCCGACGAGGCCGCCGCGTACGAGGCGATGGGTCTCGCTGCCCATGAGGTCGGCGGAGAGTCGTCCACCGCCGCCGAGGCGCTGCGCTCCCGGATCCTGGAGCAGGCCGAGGAGCAGCAGTCGAGCGCCTCCTCCGCCGCCAAGGCCGCCGCCGAGCTGGAGGCCGCCGAGCGCGCCCAGGCCAGTGCGGAGAAGGCGGAGAAGGAGGCCGAGGCCGAGGCGAAGGCCGAGAAGGAGGCCGAGGCCGAGCGGAAGAAGATCGAGCGGGAGGCGAAGAAGGCCCAGGAGGCGAAGGAGGCCGAAGAGGCCGCCGAAGCCGAGCGCGTCGCCAAGCTCGCCAACAGCTACGTCCTTCCCCTCTCCTCCTACACGATCTCCGCGACGTACGGTCAGTCCGGCCCGATGTGGTCCTCCGGCCAGCACACCGGCCTCGACCTCGTCGCCTCGACCGGCACCCCGCTCAAGGCGGTCGGCAGCGGCACGATCACCGCGGCCGGCCTGGCCGGTCCGTACGGCTACCGCATCCTGCTGGAGCTGTCGGACGGCACGGAGATCCTCTACGCGCATATGTCCTCGATGTCGGTGAGCGCGGGCCAGAAGGTCTCCGCGGGCGACATGATCGGGCGGGTCGGCGCCACGGGCAATGTGAGCGCCGCGCATCTGCACATGGAGGTCAGGACCGCGGGCGGCTCGCCCATGGACCCGATGGCCTGGCTGCGGAGCAAGAACCTCAGCATCTGATCGGCTGAGGACCTGACCTGATCTGACGGGCTGAGGGCGGCGAGGCCCGTGCCGCCGCCATGCCGAGCGCCCCGGGGCGACAGCCCGTCTGATCAGCGGTCGGTCCGGGGCGCAGACCCGGCGTGCTCTCCTCCGGTACGTACGCGGCGCCTGCCCGCTCGGGCCCGGAGCCTGCGGACCGTACGGCCAGCCCTGGCCCCGGAACCCGTGTGCCCCCTTGTCTCCGGCGGTCCTGGCAGATACCCCCCGACGCCAGGGCCGCCGGTTCAGTCGCGGTACGGGTTGTACCCCTCGTAATCCCGGTACGGCGGCGGGACCCGCACCCGGCCCGTCGCCCGCGCCGCATAGGTCAGCGCCGGGGCCGCCACCGCTTTGCGCTGCCACATATGGTGCAGCAGCTCCTGCTCCCGTGCGACGAAGTCCGGGTCCGCCGCCCCCCGGTCCGCCCGATGCCGCAGAAACGCCAGGGACGTCGCGAACCGCTGGTACTCCGACACCGTGTGCGCCGCCGCCGGACCATGCGTACGGCGGGCGGCGTCACGGGCCATGGTGCGCGCCTTCATGGACGACAGCGCCTGCGGCTCCGCCGGGGCGAGCCAGCCCGCCGCCGCGTACGCGGGCAGCTCGGCGGCTATGGTGCGCAGCTCCCGCTGCCGGGTCCAGATCGTCAGCCAGGTCAGCAGCCCGAAGACCGGAACCATGATCATGGCGTATACGGCATAGAAGCCCAGCGGGCCGAAGTACGAGGCCGAGCCGTTCCACAGCGCGTGCATCCCCATGGAGAGGGCGAGCCCCAGCACGGGCAGCGCGATCCGGCGGATCCGCTTGCGGTGGGGAGCCAGCGCGGCGATCCCGAAGCCGATGCCGGTCAGCACGGTGAAGAGCGGATGCGCGAACGGCGACATGACGATACGGACGAAGAAGGTGGCCGCGGTCACCGACGCGAGGCCGGAGTAGCCCAGCTGCTGGTCCTCGCCGAAGGCGTTGCCGAGATAGAGGATGTTCTCGGTGAAGGCGAATCCGGTGGCCGTGAAGCAGGCGACCACGACGCCGTCGACGATTCCGGTGAGATCCCGGCGGCGGAAGATGAAGATCAGCATGATCGCCACCGCCTTGGCCGACTCCTCGACCACCGGCGCTATCACCGTCGCGCCGAGGGAGTCCGCGCTGGAAGGGTCGGCGGTGGCCGTGGCTATCCAGCGGACCGCGAACGAGTTCGCCAGGATCGCGACGAGGGCGGCGGCGAACGCGCCCCAGGCGAAGGCGAAGATCTGGTTCCGCCAGGGGCCCGGCTCGACCCGGTCCAGCCAGCGGAAGGCGGCGACGAGCAGCGGGACGGGGAGGGTGGCGAGCCCGAGCCCGACGAGAAAGCCCTCGGTGCCGGTCTGTTCGCGCACCAGGGCGAGGATCACCAGGGCGCAGAGGGCGAGGACCGTGATCAGGATCCCGGCTCTGATCGCCTTGCTCTGCCAGAGCTTGGCGACCCGGCGGGGTTTGTAGCGCCAGCGGGAACGCTCGGGCACGGCCTCGAACAGCGGCTGCTCCGCACAGTCCGGGACCGCCGGCCCCTGCGCCGGCTGGGCGGGTCCATGGCGCTGTGGCGGAAGCACCGGCTCCGGCGGAGGCACCGGCGGTCGTGCCGGCTGCGGAGGAAGCGTCCGCTGCGACGGCTGGCGGGGCTCGCCAAGGGCTCGGGGGTGCTCACCGGCCTCGGGGGGCCGGCCGGTCCGATGGGCTTGCGTCTGCTCTCCCGGAGAGACGGCGGGAGAGACGCCCCCCGGGTCGGCTCCCGGGTCGGCTCCCGGGAGGGCCCGCGGGTCGGCCCGCGGGTCGGCTCCCGGGTCGGTCAGGGGGACGGCCGGACGCGCCGGTGGGAGGTCGGGCGCTTGCCTGGGCGGTGCATGGGCGGCGGGCTGCGGGTTCGGATGCTGCGGGGACGGCTCGGACACCCGATGAACCCTAACGACGCGCACCGACAACTGGCGATGCCGTTTCACCGGGCGCACTGCCGCCCGCGCTGCCCGCCCGCGCCGCGCCGCGCCCGGGGCGCGTCTCAGCCCACCCGGCGGAACAGCAGGTCGTTCACGACATGGCCCTTGTCCAGGCCCTGCCCCTCGAAACGGGTCAGCGGCCGGAAGGCGGGCCGCGGCGCGTAGCCGCCGTCCTCCTGGGTGTTCTCGAAGTCCGGATGCGCCGAGAGCACATCGAGCATCTGCTCGGCGTACGGCTCCCAGTCGGTCGCGCAGTGCAGCACCGCGCCGGGCTTCAGACACTTCGCCGCGAGGGTGAGGAACTCGGGCTGGATCAGCCGCCGCTTGTGGTGCCGCTTCTTGGGCCAGGGGTCGGGGAAATAGACGCGCATGCCGTCGAGCGAGCCGGGCACGAGCATCTCGCGGAGGAGGATGATCGCGTCACCGTTGGCGACACGGACGTTGGACAGCCCGTTCCGCTCGGCGAGACCGAGCAGATTGCCCTGCCCGGGGGTGTGCACATCGACCGCGAGGATGCCGGTGCCGGGGTCGGCGGCGGCCATCTGCGCGGTGGCCTCGCCCATGCCGAAGCCGATCTCCAGCACGACGGGCAGTCCGCCGAACATCTCCGCCGGATCGAGGGTGCCGTGCCCGTCGATCTCGAAGCCCCAGAGCGGCCAGAGCCGCTGGAGCGCGTCGCCCTGCCCGGTCGTCACCCGGCTGCGGCGCGGCTGGAAGCTGCGGATCCGCCGCTCGTGGTGCGACCCCGCGGGGTCGGCTACCGGCCCGCCGGGGAAGCGCGGCTCGCTTCGGTCGCGGGTCTGCCGGCCGGGGGCCTGGCCGTCGTGGGTGTGATTCTGGAGCTTCGACACAGTGCTTCGATTCTACGGTGGCACTCCGCCGGAGCGCGGTGACGAGCACCACTGCGGACCACGGCGGTGACGAGGACCACGGCGCACACGGCGCACCACTGCGGACCACGGCGGTGACGAGGACCACGGCGCACCACGGCGGACGAGGACCACGGCGCACCACGGCCCGGCTCACAGCAGCCTCAGCGCCCGTCTCGCCACCGCCCTCCCGATCGGCAGCGAGGCCGTCGCCGCCGGGGACGGCGCGTTCAGCACATGGACCGTCCGGGGAGCTTCCTCGATCAGGAAGTCGTCCACGAGCGTGCCGTCCCGCAGCACCGCCTGCGCCCGGACCCCCGAGGCCGCCGGCCGCAGCTCCGCCTCCGTCACCGAGGGCAGCAGTCTGCGCACCGCGGCTGTGAACGCCTGCTTCGACAGCGAGCGGCGCAGCTCGCCCGCCCCATAGCGCCAGTGGCGGCCCGCCATCCGCCAGGAGCCCGGCCAGGACAGGGTCCCGGCCAGCTCCCCCGGGCGGATCGCCGACCAGTCGTAACCCTCGCGGGCCAGCGCCGGGACCGCATTGGGGCCCACATGGACCGAGCCGTCGATGCCCCGGGTCAGATGCACCCCGAGGAACGGGAACGCCGGATCGGGCACCGGATACACCAGCCCCCGCACCCGCTCGGGCTCCGCCAGCTCGTAGTACTCGCCCCGGAACGGAACGATCCGCATCTGGGGGTCGTCCCCCGCCAGCCGGGCCACCCGGTCGGAGTGCAGACCCGCGCAGTTGACCAGCGCCCGCGCTCTGATCACGGTCCCCGAAGCGGTGCGCACCGCGACGCCCCAGGGGCGGCGGTCCACCGCGACGACCTCCTCGCCGCAGCGGATCTCGGCGGAGGACTCGGCTGCCGCCGCCAGCTGCGCCGCGACCGCGCCGAAGTCGCAGACCCCCGTCGTCCCCACCTGGATGGCCGCGAGGCCGCGCACCTCCGGCTCGTACTCCGCGATCTGCGCGGGGCCCAGCTCCCGCACCGGAATGCCGTTCTCCCGGCCGCGCTGGACCAGGGCGTGGAGCCGGGGCAGCTCGTCGCGGCCGGTGGCGACGATCAGCTTTCCGGTGATCTGGTGGGGGATGCCGTACTCCGCGCAGAACTTGACGAGCTCCGCCGCGCCCTGGACCGCGAACCGGGCCTTGAGGGATCCCGGGCGGTAGTAGATCCCGCTGTGGATCACTCCGCTGTTCCGCCCGGTCTGATGCCGGGCGGTGCCCGGCTCCTTCTCCAGGACGGTCACCCGGGTGCCGGGTGCCGCGCGGGTGAGGGCGTACGCCGTCGACAAGCCGACGATCCCGCCGCCGATCACCAGCACATCACAGTCGAAGCCACCTCTGAACACCGTCACCGCGCCACCTCCCACCCCCGATAGTGCACCGGCCCACTGACAACGCGGCGGACCCGGCCGCCGGACCGGTCTCCGGCGGGCCCTCGGGACCGCGGCGCTGTCCAGCGTGCCGCGCGGGGGGCCTGGCCCGGGATCCCCGCTCGGGCCGGCCCGGGATCTCCGTACGGGCCCTGGCCCGGGATCTCCGTACGGGCCCTGGCCCGGGAACCCCCTGCAAGGCCAGGCCCGGGATCCCTGCACAGGGCCTGATCCGGAGCTCCGGAGCATCTCGCATGGGTCGCTGGGTCGCTGGGTCGCTCTCACGATGGCACCAGGTCTGCTACGCGGGCGCCACCAGCAGCGGCCTCGCCCGTTCCCGCAGCTCCACCACTCTCGGCTCATCGCCGTACGGCTCCAGCCGGTGCAGCAGATCCCGTACATACTCCGTGGTCCGCGCCGAGGAGATCCGGCCCGCGACCTCCACCGCCCGGGTGCCCGCCGCGCAGGCCGCGTCCAGATTCCCCGACTCCAGCTCGGCGACCGCGCTGACCACCAGCCGCAGCCCGTGCGAGCGGACGAACTCCTCCGTGGGGCGGGAGAGCGCCTGCTCGGTGAAGCGGCGCACCTGTCGCGGGGCCTTCAGATCGCGGTAGCACTCGGCCGCGTCCGCGCAGAACCGGTCGTACGAGTAGAAACCGAGCCAGGTGGGGTCGGGATCGCCCTCCCGCGCCCGCTCCAGCCAGCCCTCCGCCGACTTCAGGGCCGCCCCGGCCGCGACCGCGTCGTTCGCCTTCGCGTGCGCCCGCGCCTCCACCAGCCGGAAGAAGCTCATGGTGCGGGCGGTGGCGAGGCCCCGGTTCCGCTCGATCGCCGCCTGGGCGAGATCCACGCCCTCGTCGGCGAAGCCCCGGTAGATCGACTGGAGGGACATCGACGCCAGCACATAGCCGCCCAGCGGCACATCGGCCGCCGCGCGGGCCAGGCGCAGCGCCTGGATGTAGTACCGCTGCGCCGCCTCCTGCTGCCCGGTGTCGAAGGCCATCCACCCGGCCAGTCTGGTCAGTTCGGCGGAGGCGCCGAACAGGGCACGGCCCACTTCGTCGGAGTACGAGCCGAGCAGCAGCGGCGCGGCGTCCACCCGCAGACACTCCGGGACCATCGACGAACGCCAGTCCCCGCCGCCGTACTTGGAGTCCCAGCGGCGGGCGTCCTCGGCGGCCTCGCGCAGTTTGGCGACATCGCTGTGGCCCACGCGGGTGGGCGTGTCGTCCGGGACGCCCTCGCCGGGCGGGGTGTCCGGCATCCGTTCGACGGAGGAGTCCGCGGGGGTTATCAGCCAGCGGGACGCGGGGGTCGCGTAAGCGCTCACTGCGAAGGAACCGGCCAGGGACTGCCAGATTCCCCCGCCGCCGGCCCGTCGGCCCGCGAGATCGAGGCGGTAGAGCTCGGTGGCCGACTTCACCGCCGCGCCCACATCGCGCGGAAAGGCGAGTCCGACCTCGGGGGCGGGGTCGGCGTCGGCGAGCCCGATCTCGTGCAGCGGCACGGGGCGGCCGAGCTTCGCGCCGATGGCGGCGGCGATGAGATGGGGGGCGGCGCCCTGCGGCACCATGCCCTTCGACACCCAGCGGGCGACGGACGTCTTGTCGTAGCGGAGGGTGAGGCCGCGCTGTGCTCCGAGGTCGTTGACGCGCCGGGCGAGACCGGCGTTGCTGATTCCCGCGAGGGCGAGAACGGTGCCGAGCTTTTCGTTCGGCCCGCGTTGCTCCCTGGACATGGCCCACCCCTCGACACACAGACGGCCGCCGCGTCGCTGTCCGGTGCGCGGCATTCGTACTGAGTCCTCCCCATGGGTGGCTTCCGGCCCCCGGTGCGGTCCCGGTTGCCCCGGTGCGGTCCGGTTGCAAAAGCTCCTGGCCGAGCCATGCGGAATATGCCCGTCGGTTCAGAACATCAGTAAACCCAGCGTAGTTCGCCGCATCCCGACCGTTAAGGGGCGGTGTTCCGTATGGCGAGATTGTTGTGCGTCGGGGGAGACGGCCTCCGGATGGGGTGCGCAGGACCCCGGACGGCGGGCCGCGGCCGTGCACCGTGTGTGTGGCCGTGCGCCCGTGCGTGCGCTCTGTGCGGAGGGTGGGGGAAGCGCTTCCATGAGTGCTGCGTGGGTCGGTCCGCTGTGTACTGGAACCAGTGGGCTGGGGGACACCGCCGTCTTCAATCCCCGCGGGCGGCGGGCAGGTCCGGGAGGCGGACCGCGCCTCCCGGACTGCTGTGCACCCGCCGACCGTGCCGGTCACGGCGCTGTCCGGGGGTGGTTCGCGGGGTTCTGTGCTGCCCTTCTTCCGCTGGAAGTTGGCCGGATGTCGACTGTCGACCATATGTTGTTTGTCCGTCTATAAGGCTGGCGCGATCGTTTCACTTTCCCTTGGGGCACCGTCAAATCACCAGCTCTGGACGCGCGTTCACTTTCCGTCCGCGCGCCCCGTGGTCGTTCCTGTGCGCCGCCTTCGTGGCAGCATGTTCCCGAACGGCCGGGCCCGCACCCTGTGCGGAGGGTGTTTCGTCCCGTCCGTCCGGCACGGCTCGACCCGGGCCCGGCGGCCCCGCCGCCCGCCGGTCGGGAGGTGCCGGCGAACGGCCCTCGGGTCCGGTGGCCAGGGTTTGTCCACAGCCTGTGGAGGCGGCGATGCGGTGGTTGGTGGGATGGAGCAGTATCGCCGCTCACTTCGGCACGGCCGGCGCCGTCGGAGCGGCCGACGAAGGCCGCACCGTGCACCCCGTCGGCTCCCAGCTGCTGTGGGGCGACCCCGACCCGCTCTGGGCGGTCGGCGACTGGCGCCCCGACGAGGTACGCGTCGTCAGCCTCGACCAGCCTCCCGGCGGGGCCCCCGCCACCCGGATGGCGATCCTCGGCTGCTGCGCCGCAAGCGACGACGAACTGCGCGCCGGACTGCTCTCCGCGCGCGGCGGCGCCCTGCGCCATCTGACCTCCTGGCCCGGCAGCTACACCGCCGTCGTCCAGGCGGGACGGCGGATCACCGTCGTCGGCGACCTCGCCGGAGCCAGACCCGTCTTCCACACCCCCTGGGCGAACGGCACCGCGTACGCCACCGCCGCGCTCCCCCTCGCCGACCTCATCGAAGCCCAGCTCGACATCGGGCATCTGGCCGCGCTGCTCGCCTGCCCGGAGACGCCGGAGGCGCTCCGCGACTCCACCCCCTACGAAGGGGTCAGACGCATCCCGCCCGGACACGCGCTCATCCTCCGCGAAGGCTCCCGGGAGATCACCGGATACGAACCGGTCGCCTCACTCGCCGTCGCCGGACCCCGGATCGAGGCCGACCGCGCGGTGGACGGCGTACGGGACGCACTGATCGAAGCGGTACGGGCGAGACTGACCGCACCCCGGCACGCGCCCGAGACCCTGCCGCCCGACCCGGGACCGGTGCCCGGGATGGGCCCCGCCGACCGGCGTGCCCGCCGGGGCGCACCCGCCCCCGGCATAGGAGCCGACCTCTCCGGAGGCAGCGCCTCCGGAACCCTGGCACTGCTCGCGGCGGGCCTCCCCGGACGGCCCGGCACCGTCACCGGCCACGGCACGGGCGCGGGCGAGCGGCTGCTCGCCGTCACCTACAACGATCTGACCGAGGACGGCCGGGAAGCCGAACTGGAACGGGCCCACGCCATCGCCGACGACCCCCGGCTGCACCATGTCGTGGTCGCGGCGGGCGAGGAAGGGCTGCCGTACGCGGGCCTGGAGAACGGGCCGCTGACCGATGAGCCCGCGCCGTCCCTGGTCATGGCGGAACGCCACCGGGGCCGGCTGGCCTCGGGCAGCGCGGACCACTTCACCGGCGCGGGCGCCCGCCAGGTGCTGGACGCGCACCCGGCCCGGCTGGCGGATCTGCTGCTCGACCGGCGGCGACGCCATCTGCTGCGGCCCATGGCGGCGCTGGCGCGCGCCGAACGCCCCTCGGCCCAGTCGCTCTTCATCCCGCTGACCGTGTACCGGGCCGCCCGGCGACTGGCCCGCACCCCGTACCGGACCGGCCTGGAGACGGCGGCCGACCATCTCCTCGAAGCGAACCGCCCGGGGGCCCGCGAGGGCGGGACCGGACCTCTGGGGGCCTCGCTGGCCGCGCTGACCTGGTCCCGGCCCGGCCCGGCGGCGCGCTGGCTCACCGGTGAGGCGCTGGCGGAAGTATCGGTTCGGCTCACCGACGCGGCGACCCGGCCGGTGTCGGTGCAGCGCCCCGGGGAGGCGAGGGCACGGGCCGCGCTCGCCCGCTACGCCTCGGACCAGCGCATCCTGGAACAGGCCGCGGAGGTCCGCAGCCAGCGCCTGCACGCCCCCTTCCTGGACAACCAGGTGGTACGGGCCTGCCGCGACCTGCCCGAGTCCCTGCGGGTACGCCCGGGGGCCCGCGCGGAGATCCTGCGCACCGTCCTCGCGGGCGCGGGCATCCACCAACTGCCCCCCGGCTGGGGCACGCCCGCCGGGGCCTCCACGACGACGACGGCCCGCAACGGTCTGCGGGCCTCGCTGCCCCAGCTGCTGGCCCTCTTCGACGCCCCGCTGCTGGCGGACGCGGGCCTGGTGGAGGCCAGGGTGATCCGCAAGGCCCTCCGGGCAGCCTCGGAAGGGGAGCCTCTCCCGCTGGACGGCCTGGCGGACCTGATCTCCACCGAACTCTGGCTGCGCCGCCTCCTCTCCCGCCGCGGCACCTGCTGGACGGGCACGGCGGCCCCCCGCAGACGCGCGGTCCCCGGAGGCGTCCCCCTGCGCCCATCCCTGAGGCCCTGACGAGCCCCCGCCGCCCGCTTCACACCGACCGGCCCCGGAGGCGACGCCGCCGGGAGGGGGCCACCCTGCCCGGCGTCGGGCCCTCGTCGCGGGCCAGCCCCCGAACCCCCGCGCCTCAAACTCCCCCAGACTTCGTCCGGGGGGACCCCCACGGGGCTGATTTTGGCCCCCTGCTCCTCAATCGCCGGACGGGCTGGGTTTGCCGGGGTTGCCCGGAACCCGGGATCGGCGGGCGGTTGAGGGGTCTCATGGGAGGGGGCCGCGCAGGGGTGGTGCCGGGACGTAAAGCGTGATTTGTGGCGCGAAGGAGGCCCGCCATCAAACAAGGACTGGAAACGCGCCCGTAAATCATGAGTCCCGGCACCACCCCGGAGCGGACCACGGACCCCAGCACACCGCACCCAGCGGCACCCCGAAGCACCCGGACCCGGCAAGGGCCCCAGCCCCGAAGCACCCCCGCCCCACACCGAAGCCCCCGCACAAGGTGCGGCCCCCCCGGTTCAGACGCAGCTGATGCGCGACCGGGCCCAGTCCGCCAGTGCCGCCGAGTCGAAGAGCGTGTGCGGCTCCACCACCAGGCGGATCGTCTTCCGGCCGGTGATCGGCACCTGAACCGGCACGGCGGCCTCGCCTCCCCGGATCACCCCCGACCGCCACAGCCGCACCCCGTCCCCATAGACGGAGAAGCGCACCGCCCCCAGCCCCAGCGAGAGATCGTCCAACCCGACCATCGCGTCATAGCTGGCGCACCGGCGGTTCAGGTCGATGGTGACCGACGACTGGGCGTGCACGGTCACCCCGTGCTCATACCGGAGGCCGCCGATCAGCAGCCCCACCCGCTGCCAGAGCCAACTGCTCTCCCCCAGCCGCACCTCGGGCCCGGTGCCGTCACCGAAGTGGTCGTACTGCAAACGGTTGACCTGGTAGACCGTCGGCTCGGGCGGCGTCGGGCTGGGGCTCGGCTCCGGCGGAGCGGGCTTCGACGGCTTCGGCGTGGGCGAGGCGGACTTCGACGGCTTCGGGCTCTTGGCGACGGATGCGGAGGGCGTCGGGC
>NZ_VCLA01000116.1 GCF_009600885.1 Streptomyces jumonjinensis
CCCGCCCGGAGCTACGCCCCGCCCGTGCCGGGCGTCCGCCAGTCCTGTGCGAGCGCCGGTCTCAGCGCGTCCAGATGAATCGCCGTCAGATTCCGCAGCGACTGGGCGCTCCAGTCCTCGCCGAGACCCCACCGCCTTCCGGCGGCCCTCATCACCCCGCTGAACGCCGCAACCGCCGTACGGGGCCGAGGGTCCAGCTCCAGGTCGAGCCCCTCGCGCTCGGCGATCAGCCGCGCGAGCTTCTCCTCCAGATCCAGCGAGCGCCGCAGATGCGCCGCGATCAGCGCGGGCGTCGACTCGATCATCAGATAGCTGCGCATATGCAGATCGAAGGGAATGATCTCGCCGATGGCCTCGCCGAGGGTGTCCCAGGCGGCCAGCGCGGCGTTGTGCAGCGCCTCGAAAGGGCCTTCCTGCGGGGGCCGGGTCCGTACCGCCTCCAGGAAGTGCGACTCGACCAGCGACTGCACGGCGAAGGCGGCCTCCTCCTTGCTGGCGAAGTACCGGAAGAAGGTGCGCTGGGAGACGTCGACCGCGTCCGCGATCTCGTCCACGGTCGTCCGCTCGTACCCCTGGGCGATGAACAGCTCCAGCGCGGCACGCACCAGCGCATGACGGGTGAGCTGTTTCTTCCGCTCACGCAGTCCCGTCGTCTCCGCTGTCGGCTCGACCGTCACACGCCCTCGCTTCTCTTCCGCTCTCCGGCCGGAGACTTCTCCTCGGCCGGTTCTCCTCGGCCGGTTCTCCTCGGCCGGTTCTCCTCGGCCGGTGACCGAGGTCCGGTGACCGAGGTCCGCTGACCGAGTTCCGTCGACCGTCCGCGCGCCGTTTTCGGCCGCTTCGGCCAGCTCAGCGTACCTGTGGCCCATGTGACAGCCGCCGACTACTGAAATGGTTTGTCAACTGTCAGTGGCTGACATTAGCCTGTTCGGCATGACTAGTCAGACCACCGTAGACATGGCGTCGAAGGATCCCGGGGACCCCGGCCCCACCCCGGCCAAGGGGCTTCGCGGCCACCCCTGGCTGACCCTCTTCGCCGTGGCCATCGGCGTGATGATGGTCGCGCTGGACGGCACGATCGTCGCGATAGCCAACCCCGCGATCGCCGAGGACCTCGACGCCACCTTCGCCGACGTCCAATGGATCACCAACGGCTATTTCCTCGCCCTCGCCGTCAGCCTGATCACCGCGGGCAAGCTCGGCGACCGCTTCGGCCACCGCCAGACCTTCCTCGTCGGAGTCGTCGGATTCGCCGCCGCCTCCGCGGCCATCGGCCTCTCCGACAGCATCGCCATGGTGGTCGTCTTCCGGGTCGCCCAGGGACTGTTCGGCGCCCTGCTGATGCCCGCGGCCCTCGGTCTGCTGCGCGCCACCTTCCCCGCCGAGAAGCTGAACATGGCGATCGGCATCTGGGGCATGGTCATCGGCGCGTCCACCGCGGGCGGCCCGATCGTCGGCGGTCTGCTGGTCGAGCACGTCAGCTGGCAGTCGGTCTTCTTCATCAACGTTCCCGTCGGCGTCCTCGCCGTCGCCCTCGGCGTGGTCATCCTCAAGGACCACCGCGCCGAGAACGCGCCGCGGTCCTTCGACATCCCGGGCATCCTGCTGCTGTCCGGCGCCATGTTCTGTCTGGTCTGGGCGCTCATCAAGGCCCCGGAGCCGACCTGGGGCTGGGGCGGCGGAAAGACCTGGGGCTTCATCGCCGCGTCGCTCGTCTCCTTCGCGCTCTTCGCCCTGTGGGAGAGCAAGGTCCGTGAGCCGCTGATCCCGCTGAAGCTGTTCCGCTCGGTGCCGCTGTCGGCCGGTGTGGTCCTGATGGTGCTCATGGCCATCGCCTTCATGGGCGGCCTGTTCTTCGTCACCTTCTACCTTCAGAATGTGCACGGTCTGAGCCCGGTGGACGCCGGACTCCATCTGCTGCCGCTCACCGGAATGATGATCGTCGGCTCCCCGCTGGCGGGCGTGGTGATCACCAAGGTCGGTCCGCGGATCCCGCTGGCCGGCGGCATGGTGCTCACCGCCACCGCGATGTTCGGCATGTCGACCCTCTCCACGGACACCGGAAGCCTCACGATGTCCCTCTGGTTCGCCCTGCTGGGTCTCGGCCTCGCGCCGGTCATGGTGGGCGCGACCGAGGTCATCGTCGGAAACGCGCCCATGGAGCTGTCCGGTGTCGCGGGCGGTCTCCAGCAGGCCGCCATGCAGATCGGCGGCAGCCTCGGCACGGCGGTGCTCGGCGCGGTCATGGCCTCCCGGGTCGACAGCGACCTCCCGGACAACTGGGCCGACGCCAAGCTCCCGCCGCTCACCGAGCAGCAGTTCGACGAGGCGTCCAAGGCCGTCGAGATGGGCGTGCCCCCGGTCCAGCCCGGCACCCCGCCCGAAGCCGCCGCCGCGATCGGCGACGTCGCCCACGAGACCTTCATGTCGGGCA
>NZ_VCLA01000117.1 GCF_009600885.1 Streptomyces jumonjinensis
CCCCGGCGGCCGTCGTCCCGGCCGCCGCCGGGCCGGTCGTGGGCAGCCGGGCCGTGAGGGCGAACCCGCCGTCCGGCCGGGGGCCGTGTGCCAGCTCCCCGCCCGCCAGCCGGACCCGCTCGTCGAGCCCCACCAGCCCGCTGCCGCCGCCGACGAGCCCGGACGGCGGCCCCGCCGCCGGACCATTGCCGACCGCCACGACGACCGACTCCTGCGCGTCCTTTGACCCTGGCTCGCCCGCCACGGTGACGACGACGGCCGCGCCCGGGGCGTGCTTGGCCGCGTTGGTCAGGGCCTCCTGGACGACCCGGTACACCGCGCGGTCCGTCATCGGGGGCAGCGCCCCGGGGCGCCGCTCCTCGCGCAGCTCGACCCTGAGCCCGGACTGCCGGGCCCGCTCCACCAGCGCGCCGACCGGTTCGTCCGCCGGGACGGTCGGGGCCCGCTCGTCATCGGCGCGCAGCACCCCGACGATGTCCCGCAGCCGGGCCGTGGCATCGGCCGCCGACTGCCGCAGCTCCCCGGCCGAGGCCCGCTGCCGCTCGCTCAGCGTACGGTCGACCTCCAGAGCGGCGGCCCGCACCGCGATCAGCGACAGATCGTGCCCGAGCGAGTCGTGCATATCGCCCGCGATCCGGGACCGCTCCCGTATCCGCGCCCGGTCGGCGACGGCCCGCTGCTCGCGCTCCATCCGGTCGGCGAGCTCCCAGCCGGTGCGCACCAGCTCGGCGTACTGCCGTATGTACCGCCCCACCAGCCAGGGCACCACCACGGTGAAGAGGAGCGAACTGAGCTGGGCGGGCCAGGTCCAGAGGTCGGCCTCGACGGCGAGAACGAGCACCAGCCCGGCGGCGGTGATGCCTCCGAAGGCCAGGAGCGCGGGCCGGGCGCCGGGTGAGCGCCAGCCGAGGAGACCGCCGAAGACGGCCATCGCGAGCGAGTACTGGACGGTGACCAGTTCGAGGTTCTCGACGGCGGACAGCGCGGTGACCAGGCTCAGGGAGGCGAGCGGTGCGCGCCGCCACACCAGTACGGCGACGGCGAGGGCCGCAACTCCGAAGGCGACGCCCGCCCAGGAACCCCCGTCGTCAGGATCGCCCTTGAGCAGCACGGGGCAGCTGAGCAGGGCCCAGAGCACCAGGTCGACGACGATGATCCGGGTCCGTTCCGCGCGCATGCCCCCACTCTGCCGGACGGCCCCGGTCCGGGTCCCCCGACGAAAGTAAGACGGTGCCGCTACGCCTCGGTCATCATGCCCGCCTCATGGGCGAGGACGGCCAGCTGCACCCGGTTACGCAGCTGAAGCCGGGCGAGGACGGCGCTCACATGGGCTTTCACGGTGCCCTCCACCACATGGAGCCGCCCGGCTATCTCGGCGTTGGACAGCCCGGCCCCGACCAGCGCGACCACCTCGCTCTCGCGCGCCGTCAGCGGCTCCAGCCTCCGGCGGGCCTCGGCGGCGCGGGACATCCGTCCGTCGCCGAGGTGGGCGATGACGCGCCGCGCCACCTCGGGCGAGAGAAAGGCGGCCCCGCCCGCGACGGCCCGCACCCCGGCGATGAGCTCGCGCGGATCGCCGGACTTGAGCAGAAAGCCGCTCACCCCCGCGTCCAGGGCGCGGGCGATGTACTCGTCCTCCGAGAACGTCGTCAGCATCATCAGCGCCGTGCCGGGCAGCACCCGCCGCAGCTCCTCGGCGGCCCGCAGCCCGTCCAGCCCCGGCATCCGGATGTCGAGCAGCGCGACATCGGGCCGGTGCCCGATCGCCATCTCGACCGCCTCCCGCCCGTCCCCGGCCTCGGCAACGACCTCGATCCCGGGGTCCGACCCGAGGATGGCGCACACCCCGGCGCGGATCATGGCCTCGTCATCGGCGAGAACGACGCGCACGGGACGCTCGGAACGGGGCTCGGCGGGGGAGGTCGTCATGCGGTCAGATTACGGGGGAGCCCGGGGCGGGTGCGGGTGCAGGCTTCTGTCGGGGCCCGCTCTTGACGGGAGCGGCGCTCAGAGAGTGCCTTCGCTGACGGCTGTGACGAAGGATTGCCACGGTCCGGGGGCGAAGGTGTGGGCCCCCAGGGCGCGGGCCTTGCTGTCGCCGACCGCGACGCGGTGGTCATCGGTCGGCTGGGTCTCGATGCAGGTCCCCCTGTTGTCGCCGCTGTACGAGGATTTCTGCCAGGCGCCCTCAGGGAGGTTGTGCCGCATCATCTGGTGTACCTGCCTCTAGGTGCTGAGATTTTTGGCCACTCGCGCGATCAGTTCCATGGACTGCCGTGACGGTAGGGCGCTGGACCGGAGTTGGTCGAAGGCCAGTCGGTACTGATCGACGGGGCCATCCTCCTCCAGGTAGAGCGCTCCGTCGAGGTAATCCAGATTGACCACGTCCAGATCCATCGGGTCCGGGTAGGAGTAGATGGCGAAGGGGCCGTCCAGCCCGGCGTGCCAACCCTGGCCGAACGGGACGATCTGAATCGACAACCGGGGCGGTTTGTTCAGCTCGATCAGCCGTTGCAGCTGGGCGGCCATCATCCCGGGGCTGCCGATCACACGGCGCAGTACGGCCTCGTCGAGCAGACATACGTACTGAGGCGGGTTCTCCTTCCGGAAGATCTCCTGCCGGTTCATGCGGACGGAGAGGAACGACTCGATCTCCTCTTCGGAGGCGGAAGTGCCCGCGCTTCGGATGACTTCCTCGGCGTACTCGCGGGTCTGGAGCAGCCCCGGCACGAGCAACGGCTGGAAGACGAACATCCTTGCCGCGTCGGACTCCACGCTCAGCCGCTCCTGGAACAGCGCGGGCAGTATGCCGCTGTACTGCGTCCACCAGCTCTTACGGCGGCTCTCCCGCGACATCGTCGTCAGCGCCGTCTGCAATCGCGGGTCATCGACGCCGTAGAGGATCAGCAGCGCCTCGATCTCCAGCTTGCTGACGCTCTGCCGGCCGTTCTCCTGGCGCGAGATCTTCGACTTGTCGCCGCCGATGCGCTCGGCCGCCTGGTCCATCGTGACATCGGCCGCTTCGCGCAGCCGCTTGAGTTCGCTGCCCAGCCTGCGACGGCGCACAGTCGGGCGTGGGTGACCTGCCAACGTAGGCCCCTTTCCAGATGCGTTGACAGCCCAGTGTGTCGTACAGGCCGACCATTACTCCAATCGTCTTAATACGCAAGGAAGTTCGAGGTGTAACCAGAAATCTGCAATGTTGCAGCCGTTCAGGTTGCGGTCAAGGAGTGAATGGGTCCACTCTGTTGCGCATCACAGACGGCGCTCGTGCAGTGACCGAGCGTCTCTCCACTTCGCGATGCGCCGGACTCGGCGCTGGAGGAGCCATGAGCGCCATGGCGGAAACAGGCAGCACCCACTACCGGCAGGAACTCACCGCCCACCCCCGGGCCCTCGCCCGCATCCGCCGGATCATCCGCGCCCATCTGCGGCACTGGGGCCTCGGGTCGCTCACGGAGACCGCCGTGCTCTGCGCCCATGAGCTGCTGGCCAATGTGGACAAGCACACGGATTCGCCGCGCTGCGTTCTCACCCTGGAGCGCCGCCCCGGCGGCGTACGCGTCGTCGTCCGTGACACCAGCGCGCGGCTGCCCGTGCTCCGGGAGCCGGACTGGGTCGCGGAGAGCGGGCGCGGGATGGCGCTGCTGGAGAGCATGGCCGACTCCTGGGGCGCCGCGCCGGCTCCCGGGGGGAAGGACGTGTGGTGCGAGATCCGTGCCGAGCCGGGGGCGGGCGGCGGATGAGCGGGGAGGGCGAGGTGTACCGGGGGTCCTTGGTCGCCTGGTTGCGTGACCGGCGGACCAGGGAGTACGTCATCGCCTGCCTCGCGTACGGCACCCGTCACGTACACCGGGGAGACGGAGCGCCCGGGCCCGGAGGACCGGACCCGGCGCCCCTGGGGGGCGTACCGCCGATGGGGCGGCGTCAGTGACCGGCGCACAGGAAAGCGCCCGGAGGGAAGCGATTCTCCTCCGGGCGCGATCAGCTGGTCAGGCGAGCGCGGTCAGCCGTGGTGGCGCCGGACGCTCAGAACGTCAGCTTGATGTTGTTGATGTAGCCGGTGTCCCGTGCCGCCCGGTCCTGCGCCCGCAGCTGCCAGACGCCGTTGGCGACCTCGGAGGAGGCGTTGACCGTGTAGGTCTCCTGGACGTTGTCCGCCGAGTCGCCCGAGCTGACCGGCTTCAGCGGGTACACCGTCCCGTCCGGGGCCACCAGATCCACCGCCAGATCGCCCCGCCAGGTGTGGATGATGTCCACTTCGGCCTGGAGCGTCGAGGGCGCGTTGCCCGCCACACCGGTCACCGTCACCGGGGAGTTGACCGCCGCACCGTTGTCCGGGATGGCGACGTCAGCGGTGTTCTCGAAGCTCGGGCCCGGGTTGCCGCCGCCGGGGCGGGCGCCGACGTTCACACCGGCCCAGGCGTCGGTCACCGACTTGACCTCGGGGCTGCCCGCCCCGTACAGCTCCGTCGCCACCGCGATCGTCCCGGTGCGCGCGCCCGCGTAGTTGGTCGTGGAGGTGAACTTGGTCGTCAGCGCCTTGTACCAGATCAGCGCGGCCTTCTCCCGGCCGATGCCGGTGACCGGCAGCCCGTCGGAGGTCGGCGAGTCGTAGTTCACGCCGTTGAGGGTCTTGGCGCCGCTGCCCTCGGAGAGCAGATAGAACCAGTGGTTCGCCGGGCCCGAGGAGTAGTGGACGTCGACCCCGCCGATGCCCGAGTACCAGTAGTCCTTCGACGATCCGTCCTTGCTCGGCTTGTCCATGTACCGCAGCGGGGTGCCGTTGCCCCGGATGTCGATCTTCTCGCCGACGAGATAGTCGCCCAGGTCCTGCCCGTTGGCCGCGTGGAACTCCACGGCCGCGGCGAAGATGTCGGAGGTGGCCTCGTTCAGCCCGCCGGACTCGCCGCTGTAGACGAGCTTGGCGGTGGCCGAGGTGAGGCCGTGCGTCATCTCGTGCGCCGCCACGTCGATCGAGGTCAGCGGCTTGGCGTTGCCCGCGCCGTCGCCGTAGGTCATGCAGAAGCAGCTGTCGGTCCAGAAGGCGTTGACGTAGTTGTTGCCGTAGTGGACCCGGGAGTACGCGCCGACGCCGTCGCCCTTGATGCCGTTGCGGCCGTGCACGTTCTTGAGGTAGTCCCAGGTCAGCCCCGCGCCATAGGCGGCGTCCGCGCCCGCGGTCTCGGCGGTGGACGGCTGTCCGTCGCCCCAGACGTCGTCCGGGCCGGAGAAGAGGGTCCCGGTGCCGGAGGTGCCGCGGTTGAGGTTGTACGTACGGTGGTTGCCGCGGCCCCCGTCGGTGAGGTTGAACGAGCTCCCGGACGGGGTGCTGCCCAGCGTCACCTGCCCGCTGTACTGGGTGTTGCCGGTGCCGTTGTGGACGGCCTGCCACTCATGGATCTTCTTGCCGGTGGCGGCGTCGGTGACGACGTGCAGCTCGTTGGGGGTGCCGTCGTCCTGGAGGCCGCCGACGACCGTTTCGTACGCCAGCACCGGCTTGCCGCCCGTCGCCAGCCAGACCACCCGGCGCGGCGCGCGCTCCGCCTCGGCGCGCGTCGAGCCCGCCGCCTTCGCCCGGCCCACGGCCTGCTTCTCGGCGGCGGAGGGGGCGATCCGGGCGCTGGTGCCGACGCCCTTGAGGGCCGTCTTCGACGCCTTGGCGACGGAGGAGGTCCGGCCCGACCGGGTCTCGGAGACCACCAGATCGCCGCCGAGCACCGGAAGGCCGCTGTAGGTGCGCTCATAGCGGGTGTGGACGGTGCCGTCGCGGTCGCGGGCGACATCCCGTACGACGAGCTTCTCCCGTGCGCCCAAGCCCAGTTCACCGGCGGTGGCGGCGGTGACGGCGCTCCGCTCGCGTATCAGCTCGGCCCGCTGGGCGGGGGTGAGCGCGGCGGGCAGCGCCCCGGGCGAAGCCTTGCCCGGCTGCGCGGCGGCGGGGGACTGGGCCGGGGCGGCGGCGGCCGGGCCGCCGGCCTGGAGGCCGACGGCTATGACAGCGGCGGTGGCTATGAGCGCGCCGGTCGCCGTGGCGCGACGGCGAGGGGTGGATCTCACGCGGACTCCTTCTGCTGTGGGGTGCCGGACGGCGGTAACAGGCCGTCCGGGCTGAGCTGGAGCGGTTGGTGCGTGGAATGGAGGGAACAGTGACAGGAGTGAGCAGTCCCTGTCAGGAGCGCGTCAAGAAGTTGGCCGGAAGTCGTCCGTTGACCGAGATGTCATGTTCGTTGAGCGGACATTGCGGGGGTGTTGCGGGAGTTCGGCCCGCCCTGGCCGCCAGGCGTCCGGCCGGATCGCCTCCGGCCCGGAGCGGCGTCACGGTCGCGCTGGAGCGCCGGCCGGCGGTTCACGGATCCGGCCATGGCGGCCCGCCCGCGGCGCGGGGGCCGAGGCGTCGATGGGGGCGTCGGAGTATCCGGTGTGCCGGGCGGGACGGGCCAATCGTCGGAGGCGGCGGCCTCGACGGGGGTCGTCAGGATGCCCGGTGCGCCGGGCGGTACGGGCCGAGGCGCCCGAGGAGGCGCCCCGGCCGGTGAAGGCCGTCCGCCGTCACGCCCCCCTGCGGGTCACCCGGCCCCCGCCCCGACCGGCTCCCCTCACACCAGACTCTCCCGCCACGCCCGGTGCAGCTCCGCGAAACGCCCCGTCCCGCCGATCAGTTCGGCGGGTGCGCCGTCCTCCACGATCCGGCCGTGCTCCATCACCAGCACCCGGTCCGCCACCTCCACCGTGGAGAGCCGGTGGGCGATCACCACCGCCGTACGCCCGCGCAGCACCGTGTCCATCGCCCGCTGCACCGCCCGCTCGCCCGGCACGTCCAGCGAGCTGGTCGCCTCGTCCAGGATCAGTACGGACGGGTCCGCCAGCAGGGCCCGGGCGAAGGCGACCAGCTGACGCTGGCCCGCCGAGATCCGCCCGCCCCGCTTCCGTACATCCGTGTCGTAGCCGTCCGGCAGACCGCTGATGAACTCATGCGCGCCGATCGCCCGCGCCGCGTCCTCGATCTGCTCGCGCGTCGCGTCCGGCGCCCCGATGGCGATGTTCTCCGCGACCGTGCCGGAGAACAGGAACGACTCCTGGGTCACCATCACCACCCCGCGCCGCAGCCCGGCCGTGGACAGCTCCCGGATGTCGACCCCGTCGAGCAGCACCCGGCCCTCGGTCGGGTCGTAGAACCGGGCCAGCAGCTTCGCCAGCGTCGACTTGCCCGCGCCGGTCGAGCCGACGACGGCGATCGTCTGCCCCGCCGGGATCGTCAGACCGAACCGGGGCAGCACCTCGCCGCCCGTGCGATAGGTGAACCGCACCCCGTCGAAGACGACCTCGCGCCCCGGCTGCCCGCCCGGCGCCGGCGGCAGCTCCACCGGGTGCGCCGGCTCCGGCACGGACGGGGTCTGCGCCAGCAGCCCGGCTATCTTCGCCAGCGAGGCGGCAGCGCTCTCATAGGAGTTGAGGAACATCCCGAGCCGGTCGATCGGGTCGTACAGCCGCCGCAGATAGAGCACGGCCGCCGCCAGCACCCCGAGCGCCAGCGTCCCGTCGGCGACCCGCCACGCGCCCCACAGCACCATGGCCGCGACCGAGACGTTGGCGACCAGCCGGGAGCCGACCACATACCGCGCCAGCTCCAGCATGACATCGCCGTTGCTCCGCTCATGGCGTGCGTTGAGCCGCTGGAACTCGGTGTCGTTGGCCCGCTCGCGGCGGAACGCCCGTACCGGCCTGATGCCGTTGAGCGTCTCCGAGAACTTCACGACGACCCCGGCGATCGCGGTCGAGCGCTCGGCGTAGACGGCCCCCACGCGCCGCCGGTAGACCCGTACCAGCAGATACAGCGGAACGAAGGAGGCCACGGCGACCCCGCCCATGCTCAGATCGAGCCAGAGCAGCAGCACCGAGATGTAGACGAAGGCCAGGATGACGTCGATCAGCTCCTGAAGCCCCTCTTCGAGCAGCTCGCGCAGCGACTCCACGTCCGTGGTGGAGCGGGATATCAGCCGCCCGGAGGTGTAGCGGTCGTGGAAGTCGACGCTCAGGGCCTGGGAGTGGCGGAAGATCCGGCCCCGCAGCTCCAGCAGCACATCCTGGCTGAGCCGTCCGGAGACGGAGATGAACAGATACTGGAGCAGCCCCGCGCCGAAGGCGCACACCGCGTATCCGGCGGCCACGGCGATCAGCGGGCCGTAGTCCCGCTCGCGGAACGCGGGCACCCCCCGGTCGATGGCATAGGCGACCAGCAGCGGACCGGCCTGGACGGCGGCCTGCTGGAACAGCAGGATCAGGGCCACCCGCAGCACCCGGGCGCGGTGAGGGGAGAGCAGCGACCGCAGCAGCGCCCCGGTGGCCCCCGGGGGGACGGGGAGATCGTCCTGGTCGAAGGGGTCCCCCGCCCCGGGCTCCCGGCCGCCCGGTGCGCCGGAGCCGGCCGCCGGGTCGTCGTCGCGGGCCGTGTCCCCGGCGGCGCCGGAGGAGGTCGTGGCGGTGGTCATCGTGGGTGGTTCCCTTCCCCGGTTCCGGTCGACCCGGACATCAGCCAGGCGTACTCCGCGTTCGTCCGCATCAGCTCCTGATGCGTTCCCACGGCCGCTATCCGGCCCCCGGACAGCAGCGCCACCCGGTCGGCCAGCAGCACCGTCGACGGCCGGTGGGCGACCACCAGGGCCGTGGTCTCCCGCAGCACCTCCCGCAGGGCCGCCTCCACCAGCGCCTCCGTATGCACGTCGAGCGCCGACAGCGGATCGTCGAGCACCAGGAAGCGGGGTCTGCCGACCACCGCGCGGGCCAGCGCGAGCCGCTGGCGCTGACCGCCCGACAGGCTCAGCCCCTGCTCGCCTACCCCGGTGTCCACCCCGTCCGGCAGCGAGCGGACGAACCCGGCCTGCGCCACCGCCAGCGCGCGGTCCAGCTCCGCCGCGGGCGCTGCGGTCCCGTCCGCCGCGCCCATCAGCACGTTCTCGCCGACGCTCGCGGAGAACAGCGTCGGCTCCTCGAACGCCACCGACACCAGGGCGCGCAGCCGCTCCCGGGGCATCGTGGCGATGTCCTCGCCGTCCAGGGTGATCCGGCCCGCCGTCACTTCGTGCAGCCGGGGTACGAGCGCGGTGAGCGTGGTCTTCCCGCTGCCGGTGGAGCCGACCAGGGCCAGCGTCTCGCCCGGGCGTATGCGCAGATCGATCCGGTCGAGTACGGGCGGGACGCCCTCGGCGCTGTCGGGGTAGCGGAAGGAGACCCCCTCGAACCGGAGTCCGCCGCGGTCCGCCGGGTCGGCCGGTTCCGCCGGGTTCGTTGGTTCCGCCGGGTTCGTTGGTTCCGCCCGTTCCGGGGAGCCGCCGCCCACCGGAGTGTCCCGCTCCCGCTCCTCGTCCAGCACCTCGAAGTAGCGGTCCGTCGCCGTCGCCGCCTCCTGGCTCATCGCCAGCAGAAAGCCGATCGACTCCACCGGCCACCGCAGCGCCAGCGCGATCGACAGAAACGCCACCAGGGTCCCCGCCGAGATGTCCCCGTCCGCGACCTGGACCGTGCCCAGCACCAGCGCCGCGCCGATCGCGATCTCGGGTATCACGGTGATTGCCGACCAGATGCCCGCCAGCAGCCGGGCCTTGACCAGCTCGGTGCCGCGCAGTTCCTGCGAGAGCTCCTTGAAGGCGCGGGCCTGGCTGCGGTGGCGGCCGAAGCCCTTGACGACCCGGATGCCGAGCACGCTCTCCTCGACCAGCGTCGTCAGATCGCCGATCTGGTCCTGGGCCCGGCGGGCCGCGAGCGCGTAACGCGACTCGAAGTACGAGATGAGCACCGTCAGCGGCACCACCGGGATCAGCAGTACCAGCGCCAGCAGCCAGTCCTGCGCGAAGAGAATGATGAAACCGACCAGAATCGTCGTCCCGTTGACCACCAGAAAGGTCAGCGGGAACTGGAGGAACATCCGGACCAGCATCAGATCCGTCGTACCGCGCGAGAGCAGCTGCCCCGACGCCCAGCGGTCGTGGAAGGCCACCGGCAGCCGCTGGAGGTGGGCGTAGAGATCACCCCGCATCGCCGCTTCGAGCCGGGCCAGCGGCCGGGACACCAGCCAGCGCCGGATGCCGAAGAGCACGGCCTCGGCGATGCCGAGCAGCAGCAGGACGAGCGCCCCCAGCCACACCCCGCCGGGGTCGCGGTCCGCGACCGGCCCGTCCACCATCCACTTCAGCACCAGGGGGATGACCAGGCTGAGGCAGGAGGCCGTGATCGCGATGACGGCGGCGAGCAGCAGTCGCGCCCGCACCGGCCGTACGTACGGCCATAGCCGGAGCAGGGAGCGGGCGCTGGAGGGGGCCTTGGCGGGGACAGGTGTAGTGGGCATCAGGAGCGAGCCTACGATTCATCCCTGACGGTCTCACCTCAATTTGCGGCCGTTCCGGCACGGTTCGGACGATCTTCCGGGCAGATCCCCAGGCAGACCTCCGGGCAGATCCCCAGGCAGACCTCCGGGTGGATCCCTGAGCAGATCCCCGGACGGCGGGCCGGCCGCGCTCGGCATCCGCCGGCCCTCCCTGTGCTGCCTCGGGCCCGTCCGAGCGGAGTACGGGCCCTCCCCTCGGTTCCCCTCGCTTCCCCTCGGTTCCGCCCCTAACGGACCTTCCCGGCATCGGCCCACGTTTCTCCCCGAGGCCCCGGGTCGTTGGGTGATCGTGAGACATCTACTGAGACGGGCAGGGCGGGGCGCGACGGTCGCCCTGACGGCGATGGCGCTGACGGCCGGGCTCACCGGCTGCGCCGGCCGCGCCCTCCACACCGGCAGCAAGAACCGTCCGCCCGAGGACTCGATCCGGATCGTGCCCGACGACGGCGCGAAAGGGGTGGACCCGGGCGGACCCCTGGAAGTACGACTGCCCAGCGGGCGGCTGGAGCGGGTCACCGTCACCCGGATCGAGAACGAGACCCCCGCGAAGGTCCCCGGCGCCGTCTCCGACGACGGTCTGCGCTGGACGCCCGAGGACGGCGTCCGGCTGGCCCTCGCGGCCAAGTACAGCGTCGACGTGGTCGCCCTCGACGGGCACGGCCGCCGCTCGGCCCGCCACACCACCTTCACCACCGAGGTCCCAGGCCACCGCTTCATCGGCTACTTCAAGCCGGAGAACCGGGCCGTCGTCGGCACCGGGATGATCGTCTCCTTCGACTTCAATCAGCAGATCGCCGACCGCGCGGCCGTGGAGCGTGCCATCAAGGTCACCTCCGACCCGCCCGTCGAGATCGCGGGCCACTGGTTCGGCGCGAACCGGCTGGACTTCCGCCCGCGGGAGTACTGGGAGCCCGGCACCAAGGTCACCGTCGCACTGCGGCTGCGCGACGTCCAGGCCGCCCCCGGCGCGTACGGCATCCAGCACAAGACGATCTCGTTCACCGTGGGCCGCTCCCAGCGGTCCGTGGTCGACGCCACGGCGAAGACGATGGAGGTACGGCGGGAGGGAGAGCTGCTGGCGACCCTTCCGGTCACCGCGGGAGCTCCCAAGAACACCACCTACAACGGGAAGATGGTGGTGAGCGAGATGCACGAGATGACCCGGATGGACGGCCGGACGGTCGGCTTCGGCGGGGAGTACGACATCAAGGACGTGCCGCACGCCATCCGGCTGACCAAGACGGGCACCTTTCTGCACGGCAATTACTGGGCCGCTCCCGAGATCTTCGGGCAGGTCAACATCAGCCATGGCTGTGTGGGGCTGCGGGACGAGAAGGGCGGCAGCGGCGACACCCCGGCCGGCTGGTTCTTCGACCGGACCCTGATCGGCGATGTGGTCGAGGTGGTCAACTCGGCGGACACCCAGGTCGCGCCGGACAACGGTCTGAGCGGCTGGAACGTTCCGTGGAAGCGCTGGAAGGAGGGTTCCGCGCTGCGCTGACGCACCCCTCGCACCCCTCGCACCGCTCCTTTCCCCGCGCGTCCGGAAGTGCCGGAAGTGCCGGTAGCGCCGGTAGCGCCGGTAGCGCTGGAAGTACCCTGCCGCACCGGACAAGTCGGTGCCGAACGGTTACAGCGGAGGGAAGTCCCCCGAACCCCCCGTGTGATTTTCTGGTCAGGCGCGTACGCACGACGCGCGGGGGTGCGGGCCGTGGCGGGGCCAGGCCGTGCGAGGGGAGAGACCATGGTGAACGGGCTTCCGATACCGGGGGCGCCGGCCGTTGCCGCACGCGGGCGCCGAAGCCGCGGACCGACGGCCGGCGCCGTCGCGGCACTGCTGGTGCTGCTGACCGCCTGCGGGGGCGGGGGCGGGGACAAGGACTCCACGGACGGCGAGCCGGACAGCGGGGGCGGCCGGGTCGAGAGCGCGGAATCGCGGGCCGTGGTCACCGTGACCCCCAAGGACGGCTCGGTGTCGGTCGCCACCAGCGGTGCGCTGAAGGTCACCGCCGAGCGGGGCGAGCTCACCACGGTCACCGTCCAGGACGACAAGGGCGTGGCGGTCGAGGGCGAGCTGGCCGCCGACGGCCGCTCCTGGAAGCCGCTTCAGCATCTGGCCGCTTCGTCCAAGTACCGGGTGCACGCCGTCGCCGAGGACGCCGACGGCCGGGAGTCCGCCAAGGACACCGTCTTCACCACGCTCGTGCCGGAGAACACCTTCATCGGGTACTACACCCCCGAGGACCGGAGCACGGTCGGCGTCGGCATGCCGGTCTCGCTCAACTTCACCCGGGGCATCACCGAGCCCGAGGCGGTGGAGAAGGCCATCACGGTGACCGCCGATCCGCCGGTGCCGATCGAGAGCCACTGGTTCGGCAACGACCGGCTCGACTTCCGCCCCGAGAAATACTGGGCGCCCGGCACCAAGGTCACCGTGGAACTCGATCTGGACGGGGTCGAGGGCCGTCCCGGGGTCTACGGCAAGCAGGCCAAGAAGGTGTCGTTCACCATCGGCCGCAGCCAGATCTCCACCGTGGACGCCAAGACCAGACAGATGAAAGTCGTCCGGGACGGCAAGCGGATCAAGAGCATCCCGGTCACCGCCGGAGCCCCGGCCACCACCACCTACAACGGCCAGATGGTGATCAGCGAGAAGCACAAGGTGACCCGGATGAACGGGGCCACCGTCGGCTTCGGCGGGGAGTACGACATCAAGGACGTGCCGCACGCGATGCGCCTCTCCACCTCGGGCACCTTCATCCACGGCAACTACTGGGCCGCCGCCGGCACCTTCGGCCGCGCCAATGTCAGCCACGGCTGTGTGGGACTGCGCGATGTGCGCGGCGGCTATGACGGGAAGACCCCCGCCGCGTGGTTCTACGACAACTCGATCCTCGGAGACGTGGTCGTCGTGAAGAACTCCAAGGACAAGCGGATAGCCCCGGACAACGGTCTCAACGGCTGGAACATGCCCTGGGCCGAGTGGAAGAAGTAACCGGGAGCCTGTTCACTTCATGCCCTGCGGACCCGTTGGCTTCACGCCGCGGACCCGGTGCTGTGTTTCTACAGCACCGGGTCCGCCGCCGTTAGCGGCGGTTAACCTGCCTCCATGACGACTGAGCATGTGCATTTCGAGGTCCAGGACGGTGTCGCCACTCTTCGGCTGGACCGTCCCCCGATGAACGCGCTGGACATCGCGATCCAGGACAGAATTCTCGAACTCGCCGGGGAGGCGACCCGCCGCGAAGACGTCCGGGCGGTGATTCTGTACGGCGGCGAGCGGGCGTTCGCGGCCGGTGCGGACATCAAGGAGATGCGGGAGATGGACCATACGGCGATGGTGCTGCGCTCCCGCGCGCTCCAGGAGTCGTTCACCGCCGTCGCCCGGATCCCCAAGCCCGTGGTCGCCGCCGTCACCGGCTACGCCCTCGGCGGCGGCTGTGAGCTGGCGCTCTGCGCGTACTTCCGGCTCGCGGCCGACAACGCCAAGCTCGGCCAGCCGGAGATCCTGCTCGGGCTGATCCCGGGCGCGGGCGGCACCCAGCGGCTCGCCCGGCTGATCGGCCCCTCCCGGGCCAAGGACCTGATCTTCACCGGCCGTCAGGTGCGGGCCGACGAGGCGCTCGCCATCGGACTGGTGGACCGGGTCGTGCCCGCCGCCGAGGTGTACGAGCAGGCCCACGCCTGGGCCTCGAAGCTCGCCCAGGGGCCCGCCCTGGCGCTGCGCGCCGCCAAGGAGTGCGTCGACGCGGGCATGGAGACGGACATCGAGTCGGGGCTTGCGGTCGAGCGGAGCTGGTTCGCGGGGCTGTTCGCCACCGAGGACCGCGAGCGCGGGATGCGCAGCTTCGTCGAAGACGGGCCCGGGAAGGCCGTATTCCGCTGATCGCCGCCCCGGCAGGCGGCCCGCTCTCCCGCCGGGAGGCCCGCGTCAACCCGCCGTGCGGCTCCTGTTTTCCTTAAGGGAGCCTTAAGGAATCCGGAGGCGAGACGGGCCGCCGTCCCCTATTGACGGGGTGTCAACGCAGCTCAGCAGGGGCACATAAGTGCGTATGAGGCCACAGTCATATGCCGGAGGGCACCCCCGGACGGGGGTGCTCCCACCCCCCTCTTCCACGGGAACGGTCACGGAAGCCCCTCATTGGAGCGATGATGGGGGCATGGCGGGCCTCGAAGGTGTGGAACAGCCGTGGCAGCACGGCAGTGCGGTCGCCACCCGGTGGGCGGGCGCCACCGAGGACGAACAGGCCCTGAAAGCACTGGAGTTGTACGGCAGCCCGACCGATGACGAGGTCCGGCTTCCGTCCCGCCCCGAGTCGGCCGCCGTCGCCCGCAGGCTGACCCACTGTGTGGTGGTGCGCCAGTGGGACCTCTCCGCGCAGACCGCCGAGCACGCGGTGTTACTGGTCTCGGAGCTGGTGGGAAACGCCGTGCGGCACACCGGGGCCCGGGTCTTCGGCCTGCGGATGCTGCGCCGCCGCGGCTGGATCCGGGTGGAGGTGCGCGACCCCTCGCGGGGGCTGCCCTGTCTGCTGCCGGTCCAGCCGATGGACGTCAGCGGGCGGGGACTCTTCCTGGTCGACAAGCTCTCGGACCGGTGGGGCGTGGATCTGCTGCCGCGCGGTAAGACGACCTGGTTCGAGATGCGGATCGCCGAGCGCCACTCCGCTCCCTCTTCCTGAGCCGCGCCGCCGCCCCGCTCCCTCTTGAGCCGGGCCCCTTTCTGAGCCGGGCCCCTTCCTGAGCCGGGCCCCTTCCTGAGCCGCGCCCGGACCTCTCGTACTGCCGGCACGCAGAAGCCCCCGTGCGGTCGAGGGTGTCGTCGCGCCGGGGGCTTCTGAGGGCCGCCGCGGGTCAGGGGGGGTGTTGCCACGGCAGCCGAAGACGACCTGGCCCGGGTCAAGGGGGGTCGTGGCATCGACTATGGCAGACGGGGCCCTCTACGCCAAAATCCGTCACTCGGACATAAGCGACAAATAATGATAGATCTTTTGTGAATCCCAGGTGGGGTGGGATTTCTACCTGGTAAATGGGGGTTGAGGTTCGCTGGCGGCGAATGTTTCCTTGATCTGTACCCTTCAGATCCTCGCGACCCGAAGGTGTTATCAAACGGTCTAATCATTATCTTTTGGTCATTTCGCCCCTACGCTCTTCCCCCGTGACCTCGATCGATCGCCGTCGCGCGCTGCGCGCGGGAGCGGGTGCAGCCGTGGCGGGCGCCCTCGCCGCCGGCTGCGCCGCCGACGCCGGCCCGGACCGTACGGCCCAGGACCGTGTTGCCCAGGACCGGCCCGCGCCCGCCGCCTCGCCGTCCGCCGCCCCGACACGTCCCGCTCCGGCGGCCCGCCGCTTCCCCGGGCAGCCCGTGGAGATCACCCATGGCCCCCGGAACCGGGACCGGGTCGCCCTCACCTTCCACGGCGCGGGCGACCCGGCCACCGCCAGGGCCGTGCTCGCCGAGGCCGAACGGGCCGGGGCGAGGATCACCGTGCTCGCCGTGGGCAGCTGGCTCGACAGCCATCCGGACCTCGCCCGCCGGATCCTCGACGGCGGCCATGACCTCGGCAATCACACCCAGCGCCATCTCAGCGTCACCGAACTGCCCGAGGCCGAGGCGTATGCCGAGATCACCGGCTGCGCGGACCGGCTGCGCCGGCTCACCGGCTCCATCGGCACCTGGTTCCGCCCCTCCCGTACGCAGTACTCGACCCCCCTGGTCACCCGGCTCGCCCGCCGGGCGGGGTATCCGCACGTCCTCTCGTACGACCTCGACTCCCTCGACTTCACCTCGCCCGGGGCCACGGCCGTGACCCGCACTGTCACCGGGCTGATCCAGCGCGGATCGGTGGTGAGTCTGCACTTCGGCTACGCGGACACGGTCGCCGCACTGCCCGCCCTCCTCGACGATCTCGACCGCCGCGGACTGCGCGCGGTGACCACCACGGAGCTGCTGAGCTGATGCACCAAGGAACCACTCCACTGAGAATCACCCGGCGGGCCGGCGCGCTGGCCGCCGGGGCCCTGATCGCCCTGCTCGCGGGCTGCGGCACGGAGAGCGGAACCAAGGCCGCCAAGGCGGACCGCACCAGAGCCCCGGCGCCGTCGGTCCAGCCGGTCCCCGCCGGGCTGCCGGGCATGCCCCCGGTGCTCGACCCCAAGGACATCTACGCCGCCGACCGGCCGGGGCAGCTCTCGCCCGTGGTGCGGAAGTTCCCGTCACGGGTGTATGTGCCCAACACCAACGACAACACCGTCTCCGTCATCGACCCCAAGACCTATGAGATCGTCGAGACCATCGAGGTCGGCGTCCAGCCGCAGCACGTGGTGCCCTCCTGGGATCTGAAGACCCTCTGGGTCAACAACAACCGGGGCCACACCCTCACCCCCATCAACCCGGCGAACGGCGAGGCGGGCGAGCCGGTCGAGGTGCACGACCCGTACAACCTCTACTTCACCCCCAACGGCAAGCACGCCGTCGTCATGGCGTCGCTCGACCGCGAACTCGTCTTCCGCGATCCGCACACCATGGACCGGGTGAAGACCACCCCGGTGTCCTGTTACGGCGTCAACCACGCGGACTTCTCCGCCGACGGCCGGTACTTCATCGTGTCCTGCGAGTTCTCCGCCGAACTGCTGAAGGTCGACACCGAGAAGATGGAGGTCGTCGGCCAGCAGACGCTGCCGTTCGACGGGGCGATGCCCCAGGACGTGAAGATCTCGCCGGACGGCAAGACCTTCTACATCGCCGACATGATGGCGCACGGCGTCTGGGTGCTCGACGGGGAGAAGTTCACCACCCCCACGCTCATGCCGACCGGCGAGGGCGCCCACGGCCTCTACATCAGCCGCGACTCCAAGGAGATGTACATCCCCAACCGGGGCGAGGGCTCCATCTCCGTCTTCGACTTCACCAGGAACGAGCTGACGAAGAAGTGGTGGCTGCCGGACGGCGGCAGCCCCGACATGGGCGGCGTCTCGGCGGACGGCAGAGTGCTCTGGCTCTCCGGACGCTATGACGCCGAGGTGTACGCGATCGACACCAGCAGCGGGGAGCAGCTGGCGCGCATCCCGGTGGGCGACGGCCCGCACGGACTCGCGGTCTACCCGCAGCCCGGCCGCTACTCGCTCGGGCACACGGGGGTCTTCCGCTGACGCCGACGGCAGGCCCCCGGCGTGCCTGTACGGGAGACCCGAGGTCAACGCGGAACATCGACCCGCCCACCCACGAGTGACGGAACGAGAGCCGTCGCCGCAGCTCCGCGAGGGTGATCCCTATGATCACAACACGCCTGCGGCGACGGGCCGCCGTGCTCGTTCTCGCGCTGACCGCCGCCCTGCTCCCGGCCGCCGCCACCTCGGCCGCCACCCCCGCCGAGCCCGCCGCCGCTCCCGCCGCCGCCCTGACCACGGCGACGGCTCTGAGGGCCGCCGCACCGCCCAACTCCTGCCCCAGGGTGGAGGCCAGGCTCTACGCCGCCGCCGACGACCGGGTGGCCGTCGACCGGATCACCCCGTCCCCCGCCTGGCGCACCGACTGCCGTCAGCTCTACCGCTCGGACGGCCGCGGACCCGAGATCGTCTTCGAGCAGGGCTTCCACCCCAAGGCCCCCATCGACGGGCAGTACGACATCGAGAAGTATGTGCTGGTCAACCAGCCCTCTCCCTTTGTCTCCACGTCCTACGACCACGATCTGTACAAGTCGTGGAAGAGCGGCTGGAACTACTACATCGACGCCCCTGGCGGCATCGACGTCAACCGGACCATCGGCGACACCCATAAGTACGCCGGCCAGGTCGAGGTGGCGTTCCCCGGCGGAGTGTCCCGCGAGTTCATCGTCGGGGTCTGTCCGGTCGACACCACCCGGAAGATCGAGATCATGAACGAATGCCGGGACAACCCGTACTACGAGCCCTGGCGCGAGTCCTACCCCGTCGCGAGCTGACCCGGCCTCGTCCCGCCTCATCCGGTCCGGCTTCATCCGCCCCGGTCCGGCAACCATCCGGCTCCGCCTGACCCGGCCCGATCCGGTCCTACGCGGACGGCGGACCCTGGCCGCCCGCGAAAAGGGCTTCCGACCCGACCGGCCGGAAGCCCGCCGTCTGGAACGCCCGCACACTGCGGGCGTTCCCCGGCGCCTGCTGCGCCCACACCGCCGCGTCCGGCACCAGATGCCGGGCCGCCAGCGCCAGCGCCCGGCCGAGCCCCCGGCCCTGCGCCTCCCGCTCCACCTCGACGGCGGCCTCCCAGCGCCCGGCGACACCCCGGCCGAGTACCAGCACTCCGCCGTCCGCGACCCACACCCGTACCTCGTCGCGGTGGTGAAGAGCCCGGGTCACCCGGGGATGCTCCCGGTCCGTGATCTCACGCAGCGCCGTCTCCGGGGCTCCCGGCAGCGCGTCGGCCACCGTCACCAGATCGATGGTGTCCATCGCCCGGCCCGTACGCGTCAGCATCGCGGCCAGGAAGACCGGGTGCATCGCGGCGGCCAGCTCATCCGACGGCGCGGCGGCCAGCCGCTCCCGTACCCACGCGGGGTCCTCGTCCGTACAGATCACCGAGTGCGCGGTGAACGCGAACACCCCCGCGTCCCGGGCGCCGTGCTGCCCGATCACGGTCGTACGGCCGTCGGGCGGGGGGAACTCCCCACGCGCCGCGGCCCGCAGAATCCCGCTCAGCTCGTCGCTCATACCGTCATCGTCGCCCACCGCCCCTGGCACCGGACGGGCGGGGAGAGCCGATAATCTGATCTCCATCAGTAGTGCGGTAGTGCACCTAGGAGGGGTGGAAACAGTGGCGGACATCGAAGAGGCGCGCAGGGCGTTCGACCGGTACGACCTGGACGGCGACGGCCTGATCACGGCTGCGGAGTACAAGAGCGTCATGGCGCAGCTGGGCGACTTCCATGTCACCGAGACGGTCGCCGAGGCGGTCATCAAGACCAAGGACGCCAACGGAGACGGTCAGCTGACCTTCGAGGAGTTCTGGGACTCGCTGAACAAGAACACGGCCTGATCCGCCGGAGCGGCTCCCCGGCCGATCGCCGGGGCGTCGTCCCGGACATCCGGAAGGTGCCGTCCCGGATGCCCGGAAGCGAAGAGACCGTACCCGGCAACCGGGGACGAAGAGACCTGGCCGGATGTCCGAGAGTGCTGAGATCGCCCCGAGTTGCCATGAATGCCGCTCCCAGTGACGATCATGAAGTGACCAGCCCCGGAACCCTGGCCCCCGGTCGGACCCCCGGTAGGGCCGCCCGCCGCCGGGCCGCCCGCAGATCCACCCGCAAGCTCGCCGTGCTCGCCCTCGCGGGCGCCGTCGTCGCGCTCTGCGCCGCGCTGTTCGGCGGTCAGCTCGCGGCCCGCGGCACGGGGGAGCTCCGCGTACCCGCCGCCGGTACGACCACTCTGCTCCGTACCGTCGTCTTCGCCGCGCTCGCGGTCCAGCTCGGTGAGCTCGCCGGAGCCCGGCTGGCGGGCGGTGGAGCGCGCCCGCGCGGCTGGTCGGCTCCGGCCGCGCTCGCCGGAGCGGCCGGTGCGGCGGGACAGATCGCGGTGCTGGCCCAGGTCAGCGACATCGATCTGGCCACGGCCTACGCCACCGGTGACGGACGGCTGTTGCTGCTGATGGCGAATGGTTTCTTCGCCGCCGCCGGCTGTGTCGCCCTGCGCCGCCCGGCCCTCGCCCTGCTGCCGCTGGCCCTGGTGATCGGAGCGGAGGCGCTGCGCGCCCACCCGGAGCAGTACACGCCGGAGATCGGCACCGCGCTGACCCTGCTCCATCTGCCCGCCGCGTCGCTGTGGGCCGGGGGACTGCTCTATACGCTCCGGCTGATGTGGCTGCGCCGCGCGGACCGGGCCGACGCGCTCGCGGTGCTCGGCCGCTACGCCCGGATGGCGGCCTGGACGCTGGCGGTGCTCGCCGTCACCGGTACCGCCTCCACTCTGCGGAAGCTGCCCTCGGACGCCATCCTCACCTCGGCGTACGGGAGGGTGCTGATCGTCAAGGGCCTGCTGGTCGCGGTGGTGTGCGCGCTGGCGCTGGCCGCCCGCCGCCGGCTGCTGCGCGGCCGGCTGGACGCCTGGACCCCGGCGCGCGCGGAGCTCGCGGTGCTCGCGGGAATCGTGGTGGTGTCGGCGGTCCTGACGGTGGTGCCCGATCCGCACTGGGTGAGCGTCCGGCTCGGCATCCGCTGACCGCACCCGCGCCCGCACCCGCACGGCACCCGCACCGCCCTGCCCGGCGCCGAGCGCCGCCCCCGACGCCACGTTACGATCCGCACGCGGATACGCACCGAACGTGAGGAGCGGCGTCATGAGCGAGTACGACGAGTACCCCACCCCCTCGCAGGCCGAGGGCGAGGCCGAGGAACCGGCCGAGGAACAGCATCCCGATGTGCAGCGGACGACCCCGTCCCAGGCGGAGGGCGAGCCCATCGCGGACGACGAGGTCTGAGCGATCCCTCTGCCGACTTATGGGGCCATGCGTGCGCCATGATGGCGCTATCGCATCAGCGCCCTGGCGGGCCGAGTCTCCCTGAGGGATGTGCGCGATAGCCCATCACGGCGGTAGAGGCCCTTGCGTATGGCGCCAAATATGCGCCACCATGACGCCATGAACTTGACGCCCTATGTCGACAGCCTCCGCCAGGAGTTCCTGGCCGCGGCGGAGGCGGCCGGCGAGGAGACGCTCCAGATCGCGGAGCGCCTTGTCCCGGCACTCGACTCGGCGGTGCGGCTCACCCTGCTCCACGCGCTGTCGACCGCCGCGGACGAGATCTCCCGTGAGCTCGCCCCCGGGTCGGTCGAGGTCCGGCTGCGCGGCCTCGACCCGGGTTTCGCGGTGACGCGGCCGTCGCCCGACGCCGGGTACGCACCGGTGGACGACGGCGGCGCCGAGCAGTTGATCGGCGACGGCGACGGCACCACGGCGCGTATCAACTTCCGCCCGCCCGAGCACCTCAAGGAACGGATCGAGGAGGCCGCGGGCCGGGAGGGCCTGTCGGTGAACGCCTGGCTCGTACGAGCCGTCGCCGCCACCCTCAGCTCCGGTGCGAAGCGCGACGAGCGGAAGGCGCCGTCCGGCACCCGGCAGTGGAACGGATGGGTGCGGTAGCGCGCCGTGACAGATCTGAACGGCTTATCAGGGAGGGCCGGCATGGCCACGTTCGACACCCCGGAACCCGTCTCCGTCAGGATCGAGCTCGCCTCGGGCGATATCTCGATCGTCGCGAGCGAGCGCCTGGACACGGTCGTCACCGTACGGCCGACCGACGGCTCCAGCGCGGCCGACGTCAAGGCCGCCGCGCAGGCGAGGATCGACTGCTCCCGCGGCAGGCTGACGGTCAAGGTGCCCGCCCCGTCGCTCCATCGCGGCGGCATGGCCTCGGTCGATCTGCGGATCGAGGTGCCGGAGGGCTCCCAGGTCCGGGTCGGCGCTCCCTGGGCGACCATCAGAGGAGAGGGCCGCCTCGGCGAGTGCCGGATCGACACCGCGCACGGCGACATCCGGCTCGACCACACCGGCCCGCTCCGGCTGGCCGCGGCCCGCGGTGAGATCTCCGTGGGCCGGGTGGCGGGTCAGGCCAAGGTCGGCAACGGCTCGGGGAGCGTACGGATCGAAGAGATCGACGGCGCCGCGGTGATCGGGAACGATCACGGCGAGATCAGGATCGGGGAGATCACCGGCAGTCTGCGGATGACCGGGATGGACGGCGACTTCCGTGTCGACCGCCCGCACGGCAGCGTCGAGGTCAAGACGGCGCACGGCAGCGTATGGATCGGCGATGTCGTGCGCGGCTCGGTCGCGATCACGGCTGTTTCCGCCGAGATCGCGGTCGGCATCCGCGAGGGCACCTCGGCCAGGCTCGATGTGAGCACGGTGTCCGGCTCCGTACGCAACTCCCTGAAGACCGTGGACGGGCCCGCCGCGTCCGATGAGATCGCCGAGGTGCGTGCCCGCACCTTCAGCGGGGACATCGTGATCCGCCGCGCCTGATCCCGTCGGTCCCGTACATCCGGTGAACGTGAGACGAGGGAGCCGCAATGATGAGGAGCGGGCAGGTCGTGCTCGACGTAGAGGGCCTGCGTATGAGCTACGGCACCAACGAAGTCCTGCGCGATGTGAACCTTCAGGTGCGCCAAGGGGAGGTGCTCTGTCTGCTGGGCCCGAACGGCGCCGGCAAGACCACCGCACTCGAAATACTGGAGGGCTTCCGTACGCGGTCGGCCGGCCGGGTCGAGGTGCTGGGCGCCGACCCCGCGCACGGCGACGAGCGCTGGCGGGCCCGGGTGGGCGTGGTCCTCCAGTCCTGGCGCGACCACGGCAACTGGCGGGTGCGCGAGTTACTGGCGCAGCTCGGCGCCTACTACACCTGCTACTCCACCGAGGAGATCGAGCGCCCCTGGGACATCGGCGAGCTCATCGCCGCGGTGGGTCTGACCGCCCAGGCGGAGCACCGGGTCAGAACCCTCTCCGGCGGACAGCGGCGCAGACTCGATGTGGCGGTGGGCATCGTCGGCCGTCCCGAACTGCTCTTCCTCGATGAGCCGACGGCCGGTCTCGACCCGGTGGCCCGGCGGGAGTTCCACGATCTGGTGGACCAGCTCGCCGGTGAGCAGCACACCACGATCCTGCTCACCACCCACGATCTGCACGAGGCGCAGAAGCTGGCGGACCGGATCGTGATACTCACCGGCGGGCGGATCGTCGCCGACGGCACGGCGCGGGAGCTCGCCCAGCGGATAGCGGGCGAGGACGAGGTGCGCTGGTCCCAGGGAGGAGAGCGCTTCGTGAAGTCCACCCCTGAGTCGACCCGGTTCGTCCACGAGCTGTTCCAGCGGCATGGAGAGGCGATCGCCGATCTTGAGGTCCGCCGGGCCTCGCTGGAGGACACCTATCTCTCCCTGGTACGGACGACGGCGGCCGAACCGGCGGAGGCGGCCCGATGAGCCCCCTGGGGACGGCGCTGCGCGCGGGCTGGTCCCGGGGTCTGATCGAGCTCCGGCAGTCCTTCACCAACGGCGGCGATCTGTTCAATCACTTCTTCTGGCCCGTGCTGATGCTGATCGTCACCTTCCTCATGCGGGATGTGTCCTTCGGGTCCAGCGGCTTCGAGCTCGGCACCCTGATGCTGCCCAGCGTCCTGGGGATGAACGCGGCGATGGCCATGATCGCCATGAGTCACCTGCTCACGGCCGAACGCGAGGACGGCACCCTGCTGCGGGCGAAGGCGACGCCCCATGGGATGGCGGGCTATCTGGTCGGCAAGATCGTCTCGGTGTCCGGCGGACTCATCGCGGACCTCGCCATCTTCCTGATCCCCGGTCTGCTGATCGTCCCCGGGCTGACGATCGGCAGCGCCGAGGCATGGCTGACCCTGGCCTGGGTGCTGGCGCTGGGACTCGTGGCGACGCTGCCGATCGGCGCGGTGCTGGGCTCGGTGTTCACCAACGCCCGCGCCCAGGGGCTGCTGCTGTTGCCGGTCCTCGGCGTGATCGCGATCTCCGGCGTCTTCTACCCGATCACCTCGCTTCCGGAGTGGACGCAGTGGATCGCCCAGCTCTTCCCGGTCTACTGGCTGGGGCTGGGCATGCGGTCGGCGCTGCTGCCGGACAGCGCCGTCGCCGTGGAGATCGGCGAGTCGTGGCGGCAGGCCGAGATGATCGGGGTACTGGGCGTCTGGACCGTGCTCGGTCTGGTCCTGGCGCCGATCGTGCTCCGCCGGATGGCCCGCCGGGAGTCGGGGTCGAGGGTGGCCGAGCGCCGGGAGAGGGCCCTTCAGCGCATCGGTTGAACGGGTGCCGCATCTGAACGGGTGCCGCGTCACGATGCGGGCGGGGACGGCCCCAACACCCCGCCTGGAGTACCGATATCACCGGCATCGGGGGCACTGGAACGGCTACCTGGCCGACTTCCGAGCGCGACTGCACACCGGAGACGCCCTGGTGCGGATCACCCCGGAGGGCGCCCGCCGCCTCGGCGTGACACACATGGGTGACGGTTGGGCGGAGGCCCGGGTGCCCATCGAGCCGATCGACCACGCTCACGGAGAGTTCCTGCGGCTGGGCGCCGACGTCGAGGTCATGGCACCGGCCGAACTCGGCGACCGCATCGCCGAGACGGCACGAACCCTGGCCACCCGCTACGAGGGGTGATCCGGGACAGGAGGTTCCCCGCGGGTACGTCGAGGGGACCGCCGTCGCGCCTGCCGGCCGGGGGAGGGTGACGCTCGCCGCGGGCGTGGAGGCGCTGCCGGTGGGTGCCCAAGATCGTCGGATATATATCGTAGCTCGATATATGCTTGGCGTATGACACGACAGAACCCGTCCTTGACGGAATCGCAGTACTTCATCCTTGCTGCGCTCATGGACGGGCCGTTGCACGGCTACGGCATCATCAAGGCCGCCGAGCAGGCCACCGATGGGCGGCTCCGGATCGCTGTCGGCACTCTCTATGGCGCGCTGGAGCGGTTGGAGCGGGCCGGGCTGGTGGCCGCCGGTGACGAGGAGATCGTGGACGGGCGGGCGCGGCGCTACTACCGGCTCACGGAGGACGGCACCGGGGCGCTCGGCCGGGAGGCGCTGCGGATGCGGCAGGCGGCGGCTGTCGTCCTCGGGCGCTCGCGGGATGCCGGGGTGGCCCCGGCATGAACCGTCTGCTGCTCGCGGCCTACCCCGAGCCCTACCGTTCCCGGCAGGGAGAGGAGTTGCTGGCCTGCCTGTCCGAGGCGTATCCCGGCCGCTCCTGGCCCCCGCCGAGGGAGGTCGTCGCCGTGGCGCGTGCCGGGGTGCAGGCCCGCGCCCGTGCCGTCGTCGACGACACGGCCCGGCCGTGGTGGCTGGACGGCATCCATCTGACCGCTCTCGTCCTCGCCGCGCTGGCGCTGGTGCCGTACCTCCAGGATGTGTGGCACTGGGCGCTGCGCATCGATCCCGGTGGGCATGCCATCGCCTTCGACTTCTCCGGCTGGTACCCGTGGGCGCACGGCCCCGACACACGGACACGGCTCCTGCCCTACGGCCTGCTTCCGCTGGTCTGTCTGATCGCCCTGCTGCGCGGCAAGCCGTGGATCGCCCTGCCGGCCGCAGCGGCGATGATCTACGCCGGTGCCGCGTTCAACAGCAGTACGCTCTTCGGCGACGAGGGCAAGGCCGGTCTGGGCTACTACGGTCTCGGCGCCCCGATAACCGCCCGTGACCTGGTGCTGTCCGGGGCGCTGTGCACCGCGTGCGCCGTGTTGGCGGCCTGTCGTCCCGGGCGGCTGCGGCGCCGCTCGTACGGCTGGCTGGTCCCCGTTGTGTTCGCCATGTTCATGGCCGGGTCCCTGCACATCATCGCCATCAGCCCGGCCTTCCAGCGCGGCATGTTCGCCCTCGAAGTCGCCGCGCTGATCGCCGCGTGGGCAGCGACGGCTGCCACCGGTGACCACCGGTGGCTGATCCCCGTCGCGGCGTTCGCGTTCATCCGCACCCAGGCGATCGTCATCCAGCCGAACGGGTTCATGCAGTCCCTGCCGGACCTGGTCGTCCTCGTCCTCCTCGTCGCCCCCCTCCCGGCCCTGGCGATCGCCGCCCAGCGCCGGCAGAGCCGGGCGCTCCTCGAATAGGAGCGGATCCCCGGTGGGCCGACCGGACCTCCCGGCCCACCTCGCGCCCCAAGCGGCGCGTGACCGCACCGCGCCCCACGAAGACAGAGAAAGCAATGACTCGGCAAGATTCCTCCACCCTGTCCACGCACCGGGACCCCAGCCGGGCCCCTGGCACCACGATCGAACCCGGCCCTCCGCGGACGGCACGGCTACGGGTCTCGGCTCCGCTGTGCCTCCTGGGGTTCCTGGCGGTCTATCTGATCGCCGTCTGCACGCCGTTCGGGCAACGGGCGGAGAACGCCCTGTTCGGCGAAGGCGACGCCATGCAGGCATGGATCTACGACTGGTCGGGGACGGCCTTCCAGTCGTCGGCCATGCCGCCCCTGAACCACACCGCCCTGCCCACCCTGCTTGTGGGCATCGCGGTCATCGCGGCCGTCACCCTGGCGCGGAGGTGCTGGTGGCAGGGGTGCGCGGCGACCGCGATCGTCGTTGCCACGATCGCGAGCAAGGAACTCACCAGGACGATCCTGCCCCGCCCCCACCTGGTGGACGCGCATGTCTCGCTCCTCGATCCGAGCTTCCCCAGTGGACACGCGGCCGTCCCCATCGCGCTGGCCCTCGGCGCCGCCCTCGTCGCCTCCCCCCGCGTCCGCCCCTACGTCCTCGCGGCCGGCATGCTGTGGCTCGCCGTCACCGCCGCCGCCGTCCAGGCCACCTACCACCACCGGCCCAGCGACGTACTGGGCTCCGCACTGCTGGCCTGCGCCTGCTACAGCCTCGCGATCCGATTTCTGCCGCCGGCCGACGCACCGGACCTCACACGGCACCCTCGTGCGCTGCCGGCGGTCGCCCTGACGCTGTCAGCGGCCGGCGCGCTCGTCGCCGGCGCGCGGACCGACTCCCTCACACAATCGCTGGTCTTCGCGGCGGCGGCCTTCCTGTGCGCGGCCCTGTTCTGGTTCACCACAGCGCAGGGGCCAGCACACACCGCACGCCGCACACGCCCCGCACTGGGCTGACCACCCGGCCGGCTCCGGGCGGGAACCGGCGCATCCTGGCAAAGCGGCGGTCCGACGCCACCGTCCAGCCGCCGGGGGACCTCTCAGGGACTTTGTGCTGATCGCCCGCGAGCCAGAAGTCCATGGCCGTCAGCCCGCGTCGCCCGGCAGGGGAAGGGGCCCCTGTCGGGCGACGCGGGCGGTGCGTGCGCGCGATGCGGCGGTGGGTTCAGGCCGCGTTCGCCTTGGCGGGCCGTTCCCCGTCGCGCGGGGCGTCCGGTGCGGGGGCGGTGCGCAGGGTGAGCAGTGACGCGAGGGCGCCGACGGCGGCGAGGGCCGCCGCGCCGAGGAAGGCGGCGGAGAAGCCGTCGGTGAGGGCGTCGGGATTGCCGAGTTCGGTTGCTCCGTAGGCCGCGGAGACCGCGGTCATCGCGGCCAGTCCGAGGGCGGATCCCACCTGGTAGCTGGTGTTGACGATGCCGGAGGCCAAGCCGCCCTCCTCGGGGCGGGCGCTGGACAGCGCGGTGCCGAGGGACGGGATGAACGCCAGCGACATACCGGCCGCGGCCAGCAGGGAGGCGGGCAGGACGTCGACCCAGAAGGTGCCGTCCGGCCGGGCGAAGGACAGCCACAGCATGCCTGCCGCGAGGGCCAGCAGACCGGTGACGATCAGCGGCTTGGTCCCGAAGCGGGCCATCAGACGGGGCGCCAGGACGATCATCATGATCATGATGGCGACCGTCATGGGCAGCAGGGCCGCGCCGGAGGCGAAGGCGCCCAGCCCCAGGACCTGCTGGAGGTAGAGGTTGAGGAAGAACCACATCGGGATCCACGCGGCGGCCATCAGCAGCTGGGCGATGTTCGCTCCGGCCAGGTTGGGGGCCCGCCAGATGCCCAGCCGCATCAGCGGCTCGCGGCGCTTGGACTGGATGGTGACGAACGCGGCGATCAGGGCCACGCCAGCCAGCAGCACGAGCCAGGTCTCGGCCGAGCCCCAACCGGTTTCGGGAGCGCGGACGATGGCGTAGACGGCGACGGCCAGTCCCAGCGTGACGGTGGCCGCTCCCGCGAGGTCGACGGAGCCGCGGCGGATCGGGGCCGAGGGCATGACGCCCGGGGTGAAGGCCAGCACGACCAGCGCGATCGGGATGTTGATGTAGAACACCCAGGGCCAGCTGGCGTACTCGGTGATGACACCGCCGAGGAAGACTCCGGCGGTGCCGCCCGCCGGGGCCGCCGCGCCGTACAGGGCCAGCGCCTTGGTCAGTTCCTTGGGGCGGGAGCCGAAGAGCATCATCAGCAGGGTCAGGGCGGACGGGGCGATCAGCGCGGCTCCGACACCCTGGAGGGCACGGCCGGTCAGTTCGACCCAGACCTCGGACGCGAGGCCGGCGACCAGGGATCCCCCGGCCATCACGGCCCAGCCGGCGGTGAAGATCGTCTTGGCGCCGAACAGATCGGACAGCCGCCCGCCGAGGAGGAGCAGTCCGCCGAAGGCGATGACATAGGCGTTGAAGACCCAGGACAGCCCCTCCGGGGAGAAGCCCAGGTCGACCTGCATCTTGGGGAGAGCCACGCCGATGATGGACGTGTCCATGATGACCGTGAACTGGGCCAGGGCTATGAGGACAAGCGCCGTCCAGCGGCGCGGATTTGGCGGGGTGGCTGGGGTGGACATGGCTATCTCCTATACCGGAGGGGGGTATCTTCCCTCGGCTCAGCAATATACCCCCCTCCGGTATTTCACGCTGCCCCGTCCCTGTGTCGGGAGTGCGGTTCAAATCGGCGCGGTCTACGCGACTTTGGACAAAGTGGACCTGTCCGTCCGGGTTGCGGTCGGGCCGGGCGTCGGGGGCGCGGTCACGGCTCGCCGTCCGTCGTGGCGTGGCCAGAGGAGGAGGACGCCGATGGCGCCCGCCCCGGCGAGGGCCGCGAGGACGGTCCAGGCGAGGGTGAGGCCGACGTCCGTACCGATCCATCCCGCGATGGGGTAGGTGATCAGCCAGGCCAGGTGCGACAGGGAGAACTGGGCCGCGAAGGTCTCGGGGATGGCGTTCGGCTCGACGGAGGCGCGCAGGACCTTGCCGGTCGGTGTGATGATCAGCGCCATGCCGACGCCGATCACGGTCCAGACGATCGCCGTACCGGTCCAGGTGGTCACGCCGGTGGCGGCGAGGGCCGCGGCGGCGACCGTACCGCCGACGAGGACCCCGGCACCGGTCACCATGACGGTGCGGGCGGCGATCCGGTCGAGTGCGCGGGGCAGCGCGAGGGCGGCCAGGAGGGTTCCGCCACCGGAGGCGGCGAGCATCCACGCCACATCCGACTGCGAGCCGCCGAGCCCGTCGCGGACATGGTTGACGGTGTTGACGACGACGATCGACCCTGCCGCCGCGACCACGAGGTTGAGCGCCAGGACGCCGCGCAGCCGCGGTGTCCTGAGGAAGGTCCTGATCCCCGCCGCCACCTTGTCCCAGGCCCGGGTGTGCGCACTGGGGCGGGCGTCGGGGACACGGGCCGCCAGGACCAGCAGGCCGGAGAGGAGGAATCCGGCGGAGGTGCCCAGGAACAGCCGGTCGAAGCTCATGAACGCCAGGGCGACCGCCGCCAGTACGGGGCTGAGCAGGCTCTCCATGGTGGAGGCGACCTGAGAGGCGGAAAGGGCACGCGTGTAGTCGGACCCGTCGGTGACGATGTCGGGAATGACGGCCTGGAACGTCGGGGTGAACGCCGCGGACGCGGCTTGGAGCAGGCCGATCAGCAGGTAGATGTGCCAGACCTCGGTGACGAGCGGCAGTGCCAGGACCACCGCGGCGCGCACCACGTCGAGGAGGACCAGGAAGGTTCTTCGGGGGAAGCGGTCGACGTACGCGGCGGTGAGGGGGGCGATGACCACGTACATGACCATCTTGATGGTCAGCGCGGTGCCGAGGACGGCGCCGGCGCGCGGGCCGGCGAGGTCGTAGGCGAGCAGCCCGAGGGCCACTGTGGTCAGCCCGGTGCCGAACAGGGCGATGATCTGGGCGCTGAACAGGAGGCGGTAGTTGCGGTTGGCGAAGAGGCGCATGGCGGGTTCCTTCCATGTCCGTGCGGCGGGGCCCGCCCTCGGGCGGGAGACCGGGCCTCGCGGAGGGAGGCCCGGGTGTCGCTGTGCGGCGGTGCCGCCCTCAGGGGTGAGGCCGGCGGACAGGGACAGGGCCCGCAGCCCTGCTGGACCGGGATGGTGGGTGTCGGACGGGGCATGACGGTCCTTCCAGGGCGGGCGGGGGTCGGGGTCGGCGGGGCGCTCGACGGGTCGAGCGCCCCTGGGTTCTGCCACGGTCAGTGGTGGTGCGCGTGGTGGCCGTGGTGGTGGCCCGTGTGCTCGGGCGCGGCCTGGGACGCCCGTACTGTGAACTCGGCGGTCCGGACCGTGTCGTTGTGCTGGAAGTCCAGGTAGAGGCGGTACGTGCCGCCCGATGGCGCGGCGGCCAGGAAGGTGATCCCGGGCCCCGGCTCGGTGGCGCCGTCACCGGGCTCACCCTCCGGGTGGACATGGAGGTACCCCAGGTCGCCGACGCGCAGCGCCACCAGGTGCCCGTACGCCTCCAGGTAGGGCTCCAGGTCGGTGACAGGCTCCCCGTTCCGGCTGACGGTGAGCGTCAGTTCGCCCATCTCGCCGGGCACGAGTTCACCGTCGAGGGTGACGGTGTACCCGCCGACGTGAGCGGTGCGGGTGTCCCCGGGAAGCGGCTGCGGGTCGTACGGTCCGGCGACCGAGGCGTCGATCCCCAGCGTCATGGTTCCGTCGTGGCCTGCCGGGTGGATGTCGGCGAAGAACCTCCAGTCCCCCGGTGTCAGGGTCACCTCGACACTCCAGGTGCCCTTCTCGTCCATCACCGGGTGCACATGCTGGAAACCGGTCGTGTCGCGCCGGACGCCGATGAGGTGCAGCTTCTTCCCGTGCTCGGGCGTGAACCCGGTCACCGGCCGCCCATCGGGACCGGTCACCCGGAGGGTGACCGTCTGCGCCCCGGCGGAAAGGATCGTCGAGTCGAACTCCAGGGTGTACCCGCCCTCGGAGACCGACAGCCCACCCGGACGGGCTCCGCCGTGCCCGCTGTGGTCGGTCATGTCGTGGCCGGAGGTCCTCTTCATCGTTTCTCCACCCGTCTGCTGCGTGCTGAGCGATGCGTGTCTGGCGTTTGTCCGTCGGACATCCGCCAGAACAACATACCCCCCAGGGGTATCCAGATGCGGGAGTTCTCTGGGGAGGGGTGGTGCCGGTGGGCGAGGGTCCGGGACGTTCAGCCGTACGGACAGGAAAGGCCCCGACCGCGCCGGAGGATAGAGAAGCGCTGGTCAGGGCCGCCTGGGAGAGTGAGGGCTCAGCACTCGATGATGTTCACCGCGAGCCCGCCCCGGGCCGTCTCCTTGTACTTCACCTTCACGGCGTCCGCCATGCTGATCATGGTCCTGAGCTGTGGTTTCAGGCTGAGACCAGAGGCCCGTCCGGCCGCCAGGGACTTCTCAGGGACTTTGCGCCCGGCGTCGGCGAGCCAGGAGTCCATGGCGGCCAGACCGCGACGCCCGGCTCCGGGCATGAAGTGAGCGTAGTGGTCGAGCGTGATCTTGGGGGAGGAGTGCCCGAGCCAGGCCGCGAGGCTCACCACGGACTCGCCGGCCTCCAGCTGCACGCTGGCGTAGGTGTGCCGCAGGACGTGGAACATGTCCGACCGCGACGACGCGTAGACCGGGTAGCGGCGGACTCGGCCGCCGTACTGCTGGACCTTCTCCCCGGTTACGGTGAGCAGTCCGACGGCCGCGAGGGCGGGCCGCCAGCTCCGCTCGTTCCAGGTCTTGTAGTAGATCCGGTTCCCGTGGGAGGTCGTGAGGACGAGCTGCACGGTGATCGGGCGCCGCTGTCGCTCCTCCAGAGCGTTGGTCGGCGGCTCCGGGTTCCGCCAGGGGAGGGTGCACGCCGTCGAGGGGAACTGGTGGAAGTGCGCGCGGGCGCGAGCCGCCAGTTTGGGGGAGAGGGGTACCTCTCGTGTCTTGCCGCCCTTCGGCAGACAAAAGTACGGACGCCCTTTTGTGTCCCACCGGAGCTGACGCCGGATGCGCACGACCATGTTCGTGAAGTCGAAGTCCTCCTCGGCCAGGCCGAACGCCTCGCCCTGGCGCAGACCGAGCCCGAGGCCCAGATCCACGGCGAACCGGTAGCGCTCCTGAAGGTGTTCCCGGACTGCGTCGACGGTTGTACGGGCCCACGCCTTGGCCTTCTTCTCCTTGGCGCGTGGGGCCTTGACGCTCTTGTGGACCTTGAGCGGGTTCCGCAGCAGCCGCTGGTCGTCCACGGCGCTGTTGAGGATGGACGAGAGGTGTCCCCAGATCACCTCTGCGGTCGAGTCCTCGACCCGCGTCAGCAGGATCGCCTTGAAGGTGCGCAGGGTGGACGCGTCGATGTCCCGCAGCGCCACGTCGCCGAGCAGCGGGATGAGGTGGTTGTTGATCCGGCTGGCCATGGGGCCGGCGGTCGAGGGCTCATCGGTCCGTCCCGGCCACCAGTGCTCCACGATGTAGTCGCCGACCGAGATCGCGCCGTCGCGGGGGTCGATGAACTCGCCCCGGCGGGAGTCGGTCGTGGCGGTCGCCAGCCACTTCTTGGCGTCCTCGCTGGTGGTGAACGAGCGGTCCTGGACGCCAGGTATCCCCTTGACGCGGTACCGCATACCCGTGCCGTACAGGGCGGTGCGCTCGCGCTTGCCGGTCTCCTTGTTTGGCCGCTTCTTCAGCCATCGGTCCTCTACGTAACCGGCCATGCGCTTGGTGCTCCCTTTGTGGTGCGGTGATTCCTTCCGAGTGGGTGTTGAGAACGCTGGCCGGAGCCGGTCCTTATCCCGTATCCGGAGATTTCTTTGAAGGATTTTTCGAGGGGGAGTTGCGCTATGCGACCCTGCGTGTGCGGGCCTGAGGCTTCTGGAGAAGCGGGTCAAGGGAGGGATTCGACCGTGAATCGGACAGCTCTTGAGCGCGCACCCACTCGTCAAGCACTGTGATCCGATACATGACGCGACGGCCCATGCGGAAGCTCGGCGGCCCTGGCGACGGTGACGCCAGACATACAGGGTGTTCGGGTAGAGCCCCAGATATGTGGCTGCCTGAGGGAGGCTCAAGAAGGCCGTTTCGTGCTGTGGGGTTGTCTGAGGCATGGCTGTGTTCCTGTCGTCCGGCCTTGAGGTGACAGGAGGATGGTCCGGAGAAAGAGAGGCTTGGATGAGCCGGGCCGCCGGTGATAGAGGGTCCTTCGGTAGCTCCCCGGTATGCGCCCCTTCTACGTGACCTCAGTTCCGATCAGCCGCAGAAGCTGCGAAGGGTCGGTGAGGTCGGTGATCACATGATCCGCGCCTGCGTCGGCCAGATCGGCTGCCGAGGTGGTCCCGGAGGAGACGCCGATCACCCGGGCTCCGCCTTCACGTCCCGTGCGGACGTCCTCCAGAGAGTCCCCGACGATGACGGTGTTGCTCCGGTCGAAGCTGCGGCCGTACACGGCCCCGGCCCGCTGCTGTGCAACGCTCACCAGGGCCGGGCGATGAGGATCGTCCGATGCGTACCCGCCGACCGCCGGATCGACAAGGTCGATCAGGTCGAATGTCGAGAGTTTGATTTCCGCGCTGGCCTGAAGATTTCCGGTGACGACGGTCGGCAGAAGATGGGGAGACTTCCGTACCGCGGTGAGCGAATCGACCGCACCGGGGAGCAGCAGCCCATCTGTCAGCATTCTTTCTCGGTGCCACTCCAACTCCCCGGGCATGAGACCGATGATCCGCTGGGCGAATGCGTCCACCTGCTCTGCGGGGACACCGTTCACGGTGAGGAGTTCCTTCACCGCGACCGGCATGGTGACGCCCGTACCCTTTGCCGGAAGCCGCTCCGGGGCGCGGCCGACCACCTTCTCGAAGACGGTGCGGTAGACGAGCCGGTCGACATCGCCGACGTAGAGAAGAGTCCGGTCGATGTCCCACAGGACCAGGATCATGCCGCCGCACGCCCCTTCATGACGGATTCGCCGCGTTCCAGGAGGTCGCGCGCCGCAGGGGAGTCCTCGAACCGCCGGACCTCCCCGAGCATGGAGCGGAGGTGATCGTCCAGGCGAGCGGAGTGCACACCGTCCACCAGGCTGAGGACATCCTGGGCGATACCCCATCCGGCGTCGGGGTTCTTCGTCTGCATGTGAGCGGTCGCCGCTCGGGAGAGGAACTGGGCAGTCGTACGGATCTCCTCCTGGCGCAACTCATGACGAGCGGCGTCGAACGACTCCGCCGCTTCGGCGGGCCGACCGAGATCGAGAAGGCAGCTTGCCGTCTGACCGAGGATCTCGCCCGGCTTGATCCAGTACAGCCAGTCCGGATCGTCTTCCCCACGGCCCTGTGCACACAGCACCCTGGCTTCCTCAAGGGCCGCTCGGGCGGCTGACTCCTCGCGCAGCCGTGCGTGGCCTCGGGCCTGTCGGGTCAGAAGCATCGCCTGGAGGGCCGGAGCGTCGCGGTCGCTGATACTCAGCCGCGCGGTCCTGGCGGCGGTGACCGCGTCCCGTGGATCTCCGACGGAGTACCCATGGATGGCCAGGAAGGAGAGGGCCGCTGCGGTAAGGCGGGAGTCTCCGGAGGAGTGTGCGGCTCGCAGCGCGGCGAGGAACAGCCTCTGTGCCTTCGCGTGGTTGCCGCCATCGAACATGTACCAGCCGGCCTGAGTTGCCGCGTCTGCGGTCGCCGCCGCCAGCCGGCGTCCCCGGGCCTCGTCGTACGAACCGTGCTTCAGCAGCCTGACGAGGATCTTCAGGTGTCCCACCGACGTCGCCGCCAGACTGCCGCTGCCGCTACTGGCGTCCATGTGCCGGAGAGCGTCGGTCGTCGCCTCCAGAGAGGTAATCAGCGGGATGGTGACTCTGGTGCCGTTCGGAGACATCGAGGCCATGGCCTCAGGGGCCGCGATGGTGGATTGCAGCATGTAGTGCGTCAGGCTGGCCCCGCTGAGAGCCAGCACCCCACGGCGTTTCATGACACCTCCGACAGCGAACTCAAGTGAGGTCACCATACGGTCCGTGTTCCACGGCAGAGCGGGGTCGAGAGGCCCGTTCGACGCCCCCCGGTCCGGTTCACCGAACGGGGTCAACAGCAGGGGACGAAGGTCCGCGGGAAGCCCGAGGCCGTTGAGGAAGTCGATGATGGCCTCGCCTCCTCCCAGGTGTTTCCGGCCGCGTTCCAGGTCGGAGATGAACGACTGGGTGAGGCCCGTCAGCGAGCGGACGGCCATCTGAGAGAGGCCGGACCGCCTGCGCAGCAGCCGTAGTAACTCGCCGAAGTCCCAGGCGGACAGGGCCCTGCAGACCTGTTCATCACGCCATGCCCGGTCGGGAATATGCGCGATGTCGCCGCCCCGGGAGCAAGGAGCGCACAGAGGGTCGGGGTTGTACTGGCTCAGCCCGTGACCGCACTTGCCGCACACACGAAACGACGACTTCATGAGCGGTCCTTCCTGCACTGCCTCACCGCGGCCAACCGACGGCACCAGGCTAGGCGTAGGTCGATATCGCTGGAGCGATATCGCTCCAGCGGTCCCTTTGAACCCGGGCGACCTCAAGACTCCTCCCACGGCGCACCGAACGCGCCGTCCGGAAGCACCGCGATACCGAGTCCGAGGGGGGACAGTGACCACACGTACGGCTCAGCGCTCGAAGCGCGTCGCCCTGCTGACCGACGAACAGGCTTCACAGTCGTCCGTCCTCACGAAGCCGGCCGCGTTGGTGTGCTCACTCGGACGAGGGGTGAGGTGCTGGAACCTCCGGAACCCGAAAACGCAGGGCTTCGCGGTCGACTACGACCGGACCACGGCTCCAGGCCGCCCCCTCACCGATGAGGACCGGTCGCGCCCCGGAGAGGTCCGGCGAATCGAACGAGCGCATCTGCGGCTCTGGGGAGCTGACCGTCTTGTCGGAACTGCCGACCTCCTGGTCACCGAACTGGTCACCAACGCCTTCGAGCATGGACGTGGCCCGGTCGAGGTGTGCCTGTGGTGCACGGCCAGCCGCTTCTGGCTCAGGGTCGGCAGTGGCTCACGGATCGAGATCGACGGAGGCTGGCTCGAAGCGCTGGACGAAGATCTCGCCCAGACCGGTAGGGGTCTGCTGCTGGTCGATGCGTTCGCCGATTCCTGGGGACTGTCGGATGACCGCACTTGGGTGTGGTGCTCGCTTCTGACTCCTGAAGGCGAATCCACCAAGGAGGCGATGCCCGCTGATTGACGCCGCTATCGGGCCAATCCCTCCGCAGCAGGTTTCGGACATCCTGCCGTCCGGCTCCCGAGGCAGCTGTCGTCCCCTGCGGCGATGGGAAGACCTCGTGACCCACAGGAGACCGCACGACCCGACGCAGCGCATTCCGGCCAGCCCCTGTCGTTTTCCGGGGAAGGCCGACGGCCGCCGATAGCGTCCCGGCGTGGTGGCACCGACGGCGCCCCGCCGGGCGGTCTTCCCGCCCCGAACAGTACGAACGAAGGACACTCCTCATGACCCACACGACGGTCGACTCCGACGAGGCCGCACGGCTCCGCAACGAGGTCGTGGACCGGTTGGTCGCGGACGGCGCGATCTCCTCCCCGGAGGTCGAGGCCGTGATGCGGAAGGTCCCCCGGCACGCGTTCGCCCCCGAAGCGACCCTGGAGAAGGCGTACGCCCCGTACGCGGCCGTCATCACCAAGACGGACGCGCACGGCGTCCAGCTCAGCTCGGTATCCGCGCCACAAATCCAGGCGATGATGCTGGAGCAGGCCCGGGTCCGCCCCGGAATGAGGGTGCTGGAGATCGGCTCGGGAGGTCTGAACGCGGCCTACCTCGCCGAGTTGGTCGGGGAAGCCGGTGACGTGGTCACCGTGGACATCGACTCCACCGTCACGGACCGGGCCCGCAGGCTGCTCGACGAGCACGGCTATGGCCGGGTCCGCGTGGTCTGCGTCGACGCGGCGGAACCCCTGGACGACCTCGGCGCGTTCGATCTCGTCATGGTGACCGCCGGTGCGTGGGACATCCCGCCCGCGTGGACCGAGCGGCTCACCTCCGGCGGGCGTCTGGTGGTACCGCTGCGGATGCGAGGGCTGACCCGGTCCGTGGCCTTCGTCCGCGTCGGCGGTCACCTGGAGAGCGAGTCCGCGTTCGTCTGCGGCTTCGTCCCCATGCAGGGCTCGACCGCGCACCAGGAGGAACTGCTGCTCGTCGCCGGGACACCGGAGATCGGGCTGCGGTTCGACGACGGTCTGCCCGCTGACCCGAGCCTGCTCGACAACGCTGTCACCACGCCCCGGGTGGAGCTGTGGACCGGGGTCGAGGTCGGTCGCGGCGAACTCGTCGACACCCTCCAGATGCACCTGGCGATCACACTGCCCGGCTTCTGCGTGATGACGGTCGACCCTGACTTGGACACCGGCATCGTCGCCCCCTCGAACAAGTCCTTCTCCCTGGCGGCCGTAGACGGCGCCGACTTCGCCTATCTCACCGTCCGCCGGACTGAGGACGACAAGGGCGTCGAGTACGGCGTCCACGCCCTCGGCCCCACGGCCTCCGGCTTCGCCAAGATCGTCGCGGACCACGTCCGTGACTGGGCCCGCGACCGGCGCGGCGGCCCCAACCCGGTCATCCGCGTCCATCCGGCCGGCACCCCCGACGAGCAGATCCCGGCCGACCGGGTCATCGACAAGGTGCACAGCCGGATCTCACTCGCCTGGCCCCCGGCATAGCCGCGGAGACCAGGTCGTCCCGCACCATTCCAGAAGAAAGGAAAGGCACGGCATGACGAACGCCACTCTGGCCCAGGCCGAACCGCCTATGGCCTTCGATGAGGACGACTTCGCCCCGCTCGACGTGAGGGTCGTCGTCGCGGAACACCCGTACGGCAAGCTCATGTGCTCCACCGGTGACGGCTGCGGACCGACGTGTCAGGGTGGGGCCTCCGCCTGCAACTCGTTCGTGGAGGACTCCGCCTGATCAGGCGCTTTCGGTGGATCGGACCGGCCTCGGTCCGGTCCACCGAACCGCTTCCTGCGTCCGCGCCGACCGAAGGGGTTCCTCTCCATGACCGCCAACACCGAGGTCGGATACCGGTGGCAGGGCGTGGCTCTGCTCCGCGCCACCACGAGCACGGGCACCGCCGACCTGCCCCGCTCGCTGGACCTGGACAACACTGTGCTCCTCCGAGGCTGGCTCGCCCGGACCTGGCAGCGCGATGACGTACGGGAGGCGCTGCGACTCGCCGCGCCGGTGCTGTGCGAGACCGTCGAAGCCGCCGTCCAGGGACAACAGACCCAGCCCCGGAAGATCCGCCGGGCCGTGCTCTCGGTCGCCTCCTACCTTCTGCGCTGGCAGCACCGCCCCACCCCTCTTGGGCTGTTCGCCGGTACGGCCCCACTCCTCGTCGGGTCGGAGCCTTCGGTCCGATGGGGTACGAAGCCGACAGCGACCGTACGAGCGGATGCCGAGTGGCTCACTGAGATCATCCAGCGCCTCCAGGCCAGCTCCGGGCTCCGTGACCGGCTGCCCGTGATCGCCAATGCGCCGGTTCAGATTCGTGATGACCGGCTCGTCGCCCCCGGCCAGCCCGCCGACGCCCATGCGACGCACCTGGCGCCGGAAGAGATAGCCGTATGGAACACGCGCTCACTCGCCGCCGCGATGGACGCGGCCCGGCACCCCATCTCGTACGGAGACCTGCGCTCCCACCTCCATACCCGGTTCCCACGGGCCGCCGTCGAGCAGATCGACACCCTGCTCCAGGAGCTCGTCTCGCACCACCTCCTCATCACGAGCCTGTGGGCACCCATGACCACCGTCGACGCCTTCGGACACCTCTGCACGGAGCTGAGGAAAGCCGACGCGGAGACGGTGGACGAGGTCGGGGACTTGGTGCGGGAGCTGTACGCGATTTACCAGGAGCTGTCCGGGGCGCGGTCTGACCGTACGACGCTCGGCGCCACGGTCGAGCGGATGCGAGCGGCCTCCTCAATCACCGCGACCCCGGTTCTCGTCGACACGGCCTTCGACTGCGAGGTCCGGATCCCTCAGTCGGTGGTGGACGAGGCCCAGCGCGCCGTCGCGGCGCTGTACCGGACCACCCCGCAGCCGTACGGCTACCAGCACTGGCGCGACTACCACCACGAGTTCCTGGCCGAATACGGCACCGGAACGCTCGTCCCAGTTCTGGATCTGCTGTCGGACACGGGCCTCGGGCTGCCCGCCGGCTACACCGGATCCGTCCGCGAGCGGGCACCGAAGCAACTGACGGACCGGGACGGGATCCTTCTCTCTTTGGCGCAGGAAGCCGTCATGGCGGGCCGCGACGAACTGGTCCTCACCGACACCGTGATCGCTGCCTTGGCCGAGGCCGCGGGCACCGACGACCGGACACTCGTACCTCGGGTGGAGGCCGCCTTCGAGATCCACTCCGCATCTACTGCGGCACTCGCCCGGGGCGACTTCCAGCTCGTGATCACCGGCGTGCCGAGACCGGGCAGCAGCATGGCCGGCCGCTTCGCCCACCTGCTCCCCGCAGAGCACCGGGCCGCGCTGGCCGCTACGTACACGGACAACACCGGCGGGGTCGCCGCGCAGCTCAGTTTCGCTCCCCGCCGACGGCGCAACGAGAACGTCGCCCGCGTCCCGCGCCTGCTCTCCCACGTCATCCCGCTCGCCGAGCACCGCGAGCGGGACGATGGCACGATCCCCCTCACCGATCTCGCCATCACCGCCGATGACCGCAGCTTCCGTCTCGTTCAGGTCTCCACCGGCAGGCCGATCACCGTACGGGTGCCGCACGCCCTTGAAGCGGCGGTCCAGACCCCACCGCTGACCCGGTTCCTCGCCGAGATCGCCACCGCCCGGCACGCCGTCTACAAGCCGTTCGACTACGGGGCCGCTGCCCGCCTGCCGTACTTGCCCCGGGTGCGCTACCGACGCACCATCCTCACCCCGGCCCGCTGGCTACTGAACGCCCAGGACCTTCCAGGCCAGACGGCCACAACGAAGGAGTGGGACCACGCCCTCGACGCCTGGAGGGACCGGCTCCGGGTCCCGGAACGCGTCACCATGGCCGAACACGACCAGCGCCTCCTGCTGGACCTGACCCACAGCGTCCACCGCCACATCCTCCGCATGCACCTCAACGGAGCCGGTCGCCTGGTCCTGCGCGAAGCACCGGACCCCGACGCCCACGGTTGGCTTGGCCGCGCCCATGAGGTCTGGCTGCCGCTCCACTCCACCCATAAGGACGACGGCGACTCCGAGTGCTCCGCACTGACCTCGACCGTCCTGGTCGACAGGGGAGAACTCGACTTACCCGGCGCCGGTACAGTCCTGCGCGCCCAGCTCCATGCCCACCCACGGCGCCAGGACGAGATCCTCGACCGGCACCTGCCTCGCCTCTTCGAACGCTTCGGCGCCACCCCGCCGACGTGGTGGTTCACCCGTCACCACGACACCTCGCCGTACCTGGACTTGGTGCTCCACATCGAACCAGGCACGTACGGGACAGCGGCCGAGCACGTTCATGCGTGGTCCCGCGCTCTCCATGAGAAGTCCCTGGCCTCCAAGCTCGCCCTGACCGATTTCCGCCCGCATCCGGGTGAGTACGGGCATGGGCCAGCGCTGGCCGCCGCCCACCGGCTTTTTGCCGCCGACTCAGCGGCAGCCCTCGCCCAGATCCGACTCACCGACCAGAACCCCAACCACTCACCCCAAGCCTTGGCGGCGGCCAGCATCCTCGACCTCGTACGACACATTGCCCCCACCCCCGAAGAGGGGGAGGACTGGCTGATCGAACAGACACCCCAGGGAAGCGGGCGACTGGACCGGCACCTGCGCGAACAGACCCTCGATCTCGCCACCCTGGGCAACCGGACCGCGCTCACAGCTTTCCCGGGCGGCACCGGGGTCACCGAGGCATGGACCACCCGTGCCACCGCCATCCGGGACTACCGGCGATCCTTGACCGGCCAGCGGCACCCCCTGACCACCGCTCGCCTGCTGATCCGCCAGCACCACGCCCGCGCCCTCGGACCGGACCCCACCACCGAAGCCGCCACACTACGACTCGCCCGAACCGCAGCCCTGCACCACCAGCACCGGAGGGGAACGCGATGACTGCCCCGGCCACCGAACTCCTCCAGCGGCTCACCGACCGCCTGGCCGACCCCGTCCCGCCGCCCGCGGACGAACCCTGGCGAGCCCAGTCCCTCGCCGAAGGAGCAGCGGGAATCGCCCTCCTCCACATCGAACGCGCCCGCCTCGGCCTGGCACCCTGGAAGCACGCCCATCGCTGGATCACCCAAGCGGTGGCCGGAGAGGTCAGCGCAGCCGACACCACCGGCCTCTTCCTCGGGGCGCCGGCCGTTGCCTTCCTCCTCAGCACCACACCCCCGTCGGCCGAGCACCTCTACGCCGACGCGCGGGCCACCCTGCACCGGCACATCACGGAGCTCGCCCACCGCCGGACCGACGCCGCGCTCGAACGAATCCACCGGGGAGACCCAGCCTCGTTCGCCGAGTACGACGTCTTCTACGGCCTCACCGGAATCGGCGCCTACCTCCTGCGCACCGACCCCGGGGGAGCGGCCCTGGAACGAATCCTCGGCTACCTGGTCGCTCTGACCCGTCCGCTCGGCGAAGACCACCGTGGCCTCCCCGGATGGTGGGTCGACCACGGCCCGAACCGCGAGCACTCCGCCGACTTCCCGGGCGGGCACGGCAACCTCGGCGTCGCCCACGGCATCACCGGCCCGCTGCTCCTCCTTGCCCAGGCCCTCCGCCGGGGCGTCGCTGTCCCCGACCAGCCCGAGGCCATCCGCACGATCTGCGATCACCTCGACACCTGGCAGCAGCAGGGCGAAACGGGCCCCTGGTGGCCGGAGCACCTCACCCGCCACGACCTCGCCACCGGCCGCCCCCACCAGCCGGGACCCGCCCGCCCGAGCTGGTGCTACGGCACCACCGGCATCGCCCGCGCCGGACAGCTTGCAGGCATCGCCTTGAACGACGCGAAACTTCAAGCCGCCTATGAAGACGCTCTCCACCGGGCGCTGACTGACCCCACCCAGCTCGCGAGCATCACGGACAACGGTCTCTGCCACGGATGGGCCGGCATCTACCAAACAGCTGTCCGGGCCGCCCACGACGCGCACGACCCCCGCCTCCGCACTCTGCCCGCTCTCCTCGGCACCGCCTTCCGGGCTCGCGCGCACCCTGCCGGAGACCGGAATCTAGGCTTTCTGAACGGCGACGCGGGTACGGCGCTCGCCCTGACCACCCTTACCGCGCAGCAGACCCCGACCTCGGGATGGGACGCATGCCTTCTGATCGACTGACCCGGACCGATCCGTTCCAGGCCACGGAAGCGGTCCTCGACGTGCTGGCCGGGACTGCGGTCTCCAATGCTGCCCGCAAGGCGGAGATGGACCCGTCCGACCTCACCGACGCGGTCGAGCTCTTCCGGCACGCGGGGACCGAGGCCCTCCGGAGCAGCTCGACCGACTCCGAGTGGTGGCAGGTGAACCTCCACTTCGCCGAGTGGCGGATGGCCGAGTTCCACTTCCTGGCCATGATCATGCCGCTCCTGCGTGCCGCTGAGGCCGCAGGGGACATCGACGGCTGGTGGTACACACGCAAACATCCCTGCTGGCGCCTCCGTATCCGGCTCACCTCCACGAAGCCGATGGCAAGGGCCGCGCTGATGGAAGGCTTCGACCGGCTCGCAGCCCCGGGCGGGAGTTTTCTCGAACGGTGGTGGGCTGGCATCTACGAACCGGAGACCACGGCCTTCGGCGGCCCGGTCGGCATGACGGCCGCGCACCGACTGTTCGTCGTGGACAGCCGGGAGATCCCCCGCATCGACGACCGCCACGACATCCCTCTCGGCCGCCGCGAACTGTCCGTCCTCCTCTGCACCCTGATGATGCGCGCCGCCGGCCTCGAATGGTACGAACAGGCCGACGTCTGGCACCGCGTCATCACCGAGGAACATCGCACCCCGGTCAACCCCATGTCCCCGGAGAAGCTCGAAGCCATCTCGGAGGCCATCGGAACCCTCCTCCGAGCTGACCACGACAGCCTGCTGCGCCCCGGCGGGTCACTCGAACCCGTTAAGGAATGGGCCGCTGCCTTCGCGGAGACCGGCAGATCGCTCGCCGAAGCCGTCCGACTCGGCACACTCGACCGTGGACTGCGCCGGATCCTCAGTCTCCACGTGATCTTCCACTGGAACCGGATGGGGCTGACCATGCACTCCCAGGGCGTCCTGGCGCTGACCGCCCGCACCGTGATCCTGGGCCATTCGCAGGATTCATCACGGCCCTCTTCCGGAGAGTGAGGGTGTCGCCGCCCGAAGCTGGCCATGAGGACTCACGGAGGATGCGGTGAGGGCTCACTGAGCCCTCAGTGAGTACTCCGTGAGGGCTCATGGTCCGGATCTAGGACCTAGGATCCTGGATCTAGGAACTACTACTGCGGGGCGCGAGCGCCCCCACACCTCCTCACCGTCTGGTTGCCTGCCGGTATGTCGTCCCCGTGAGACGGCAAAAGTGTCTGGACGAACACGGAAACGGATTGGACCGGCCGGACTTCTCGGTTATCGTCCCTGGTCACCGTCCTGGGCCATCCTCGCCGACCCTGTTCGCCGCCTACGCCGAGGAGCTGTGATGCACGCCCACGATGCCCAGTTCCTCCGCAGCTGCCCACGTCGGGGCATCAACTCCACAGCCGCCCCGTTGGCTCCAGACCGCGCCAGTCTCGGCCCCGGGCACCCACCCGGTCACTCCGGTCGGGGACACTCCGGCCGACCGGAGCGGACAGCCGGCCATCTTCCCCGACCCAGAGCCTGAGCAACCGGCCGCGACGAGGCGGCCTTGTCCGGGGCCCCACGCTGTAGACCGCTCAATCCGGACACCGGGCTGACCGGCCTGGAGGACGAACTTCTCCCCATCGCTCGCGAGGCGGTCACCCAGGCGGACAAGGTCACCCGCCAGATCGTCGCGGAGGCTATCCGAGGACAAGGCATCCTGCTGGCCAACGACCGGCTGACCGCCCTGGTCACCCAGCTCCGCACTGGGGACCGACCGGTGCCGGTCACCCCCGCCCGGGGCACCAGGACACCGAGCAACCGCCCTTGCTCGTACCGGAGGCCCCTGCGTGCACCACCCCGGTCACCCCGACCGAAGCCGACGCCTGGAGCACCACCTTCCACCGGCACACCGGCACGGTCACCTCCACCACGCCGAACGCGACCCGGACGGGACCTGGGCCGTCCGCCGAACGGCCACCAGCCGGCCGTCGACCCTGCACCACCGGGCCCTCGCCCTCGACTACGCCGCCGAGATCCTGCGGGACTTGCGCCGAACCGGCCGACCCCACCATCGCCGTGTGCGGAGGTGACTGCCCGGCGCGAGGCCGAGCAAGCTATAGCGTCCGAAACTCCTCAGCAGCCACGGCTGCTGAGGAGTTTCGGACGCGCTTGCCCGCCCCGGACGGGGCGGGAGGACCTCCCGGCCTCCTGGGGCGCTGGGAGGAAAGGCTGCGATTGGGGGCGGGACCGCAGCCAGAACGGATGGCAGCCCCTGCCCGGCCACGTGCGACGGCTCCAGGCCAGGGCTCATCAACTTCACCGTCTGTTGCTGACGCCAAGGACATGCGACTTCCCTTCAGCCTGGTGAGGGCCAGAACCTGTTCGCTCCCGACACGTCGGCCGATCTCCGCTAAGCCCGGCGGCGATGTCACGTGGGCCTCTACGATGTTCGCTCGGCTTGACCATCCTCTGGAGCACCATGCGTCTCGAACACATCATGATCGACAACTTCCGCGGACTGAGCCACGTAGACATGTCGTTCTCCCGATTCGGCTGTCTCATCGGCGAGAACAACGCGGGGAAGTCCTCGGTGTTCCAGGCCCTCAACATGTTCCTTCGCTCAGGCTCCGCAGTCGACACGGACTTCTTGAGCCCGGCGCGGCCCATTCGCATCCGGCTCACCTTCACCGGCATCGGTGCGGCAGATCTGGAGCGTCTTGAGGAGAGTCACCGCTCACGCATCGAACCCGTGGTCGCGGACGGACGCCTGACCCTGGCGCGGACCTACGAGGGAGTCGGCAAGGGCACGATGTGGGTAGTCGGGAAGGTGCCGAGAGATCTGCGCTTCCGCAAGGAAGCCCTGGAGAAGGTACTCAGGCCCAAGATCTCCACCGAGGAGCTTGAGGAGAACGTTAAGTACACCTACCCGGAGATCTTTGCCAAACTATCCGGCAAGATCACCCGTACCGCCGTGAAACGGGAATGGGCCGAATGCGTCGCCAATCTCAGGGACGACGAGTACACCACGGGCGACGAAGCACTGATGACCGGCTTGGACAAGTCGGTGGCTCCCCTGCTGCCGGAGCCGATCTACATCCCGGCCGTGAAGGAACTCAACGACGACCTTAAGACCAGCTCGACAGCAACGTTCGGACGCCTACTGTCCATCCTGTTCGAGGATATCGAGCATCAGCTACCACAGCTGGAAGCATCCTTCGAACAGCTTCGCAGCCAGCTGAACGTCGTGTCACAGGAGGATGGCGGCGAGTCGGACGGTCGGCTGCCGGAGGTGCGCGAGATTGAATCGCTGATCCAGCGCAACCTCCAGGAGTCTTTCCCCCGCGCAAGCGTTCGCCTGGAGATTCCCCCGCCACGCTTGCGTAGCCTGCTGGAGGGGGCGCAGATCACCGTCAACGACGGCATCAACGGCCCGTTCAAGACCAAGGGCGACGGCCTGCGCCGGTCGGTGGCTTTCGCCATCCTGCGAGCTTACGTGGACATGAAGACCGCGAAGCCTACTAAGCCAGACAGTGCTCAACAGCCCTGTCTGCTGATGTTCGAGGAGCCTGAGGTGTTCCTGCATCCGCAGGCGCAGCGCCAGCTCTTCGATGCTTTGACCGTCTTCTCCGGCTACAACGACGTTCTGGTCAGCACACACTCATCGTCCTTCTGCGCGCCCGGAGCGACCGGCACCTTCGTGAAGGTCGTTAAGGACCACACGCTGGAGCCGCCCGCCAGCCGGACCTGCGTGATCGACCTGTCCGACATGGACGCCCGAGATCAGTTCGAGATCATCACGCACGAGAACAACGAGGCGGCTTTCTTCGCCACCTCCGTGCTCCTTGTGGAAGGTCCGAGTGACCGCACTCTCATCCCTCACATCGCGCGTAGCCTCAGCCCGCAGTGGGACTTTGACAAGCATGGTGCTGCGATCGCGAAGGTTGAAGGTAAAGGCAGCATCGAGCGGTACCGCAGCTTCTTCCAGCGCTTCGAGATGAGGGTCGCGGTCGTCGCGGACCTGGACGCGGTGCTCGACGGGTTCGACAAACTAGGCGCGAGCGACGAATGTCGCCAGCTGCGTGACCGGGTGGTCTCGAAAGTCAACGAACTGGTGAAGGACGAGGACATCAAGGTATCCTCCAGCACTCTCAAGAGCCTCGGCAGGAGCGGTAGTGCACGCACTCTGTGGGAGCATGCGCAGCTCAAGGGCGAAGAGCACGCCCAAGGTCTGTGCGAGTTCGAGGAACTGGACGCAGCGGTGAAAGTGTTCTTCGCCCGCTCCGCTTCCGGCACCGCCCGGCGGATTCTCGAAGATGCCGAGGACCTGGAGCTGGAGAAGATGAAGCTGGATCTGCTGAGGATGCTTCGCCACGAAGATATCTACGTCTGGGAGCGCGGGGCGATCGAGGCCTACTACCCCGAGCTCCAGGCCAACGAGTCGAACAACAAGAACGACCGGGCTCGCATGTTCTGTGAGCGCTACACCACCGCCGATGCCATCCGTGGGCTACCGGTGTTCAAGGGTTCGGCTGCATGCGAGTTCGACCTCATCTTCGAGGCCTTCTTTGGAACATCACCACTGCAGCCAGGAACAGTTGAGATCCCTCAGCAGGCCACGGCAGACAACAGCGGACCTGTGGCCCCTATCTCGCCCGCGGTCCAGGGGCCGCGCTAGAACGGGTGTGAGCTGCAGGCATCGTGGCTGACATCAAGAGGTTTGTGCGCTGCTTCCGCCCACGGGCTCTCGTAGACGGTACAGGCGGTTCGGGTGGCGGAGGTCGTGTCCCGCTTCAGAAGTAGCCGCCTCTGTGCATGGTGGCAGGTGCCTGGAGTCACGATGGCGAGGGCCGTCCGGGTTTCCGGACGGCCCTCGCCGTGATCAGTGTTGTTGCCGCTTGCCGCTTGCCGCTTGCCGCTTGCCGGCTGAGGGCGACGGGGCAGGCGATAAACAGAGCGCAGGGGCAAGACGGACGAGGGGGTGCGGCCCAGGTGGCGTGGGAGACATCGAGTTCGGGCAGATGTCCCCTATTCGAGCTGGTTCAGCTCAGCCCGGAGACGTTCGGCCTCGGCTTCGGTTCTTCGCAGCTTTCTCTCCAAAGTGGACCGCGAGGGCGTAGGCGTGGTGCTTATGGTCTTCTCGGTCTTCCGCTGCTTGGGAACAAGTCAACCGATGCGCCCGTAGGCCAAGATCATTCGTACTTGAGGGCAGGAGTAGCACAGCTGCTCAGGCTCCGGCGAAGGCCAGCCGTCTGCAAGCATCCGTCGGGTGTGCTCCCGATCCCGCTCGGTCTGCAGTTCCGGGTTCGTTCGCCAGGCTTTCTCGACCTCGGCGGATATCTGCTGGACTCTTCGCGGAGTTGGCTGGTGAGGCTCTGAGGCAGGCGTCCAGCCGAGACTTGGGGCAATGGTTTCCTCCACGTGACCGCAAGACAGCGTTGTCTCCCAGAAGGTAGAAGTGTGCGGTTCGTCGTGGCGGATCACCGACCACGTCTTGGGGTCGATGTCATCCGGCGGTTCGACAGGGTCAGCGGGAAACGTCACCTCCCTCCGCTCGCCCCACTCGGCGATCACTCGATACGGCACCGGCGGGGAATCGTCGTGCCTGCAGATCATCTGCCCAAGAGGCAGTACTGAGCTGTGAACGTGCTCCTTCCATTGCAGCTCATGTGGTTGGGGTGCCGCCTTCGCGCGTGAGTACCTTGGTGATGCAGCCGCAGTCGAGCTGAACGCGCCACCGGAATGCCCGCGTCAGATCCGGAATCAGGAAGTCCCAGAGCACCCCCGGGATGTACCCGCGCATTTTGGTGACCTCTGCTTCGCACTCCCGCAGCACCTCCTGGCATGGTCTGGCTTTGCCGGGAAGCCGTCGCGACGTGGGGGTACCCGGCGGCCTGTCCTCCAGGAGGAGCCGGCGGCTGTCGGCCGAAAGGGCACTCATGGCGTCTCCCCGTTCGTTGCCCAGTGGCTGCTGTTCATCGGGCGCAAGCGGACTGTGAGCGGCCGGTGGGAGCGCTACAGACCTGGTTCCAGCACCAGGGGAATGCCATGCCGATTCACTCGTGTGGGTGGCCGTCTACGAGGGGGCACCCCAGGGACTTTTCAGGGACTCTCACGCCCGCCTCAGGCCCGATCCAGGGACCTTCCGCCGTGCAAGCTGGCAAGGCCCTGACAACGCCGAAAGATGAAAACGCGCTGGTCAGGGCCCACCCGTCGCGACTGGCTCAGCACTCGATGATGTTCACCGCGAGCCCGCCCCGCGCCGTCTCCTTGTACTTCACCGACATATCCGCGCCGGTCTCCTTCATCGTCTTGATGACCTTGTCGAGGGACACCTTGTGGCTGCCGTCGCCGCGCATCGCCATCCGGGCCGCCGTCACGGCCTTGACCGCCGCCATGCCGTTCCGCTCGATGCAGGGGATCTGGACGAGGCCGCCGACCGGGTCGCAGGTCAGGCCGAGGTTGTGCTCCATCCCGATCTCCGCCGCGTTCTCCACCTGCTCGGGGGTGCCGCCCAGGACCTCGGCGAGGGCGCCCGCCGCCATCGAGCAGGCGGAGCCCACCTCGCCCTGGCAGCCGACCTCGGCGCCCGAGATCGAGGCGTTCTCCTTGAAGAGCATGCCGATCGCGCCCGCCGCCAGCAGGAAGCGGACCACGCCCTCGTCGTCGGCGCCGGGCACGAAGTTCATGTAGTAGTGCAGCACCGCCGGGATGATGCCCGCCGCGCCGTTGGTGGGGGCGGTCACCACTCGGCCGCCCGCCGCGTTCTCCTCGTTCACGGCCATCGCGTACAGCGTGATCCACTCCATCGAGCGGGCCAGCGCATCGCCCTCGGCCCGCAGCTGGCGGGCGGAGTTGGCGGCGCGGCGGCGGACCTTGAGGCCGCCGGGCAGGATGCCCTCACGGGACATGCCGCGCGCGACACAGGTCTGCATCACCCGCCAGATGTCCAGCAGACCGGAGCGGATCTCGTCCTCGGTGCGCCAGGCCTTCTCGTTCTCCAGCATCAGCGCGGAGATCGAGAGCCCGGTCTCGCCGGCCAGCCGCAGCAGCTCGTCGCCGGTGCGGAAGGGGTACTTCAGCACGGTGTCGTCGAGCTTGATCCGGTCCTCGCCGACCGCGTCGTCGTCCACCACGAAGCCGCCGCCGACCGAGTAGTACGTCTTCTCCAGCAGCGGCGTGCCCTCGGCGTCGTACGCGAAGACGGTCATGCCGTTGGCGTGGTACGGGAGGGTCTTGCGGCGGTGCAGGACCAGATCCGCGTCGAAGTCGAAGGGGATCTCGTGCATCCCGAGCAGACTGATCCGCCCGGACTCCTTGATCCGCTCGACCTGCTCGTCCGCCGTCTCCACGTCGACCGTGCGCGGGGAGCTGCCCTCAAGGCCCAGCAGCACCGCCTTGGGCGTGCCATGGCCGTGCCCGGTCGCGCCGAGCGAGCCGTACAGCTCGGCCCGGACGGAGGCGGTGTGGGCGAGGAGCCCCTCGTTCTTCAGCCGACGGGAGAACATACGGGCCGCGCGCATCGGGCCGACCGTGTGCGAGCTGGAAGGACCGATGCCGATCGAGAACAGGTCGAAGACCGAGATGGCCACGGGAGTACTCCTAGGAGGTGGTAGACGCCGTTGTCTGCCAAGGACTCAGTGGCGCGAAGCGCGTCGATTGAGGGTGGTGCTGGGAGACGAGCGGGCTGTGCGGTGGTACGGGCGGGGGCATCGCGCCCACTCCAGTGTGCGCGATGCCCCCCGAAGTTTCGTACAGGTGTACGTCTTCGCTTCAGACGGGCTTTACAGCCCGGGGTACAGCGGGTGCTTCGCCGCCAGCTCGGACACCCGGGCGCGCAGCGCCTCGGTGTCGTACGACGGCTTCAGCGTCTCGGCGATGATGTCGGCGACCTCGCGGAAGTCCTCGGCCTGGAAGCCGCGGGTGGCGAGCGCCGGGGTGCCGATCCGCAGACCCGAGGTGACCATGGGCGGCCTCGGGTCGTTCGGGACGGCGTTGCGGTTGACCGTGATGCCCACCTCGTGGAGGCGGTCCTCGGCCTGCTGGCCGTCCAGCTCCGAGTCGCGGAGATCGACCAGAACCAGATGGACGTCGGTGCCGCCGGAGAGCACCGAGACGCCGTGCTCGGTGACATCGTCCCGCACCAGGCGCTCGGCCAGGATCCGCGCGCCGTCCAGGGTGCGCTGCTGGCGCTCCTTGAACTCGTCGGAGGCCGCCACCTTGAAGGAGACCGCCTTCGCCGCGATGACATGCTCCAGCGGGCCGCCCTGCTGACCGGGGAAGACCGCGGAGTTGATCTTCTTGGCCAGCTCCTGGACCGAGAGGATCACACCGCCGCGCGGGCCGCCCAGCGTCTTGTGGGTGGTCGTGGTCACGACATGGGCGTGCGGCACCGGGTTGGGGTGCAGCCCGGCCGCGACCAGGCCCGCGAAGTGGGCCATGTCGACCATCAGATACGCGCCGACCTCGTCCGCGATCCGGCGGAAGGCGGCGAAGTCCAGCTGGCGCGGGTAGGCGGACCAGCCGGCCACGATCAGCTTGGGCCGGGACTCCTTGGCGAGCTTCTCGACCTCGGCCATGTCGACCTGACCGGTGGCGTCGTCCACGTGGTAGGCGACCACGTTGTAGAGCTTGCCGGAGAAGTTGATCTTCATGCCGTGGGTCAGATGCCCGCCGTGCGCGAGATTCAGGCCCATGATCGTGTCGCCGGGCTTGAGCAGCGCGAACATCGCCGCCGCGTTCGCCTGGGCGCCCGAGTGGGGCTGCACATTGGCGTGCTCGGCGCCGAAGAGCTCCTTGATGCGGTCGATCGCGATCTGCTCGACCACGTCGACGTGCTCACAGCCGCCGTAGTAGCGGCGGCCGGGGTAGCCCTCGGCGTACTTGTTGGTGAGGACCGAGCCCTGGGCCTCCATCACCGCGACCGGAGCGAAATTCTCCGAGGCGATCATTTCCAGGGTGGACTGCTGACGGTGGAGCTCGGCGTCGACGGCGGCGGCGACATCGGGGTCCAGCTCATGGAGAGGGGTGTTGAGAAGCGACATCTCGGGTCCCTGTCGTGGTCGGTCGTGGGCGGGTGCCGGGGGCGGGGTCAGTTGGCGGAGAACTCGGCGTACTCGTCCGCGGAGAGCAGGTCCCCGGGCTCCTCGCCGATGCGTACCTTGAACAGCCAGCCGCCCTCGAAGGGGGCGGAGTTCACCAGCGACGGATCGTCCACGACGTTCTGGTTGATCTCGGTGACCTCGCCGGTCACGGGGGAGTACAGATCGCTGACGGACTTGGTCGACTCCAGCTCACCGCAGGTCTCGCCCGCGGTCACGGTGTCGCCCACCTCGGGAAGCTGGGCGAAGACGACATCACCGAGCGCGTTGGCCGCGAATTCCGTGATGCCGACCGTCGAGACGCCGTCCTCGGCGGTCGACAGCCACTCGTGCTCCTTGCTGTAGCGCAGCTGCTGCGGGTTGCTCATGGCCTGAATTCTCCTGTACGCGGGAAGGGCGAATGGACGGGCGGGGGGTGGTACGGGGTGCCGCTGGTCACTTCCGGCGCCGAAACGCCCCTTCCGGGGCTTTTGGCGCGTGGGTTCCGGGGCGGTGAGCGCGTGGGTTCCGTGGGGTGCGCGGGCCGGGCGGGGCGTGGTGCGCGTGTGTCGGTGCCGGTACGGTGCGTGCGCCGGTGCCGGTACGGTGCGTCGTCGCGGTCCGGCGGACCGTTACTTCCGGCGCTTGTAGAAGGGCAGCGCGACGACGTCGTACGGCTCCTGCGCGCCACGGATGTCGACGCCGACGCCCTCGGTGCCCGGTGCGGAGTGCGCCGCGTCCACATAGGCGATGGCCAGGGGCTTTCCCAGGGTGGGGGACGGCGCGCCGGAGGTGACCTCGCCGATGACCTCACCGCCCGCCACCACCGGGTATCCGGCCCTCGGCACCCGGCGGCCCTGGGCGATCAGGCCCACCAGCTTCCGCGGCGGGCGGCTCTCGGCGCGCTCGGCGGCGGCGGCCAGGGCCTCGCGCCCGACGAAGTCGCCGGCCTTGTCGAACTTCACGACCCGGCCGAGACCGGCGTCGAAGGGGGTCAGCGCGGTGGTCAGCTCATGCCCGTACAGCGGCATGCCCGCCTCCAGGCGGAGCGTGTCACGGCAGGAGAGGCCGCAGGGGACCAGACCGGCGTCCCGGCCCGCCTCGGTGAGCGCCTGCCACAGCGCCTCCGCGTGCTCCGGGGCGACGAACAGCTCGAAGCCGTCCTCGCCGGTGTAGCCGGTGCGGGCGATCAGGGCGGGCACGCCGGCGACCGTGCCGGGGAGACCGGCGTAGTACTTCAGGCCGTCCAGGTCGGCGTCGGTGACGGACTTCAGGATGCCGGGGGACTCGGGCCCCTGGACGGCGATCAGGGCGTAGGCGTCCCGGTCGTCCCGTACCTCGGCGTCGAAGCCGGCCGATCGCTCGGTGATGGCGTCCAGCACGATCTGGGCGTTTCCGGCGTTGGCGACGACCATGTACTCGGTCTCGCCGAGCCGGTAGACGATCAGATCGTCCAGGATGCCGCCGTCCTCGCGGCAGATCATGGTGTAGCGGGCGCGGCCCGTGCCGACGGAGCCGATATTGCCGACCAGGGCGTAGTCGAGCAGAGCGGCGGCCCCGGGGCCGGTGACGGTGATCTCGCCCATGTGGGAGAGGTCGAAGAGCCCGGCACGGGTGCGGACGGCGTGGTGCTCGTCGCGCTCACTGCCGTACCGCAGCGGCATGTCCCAGCCCGCGAAGTCGGTCATGGTCGCGCCCAGCGAGCGATGCAGTGCGTCGAGGGCGGTACGGCGGGGTGCGTTGCTCATGGATTACGGCTCCCAGGGTCCCAGGGCATGCTGGCGAGGACAATCCTCCCCATCTGTCATCGGAACCTGAGAGGTTCATCGCGACCGTGTGTACGGATGACCGTAGGGACGGGCTGGTCGCGACTTGCACCTTGGGTGGAGCCGCCCGGCGGCGGCCCGCTTTTCAGATCTGCCTCATCGCACGCGGTACGGGGCCTGAGAGATTCAAGGGAGGAACTTGCTCCTTCGGCGCCCGGCACAGGGGTGCCCGGGACTCTCCCGCGTGGATTCAAGCGGCCGGTATGCAGTTGGCGGGCACATCATTGCACGCATCGGGGTGCGATGGGGGGTGCGGCCCTGGACGTTCTGCGACGGCGTGCGCGGGCGCCGGAGAGCGGACCGACACCCGCCGGACGCGCCTCAGCCGCAAATCGGTTGTGCCGCATTACCATTTCTTTACGCTTCTTGGGCAAGTGTCTGGGTGACCTGACAAGGGGGAGGGTGTGATGACGTTGCAGCACTCCGGTGCCTACGCCACGACCGCGGGCGTGCCCGCACAGCCGCAGATGCCCGTCCGGGGGCTTCGCAAGGCGCTGGGCGTGCCCGTGCTCCGCGATCTGAGGGACCGCTCGGGGCGCAGCCCCCGGCGGCTGATGTTCGCGGCGGGAGACGTGGTGGTGGTGTCCGGCCTGCCCGGCAGCGGGAAGTCGACCCTGATCCGGCGGGCGGCGAGCGGGCGGCGCATCGATTCCCAGGACACCCGCGACCGCTGGGACGCGCGGATGCCGGCGTTTCTGCCGTACGGGGTCTACCGCCCCCTGGTCCGCATCGCCCACTACACCGGGCTGCGGCGGGCGCTGCGCTCCGGCGAGAGCGTGGTGGTGCACGACTGCGGTACGCAGGCGTGGGTGCGGCGCTGGCTGGCCCGCGAGGCACGCCGCCGGGGCCGTGCGCTCCATCTGGTGCTGCTGGACGTACCGCCGAAGGTGGCCCGGCAGGGGCAGCGCGAGCGCGGCCGGGACGTCTCCGGGTACGCCTTCGCCAGGCACCGGCGCGGGGTCGGCCGGCTGATCGGGGACGCGGAGTCCGGGCGGGTGCCGAGCGGTGTCTCATCGGTGGTTCTGCTGGACCGCGACGCGGCGACGGTGCTGAGCCGGGTGGGGTTCCTGGAGGGGTGAGCCTGGTTTGCTCGGGGGTCGCGGGAGTCGCCGGGACCTCGGGAGTCGCGGGGGCGGGGTGGGGCGGGGTGGGGGTCGCCGGGATGCCCCGGTGCCGGCCGCCCCGGGACCGGAGCGCTGAACCCGGCCCCGGCGTGCCGAACCGGCCCGAGCGCACCCCGGCCCCGGGATGCCCCCGAGCGCGCCCCCGACCGGGAAATTCGCCCGTATATGCCCGATCCGGGCGGCTCCCCGTCCCCCGTCCGGCCCGCACGGCATTAGGGTCTGTGGGGCAAGCCGTGGGGACGACCGGCAGAGCCGGGGGAGAGGGCCAGTTTCATGACCATTCCGGAGCAGGCACATCCGCATCCGTACAGCGGCGGCTGGCCCGCGAACGAGCTCGAAGAAGCCCTCGCCGCCTCCCTCGGCAACCCCTCCGCCGGAGCCCGGCTCGTGGAGGTCCTCGGCCGCAGCCCGGTCTGGGTGCCCCTGCCCAACGGCGGCACCCCGGAGAGCCGGAACCTCGATCTGCCCACCATGGAGATAGCCGGGGCCGCCTATGTCCCGGTCTTCAGCTCCGAACAGCAGTTCATGACCTGCGTCGGCGGCCCCATGCCCTTCACCGTCGCGCCCGCCCGCGACTTCGCCCGGGGACTGCCCCCGCAGCTCGGCATCGCCGTGAACCCGGGCGGCACGGTCGGCGTCCCGCTGCCCCCGCCCGCCGTCGCCGAGCTGTGCCGCGCCGGGAGCACCCCGCTGGACGGCCCGGCCACCGGCGGCCGGGTGCGGCTGTTCGAGCCGGACTGGCAGGACGAACCCGTCGACTTCCTCGCCGCGGCGGCCGGAGAGTTCGAGGAGTGCGGGGTCGTCCACACCGCCCGCCGCGCGCTCGGCTCGGTCGAGGGCGAGCCCCCCGCCCTCTTCATCGGCGTCCAGCTCTCGTCCCGCGACGGCTCGGAGGGCACCGCCCCGCTCGACGCCCTCGGCCGGGCGCTGGGCCGGGCCGCGGTCGGCTGGCCGGTCAGCCTCATACTTCTCGACATCGCGCAGGACCCGGTCGCCGACTGGATGCTGGCGAAGGTACGGCCGTTCTACCAGCGCGATCACCGATAACGGTCGCGATCGTCAACTATGCGTCAAGGCGGCCGATTAAGCTGGCGGCACGGCCTGACCTCCCACCGGTCCGGAGGCTGAGCCGAATACCGAGTCGGGAGAGGGGCGGAACCAGGGTGAGCGCGTCAGGCACCGCGGCGGCCGGGCAGGTCGAGCACATGCTGCGCCAGGTGACGCCCGGACGCTACGACGCGTACGAGGCATTGCTCACGGCACTCGCCGATCCGGCGGGCGGCAAGGTCTGGATGCTGCTCTGGCACGGCAGCCCCGGTTCCGCCGACGCCCAGTACGGGAACATGGAGATCGACGGCGTCGGCTACGCCCCCTGCGTCACCTCCGCGCGCGAGCTCGCCGTCTCCGGCTGGAGCCGTGCGCACGAGGTGGTCACCGGTCCCGACATCGCCCGCACCCTGTTCCCCGAGCGCTGGGGGATCTGGCTCAATCCCCATGCCCCGGGCGGCGGTGTCGGCATCCCCTGGCCGGATCTGCGCCGGATCGCCACCGGACTCGACCGGATGCCCGCCGGACCGCTGCGGCTGTCCGAGCCCGCCATCGAGATCCCCCACTTCTACGCCCTGCTCTCGCAGAACGCCCATCGCACCCTCGCGATCCGCTCGCTGCGCCGCGCCTGGGTGCAGCCCGCGCTGGGCGCTCCCTATCTGGCCATCGGGCTGGATCTGTATGACACCAGCCGGCCCTCCGTGGACGCGGTGCGGGCGATGATGCAGCAGTCGATCGCGGCGGTCCCCGACGGGCTGCCGGTCTCGACGGTCGCCATGTCGGACGAGTACGACCCGGTGGCGATGTGGCTGCGGGCCAACGCCCGGCCGTTCTACGACCGCGACGCGCACGGCGCCCCCGAGCAGGCCGGCGGCTACGGCTACCCGGCGGCCCCCACCCGCTGAGCTGACGTACGGCCGGACGGCGTGCGGTCCAGCCGTCGCACCCGCCAGCGTGCGCCCGGACGGCGTGCGGTCCAGCCGTCGCACCCGCCGGCGTGCGCCCGGACGGCGTGCGGTCCAGCCGTCCCGCCCGCCGGCGTGCGCCCGGACGGCGAGCGGCTCCCCGGCCTCACCCGCTGACGTACGGCCGGGTGGCGGGCGCACCCGCGGGCGCACCCGCCCGAAGCGTGATCGCGCCAGATCCCCGCCCCTGATGGCGTGATCACCGATATCAAGGGCCCGGATGGCATCCACGCCCCCGTTCCATGAGCCGTTCCCGGCGGCACCCGGTGAAAGCGCTCTCACATCCCCGCACCCGCCTGGGAAATCCAGATCCTCCTCGGCGTCCACAGGGCGGGAATTACCTCAACTATCGGGCGATATAAGCCAGATGAAACCCCGCTCAGTCATCGATGTCGTCCGGATAACGGAACCCGTCTACACGCATCACGTTTGAGCAAACATTCACCGAGGGGTCTGGCGGCTGGTCGCGCGGCCATTGAAGACTCCCGCAGCAAGGGAGGATTTCGCCCCCGTGTACGGCGCGCTTCACGTGTACATCTCGTACCAAGTGCCCCACGTACACCAGATGTTGTGAAAGAAGCCGCTCCAGCGGCGGGTACGGGCCGGTCACTTCCGGCCGAGAGGGGTCCCCACCACGATGACGGCACCATCGCACGACACGAGCGTGGACACCGAGCGGTCCCGGACCGCCGACGTCCCATCGGGCTCGGCAGGCAAGCCGGTCGAGGGCCGATCGCTGCGGCAGATCGCCTGGTCGCGGCTGAAGCGGGACAAGTTCGCCCTCGCCGGCGGTGTCGTCGTGCTCTTCCTGGTGATCGTCGCGGTCTTCGCGCCGGTGATCGTCTCCCTGCTGGGGCACCCGCCCGACAAGTTCCACCAGGACGAGATCGACCCGCTGTTCGGCACTCCCATCGGCTCCTTCGGCGGCATCAGCTCGGAGCATCTGCTCGGCGTCGAACCCAACAACGGCCGCGATGTGTTCAGCCGGATCGTCTACGGCGCGCGGATCTCGCTGCTCGTGGCCTTCCTCGCCGCCCTCGTCGCCGTGCTCTTCGGCACCGTCCTCGGCATCGTCGCCGGTTACTTCGGCGGCTGGGTCGACTCCGTCATCAGCCGGGTGATGGACATGCTGCTGGCCTTCCCGCAGCTGCTCTTCATCATCTCGCTGGTCTCGGTCCTCCCGAACGATCTGCTGGGCATGACCGGCAGCAATGTCCGGATCATGATCCTGGTCGGGGTCATCGGCTTCTTCGGCTGGCCGTACGTCGGACGCATCGTGCGCGGGCAGACCCTCTCGCTGCGGGAGAAGGAGTACGTCGAGGCCGCCCGCAGCCTCGGCGCCGGTCAGCGGTATGTGCTCTTCAAGGAGCTGCTGCCCAATCTGGTGGCCCCGATCACCGTCTACACCACGCTGATGATCCCCACCAACATTCTCACCGAGGCCGCGCTCAGCTTCCTCGGCGCGGGGGTGCGGCCCCCGACCGCCTCCTGGGGGCAGATGCTCTCCACCGCCGTGGACACCTACGAGTCCAACCCCACTTTCATGATCGTGCCCGGCGTCGCGATCTTCATAACGGTGCTGGCCTTCAACCTCTTCGGCGACGGGGTGCGGGACGCGCTGGATCCCAAGGGCACCCGATGAGCGCTGGCCGGCTCCCCAAGGGCACCCGATGAGCCTCACCCGGCTCCGTGAGGGCGCCCGATGACCGAGGGCGACCGATCCCGATGAGGCCCGGACCGCGCGTCCGCACCGCCCACCGCCCGCCGCCCACCGACCCCTGACGGACACCGACCGTCACCCAACTGAACGCGCCCCCGGCCACCGAAGGCCCGGCGGCACCCGATGGTCCCCGGCACCACGGCGGGGAACCGCGCTATCCCGGAGGTTGCAGGAATGACACCCCAACGCTCGTCGAGGACCAGGCGTATCGCCGGAGCGGCGCTCGTCGTGGCCGCCCTCACGGCCACCGCGGCGTGCGGCGGCGGTTCCAAGGACGGGGACGGCGGCGACGGCAAGGCCGCCGGCTACAACGCCGGGGTCAAGGGCATCGCGAACCCCTCCGCCAAAAAGGGCGGCACGCTGAAGTTCATCGGCAAGCAGGACTTCGACTCGACCGACCCCCAGCGCCAGTACTACGGCTTCGCCTGGGACCTCTCCCGGTTCTACGCCCGTCAGCTGGTCTCCTACGCGCCCAAGCCGGGCGCCGCGGGCGCGGAGCTGGTGCCCGACCTCGCCAAGGCCAAGGGCGTGGTCTCCAACGGCGGCAAGACCTACACCTACGAGCTGCGCGACGACATCACCTGGGAGGACGGCTCGCCGATCACCGCCCAGGACATCAAGTACGGCATCGAGCGCCTCTGGGCCACGGACGTCATCACCGGCGGACCGGGCTATCTGCGGCAGGTCCTCGACCCCAAGACCACGTACAAGGGCCCCTACAAGGACAAGTCCGCGGCCGGTCTGAAGGCCATCGAGACCCCGGACGCCAAGACCATCGTCTTCAATCTGGCGAGCCCCAACGGCGACTTCGAGCAGATGCTCGCGATGCCCGCCGGGTCCCCGGTGAAGAAGGAGAAGGACACGGCGGCCAAGTACCAGCTCAAGCCGTTCTCCTCGGGCCCGTACAAGTTCGAGTCGTACACCCCGAAGAAGAGCGCCGTCCTGGTCCGCAACGACAAGTGGCAGAAGTCCTCCGACCCGATCCGGGCCGCGCTGCCGGACAAGGTCACGATCACGGTCAACTCCAACATCGAGGCGATCGACGAGCTGCTGATCAAGGGCGAGTACGACGTCGACATGAACGCCACCGGCATGTCCCAGGCCGGCCGCACCAAGGCGCTCAAGCAGCACAAGGACAACGTCGACAACATCGAGACCAGCTTCATCCGGTATGTCGACATCGCCACCAAGGTGAAGCCGTTCGACGACATCGAGTGCCGCAAGGCCGTGATCTACGCCGCCGACTACCAGTCGATGCAGAAGGTCCGCGGCGGCCCCGACGCGGGCGGCGACATCGCCACCAACATGCTGCCCAAGTCCATCAAGGGCTCGGACGGCTACGACCCGTACGGCATCCTCGCCCGCGAGGGCAAGCCGGACATCGCCAAGGCCAAGGCGGCGCTGAAGGCGTGCGGCAAGCCCGACGGCTTCTCCACCAACATCAGCGCCCGCATCAACAACCCGGGCGAGGTCCAGACCGCCGAGGCGCTCCAGCAGTCCCTCCAGGCCGTGGGCATCAAGGCCGAGGTCGACACCATCGACGGCGCCGAGGCCGCCAGCATCACCGGCTCTCCCGCCATGGTGAAGAAGCGCGGTCTGGGTCTGATCATGACCGGCTGGGGCCCCGACTTCCCGACTGGCCAGGGCTTCTCGCAGCCGCTGGTGGACGGCCGCTTCATCGTCCCCAACGGCAACTTCAACGTCTCCGAGACCAATGACCCGAAGATCAACAAGTTCTTCGACGACGCGCTCAAGGAGACCGACCCGGCGAAGGCCGGCGAGATCTACAAGGAGATGAACCACGCTGTCGCGGACCTCGCCGTCCAGATGCCGTTCATCTACGAGAAGAACTTCACCTGGCGCAGCTCGCGGGTGACGAACGCCTACTCCACGGCGGCGTACAACGGCCGGTACGACTACGTCTCCCTGGGCGTCGTCAAGTAACCGTTCGCGGTGACCCGTCACACCCGTCACACCCCACCATCGCCCAACCCGCCAGTCCCGAAGGGCAGGTGATGGCCTCGGGCGGCGGTCCGCACCCTCCGTGAGGGGGGCGCGGACCGCCGCCGGGCCGCGCACAGTGCTTGCTTATGTCATCCGGCGCTTGTTCGCCGTCGCCATGATGCTGATGGTCGTGACTCTGACGACCTTCGTCATCTTCTTCGTGCTCCCCAAGTGGGCGGGCTCCGACCCGGCGTATCTCTTCGCCGGAAAGCAGACAGACCCGGCCGCGATCGAGGGCATCCGGCAGAAGCTGGGCCTCGCCGATCCGGTGCTGGTGCAGTTCTGGAACTTCGTCCAGGGTCTGTTCGTCGGCCGGGAGTACGCCAACGGCGCGGATGTCACCAACTGCCCGGCCCCCTGCTTCGGCTACTCCTTCCGTACCGAACAGGACGTCTGGCCGCAGCTCACCGAGGCGATCCCGGTCACGCTCTCGCTCGCGGCGGGCGCCTGTCTGCTCTGGGTCGTCGGCGGGGTGGCCGCGGGCGTCGTCTCCGCGCTGCGCCGGGGCACCCTGTGGGACCGGACCGCGATGACCGTCGCCCTCGCCGGGGTCTCCCTCCCCATCTACTTCACCGGTCTGCTCTCGCTGGCGGTCTTCAGCTATCAGCTGGACTGGATCAGCGGCGAGTACGCGCCTCTCGAAGAGGACTTCGCCCAGTGGTTCCAGACGCTGGTGCTGCCCTGGATCACCCTGGCCTTCCTGTACGCGGCGATGTACGCGCGGCTCACCCGGGCCACCATGCTGGAGATCATGGGCGAGGACTACATCCGCACGGCCCGCGCCAAGGGACTCACCGAGCGGGTGGTGATCGGACGGCACGCGATGCGCTCCACCTGGACGCCCGTGCTGACCCTGCTGGGCCTGGACCTCGGAGCGCTCCTCGGCGGGGCGGTGCTCACCGAGTCCACCTACAACCTGCCGGGACTCGGACGGCTCGCGATCGAGTCCATCAGCGCCAAGGACCTTCCGGTGATCCTCGGCGTCACCCTCTTCGCGGCGCTGTTCATCTGCATCGCGAATCTCCTCGTGGACCTGCTGTACGCCGTCGTCGACCCGCGAGTGAGGATCGGATGAGCAACCCAGACAAGACCGGGGCCGCGCAGTCCGGCCCGGCGGCGCCTGAGGCGCCTGAGGCGCCGCTGTCCGGCCTCGTGCCCGGCGAGGTCGCCGAGGCCGGTTCCGCCGCCCCGTCCGCCTTCCTCGAAGTCCGCGATCTGCGGGTCCACTTCCCCACCGACGACGGACTGGTCAAGTCCGTCGACGGCCTCAGCTTCCAGCTGGAGAAGGGCAGGACGCTCGGCATCGTCGGCGAGTCCGGCTCCGGGAAGTCCGTCACCTCGCTCGGCATCATGGGTCTGCACACCGCCGGTCAGTACGGCCGCCGCAAGGCGCGGATCTCGGGCGAGGTCTGGCTCGACGGCAAGGAGCTGCTCACGGCCGACCCGGACGAGGTGCGCAGGCTCGGCGGCCGGTACATGGCGATGATCTTCCAGGACCCGCTCTCCGCGCTCCATCCGTACTACACGATCGGCCGGCAGATCGTGGAGGCGTACCGGGTCCACCACGACGTCGACAAGAAGACCGCGCGCAAGCGGGCGGTCGAGATGCTCGACCGGGTGGGCATCCCCCAGCCCGACAAGCGGGTGGACAGCTACCCCCATGAGTTCTCCGGCGGGATGCGCCAGCGCGCGATGATCGCGATGTCGCTGGTCAACAATCCCGAGCTGCTGATCGCCGATGAGCCGACGACCGCGCTGGACGTCACCGTCCAGGCCCAGATCCTCGATCTGATCCGCGATCTCCAGAAGGAGTTCGGCTCCGCGGTCATCGTCATCACCCACGACCTGGGCGTCGTCGCCGAGCTCGCCGACGACATCCTGGTGATGTACGGCGGACGCTGTGTGGAGCGGGGGCCGGCCGAGAAGGTCTTCTACGAGCCCCAGCACCCCTACACCTGGGGTCTGCTCGGCTCGATGCCCCGGATCGACCGGGACCAGACCGAACGGCTCATCCCGGTCAAGGGCTCCCCGCCCAGCCTGATCAACATCCCCGACGGCTGTGCCTTCAATCCGCGGTGCCCCTACGCCGATGTGCCGGACGGCGACCGGACGCGTACCGTCCGGCCCGAACTGCGGCCGGTGGGGGAGCGGCACTTCTCCGCCTGCCATATGGCGCAGGAGGAGCGGACGCGGATCTGGACCGAAGAGATTGCGCCCAAGCTGTGAGCGATGCCCGAGCGGTGAGTGAGAACGTGAAGATTCCCGAGCAGTCCTCGCCCCCGGAGCCCCCGGACGCGCTGCTGAAGGTCGAGGGGCTGGTCAAGCACTTCCCCATCCGCAAGGGGCTGCTGCGCCGGGAGACCGGGGCGGTGCAGGCGGTCGACGGGCTGACCTTCGACGTACGCCCCGGGGAGACGCTGGGCGTGGTGGGCGAGTCGGGCTGTGGGAAGTCCACCATGGGGCGGCTGATCACCCGGCTGCTCGAACCGACCGGCGGGAAGATCGAGTTCCAGGGGCACGACATCACCCATCTGGGCGTCGGCGCGATGCGACCGCTCCGCCGCGACGTTCAGATGATCTTCCAGGATCCGTACTCCTCGCTGAACCCCCGGCACACCATCGGCACCATCGTCTCGGCCCCCTTCCGGCTCCAGGGCATCACGCCCGAGGGCGGGGTGAAGAAGGAGGTCCAGCAGCTGCTGGAGCTGGTGGGGCTCAATCCGGAGCACTACAACCGCTATCCGCACGAGTTCTCCGGCGGCCAGCGCCAGCGCATCGGCATCGCGCGGGCGCTCGCGCTGAAGCCGAAGCTCGTGGTGGCCGATGAGCCGGTGTCCGCGCTGGACGTCTCCATCCAGGCGCAGGTGGTCAATCTGCTGGACGATCTCCAGGACGAGCTGGGGCTCACCTATGTGATCATCGCCCACGACCTCTCGGTGATCCGGCATGTCTCGGACCGGATCGCGGTGATGTATCTGGGCAAGATCGTGGAGCTGGCGGACCGGGCCTCGCTGTACGAGTCGCCGATGCACCCGTATACGAAGGCGCTGCTCTCCGCCGTGCCCATTCCGGATCCGCGCCGGCGCGGGGTCAGGAGTGAGCGGATTCTGCTGACGGGCGATGTGCCGTCGCCGATCTCGCCGCCCTCGGGGTGCCGGTTCCACACCCGGTGCTGGAAGGCGACGGAACTCTGCAAGGAGCAGGAGCCGCCGCTGATCGCGCTGGCGGCGGGGCGGCAGGTGGCCTGCCACCACCCGGAGAACGCGGCGGACCAGGCGCCCGGGGATCCGGCTCCGGCGTCGGCGGGGGAGGCGGCCGGTTCCGCGCCGGGGCCTTCGGGGGAGGCGGCCGGTTCCGCGCCGGAGAGCGAGGGCGGCGCGGGGAAGTAACGTACCCGGGTCCCCGGAGCGCCTGGTTCCGCTTCCGGTGGGGGACGGCCGGGGGAGGTCCGGGGAACCGGCACAATCGTGCGGTGCTCCAAGAACTGTTCAATCCCTCCGTCCAGCATGCGCTCGACCTCGCCGGAATCTTCGTCTTCGCGATCTCCGGCGCACTCCTCGCCGTACGCAAGAACTTCGATGTCTTCGGCATCGCCGTGCTCGCCGAGGTGACCGCGCTGGGCGGAGGACTCTTCCGCGATCTGGTCATCGGGGCCGTGCCCCCGGCCGCTTTCACCGATCTCGGCTACTTTCTGATGCCCCTGGTGGCGACCGCCCTGGTCTTCTTCCTCCACCCGGAGGTCGAGCGCATCCAGACGGGCGTCAACGTCTTCGACGCGGCGGGCCTCGGACTGTTCTGCGTCACCGGGACGGTCAAGGCGTACGAGTACGGTCTCGGCCTGACCTCATCGGCCGTGCTGGGCCTCGCGACGGCGGTCGGCGGCGGCGTACTGCGGGATGTGCTGGCCAATGAGGTGCCGTCGCTGCTGCGCTGGGACCGTGATCTGTACGCCGTCCCCGCGATCGTCGGCGCGACCATCGCGGTCCTCTGCATCCGCTTCGACACCCTGAACGCGTTCACCAGCGGGCTGGCCGCGATCACCGCGTTCTCGCTGCGGCTGCTGGCGATGCGCTACCACTGGCGGGCCCCGCGCGCCTGGAATCGCCGCTCGGCGACGGCCGACGACGGTCAGTGAGCCACAGGCGACGGTCCCAGCGGTCTGCGGTACGGCTGGGGCGGATGAGTCCGCTGAGTCCGCCGAGGCAGAAAGCTACCGCTCAGTATGCTGTTCTTGTACGGTACCGCTATGGCACAGGCAGTTCAGGCAACCATCGGGGACAGCGAGTTCGACCGCGACACCGCCGTCACCCGGCGTGCACCGGGCGTCTACGACGCGGAGCTCTCGGCGGGCTGGACGATCATCCAGGCCGTCAACGGCGGATATCTGCTCGCCCTGCTCGGCCGGGCGCTGGCCGACGCGCTCCCGCACTCCGACCCCTTCACGGTCTCGGCGCACTATCTGAGCGCTTCCGTGCCGGGTCCCGCGGTGATCCGCACCGATGTCGTCCGCACCGGCCGCACCCTCTCCACCGGACAGGCGTCGCTGCTCCAGTACGACGAGAACGGCGCCGAGGTCGAGCGGATCCGCGTCCTCGCCGCCTACGGCGATCTGGACGGTCTGACCGACGACGTGCACACCTCCGCGGTCCCGCCGCGGATGCCCCCGTACGAGCGGTGCCTCGGCGCCTCGGACGGCCCGCCGCCGCCCGTGCCCGGCAGCTCGGCGATCCTGGACCGGCTGAACCTCAGGCTCGACCCGGCCACCGTCGGCTGGGCGGTGGGCGCGCCCTCCGGCAAGGGGGAGATGCGCGGCTGGTTCGGCCTCGCGGACGGGCGGGACGCCGATCCGCTCTCCCTGCTGCTGACGGTGGACGCGCTGCCGCCGACCTCGTTCGAGCTGGGGCTGAAGGGGTGGACGCCCACGGTGGAACTGACCGCCCATGTCCGCTGCCGTCCCGCGCCGGGGCCGCTGCGGGTCGCGATCACCACCCGCAATCTCGCCGGCGGCTTCCTGGAGGAGGACGCGGAGGTCTGGGACAGCCGGGACCGGCTGGTGGCGCAGTCGCGCCAGCTGGCGAAGGCCCCGCGCTGACCTGCGGCCCCCGCCGTACGGGGCGCGCCTTCGCGGTCGACCGGGCAGAGCCTTATGTTCGAGATGTGCCCCCGCCCGTCGCGGGGCCCGCGAAGCCGGGCGGGGATCATCTCGACGCGTCCGCGTGACGCGATGGAGGACGACTCCCCATGGACCCGCACCACGACACCCTCACCACCGCCGACGACGGCCGCACCGTGCTGCGGATGGAACGCCATCTGGCGCACCCGCCGCAGGAGGTCTGGGACGCGCTCACCCGGCCCGAGCGGCTGGCGGGGTGGTTCCCCGCGGAGATGAGGGCGGACCCGCGGCCCGGCGGGACCGTGGAGTTCCACGCCCCCGGGGCGGGCGGGCCGATGGGCGCCGGCACGGTCACCGACGCCGACGAGCCGCGTCTGTTCGCCTACACCTGGGACGGCGACCTGCTGCGCTGGGAGATCGCCCCCGAGCGGCAGGGCTCCCGGCTGACTCTGGTGCACACCTTCGGCGACCGGTTCGGCGCGGCGAGCTTCGCCTCCGGGTGGCACGGGTGCCTCACCGTGCTGGGCCAGCTGCTCGACGGCGAGCGGCCCACGACCATGCGCGATGCCGACGGCGAAGTCCATGAGGAGTACGTCGCCCGGTTCGGTCTGGACCGGGGCACGGTGGACGCCATCGGGGACGGCTGGCGCATCCGCTTCGAACGCCAGCTGGTACGCCCCGCCGAAACGGTGTGGGCCGAGCTGGCGGCGGGCTCCACCCCGCTGCTCGGCGGGCCCGCGCCGAGGGGCTTCACCACTCCCGCCACCCCGCCGGGGCGGATCACCGCCCTGCGCCCGCCCCGGCTGCTCGCCTACGCGTGCGCCCCGCCCGGAGAGGTCCGCTGGGAGCTCACCGAGGGCACCGGTCACGGCCCCCGGCTGATCCTGACCCAGACCGGCCCCGGCACCGTGTCGCCGCAGTCCGCGCTGGAGGCGTGGGGGACCCGTATCGCCGAACTGGCGGCGCGACTGCGCCGGAGATGACCCGGGGGGCCGGGACCGGTCCATCGGGCAGGGGCAGGGGCAGGGGCAGGGGCAGGGAAGGGCCCGCGCCCAGGCAGGAGCGGTCCGTCAGCCCCGTACTCGTGCGCTCGGGCCCGCTCCGGTAGGCCCGTACCCCCCTCTACCCCGCCCGCGCCGCGACCAGCCTCGTAGAATCGTGGCCACCATGGCATACCTCGACCACGCTGCGACCACTCCGATGCTGCCGGAGGCCGTCGAGGCGATGACCGCGCAGCTCACCGTCACCGGCAACGCCTCGGCGCTGCACGCCGCAGGGCGGCGGGCCCGGCGGACCGTCGAGGAGGCCCGCGAAGCGCTCGCCGAGGCGCTCGGGGCCCGGCCCAGCGAGGTGGTCTTCACCTCCGGCGGCACCGAGGCCGACAATCTCGCCGTCAAGGGCCTGTACTGGCAGCGCCGCGACGCCGACCCGGCCAGGACCCGGGTGATCGCCAGCCCCGTCGAACACCATGCCGTGCTCGACACGGTCGAGTGGCTCCGCGAGCACGAGGGCGCGACCGTCGAGTACCTCCCGGTGGACTCCTACGGCAGGGTGCACCCCGAGGCGCTCCGGGAGGCGATCGAGCGCGACCCCGGCGATGTCGCGCTCGCCACCGTGATGTGGGCCAACAACGAGATCGGCACGATCATGCCGATCGACCGGCTCTCCTCGGTGGCGAGGGAGTTCGGCGTACCGCTGCATTCCGACGCCGTCCAGGCATTCGGTCAGACCGAGGTGAGCTTCGCCGACTCCGGGCTCGCCGCCATGACCGTCTCCAGCCATAAGATCGGCGGCCCGTACGGCATCGGGGCGCTGCTGCTCGGCCGGGAGTACGAGCCCGTCCCGGTGCTGCACGGAGGCGGCCAGGAACGGCATGTCCGCTCCGGCACCCTCGACGCCCCTGCGATCGCCTCCTTCGCGGTGGCGGGCAGGCTCGCCGCCGAGCGCCATGAGTCGTTCGCCCGCGAGGTCGGCGCGCTCCGCGACGAACTGGTCCGGGCCGTCCGCACGGCGGTCCCGGACGCGATCCTCGGCGGCGACCCCGATGACCGGCTCCCGGCCAACGCGCACTTCACCTTCCCCGGCTGCGAAGGCGACTCCCTCCTCCTTCTCCTGGACGCCCAGGGCATCGAGTGCTCCACGGGGTCGGCCTGCACGGCGGGAGTCGCACAGCCCAGTCATGTGCTCCTCGCGACGGGCACCGACCCGGACCTGGCGCGCGGGACTCTCCGATTCAGCCTCGGCCATACCTCCACCCGGGCGGATGTGGCGGCCGTCGCCGAGGCCATCGGCCCGGTGGTGGAACGGGCCCGTACGGCGGGACTGATGTAGGGCCGGCACGCCCGTACGGCCACGGCCCCGGGACGGCGGTCGGCGACCTTGCGCCACCGCCGCGCCCGGCCGACCTCATGCAGCCGGTCGCGAAGGCCCTGCGCCCGCCGCCCCGTACCGCCTACCCCGTGGCCTTCCCCGCGGCCTTCCGCGCCGAGGGCATCGCCGCGCGCACCAGCTTCAGATAGCGGTCCCAGTCCCAGTGCGGCCCCGGGTCCGTGTGATCCGTCCCCGGGACCTCCACATGCCCGATGACGTGCTCGCGGTCCACCGGCAGGCCGTACCGCGCGCAGATGCCCGCCGTGAGCCCGGCCGACCCTTCGTACATCGCCGCGGTGAAGTCCTGCGGACGGTCCACGAACCCCTCGTGCTCGATCCCGATGCTGCGTTCGTTGAACGAACGGTTCCCCGCGTGGAAGGCCACGTCCAGCTCACGGATCATCTGCGCCACATGCCCGTCCTTGCGCACCACATAGTGCGTCGCCGCGCCGTGCCCCGGGTTCTTGAACACCCTCAGCGCCGTCGGATAGCTGCCCTGCACCACATGGATGATCACCCGGTCTATGCGGTAGTCGTCGGGACGGTCCGCCAGCCGCCAGTTCGCCCGCGAGGCGGCCGTCCACTCCGCCCCCGGGTGGTCCAGCTCACCCTCCTTGCGCGGCTTGGCCATCCCCGGCACCCGCCACCACAGCCGCGCCAGCTCGTCCCGCGCCAGCACGGCGCCGCCCAGCACGGCCGCCGTGCCCCCGATCAGCATGCCCCGCCTGCCGATCCGCGGCGCACCACGGCCCCGGCGCCCCCGGTGCGCCCCGCCCTCGCCGCCTGTGGCGGCTCCGGTCCCGCCGCCGTGCTCCGTATCGCTTCCCATGCGCTCTTCAACGCACACCCGCGAGCTCCTGGTTCCCCGGGCCCGTACTCTGGTAGGGCTATGACTCAGACTTCCCAGCGCCCCCTCCGCGTGCTCGCCGCCATGTCGGGCGGCGTGGACTCCGCCGTCGCCGCCGCCCGCGCCGCCGAGGCCGGACACGATGTGACCGGCGTCCATCTGGCGCTCTCCGCCAATCCGCAGTCCTTCCGGACGGGCGCGCGCGGCTGCTGCACCATCGAGGACTCGCGCGACGCCCGCCGCGCCGCCGATGTGATCGGCATCCCCTTCTACGTATGGGACCTCGCCGAACGTTTCCGCGAGGACGTGGTCGAGGACTTCATCGCGGAGTACGAGGCGGGCCGCACCCCCAACCCCTGTCTGCGCTGCAACGAGAAGATCAAGTTCGCGGCGCTGCTCGACAAGGCGCTCGCGCTCGGCTTCGACGCGGTCTGCACCGGCCACTACGCGACCGTGGTGACCCTGGAGGACGGCAGCCGGGAGCTCCACCGGGCCAGCGACATGGCCAAGGACCAGTCGTATGTCCTCGGGGTGCTGGACGAGCGCCAGCTCGCCCACGCGATGTTCCCGCTCGGCGACACCCTCACCACCAAGGACGAGATCCGGGCAGAGGCGGAGCGGCGCGGTCTCGCGGTCGCGAAGAAGCCGGACAGCCATGACATCTGCTTCATCGCCGACGGCGACACCCAGGGCTTTCTCGCCTCCCGCCTCGGCGCGTCCGAGGGCGACATCGTCGACGAGGCGGGCGCGAAGGTGGGCACCCATGAGGGGGCCTTCGGCTTCACCATCGGCCAGCGCAAGGGCCTGCGGATCGGCCATCCGGCCCCTGACGGCAAGCCGCGCTATGTGCTGGACATCTCACCGGTGAACAACACGGTGACGGTCGGCCCGGCCGAGGCGCTGGACGTCACCTCGCTGACCGCGATCAGGCCCCGCTGGTGCGGCGCGGCCCCCGCGGGGCCCGGCGTCTACACGGCCCAGCTGCGCGCCCACGGCGGCGAGACCGCGGTGACGGCCCGCCCGGAGGGCGACGGCCTGCGGGTGGACTTCGAGGAGCCGGTGCGCGGCGTCGCGCCCGGTCAGGCGATCGTGCTCTACGACGGCACCCGTGTGGTGGGCTCGGCGACGATCTCCGCCACCCGGCGCGCGGCGGCGATGGCTTAGGCCAGGCTCAGGCCGTGTCCTCGGGACCGGACGGGGCCTGGGTGGACCCGGACGGGGCCCGGGTGCTCCGGTAGCGCACCCGGCCCCGCTCAGGCGTTTCGGCACGGGACGCCTCTGAGGGATCGCGGTCAGAGGCTTCCGGCGATGTCGAGGATGAGGTCCCTCGATCTCTCCGGAGTCAGCGCGACCCGCTCCACCGCGTCCAGGCGGTGACGGAAGTTGGCGAGTTGCGTGGGCGAGTCGAAGAAGACCGCGCCGATCGGAGAATCCACCTCCGCCGTGTCCAGATAGGGATTGGCCGCCGAGGCGTACATCATCGTGTCCCCGGCCATGGGAAAGCCCTCGACCGTGAGCGGAATGACGAGCAGCCGCACATTCGGCCGTACGCTCTCCTCCAGCAGCCGGTTCAACTGGGCTTTGGCGACCGGTCTGCCGCCCACCCGCATTCTGAGGGCCGCCTCATGGATCATTCCCACGTACGGTATGGCCGGGGTGCGGGTGAGCACCCCGTGCCGGGCCAGCCGGTGGGCGATCCGCAATTCGATCTCCAGCCTCGGCAGCGCCGGAACGAAGAGGCGGAAGAGCGCGCGGGCGTGGTCCTCCGTCTGGAACAGGCCGGGAATGTGCGCCGTCTGGAGTGTGGTCAGGGCGGCGGCGTGATGCTCCAGCTCCGCCACATCCAGGAAATCCGGCGGGATCTTTCCCCGGTACTCGTCCCACCAGCCTTTTGTACGCCCTCCGGTCATGGACGCCAGAGCGTCGATGAGCCGGGCGTCACCGCATTCGTAGATGCTCGCGAGCCGCCGCAGCCGTTCCTCGCTGATGCCGAAACGGCCCGCTTCGATATTGGAGATCATCGTGCGGTCCGCCCCGAGGCGTTCCGCCGCCACGGGTGCGGAGAGTCCCGCGTTCTCCCGCAGCCGGCGCAATTCGGCGCCGAAACGGCGTTGGCGGATGGTGGGACGGGGCCTGGGTGCCATGGTCAACTCCTTGCTTGCGCGCACAGTTTGCCGATCTCAGCGCACCTCCCGGCCGCCGGAACTCAAACGACCACTCGTTCTGGTGAGGCGGGTGGCACGAGTTCGTGCACACGGCGTGCGCCGGATCCCCTCCGGTCTCCGCCCGCGCCCGCCGGACGGTGCCTCCGGCTCCCTCGCTGGACGCCCCCCGGAGCCCGGCTCGCGCGCTGGTGCCGCCGACCCGTGGGCCCGGCTCGCCCGCCGGACGCCACCCTCCCCCGGAGCCCGGCTCGCGCGCTGGTCCCGTCGACCCGTCGACCCGTCGACCCGTGGGCCCCTGGATTCTCGCCGCCGCCGCGTCTCATCCGGTCGTCCGGTCATCCGGTCATCCGGTGAAGAAGTCCTCCAGCGTCGGCGCGAGCACATGCGGCGCCACCTCGTGCGTCTGGCCCGTGAGGGTGCGGTGCCGGCCCCGGGGCAGCGCGCCGGCCACCAGCCGGGCCGCCTCCCGCGTCCACGGCGGGCTCGCGCCCCCGTCGACCACCAGCACCCGGACGCCGATCCGGTGCAGCAGACCGGTGGGCACCGTGCCGTCGCCCATCACCTCGTGGTCATAGGGCAGGGTGTGCGCCACCGACTCCAGCCCGGCCCAGAGGGGGGAGCGGCGCAGGTCCGCCACCGTCCGCTCGGGCGTCCCGGCCTCGTCGAGGAAGACCGCGAGCGCCTCCGCGCGCCGGCCCGCGGCCAGGAGCAGCCGCATCAGCGCGAGGCGCTCCGCGGGCCGCCGGCCGGGCCGCGCCGTCGGATGGAAGGGCGGCTCGTACACGGAGAGCTGAGTGATCGGAACTCCCGCCGCCGCCGCTCTCAGCGCCAGCCCCCCGCCCGATGACATCCCGTGCACACAGGCGCCGTCGCCGACCTCCGCGATCACCGCCGCCAGATCCTCGATCTCCCGCTCGACCGCGTACGGGAAGGCGTCGCCGCTCGCCCCCCGGCCGCGCCGGTCGTAGGCGACGACACGGAAACGCGACGCGAGCAGCGCGGCGAGCGGCGCGTCCGAGGCCGCCGTGCACAGCGCGCCGCCCACCAGCACCACCGGCGGTCCCTCGCCCCACTGCTCATACGCGATGAGCGTGCCGTCCCGCGACTGCGCCTTACTGAGCGTCCGGCTCATATGGTCCATGAGAGAGCTGACCGGCCGCCGTCGCGGAACTCATCGCCCGGCACGGGATTTTTTCCCCGAACTTCGGTTGAAATGGGGACTGTTCACCGTTGTCGGCGCCGGCCCGTACGGTGACTCCATGAACATCTGCGTCTTCCTCTCCGCCGCCGATCTCGACGACCGCTACACCCGGCCCGCCCGCGCCTTCGCCGAACTGCTCGGCAAGGGCGGTCACACGCTCGTCTGGGGCGGGTCCGAGAGCGGGCTGATGAAGGTCGTCGCCGACGGGGTGAGCGCCTCCGGCGGGCGGCTGGTCGGCGTCTCGGTGGACTTCCTCGCCCATGTGGCGCGGGCCGACGCGGACGAGATGGTCATAGCGGGCGATCTGGGGGAGAGGAAGGCGCTGCTGCTCGCCAGGTCCGACGCGATCGTCGTCATGGTCGGAGGCACGGGCACGCTGGACGAGGCCACCGAGATCCTTGAGCTGAAGAAGCACGGCAAGCACACCAAGCCCGTCGTCGTGCTGAACACCGAGGGTTTCTACGACGGCCTGAAGGAACAGTTCCGGCGGATGGAGGCCGAGGGCTTTCTGCCGCTGCCCCTCAGCGACCTCGTGTTCTTCGCGGAGGACGGCGCCGCGGCGCTCGCGTATCTGGAGGAGTCGGCCGGAACCCGATGATCCGGACGGGGGCGCGGCCCGGGATGCGACCATGGTCGTCATGCCAACACATCTGATCACCGGAGCGGGCTCCGGCATCGGCGCGGCCGTCGCCCGCCGACTGCACGGCCGCGGAGACGACCTCGTACTCCTGGCGCGGGACGCCGGACGCGCCAAGCAGCTGGCCGGTCTGTACCCCGGAGCCCGCACCCTGGTCGCCGACCTCGCCGACCCCGACCGCATCTCCTGGGCGTTCTCGCACCAGCCGATGCCGGACCGGCTGGACTCCCTGCTCCACATCGCGGGCGTCGTCGACCTCGGCCCGGTCGGCGAGCTGCGCCCCAAGACCTGGCACCAGCAGCTCAACGCCAATCTGATCTCGCCCGCCGAGCTGACCCGGCTGATGCTGCCGCAGCTGCGCGCCGCCCGGGGAAACGTGGTCTTCGTGAACTCGGGCGCCGGCCTCGACGCCCACGCCGAGTGGAGCGCGTACGCCGCCTCCAAGCACGGGCTCAAGGCCCTTGCCGACGCCCTGCGCCACGAGGAGCACGGCAACGGCGTACGGGTCACCTCGGTCTACCCCGGGCGCACGGCGAGCCCCATGCAGGCCAAGGTGCACTCCCAGGAGGGCCGGGAGTACGACGAGACCCGCTGGATCGACCCCGAGTCGGTGGCGACCGCGATCATCACCGCGATCGATCTGCCGCGCGACGCCCTGATCAAGGATCTGACGGTGCGCCCCGGCCACTGACCTCCGCCCCCTTGGCCGCCGACCTCCGCCCCCGGCCGCTGACCTCCGCGGCGAGCGCCGACCTCCGCGTCGACCGCCGGGCAGGGCCGCCCTCGGCCCCGCTCCGGACCGGGCTCCGGACCGGTCATCGCCCGCCCGGGGCGTGCGCCGGTCACCGCCCGGCCGGCACGTAGTCTTCCCGGGTGACCGATCCAGTGAAGAGCGAGACGAACGAGTTCGCCTGGGGCCCCGCCACCGGCGTCGGGTCCATGCCCGGCGGGGACGCGCGGGAGGCCGCGAACACCGTCACCGGGTCCTTCGAGGGCTTCCCCCATCTGCCCGAGCTGCCCGCCCGCGGCCCCGGCTCCGACATGATCGGCCGGACCCTCGGACTGCTGGTCGAGATGTACGCCCATGTCGAGCCCAGCGGCTGGCGGATCAGCGACCGCCCCGGCCGCGACACCCGGCGTGCCCGCTCCTGGCTCGGCGAGGACCTCGACGCCCTGGAGGAGTTCACCCAGGGATACGAGGGCCCGCTCAAGGTCCAGGCCGTGGGCCCCTGGACGCTCGCCGCCGCCCTGGAGCTGCGCGGCGGCGAGTCGGTCCTCGCCGACCCCGGCGCCTGCCGCGATCTGGCCGCCTCGCTGGCGGAAGGACTCCGCGCCCATCTGGCCGAGGTACGCCGCCGGGCGCCCGGCGCACAGGTGGTGCTCCAGCTCGACGAGCCCTCGCTCACCGCCGTGCTGCGCGGACACGTCCGCACCGCCAGCGGCTACCGCACCCACCGGGCCGTGGACCGGCAGATCGTCGAGGGCGCCCTGCGGGAACTCATCGCGGAGGAGCAGACCGTCGTCCACTCCTGCGCCCCGGACGTCCCGTTCGCCCTGCTGCGCCGCGCGGGCGCCGCGGCGATCTCCTTTGACTTCCAACTGCTCACCGAGCGTGATGAGGAGCTCATCGGCGAGGCCGTCGAGGGCGGTACCAAGCTCTTCGCCGGCGTCGTGCCGTCCACCGACGCCGCATTGTCGGACCCGGCAGGTAGCGTCATGGGTGTACGGACACTGTGGCGCAGGCTGGGGCTGAATCCGGGGACTCTCGCCGAGTCCGTGGTCATCACTCCCAGCTGCGGTCTGGCGGGTGCGTCTCCGGCGTACGCCCGGGCCGCGCTCGCCCACTGCGCCCGTGCAGCGAGATCGCTCGCAGACAACCCTGAGTAATTGGGTGCCGGGGAACGGGAGGACGAAACGGTGACTGGCGAAGAGCGGACGGACCTGACCGCACAGGACGATCCGGGGCTGCCCGCACAGGCGCGGGAGCGCCATGCCGAGCTGGCCGAGCGGATCGAGGAGCACCGCTTCCGGTACTACGTGAAGGACCAGCCGGTCATCAGCGACGGCGAGTTCGACACCCTGCTGCGCTCCCTGGAGGAGCTGGAGGAGCGCTATCCGGGGCTGCGCACCCCCGATTCGCCGACCCAGAAGGTCGCCGGTCAGTACGAGACGGATCTGGCGAAGGTCGAGCACCGCGAGCGCATGCTCTCCCTGGACAACGCCTTCGCCGAGGACGAGCTCACCGCCTGGGCCGAGCGCGTCGAGCGGGACGTCGGCACCAAGGACTTCCACTTCCTGTGCGAGCTGAAGGTCGACGGCCTCGCCGTGAACCTGACGTACGAGAAGGGGCGGCTGATCCGGGCGGCGACCCGCGGCGACGGCCGGGTCGGCGAGGACATCACCCCGAACATCCGCACCATCGCCGAGATCCCCGACCGGCTGCGCGGCGACCGCGTCCCGGAGCTCGTGGAGATCCGCGGCGAGGTCTACTTCCCGATGGACCAGTTCCTGGCGCTGAACGAGAGACGGGTGGCCGCGGGCGAACAGCCGTACGCCAACCCCCGGAACTCCGCGTCAGGATCGCTGCGGCAGAAGGACCCCAAGGTCACCGCGACCCTCCCGCTCCATATGGTGGTGCACGGCATCGGAGCCCGCGAGGGCTTCGACATCGACTGTCTGTCGCACGCCTATGAGCTGCTCCGCGAGTGGGGGCTGCCCACCGCCCGCCACAACAAGGTGGTGGACTCGCTGGAGGGGGTGCGGGAGTTCATCGCCCGCTTCGGCGCCGACCGCCACTCCATGGAGCACGAGATCGACGGCGTGGTCGTCAAGCTCGACGAGATCCCCCTCCAGGGACGGCTCGGCTCCACCGCGCGCGCGCCGCGCTGGGCGATCGCCTGGAAGTACCCGCCGGAGGAGGTCAACACCAAGCTGGTGAACATCCGCGTCGGCGTCGGCCGCACCGGCCGGGTCACCCCCTACGCCCAGGTCGAGCCGGTCCAGGTGGCGGGCTCCGAGGTCGAGTTCGCCACCCTGCACAACCAGGACGTGGTCAAGGCCAAGGGCGTGCTCATCGGGGACACGGTGGTGATCCGCAAGGCCGGAGACGTCATCCCGGAGATCCTCGGGCCGGTGGCCGAGCTGCGGGACGGGACCGAGCGCGAGTTCGTGATGCCCGCGGAGTGCCCCGAGTGCGGGACGGCGCTGCGGCCCATGAAGGAGGGCGACGTCGATCTGCGCTGCCCCAACGCCCGCTCCTGCCCGGCCCAGCTGCGTGAGCGCCTCTTCTATCTCGCGGGCCGCAAGTCCCTCGACATCGAGCACTTCGGCTATGTCGCGGCGGCGGCGCTCACCAGCCCCCTGGAGCCCGCCGAGCCGCCGCTGACGGACGAGGGCGACCTCTTCGACCTCACCATCGAGCAGCTGCTGCCCATCCGGGCGTATGTCCTGGACCAGGACAGCAAGCTGCCCAAGCGCGACCCGAAGACGGGCGAGGACAAGACGGCGACGGTCTTCGCCAACCAGGAGGGCGAGGCCAGGAAGAACGCCGTCGCGATGCTGGAGAACATCGCCGCGGCCAAGAACCGCCCGCTCGCCCGGATTCTCACCGGGCTCTCCATCCGCCATGTGGGCCCGGTCGCGGCCGAGGCGCTGGCCCGTGAGTTCCGCTCCATCCAGCGGATCCAGGAGGCCACCGAGGAGGAGCTCGCCGCCACCGACGGCGTCGGCGACATCATCGCCGCCTCGCTCAAGCAGTGGTTCGCGGAGGAATGGCACCAGGAGATCCTGCGCAAATGGCGGGCCGCCGGAGTCCGGATGGAAGACGAGGGCGCGGGTGAGGAACAAGGGCCCCGGCCGCTCGAAGGTCTGACCGTCGTCGTCACGGGAACGCTGGACGACTTCACCAGGGATGGCGCAAAAGAGGCCCTTCAGAGCCTTGGCGCGAAAGTGACCGGTTCTGTTTCGAAGAAAACGGGGTTCGTCGTGGTGGGAGACAACCCGGGCTCGAAGTACGACAAGGCGATGCAGTTGAAGGTGCCCGTATTGAACGAGGCGGGCTTCCGCATTCTGCTCGAACAGGGGCCGGATGCGGCCCGTGAGGCGGCTGTGCCTGCGGAGGCGTGACAGAGGGGGCGTGCGCGGGGAGCGGACAGAGCTTGCCGAAGCACTGACCGGAGGTGCGCGGGGCGGGAACAAGACGCTTTCCGCACAGGCGGAACGACCGGTACAGGTCACCCGTTCAGCGCATAGCAGATGGATATGGGTGGTCCGGTCGCATTCGGGCAAGAGCAGTAGAGGGCTGCCCGTCGAAGCGCCCCGCCGCCTAGTGTTGAGACGTGCGCCTGTCGTGCACGGCTACGTGGTGGGATTCCCGTCGTGGTGGCATGACAAAAGGGAACATCGCCAGGCATCGGCACCGCCGGCTGTGAGAGGGACGGGAATGGAACCGACCGAGAGCGCCGCCCCGGTCCCACGACCGCGTGGCTTCGCGGCCCTTGCGGGCCTGGCGGGCATGGCTCCTGGGCTGCATATCGCCGTGGTCGCCGCCGCCGCGCTCGTCCTCGCCACCGGGATCAGCGGAGCGGCACGCCAGGACCGAGCGATCTTCCCCGGCTCCACCGTGGGCTGGGCGTTCGCCGTGCTCACCGGAATCATCGTCGGGCATCTGGTCGCGCTCGGCCGCGACCGCTGGTGGGGCGGGACCGGCTCCGGCGCGGCCCTGACCATCGCCGTCCTCCTCCTCTACGGCTGGGTGCCCGCCGGACTGATCAGCCTCGCCGTCGTCGCCCTGGTCGGCACCGTACGCAAACACCGCTGGCGGCACGGTGTGCTCCATGGCTCCGTCGACATCCTCGGCATCGGCGCGGCGGCTCTGGTCCTCTCCGCCTTCGGCGCCGCGCCGAGCGTCGAGAACCCCTGGGCGCCACTCGACTGGGGCATCGGGGCCGCGCCCGAAGTGATCCTGGCTGCCGCCGCCTATCTCGCGGTCACCCGCCTGCTTCTGTGGTATGTGCTCGCACCGCAGGGCGGCGGACTGCCCACCATCGCCCGTACGGCCCTGCTGCGGCAGGGCCTTGTCGCGGTCGCGCTGCTGGGCATCGCCCCGCTGATCTGCGTCGTCGCCGTGGCCCTGCCGGTGCTGCTGCCGCTGTTCGCCATACCGCTGATCGCCCTCGACTCCACCCTGTGGATCGCCCGCGCCAGAGCCGAGGAGCAGTTGCGCGATCCGCTGACCGGGCTGCCCAACCGGCAGTGGCTGCTGGAGCGGACCTGGGCCGCGCTGGAGGACGCGGAGACCAACGGGGCCCGGGCCGCGCTCGTCCTCATCGACCTCGACCGCTTCCGCTCGGTCAACGACACTCTCGGCCATCTCGCCGGAGACCGGCTGCTGTTGCAGATAGCCCAACGGCTGCGGCACGCCCTGCCGCGCGGCGCGGAGGCCGCCAGACTCGGCGGCGACGAGTTCGCGGTACTGCTGCCGACGGCCGACTCCATCACCAGCGCCCAGCGCGTCGCCCGCCAGCTCGCCATCGAACTGTCCTCGCCGCTGGACCTGGACGGGCTCACCCTGGTGCTGGAGGCCAGCGCGGGAGTCGCCGTCTTCCCGGAGCACGCGCTGGACGCCGAAGGGCTGCTGCGCCGCGCGGATGTGGCGATGTATCAGGCCAAGCGCGACCGCACGGGCGTGGAGGTGTACGAGTCCAAGCGGGACAGCAACACCCCGGACCGGCTGGGGCTCCTCGGCGATCTGCGCCGGGCGCTGGACGCCCGCGAGGTGGAGCTCCACTACCAGCCCAAAGTCCGCTTCGACGGGCATGTCGCCGGGCTGGAGGCCCTGGTGCGCTGGGACCACCCGGACCGGGGCCGGGTGCCGCCGGACGAGTTCATCGCCATCGCCGAGTCCTCCGGGCTGATGCCGCATCTCACCGAGTACGTCCTCGACACGGCGCTCGCCCAGGTCGCCAAATGGCGGGCCCAGGGACTGAAGGTCCCCGTCGCGGTCAACGTCTCCCCGCGCGATGTGCACACCCCCGGGTTCGCGGGGGCGGTCGCCGCCCGGCTCGCCCGGCACGGGGTGCCGGCGGGAGCGCTCCAACTGGAGATTACGGAGCATGTGCTGCTGGAGGACCCGCAGCGGGCGGCGGACACCCTGGCCGGGCTCACCGACCACGGGGTGAAGATGTCCCTGGACGACTTCGGCACCGGGTACTCGTCGCTGGTCCATCTGCGCCGGCTGCCGGTGAGCGAGCTGAAGATCGACCGCTCGTTCGTGGCCAGGCTGGCGGTGGACACCGAGGACGCGGAGATCGTGCGCTGCACGGTGGACCTGGCGCACTCCCTGGGTCTGCTGGTGGTGGCGGAGGGGGTGGAGGACGACGAGACCTGGGAGCGGCTGCGGGACCTGGGGTGCGACGCGGTGCAGGGGTGGCTGGTGGCCGCGGCGATGCCGCCGCAGGAGGCGACGGCCTGGCTGCGGGCCCGCGGTGAGCGGGGCTGGCACCGGCAGCCCCGGACACCGCCCCCGGCCGTGCCGGGGCCGCCTGCGCCCCAGCCGCCCGCCCCTGCCCCGTCGGACGCCGACAAACCGTCGAGCCAGGTAGTGCCCTGATTCTCGGGCGGCACCCGGCGGTCTGGCGGCCCCCGGCGGCCGGTACAGGCCCGGCATAGGCCCGGCGGTTCCGGCACAGGCTCGGCGGCCCGGCGGTTCCGGCACAGGCCCGCAGCTCCGCGCAGGTCCGTGAGGCCCGTCAGGCCCGCCAGGTCTGCGCAAGGCCCGTCAGGCCGGGTGAAGGTCCTGCCCCCTGGCCGCACAGGCCCCGCCGCGAGCCCCTGGACCCGCCGACGCGCGGACCCTCCCTCCGGCCCCTCCGGCCCCTCCGACCCGGGCACTCCCGGTGGTCGGACGGGCACGGAGCGCTCTCGCGACGGGGGGCGTGGCAATCCGTTTCGTGGTGAGCCGCTCACGCCCCATAGGATTGGCCCCAAACCACACACACTCACCCCTGAGGATCGCTGCATGCCTGGCATTACGCGCGAGGAGGTCGCCCACCTCGCCCGGCTGGCGCGTCTGGAGCTGTCCGGCGATGAACTCGACCACTTCGCCGGTCAGCTCGACGACATCATCGGCGCGGTCGCCCGCGTCGCCGAGGTCGCCGAGCAAGATGTGCCCCCGACCTCCCACCCGCTGCCGCTGACCAATGTCATGCGCGCGGACGAGGTCCGTCCGTCGCTCACCCCCGAGCAGGCGCTCTCCGGCGCCCCGGCCCAGGAGCAGCAGCGTTTCAAGGTGCCGCAGATCCTGGGGGAGGACTAACACCATCATGACGGACATCATCAAGCTCACCGCGGCCGAGATCGCCGCCAAGATCGCCGCCGGTGAACTCACCGCCGTCGCGGTCACCGAGGCCCACCTCGCCCGTATCGACGCCGTCGACGAGAAGGTCCACGCCTTCCTGCACATCGACCGCGAGGGCGCGCTCGCTCAGGCCCGTGCCGTCGACGCCAAGCGCGCCGCCGGCGAGAAGCTCGGCCCGCTCGCGGGCGTGCCGCTCGCGCTGAAGGACATCTTCACCACCGAGGGCGTGCCCACCACCGTGGGCTCCAAGATCCTTGAGGGCTGGATCCCGCCGTACGACGCCACCCTGACGCGGAAGCTGAAGGAGGCCGACGTCGTCATTCTCGGCAAGACCAACATGGACGAGTTCGCCATGGGGTCCTCCACCGAGAACAGCGCCTACGGCCCCACCGGCAACCCCTGGGACCTGACCCGGATCCCCGGCGGCTCCGGCGGCGGCTCCAGCGCCGCGCTCGCCGCCTACCAGGCCCCGCTCGCCATCGGCACGGACACCGGCGGCTCCATCCGCCAGCCCGCGTCCGTCACCGGCACGGTCGGCGTCAAGCCCACCTACGGCGGCGTCTCCCGCTACGGCATGGTCGCCTTCTCGTCCTCGCTGGACCAGGGCGGCCCCTGCGCCCGTACGGTCCTGGACGCGGCCCTGCTCCACGAGGTCATCGCGGGCCATGACCCGCTGGACTCCACCTCCATCGACGCCCCGGTCCCGCCGGTGGTGGAGGCCGCCCGCAACGGCAGCGTCGCGGGTATGCGCGTCGGCGTGGTCAAGCAGTTCCGCGGCGAGCACTACCAGGCCGGAGTGATGCAGCGGTTCGACGAGGCCGTCACCCTTCTCAAGGAGCTGGGCGCCGAGATCGTCGAGGTGGACTGCCCCTCCTTCGACCTGGCGCTCTCCGCGTACTACCTGATCGCGCCCTCCGAGTGCTCCTCGAACCTCGCCCGCTTCGACGCGATGCGCTACGGCCTGCGCGTCGGCGACGACGGCACGAAGTCCGCCGAGGACGTCACCGCCCTCACCCGTGAGGCCGGTTTCGGCGACGAGGTCAAGCGCCGCATCATGCTCGGCACGTACGCGCTCAGCTCCGGCTACTACGACGCGTACTACGGCAGCGCCCAGAAGGTCCGTACGCTCATCAAGCAGGACTTCGACACGTCCTTCGAGCAGGTCGATGTGATCGTCTCGCCGACGACCCCGACCACCGCCTTCCCGATCGGCGAGCGCGCCGACGACCCGATGGCGATGTACCTCGCCGACCTGTGCACCATCCCGACCAACCTGGCCGGCAACGCGGCGATGTCCCTGCCGTGCGGTCTGGCCCCGGAGGACAACCTCCCGGTCGGGCTCCAGATCATCGCTCCCGCCATGAAGGACGACCGGCTTTACCAGGTCGGTGCCGCCGTCGAGGCCGCCTTCGTGGAAAAGTGGGGCCACCCGCTGCTGGAGGAGGCACCGTCGCTGTGAGCGCTCTGACCAAGGCCAAGGGCTTCAAGAAGTCGAAGACCGGCACCTATCTGTCGATCGGCACCACCGCCTTCGGGGCGGTCGGTGTCCTCAAGCAGGCGAAGAAGGCCCGCTCCGAGCAGGACACGCTCCGGCTGATCGACGCCGCGATCTCCGCCGCCGCCATCGTCACGGGCGTCGCCCTGCTGGTGCGCGAGTTGAAGCGCATCGGCGACGACGACGTCCTGTTCGGCTGAGAGGGAAAGTTTCACCGTGACCGTCACTGAATTGGTGTCGTACGAGGCGGCCCTCGCCGGCTACGACCCGGTCATGGGCCTTGAGGTCCATGTCGAACTCGGTACCAAGACCAAGATGTTCTGCGGCTGCTCCACCGAGCTGGGCGCCGAGCCCAACTCGCAGACCTGCCCGACCTGTCTTGGCCTGCCCGGATCTCTCCCGGTCGTCAACGCGATCGGCATCGAGTCCGCCATCAAGATCGGTCTCGCGCTGAACTGCGAGATCGCCGAATGGTGTCGCTTCGCCCGGAAGAACTACTTCTATCCGGACATGCCGAAGAACTTCCAGACCTCCCAGTACGACGAGCCCATCGCCTTCAACGGCCATCTGGACGTCCAGCTGGAGGACGGTGAGATCTTCCGGGTGGAGATCGAGCGCGCCCATATGGAGGAGGACACCGGCAAGTCGACCCACGTCGGCGGCGCCACCGGCCGTATCCACGGCGCGTCCCACTCCCTGCTCGACTACAACCGGGCCGGCATCCCGCTGATCGAGATCGTCACCAAGCCGATCACCGGTGCGGGCGAGCGCGCTCCCGAGGTCGCCAAGGCGTACGTCGCCGAACTGCGCGAGCTCATCAAGGCGCTCGGCGTCTCCGAGGCCCGGATGGAGATGGGCCAGATGCGCTGCGATGTGAATCTGTCGCTGATGCCCAAGGGCTCCACCACGTTCGGCACCCGTAGCGAGACCAAGAACGTCAACTCGCTCCGTTCCGTCGAGCGCGCCGCCCGGTTCGAGATCCAGCGGCACGCGGCGGTGCTGGAGTCCGGCGGCACGATCGTCCAGGAGACCCGTCACTTCCACGAGGAGGACGGCTCCACCACGGCCGGGCGCATCAAGGACAACGCCGAGGACTACCGGTACTTCCCGGAGCCCGACCTGGTCCCCGTCGCCCCCGCCCGTGAGTGGGTGGAGGAGCTGCGGACGACCCTGCCCGAGCTGCCGCGGCTGCGCCGCAACCGGCTCCGCGAGGAGTGGGGCGTATCCGAGCACGACATGCAGTCGATCCTCAACGCGGGCGCGGTCGAGCTGATCGTCGCCACGATCGGCGCGGGCGCCCCGTCCGACCAGGCCCGCAAGTGGTGGATGGGCGAGCTGGCGCGTAACGCCAATGAATCCGGCCGTGCGCTGGACGAGCTGCCCATCACCCCGGAGCAGGTCGCCCGGGTGGCCGCGCTGGTCGCCTCGGGCGATCTGAACGACAAGCTGGCCCGTCAGGTCATCGAAGGCGTGCTCGCGGGCGAGGGCGACCCGGACACCGTGGTCGACAAGCGCGGACTGAAGGTCGTCTCGGACGAGGGCGCGCTCGGCACGGCCGTGGACGAGGCCATCGCCGGGAACGCGGGCATCGCGGACAAGATCCGTGGTGGAAAGGTGGCGGCCGTGGGCGCGCTGGTCGGCGCGGTCATGAAGGCCACCCGGGGCCAGGCCGACGCCGCTCGCGTCAAGGAGCTGATCCTGGAGAAGCTCGGAGTGAGCGAGGGCTGAGGCCCCTCGCCCGCCCCGAAGCGCGCCCCGCCCCGGTCCCAGGACCGGGGCGCGGGCAGACTGGAACCGCCGAGGCGGCCCGCACCACCGCGGTGCGGGCCGCCTCCGCCGTCCCGCCGCCCCTGCCGTCCCGCGCTGCCCCGCCCGTACTGCTCTCCCGTACCCCGCCCGCAGCCGCCGACCGTCCCCGCTCACCCCACGGCCCCGCCGCCCACGGTGCGTCCTAGGTCGTGTCTTCAAAGTCCCGTCTGCCTGGCGGGGTCTGGCACCGCACCTCTCCCCCGTAGCCCTGCGGGCACGGGAGGTGCCCCCAGCGTTGTCGTCAGTCGCCAATGGCCCCCTGGGCCTGGCGGCCCGGGGGGACCCCCATCCGGGCGGACGACGCTACTTTGAAGACACTCCCTAGTGCCGTATCCCCAACCCCGGCAGCAGCAGCTCGCCCCGGTCCTTGCAGCTCACATCCCGCGCCCGCAGCTCCTTCGGGTCGCTGGTGCCCCTGGCCCGCAGCTCGGCTATCGCCAGCCGGGCCGCCTCCGCCGTCTCCCGGCGCTCCGGATCCGGGAACTCCGCCTGCCACCAGCCCCGGTCCCGCGACTGCCAGCCGCGCGAGCGCATCAGCCGGGCGCGCTCCGGGCTGTCCTCGCCGTCCCGGTCGTCCACCGAGACATGGAGCCCCTCCGCCAGCGCGTACGAGATCTGCAGCTGACGCCCCCGATCGGCCCCGCTGGTCAGTGAGAACCCCGCCCAGTCATCCCCCACCTGCACCGGCAGCTGCTCCACCCAGGCCGCGAGCATCAGCTCCAGCGCGCTCTCGAAGTGGCAGAGGGAAGGGGCCATCCGCCCGCCCGTGCGCCGGGCCGGACGCTCACCGGGGCCGGTGCGGTCCAGCTGCCAGATGTACGGCAGCAGATCGAAGTCGTGCGGCTCGTCCGCCGACCAGGCGCCGCCCCAGTCGAAGGTGCGCATCTCCCCGGACTCCAGGGCGTCCGTGTCATGGACGGAGAGCCGGGCGCGATGGCGGTCCCCGGCGAGCAGGACGATCCGCCGCTCGTCCCGCCAGCGGACATTGGGGCCATGAGCCGAGCCGCCGTAGAGCGTCGGCTCCCCGATCCGGTCCACCACCGCCTCGTACACCCCACGGAAGGACTCCCGCCGCTCCCGGAGCGAAGCACCCGGCTCATGGGCGAGCACCGGCACCGGTCCATGGCCCGCATACGCCTCCGGCGTCTCGTACAGCGCCCGGGCGAACTCCGCGGCCTCGCCGGGCGTCGGCAACCGGCCGGTGCCCGCGGCTCCCGTGGTCTCCATGCCGTCCATCGTGCCAGCCCGCACCGACAACGGCCGCTGCCCGCCGCAGGGTTCACCGCCCGCGTGCGCCCCCGACCCGTACCCCGGACCGCGTACCGCTGTGAGTATCCCCACGAAAGAACGGCCAGCGGACAAAGGATCATCGTTCGCTGACAGAGTGTTCCCCACCAGGTCATGAGTTCTTTGCGGGTGTTCCCGGCCGAAGATCCACGAACCCCCAGGGAGCACGTCCGTTGGCAGCCATCGCCCGGTGGTGCATCACGCACCGACTCGTCACCGTACTGCTCTGGGCACTGGCCTGCGCGGGCGTCTCCCTCGCCGCGGTCGCCGCCGGAACCGCCTACTCCAACGACTACGACGTCCCGGGCACCGAGTCCGGCCACGCCGCCCGCCTCCTCGACCAGGGCTTCCCCCAACTCGCCGGGGACGGCGACACCATCGTCTGGCACACCGAGGACGGCGACGCCCGCGCGCCCGCGGTCCGAGAGCGGATGACCCGCATGCTGGACGCCGTCGCCGGACTCGACTCGGTGGCCGCCGTCACCGGCCCCTACGAGGCGGGCGGTGCCGCCCGCGTCAGCCCCGACGGCCGGACCGCGTACGCCACCGTCACCTTCGACGAGCCCGCTCAGGACATACCCGCACCCCGGATCGAGAAGGTCGTCGACACCGCGCGGTCCGCCGCCACCGACCGGATCCAGGTCGAGCTGGGCGGCCCCGCGGTCGGGCTCGCCGAGACCCCCGGCGGATTCACCGCCGAGATCGTCGGCGTCGCCGTCGCCGCCGTCGTGCTCTTCCTCGCCTTCGGATCGCTCGCCGCCAGTCTGCTCCCGATCGCCACCGCTCTCGTCTCCGTCGGCACGGCCTACGCGGGCACCGTGCTCCTCGGCCACGCCATGACCGTCGCCGACTTCGCCCCGATGCTCGGCATGCTCATCGGGCTCGGCGTCGGCATCGACTACGCCCTCTTCATCGTCACCCGGCACCGCAAGGGCCTGCGCGCCGGACTGCCGGTCGCCGAAGCCGTGCGCGAAGCCGTCGCCACCACCGGCCGTGCGGTGGTCTTCGCCGGAGCCACCGTCTGCATCGCCCTGCTCGGGATGCTCATCCTCCGCCTCGACTTCCTCGACGGCGTGGCCATCGCCGCCTGTCTGACCGTACTGCTCACCGTCGCCGCGTCGATCACCCTGCTGCCCGCCCTGCTCTCCCTCATCGGCATGCGCGCTCTGAGCTCCCGCGAACGACGGCGTCTGCGGGACCACGGGCCCCTGTCCGAGACCCCGACCGGATTCGCCGCCCGCTGGTCCGCGTTCGTGGCGAGACGGCCCGCCGCGCTGGGGACCGTCGCCGCCGCCGTCATCGCCGTACTGGCGCTGCCCGCCTTCTCCCTCCACCTCGGCACATCCGACCAGGGCAACGACCCCGCCACCGCCACCACCCGCAAGGCGTACGACCTGCTGGCGCACGGCGGCCCCCGGAGCGAGGGCTTCGGCCCCGGCGTCAACGGACCGCTCACGCTGGTCGCCCGCATCGACGGCGCCGGCGACCGGAGGGCGATGGACCGGCTGCCCGGCGCTCTCCGGGACGCCCCGGGAGTGGCGTCGACCGGCCCGGTCGTCTACAACCGCGACGGCGATACGGCGCTGCTCACCGTCGTACCGGACTCCTCGCCCCAGTCCCGCGCGACCAGCGATCTCGTCGACCGGCTCCGCGGCGACCTGCTGCCCGCCGCGGTCGGCGACGCCCCCCTGAAGGTGTACGTCGGCGGTGTGACCGCGGGCTACGACGACTTCGCGGACGTCATCGTCGGCAAGCTGCCCCTCTTCGTCGGCGTCGTCGTCGCCCTCGGCTGTCTGCTGCTGCTTCTCGCCTTCCGCTCGATAGCCGTCCCCCTGAAGGCCGCCGTGATGAACGCGGCGGCCGTGGCCGCCGCCTTCGGCGTCGTCGTCGCGATCTTCCAGTGGGGCTGGGGCAGCGAACTGATCGGCCTCGGCAGCGCGGGCCCGATCGAACCGTTCCTGCCGGTCATCATGGTCTCCGTGCTCTTCGGACTCTCCATGGACTACCAGGTCTTCCTGGTCAGCCGGATGTACGAGGAGTGGCTCGCGACCGGCGACAACCGCAGGGCGGTACGGGTCGGACTCGCCGAGACCAGCCGGGTGATCAACTCCGCCGCCGTGATCATGATCGCGGTCTTTCTCGCCTTCGTCCTCACCGGCGACCGGGTCATCGCCATGTTCGGCATCGCGCTCGCCGCCGCCGTGGCGCTGGACGCCTTCGTGCTGCGTACGCTGCTGGTGCCCGCCCTGATGCATCTGCTCGGCGGAGCGAACTGGTGGCTGCCGCGGTCGCTGGCGCGACGGCTGCCCCGGATCAGCGTCGAAGCGCCCCGCCGCGAGGGACATGCGAGGATTCCTGAGCAGCGCACAAGTGGGAACGAACAGCTTGTGCCGTGACAGCTCCGGAGGAAAGACCACGATGTTCGCCATACCCCTGGGACCCCTGCGTCCGACCTCGGCCTCTGCCGGCGACGAGAGCGCGGAACTGCGTCCTCTGGAGCCCTGGAAGGCTGAGGAGTTCCTCGCCCATATGGACCGGGGACGGGAGTACATCGGCGAGTACATCGGCCTCCCGGACGTCGTCGCCGACCTCGACTCGGCGCGCGGCTACCTCCAGCTGTACGCGGACCGGCAGGCCGCCGACAGCGGACGGCTCTACGGCATCTGGCTGGCGGGAACGCTGGTCGGCGGGGTTCTCTTCAGGACCTTCGACGCGGCTGCGGGCACCTGCGAGGTCGGCTGCTGGCTGGAGCCGGCCGCCGTGGGGCGCGGACTGATCACCCGGGCCGCCCGGGTGATCATCGACTGGGCCGTTGTGGAGCGGGGCATCCACCGGGTCGAATGGGTCGTCTCCAGCGAGAACGGCGCCAGCGTCAAGGTCGCCGAGCGGCTGGGGATGACCCGGGACGGCGTGCTGCGCCAGTCCTACGCCTACCGAGGCGTACGGCACGACATGGAGGTCTGGTCGGTGCTGGGGCCCGAGTGGCGGAAGTCGCGCGCGATCGCGGCGGACGCTCGTTGAGGCTCTTTGTTAAGGGGACTCTCAGACGGGCCGCCTAGCGTGCGCCGAATGAACCCCACGGAGACCGAGAAGAACACCGACGCGACGAACCGGAAGGACGCCGAGGACACCGCCCGGCCGACGGAAGCGGTAGCGGTAGCGGAACCGGAGGCCACGGGCGCCGCCGCGGCGGACCGGACGGCCGGGCCCGACGCCTCCGCTGACGCCCCCGCCGCGCCCGCTGACGAGGACGGCGCCGAGGGCATCGAGGACGCCGACGACGGTGGGATACCGGAGGAGAAGCCCCGGGAGTCCTCCGGTCTGCTGTCCGCCGCGGCCGGCGTCGTCGCCACCGCGCTCGGCGTCGTGGGTCTCAGCGGAAGCTGGGTCGGCCAGGTCGCCGCGGAGCGCCAGACCCTCCTCGGCCAGCTGGAGAGCTCCCAGGGGGGGAGCGTCGCCGAGCAGATCTCCGCCGTCTACGGAGACGCCTGGCACACCACCGCCCTGGTGAACGGGATCTTCGCGCTCCTCGCGCTGATCGTCGGAGTCACCGTGCTCACCCGGCCGGGCCGACCCGGCTGGGTACGGGCCTGCGCCGTCGCCGGAGCAGTGCTCGGCGGCATCGGAATCCTCGCCTCCGTCAGCATGTACTTCGACCTCATCCTGGCGCTCCCCCAGGGCGGCTCCTAAGCCGTGTCCCCGGGCCTTACCCGGCCCGATCCGACCCCGACCCGGGCCTGACCCGACCCCGACCCGGGCCTGACCCGACCCCGACCGGGCCCGACCCGGGCCTTTACCCGGACGAAAGACCCTGGCCAGGGCCGCCTTAGGGCGGCGAGGCCCCGGGGACCCCGCCGCCTCCGGCGTCCTAAGGCCCCCGCCCCCGCGAAGATGCGGCAGCCTCCCGATGCGGCCCGCCCGCCTGGTGGACGAGATTGGTGATCCGGCAGAACGCCGGACCGATCCGGACCCCAGGGAGAACGACATGTTCCAGTACCGCCTTCAGGAGCTGCGCAGCGCCGAGCTGATCGAGCGGGCCGAGACCCGCCGACTGGCCCGGCAGGCACGCCGGGCCCGCCGTGCCGCGAAGCATCCGGCCCAGGACGGGGAGGGCCGGGTGAGCGGCCTCCGTGAACGGTTCGCCCGGGCCGCCTGACCAGGGGTTCCGATCACCATCGCCCCGGCGGCGGCTGCCGCGCTGTCAGACCGCTGTGCCATGCTCGACGCCGTGGAGACAAGATCCGTCAGCCCCGTGTTCGTGGGGCGTGCCGGTGAGCTGTCCGTGCTCACCGACGCGCTCATCCATGCCTCGGGCACACCGGACGCCCCGGCGGACGCCCCGGCGGGCGTCCGGTCCGCCGGAGCGCCCCAGGCCCTCCTCATCGGCGGCGAGGCGGGCGTCGGCAAGACCCGGCTCATCGAGGAGCTGCTCGCCGAGGCGGCCCGCAGGGACGCCGTCGTCGCGGTCGGCGGATGCGTCGAGATCGGCGCGGACGGACTGCCGTTCGCGCCCTTCTCCAGCGCGCTGCGGGCGCTCGACCGCCGGCTGCCCGGAGAGCTGGCAGCCGCCGCCCCCGGCCAGGAGGGCGAGCTCGCCAGGCTGCTGCCCGAGCTGGGCGAGCACCACCGGAGCGAGCACGGCAGGCACGACGAGGAGGGCCTGGCACGCCTCTTCGAGCTGACCGCGCGGCTGCTGGAGCGGATCGCCGCCGACCGTACGGTGGTGCTGGTCCTGGAGGACATGCACTGGGCGGACGCCTCCACCCGCCATCTGCTCGCCTATCTCTTCCGCACGCTGCGCCGGGGGCGGCTCGTCCTCGTCGCGACGTACCGCTCCGACGATGTGCACCGCCGTCACCCGCTGCGGCCCTTCCTCGCCGAACTGGAGCGGATGCGCACGGTCCAGCGCATCGAGCTGACCCGGTTCAGCCGGACCGAGGTCCACCGCCAGCTCGCGGGCATCCTCGACGCCGAACCCGAACCGGCCATGGTGGACCGCGTGTTCGAGCGCTCGGACGGCAACGCCTTCTTCGTCGAGGAGCTCGCCCGCAGCATGGCGGACGGCTGCACCCGCGGACTCTCCGACTCGCTCCGCGACATCCTGCTCGTCCGCGTGGAGGCGCTCTCCGAGGACGCCCAGAGCGTCGCCCGCATCGTCGCCGAGGGCGGCTCCACCGTGGAGTACGGACTGCTGCGCGCCGTGGCCCGGCTCTCCGAGGACGACCTCATCGAGGCGCTGCGGGCCGCGGTCGGCGCGAACATCCTGCTGGCCACAGCGGACGGCGACGGCTACCGCTTCCGGCACTCCCTCGCGCGCGAGGCCGTCAGCGACGACCTCCTTCCCGGCGAGCGCTCCCGGCTCAACCGGCGGTACGCGGAGGCGCTGGAGGCCGATCCCGGGCTGGTGCGCAGGGACGAGCGGGCCACCCGCCTCGCCAGCTACTGGTACCAGGCCCATGTCCCGGTCAAAGCCCTGCCCGCCGTGCTCCGCGCCTCCGTCGCGGCCCGGCTGCGCCATGCCTACGCCGAGCAGCTCCGGCTGCTGGAGCGGGCCATGGAGCTCTGGGAGTGCGTCCCCGACGAGATCCGGGCCCAACTGCGGCCCCTCGATTACGCGGAGGCGTATCCGGCGTGCGGCTGCGACCCCGAGACCACCCCGCTGCGCTTTCTCGATCTGATGGCGGAGGCCACCGTCGCGGGGCGGCTCAGCAGCGAGCGGGAGCGGGCGCTGAAGATCACCAAGCGCGGTCAGCGGCTCGCCGCCGCCGAGGGGGACCCGCTCCGGGCCGCCTGGTTCGCCGTGGAGCGCTCCCGGCTGGTCTCCGCCCTCGGCCGGGGCGACGGCTGGGCCGAACTGGCGGAGGCGCAGGAGCTGGTGCGCGGGCTTCCGCCCTCCGCCGTGCACGCGGAGGTGCTCGCCGAGGCCGCGGGCTGGCAGCGGCTGCACGCCCCCGGCCCCGACACCCTGGCGACGGCCGAGCGCGCCGTGGAGTACGCCCGGATGGTCTGCGAGGAGGAGATCGAGCTGCGGTCCCGGGTCGTGCTCGGTGTGCTGATGGCCGACGCCGGCGACATCGACGCCGGGATAGCCGAGCTCCACGCCGTCCGGGAGCGGGCGATCTCCCTCGGACTGCCCACCCTCATCGGCCGCGTCCATGTGAACCTCCCGGCCCTGCTGGAGAACGTCGGCCGCTCACAGGACGCCGTGGATGTGATGGCCGAGGGCATCGAGCTCGCCGACCACTACGGTCTGGTGGACTACGAGGCGTGGATTCTGGGCAACCTGTCCGAGTCGTACTACAGCCTGGGCCGCTGGGACGAGGCCGTCACCGCCGCCGAGCGGGCGCTACGGGTCGGTCTGAGCCCCAAGCCCCGGGGCTTCGCCGCCGTCCAGCTCGCCCACCTCGCGCTCGCCCGGGGCGATGTGGCCGGGGCTGGCGAATGGCTGACGGCGGCCCGCGCCCACTTCGGGGAGCACGATCCGATGCCGCAGTCCTCGCTGCCGCTGGCCGTCGTCGGGCTCGGCGTGGCGGCGGCGCAGGGGCGGATAGCGGAGGCCCGGGCCGAGTTCGAGCGGGCGGCGCGGGACGGCTTCCCGCCCGGCAGCCAGCGGTACGCCTGGCCGCTGCTGCGCGCCGCTGCGGCGCTGGAGGCCGACACCCGGGGCCTGCCCGCGGCGGAAGCGGGCCGCGCCGGGGCACTGGACCTCATCCGCGAGCGGGCACGCCCGCTCGCCGCCGCCGTACCCGTCTGGGCGGCCCATGAGCGCTGGGTACGGGCCGAACTGAGCCGCGCGGAGGGCCGGGACACCGCCGGGGACTGGGCGGAGGCGGCCCTGGCCTTCGAGAGCGTCGACTTCCCCCATGAGCGGGCGATGGTACGGGCACGCCGGGCGCAGGCCCTCCTGCCCTCGGACCGCGAGCTGGCCGGAGAGCTGCTGCGGCTGGCGGGGGAGAGCGCCCGCGTGCTGGGCGCGCGTCCGCTGGCGGAGGACATAGCCCTGCTGGCGCAGCACGCCCGTCTCTCCCTGACCGCCGGTCCGGCCCCCGGTCCGGCCGCTGCCCCGGCCAAGGACCGTCCCGGGCCGGCGCTGGGGCTGACCCCG
>NZ_VCLA01000118.1 GCF_009600885.1 Streptomyces jumonjinensis
GGCCCATCAGCATCACACCGGTCTCGGTGAACGGGGGCTCGTCGACGGGGGTCAGGGAGAACCGGGGGTCGTAGTCGTCGCGGTCAGACACGGGCGACCGCTCTCCCGGTGCGGACCGCCCCGGCGGCCGTCTCCAGCTGGGCGGCGACGGCGGTGGCCACCCGGGCGGTCGCGACGCGGTGGCCGTCGATGTTGCGGGCTGCGGGTCCCAGCACCATGCCGGCCGCGGCGCCGACGGCGAACACCCGGGGGGCGTTGCGGTAGGCCAGGGTCCGCTCGTCGAGGTCGGGCCAGCCGTCGCGGGGTGCGGTGACGCCTTCGGGCAGGAGCTGTCCCCCGTTGGAGACGGCGGTGCCGAGGGCCAGTACGACATGGTCGCCGATGATCCGCTCGCCGTCCGCGAGCCGGACGGCGGCGCGGCCTGCGCGCTCGCCCGTCACGGCGGTGACGGCGCGGCCCCGGTGGACGGTGAGCCGGCCTTCGGCTTCGGCGCGTTGCAGCAGGGGGCGGAACTCGAACATGACGGAGGCGCGGCGGTGTCCGCGCATCAGGGTCGTCCGGTCGTCCCAGTCCGTCCCGTCGAAGCGGGCCCGGCCCTCGGCGCGGAAGAACGACGCGTTGACGTCGGCGCATTGGTAGCGCTCCGCGGAGGCGCGCAGGATCCAGTGCACGCGTTTGCCGTCGCCGAGGGCGTTGGAGATGAGGTGGGCCGCGCTGAGGCCCGCGCCGACGACCACGAGACTCCGGGCCTCCCGGGGCACGGGCTCGTCCCAGTAGCCGACGCCATGGGGGGCGGCCTCGCCGTCCCACCACTCGGAGGGCGCGGCGCGGCGCTCCTCGCCGAGGCAGAGGACGGCGTACGGGGCGGTGACCGCGAAGCCGTCGCCGCGTACGGTGACGCTGTCGGCGGTGGGGCGGACTTCGCGCACGGCGCCCCGCCAGGTGCGCTCGTCCACATGGTGCAGGGTGGCGACGTGCTTGCAGTACGCCTCGAAGACGTCGACGGGCACGACGGAGCGGTGCCCGGACTGGGCCATGCGGATCTCCCGGCGCTCGACCGGGGTGAGCAGCGACCAGTGGAGCCGGGCGAAGTCGAGCAGTTCGCAGTCGCGGTAGCCCTCGACTCCGGGGTGGTGCTCGTAGGGGGAGCGCAGGACGCGCTGCCGGAGCATGTCGATGCGGTCGAAGAAGCGCCCGCACGGCCGGCCTTCGCGGTCGATGAGGACGACGTTCCGGACGCCGAGGTGCCAGAGCGCGGAGGCGACCGCGAGACCCGCGGGGCCCGCGCCGACGATGGCCACATCCGCGGTGGCGGGCGGCGGGGCGGTGTGCGCGCTCCGCGGGCCGGCGCCCGGGGCGAGCGGCCATTCACGGCCCCGGGGCGATTCCAGCAGATGGGGCTCGGGGACGAAAGTGATCACCCGATGACCGTCACGGGGACGATGACCTCGATGACCGGACGCTGGGGCATTCCCTCCGCGACCAGCTGTTCGAGGGTCTTGGCCATGGTCTCCGGGCCGTCGGTGGCGATCGGGCTGTACCGGGAGTACGCGTAGGTGGGCTTTCGGCCGGTGGTCTCCAGCGAGTACATCTTCACCACGGCCTCGCCGGGGCGCACCTCTCCACCGTAGAAGGTGAGGCGGCGCTGGTCGGGCGTGATGAAGGACTTGGAGAACTGGCGCGACATCACCAGGGTGTCGGCGTCGTTGACGAAGACGGAGTCCTCGTCGGTGGCGGCCTGCATGGCGACCCAGGTGCGGTCCGTCAGATTGGTCTCGGATTTGATGACCTGCCAGACGCCGGGCTCGGGGAGGTTGACACAGACCGATACATCATGGTCGACGGTGTCGATGGCACCCGAAATCATCAGTACACGGCGGCGTATGTCCGCGACACCGGCCATTTGAATGTCGCGGGCCCGGACCCGCGAGGAAACATCTATTCCGGATACTTCCAGTGGCGGCATCGATATCTCCCCGAGTTCTTGACAGAGGAAGCCCATGTACACAAGTGCCACCGACATTTTCACAGGCCCTGCACCCTGTCAAGCACACTTGTGCGAGCCGGTGTTGGCGATGTGACACCGGCCCGCACGGGGTGCATTTCAAGCCGCCTGGCCGGTTCCCAGGTCGATTTCGGGCGACGCCTCGACCGAACCGACATGGGCGATCTCGAAAGCGTCCAGGTCGCGGATGCGGATCTTGAGGACGAGCCCCGCTTTCACCTGAACGAAGAAGTCCAGCGGGCGCGCGGGGTCGTCATACGTCTCATAGCTCCGGAAGACCGTTCTGTCGGCGATGGCGAAGAGAGCCTTGTGGACGGCGTTCCTGTCGATCTGCCCGGCCTTCTCCGACCACCGCTCCAGCCGCTCCCAGCCCGCGTGGAGCCGGAGCGGGCCGCGGCCGGCGGCCGATGTCCAGCGGTCGCCCGAGCATGGCGCAGGCGGCGCGCAGTCCGCGCCAGGCGGCAGGCGTCGGGCGGTGCCGCAGAACCGTACGCAGGATGCGTTCCGCGGTCCAGCCGTCCCCCGAGCGGAGGTACCCGATCGCCTCCCGGTGCAGAAAGCCGGACTCTTCGCCGGTGAGCCCGCCGACCGAGGCCGCGAGATGCTCGATACGCAGCTCGCGGGCGCTCGCGACCCCGGGGACCGGGTCGGCCGGACCGGTGGCGGGGCCCACCGGGCAGCGGATCGTGACCCTCTCGTCGGAGAGTGCGGCGAGGGTCGCGAAGAACAGCCGGCTGCCGTCGTCGAGCAGATCGGCGTCGAGCACTTCGACATGGCACGGGCCCACCTGGTCGAGCCACGCCCGTCCGACCTCCTGGAGGCTGCGGACGGCCCACTCCCGATAGGAGGGCCGGTTCGGGCCCCGGGCCCGAACCGGTTCGGTACGGCTCTCCTCTCTCTCCTCCTCGTATGTGGCACACGCGGGGTCGTCGGGGGCGACCAGCTTCAACCCGACCCGGGCCCGCCGGGGCCACTCGGCCGTGACACCCGTGTTGATCAGAGCTCGCACCGGTGAGAAGCCGACCACTCCACGCTCGGCCCGCACAGCGAATTGACGCATCTCCACCCCAGATTCGATCGGCCCGGATACGGCCGGGCAGCGGCGGAAGCACCCGCCGCCGCGCCGCAGTGACCTTGTGAGCGGTTGGATCGGACGACATCGCGCCCGGCCGGGGGAATGGCGCTCCCGACGGCGGGCACAATCTTGACGATCTTCACATATCGTGTCGGAGAAGTATTTCCTTCACTTTCCGACACTTAGCAAAGTAGCTGTGTCTCGGGGTCGCCACATCTTCCAAATTGCTCTCGCACCTGGGCCGTTCCAGAAAAACGGACCACCTCAGCAAGTCCGCATTTGCATGACGCCAGATCAGGTGTGTGCGCCCGGCGGCCGGGTGCTCCGGCGGCTGTTCAAGTGAGTGTTCACGTGGGTGTTCAGGCAGCCGCCCGCCGTCTGAGCAGCGAAGGACGCCGTGGCGTCAGGGCTCCCGCGGCCGGCTCGGGGCCGGGCGCCGTGCCGTCAGCCGATGATGACGCCGTGCCCTCAGCCGATGATGTGGACGGCGGTCACCAGCAGCACGGTCCGGCTGACGTAGTACACGACGACGAACGCGCCGAGGGGAGCGGACCGGCGGTCGGGCTCGGACGGGCTCTTCGCCGGGGTGGACGGGCGGCCGTAGGGGTCGGCGGCGAGTCGGGACATCCCCGCCTCGAACTCGGTACGCACCGGGGCGGGCATCTTCCGCAGGGCGTCGTCGGCCGCGTTGCCGTACTGGACGCGGTACCCGCTCACGCGACGTCCGGAGCGGTGAAGCGGTCCTCCTGTGGATGGAAGCCGCTGTGGTCACCCGCTTCGAGCCTGGCGAAATCGGCTTCGATCTGGTCCCAGACGGCGGGGGGCAGCGCCCACATCGCGAGGACCTGGGCGAGCTGGAGACCCGGTGTCCGGGCGATCTCGGCGTCGAACTCCGCCCGCCGCTCGGGGACCAGCGCGGCCCTGACGGTCTCGATCGTCGCCGGGATCCGCACGGGCTGACCGTCGATGTACACCGTCCAGGTGGGGGTGGCCGAGTCTTCCACGGGTGTTCCCCTTCTCGCGGCTCGTGTCCGCCGCCCGCTCCGGTACCGGGTTCCAGGGTGACACAGCCCGGCCCGGACGGTGCCCGGCCACCGGGCAGTGGACAGATGTCCGATGCCCGGGGGCCGGGGGCGTCCTGCGCGGTACGGGCCGCCGGTGGTCCGGCCCTGACGCGGTGTGAGGGCCCGGCGACCGCCGCATCATGCCTATGCCTGATCAAACGGCATATGACATGACAGAATGCCCGGTGTGGAAGAACGAACCGAGCTCCAGGACCGCACGATGACGGTGGACGGCGAGACATTCGCCGTCCACCAGCGGCCAAAGGGCCCGCCGACCTACGATTTCACCTGGCTGACCGGGCCGAATGAGGGCTACGGGTTCACCAGCGCGGTGCACGGCTCCACCGCGCCCCTGACCGGCGCGGAGCTCGAAGAGGCCGCTCGGGGCTTTCTGGAGGAGATCGATCCCGCGACCGGGTTCCTCTCCGAGGACTGACCGGCGCGGCTCTCCGAGGACTGACCGGCGCGGCTCCCGGAGGACTGACCGGCACCGCTCCCGGGCGCCCGCCGGACCGCTCCGGTCGCCGCGCCGGCACCCGCCCCCTCTCCCCTACCCGCTCCGGTGTGATCGCCGCCCGGAGGCAACCCGTCAGGCGCCCGGCCGATCTCACCCGGAGGGTTCGCCGTCGCCGAGCAGAACGGCGTACCGCCCCAGTTCGGCGGGACGCAGCAGTCTGGCCTCGCGCTGGAACTGGCGGGCCACGCCCCGTACGACATGACGCATGCCGATCTCGGCGCTCTCCCCGTCGGCCGCCGCCAGCGCGGCCGTGCGCGCGGCGGCGGCGATTCCCGCGCCCGTCATGTCCAGACGGGCGAGGACGTCCAGGTCCACATCGGCGGCGAGCGGGGCCTGGCCGGGGAAGGCGAGACGCCAGAGCCGGCGGCGCTCGGGGGCGGCGGGGCGGGGGAAGTGGACGACGAAGTGGAAGCGGCGGGTGAACGCGGGGTCGATGTTGTCCTTGAGGTTGCTGGTGAGGATCACCAGACCGTCGCTGGCCTCCAGGCGCTGGAGCAGATAGCCGACCTCCAGGTTGGCGTACCGGTCGGTGCCGTGTTTCACCTCGCCGCGCTTGCCGAACAGGGCGTCGGCCTCGTCGAAGAGGAGCACCGCATGGCTCTCCTCCGCCTGCCGGAACACCTCTTCCATGTTCTTCTCCGTCTCGCCCACCCATTTGGAGACGACGCGGGCGACGTCCACCTTCAGCAGTTCCAGGCCGAGCATGCCGGTGACGATCTCGGCGGACATCGTCTTGCCGGTGCCGGGCTCCCCGGTGAACAGCGCCTTGACGCCGCCGTGCGCCGAGCGGCGGGCGAATCCCCACGCCTCGGCGATCCTGGGCCAGACACGGCAGGCCGAGGCGAGCTCCAGGATCTGGCGCAGCTGGGCCTCCGGCAGGACGAGATCCTCGACGGAGCGCCGGGGGGTGATCGAGCTGACCGCGCCGCCGCCGCGGCCTCGCGTCACCGTGGCGATGGCGGGCTCGACATGGCCGGCGACCGGTTCCGGCCGGCCGTTGCCCGCCAGCCTCGCCCCGGCCCCCGCGACGGAGGCGACGGCGCGCAGCTCGCCGCCGCTCATCCGGTAGCGGGCGGCGAGATCGTCCAGGAGGGTTCGGTTCAGGTCCGGGAGCACGGCCGACCACATCGCGTGCCGGTCGTGGAATCCGGGTGCCGGGACGGTCAGTTCGGCGTACGCCCGCGCGGCGAGCAGCGGGCGGGGCCGCCAGGGTCGGAGGCCGGTCAGACAGACCGGCGTCCGGGAGCGGAGCAGTACGGCGGCGACCGTGTCGGCGAGCTGCCGGTGCGGCTGGTCGTGCAGTCCGTCGGTGGGGATCCACAGCACCGCGCCGAGCTCGGCCGCCGTCCGTGCGTCGTGCTCGATGTCCGAGGTCAGTCTCCGCAGCGGTCGGTCCGCCGCCCGGGCGAGCGCCTGCGCGGCGTCAAGCTGTCCGTCGGGCGGGCAGCCCCAGAGCCCGGCCAGGGCGATGTCGCCCGCGCCCAGCGCGCGGCCCAGCCGGGTGAGCCGGTCGGAGGCGAGGTACGGGGAGGCCGCCCGGGGGTCGGGGGGCGCGACCTCGCCTGGGTCGTGGCCGAGGAGTCCGGCGTCCCCGCCCCAGCCCAGCAGAAAGGCGAACACCCCGGGGCCGAGGACGAGTTCCTGGGCGAGTTCGACGGGGGCCTCGCCGTACGCGCGGAGCAGACCGTACCGGCGCAGCGGCCCCGCCGGGCCGAGGGCGCGACGCCGGGCGAGGCGGGCCGCGGCGGTCCGGCCGCCGAGTGTGACCAGGAGTTCGACGGACGGGAGCCGCCGGTTCAGATCGTCGACGATGTACGCGTAGATCCGCTCGTAGCCCCGGTCCAGTTCGGGCGCGGCGACCAGCAGCAGCGCGTCCTGGTCCGCGCGGGTGAGGCCGAACGCGGCGGCGAGCGCGTCCAGCGGCAGGGTCGTCCCCCCGGCGGCCGTGCGGTCGCGCAGCTCGCGCTCGGATTCCGGTTCCGCCCGGTCCGGGCCGGCCGGTGCGGTGAGGGCCTCGGTGAGGGTGTGCACATCGTCGAGGAGCACTCCGACCTGGTCGTCGGTCACGCAGTACGGGGTGAGGTCGGGGCGGGTGAGCCGGGCGGTGATCGCCGCCCGGTCGTCGGCGGCGGCTCTCAGCGCCCGGTGCAGACAGGCCAGCCGGATCCGCAGATGCTCCAGCGCCGGTTCGCCCATGGCCGTCACCCGCCCGAGAAGGTCAGGGTCCGGCCGCCGAGCCAGACCACGTCGGGTACGTCGGCGAGCAGCCCGGAGCGCAGCAGATCGGCGTGGCGGCGGCCCATCGGGACGCGTACGCGCACGGCCTCGGGTTCATGGCGGACGGTGGCCTCCAGGTCGGCGAAGCGGGTCAGGGCCAGGACCGGGTCGGGTGTCCCGGTCCCGTGCCAGAGCGTCCAGGCGATCGTGCTCAGGCCGAGGGCGGCGGCGAGGGCGGTGCTGTGCTCCAGTGCGCCGTCCGGGGCGAGGGGCGCCGCCCGGCGTTCGGTGACCAGGGTGCGGACCAGGCCGGTGAGGCGCTCGGCGCAGCCGGGCAGCGCGGTGGCGAGCCGGGGGTCCGCCGGTGTGCCCCGGGCGGTCCACAGGGGGGTGCGCCAGGGCAGCCGTTCGACCGGATCGCCGCGCAGCGGTCGGAGGGCGGTGAGGAACGGCACGCCCGCCGAGGCGAGTTCGCCGAGGGTTCCGGGCGGGAGGGGGCCGTCGCAGATCAGTACGGGCG
>NZ_VCLA01000119.1 GCF_009600885.1 Streptomyces jumonjinensis
CACTCCCCGGACCTGACCCAGGTGGGCGCGCTCCTCGCACGGAACGCGGACGCCATCCGCAAGGACCCCTCCTCGCTGCTGAACTCGCTGACCACCGAGATGCCCGATGTGGACCGCAGGGTCGTCGAGGACGCCGGCATCCGCGATCTGCTGATGCTCAACTACCTCTCCGCGGTCGGCGAGTCCGGTGAGGCGAAGACCGCGGGGCCCGACGAGCCGGACGGGCCGGCCGCGCCGATGGGATGGGTGGACGATCTCGTCTCCTTCCGCAAGCCGTGGGGCTTCGCCCCGCAGAGCATCGAGGGTGTGCCGGTGCTGCTCTGGCACGGAGAGCACGATGTGTTCGCGCCGGTGAGCCACTTCCACTGGCTGGCGGAGCGCATTCCGGGGGCGCGCGCGGTGCTTCAGCCCTCCGCCGCGCACTTCGCGGCGCTTCCGGCGCTGCCGCCGATCCTGGCCTGGGTCCGCGACCAGGCCCGTACCGGCGGCTGAGAGCCGCGTCGCTCAGATGGGGTGCGGCTCCAGCTCCAGTCCGGACCACCGCCAGGACTGGAGCGCCACGGTCCGGGGATGGTCCGCGCCGAGCTGCTTGACCATTTCGGCCAGCACCCCGTCGCGCATGGTCTCCCCCGCGCTCTCCTCGCCCAGTTCCCGCAGGACGACCGCGAGATTGGCCGCGCACACCAGTGTCGAGGGATGGCTGGAGCGCAGCACCTCCCGCAGCTGGTCGAAGGCCGCCTCATAGGTACGGCGGGCCTGCTCGCGCCGCCCGCGCGCCGCCTGTGCGCTGCCCAGATTGACCCGGCAGGCCAGGACATGCGGATGGCTCTCGCCGAGGAGCTTGGTGAACGAGTCCACGGCCCGCTCCAGCAGGGCCTCCGCCTCCAGGGGCTCATCGCAGTGCAGCAGATGGACCGCGTAGTTGGCGGAGGCGGCCACGGTGGACGGGTGCCTCTCCCCCAGGCTGCGGCGGAGCCCTTCGAGCACCCGGCGCAGGAGATCCAGCGCCTCCTCGTACCGTTCCAGCGCCATCAGATCGGCGGCGAGGTTCATCTCGATCAGCAGCCGTTCGGGGGAGTCTCCCCCGTCGTCGCCGGGCATGTGCTTGAGCACATAGCGGGTGAACTGCTCGGCCTCCGCGGGCTTGCCCGCACCGCGCAGGGAGCCCGCGAGCCCCTTGACGGTGTTGAGCACCGTCGGCGCGCCCTCGGTCAGCTCGACATTGCGCAGACAGCGTTCATGAGCGCGCTTGAGCAGGGCGACGGAGGCGGCGTAGTCCCCGCAGTCCCGCAGATCGCGTCCCAGGTTGACGGCCGACTCGATGGTGAGGGGGTGGTCGGGGAGCAGGATCTCCTCGCGGGTCTCCAGCGTTCTGCGGTCCAGGTCGCGGGCCCGGTAGTAGTCGCCCGACGCGCGCAGCGAGACCGCGAGGTTGTTGGCGGCGGTCAGGGTACGGGGATGGTCGTCGCCGTAGACCTCGCTGTAGCGGCGGTGGGTCTCGCGGTCGTACTCCAGCGCCTCGGTGAACCGGCCGAGTCCGCGGAGATCGGCGGCGATGCTGCTGGTGGTCATCAGGACATGCTGGTCGTCCTGGTCGCCGAGGATGTCGAGCTGCCGCTCCAGCACCGCGGTGTTCAGCGCGAGCGACTCCTCGTAACGGCCCTGGACGCGCAGGATGTTGCCGATCTGGAACCGCATATGGAGGGTCCAGCGCTCATCGGGGTCGCCCGCGGCGGTCCAGCCCTCGACACAGCGTTCGCTCAGCTCCAGGGCCTGGGCGAGCTCCCCGCGCCGGCGCAGCTGGCGCACCCGGTCCACGATCAGCTCCCGGATCCCGTCGTCGGCGGTGGTCAGCGCCCAGGGGGTGCCCAGATGCGGCCAGATGATCCGGTACTGGTCCCAGGTGTTCGGGTCCTCCGGGTCGTCCTTGCCCGGCCGGGCGGCGATCAGCGCCCGGTAGACCATATGGCGGGCGTCGCGCTGCTCGTCCTCGTCCATCCTGCCGCGCATGGAGCGCTGGACGAGCCGGTGGACCTGGACGCAGCGGGCCTTGCGGTCGACGCGGAGCAGGGCGAAGCGGCTGAGCTCCTGGTAGGCGCGGGAGACGGTACGGCCGCCGCCCAGCGACCGGGCGATCTCGACGCCCTCCAGCAGATCCATGGAGATGGGCTCGGGGCCGAAGTACGAGCAGAGCTGGAGCAGTCGTACCGCGGCGGGATAGTTCTGCCGCAGCCTGCCGATCGCGAAGTCCCAGGTGCCGCCCGTGGCCTTGGTGAGATCGTGGACCTCGTCGCCGTCGTGGGGTGCGCCGCTGCCCGAGGTCGGCTTCTGGAGCAGTCTGATGTACTCGCGCGCGCCCAGCCCGGTCTGTTTGATGCCGGCCGCGGCCTGTTCCACGGCGATGGGCAGGTCCCCCAGTTCGGCGGCGAGCTGGTCGGCCTCGTCCGGCCCGATGTCGGGCAGCCGGCGGCGCAGATGGCTGACGCTCTCGGCGCGGGTGAAGACCCCCACCTCGACGATCTCGGCGTGCCGGCTCCACCCTTCGGAGCGCTGTCCGGTGACGATGGTGTGTCCGGAGCGGCCCCGGGCCAGGAGATCGGTGATGAGCTCGGCGTCGTCCGCGTTGTCGAGGATCAGCAGCCAGCGGTGGTAGGGCTCGCCCCGGTCGAGGGCGTCGCTGACCGCCCGCGCCGTGTCGCTGGGGTTCTTGTGCCCGGTGATTCCGAGGCGGGGGGCCATCGCCGCGTACTGCTCCACCGCGAGGTTGCGCTGTTCGGCCTGGATGTGCCAGACGACGTCGTAGTCGCCCTTGAAACGGTGGGCGAACTCCTGGGCCAGCAGGGTCTTGCCCACCCCGCCCATGCCGCGCAGCAGCACGGTCTGGTCACCGGTCCGCAGGTGTTCCCTGATGGTCTCCAGCAGCTCGGTGCGGCCGGTGAACGACGTGGTGCGGAGCGGGACCGACCAGACGGGCGGCTCCGCGCCGGGGTAGCGGGGCGCCATCCGGTCCGCGCCGGTGAAGTGGGCGCGTGAGCGCGGCTCCGGGACCACGTCGAAGGCCCGCAGCAGAGCCCCTCGCGCGGAGTCCTCGGTGGCGCAGCGGGTGAGGTCGACGAGTTGCGCGGTGAAGGGGGCGCTCAGGGCGACCTCTTCGACGCGTACGGGCACCAGATTGCGGCGGTTGCCGAGCCGGTCGGGTGAGAAGACGGTCTCCCAGGTGGCGCGGAAGCGGGAGGAGCGCAGATAGGCGGCGGAGAGCACGGCGAGGGTGTGGGAGGTGGACTCCACTCCGCGCTCGGTCTCGGTCTTCAGCCGCGCGCCCTCGTCCTCGCCGCCCTCGGCCAGATGGACGCGGAACTCGGAGGCTTCGAGGATGGAGCGGATCCACTCGGCCCAGGTGCGGTCCTGGGGGACGTAGCTGATGTAGACGTCGGAGACGTCCAGCGGACGCCGCCGGGTGAACAGGTCGAGATAGCGCTGCCGGGTGCTCTCCTCCATCCGCGGCATCGCGGTCACGTCGCCGTCGGAGACCACCGCGGTGAGGCGTTCGTAGGCGGCCAGGAGGGAGGAGTGGCTGCCGGACGCGTCGCGGAACGGCGCGAGCAGCTCCTCGTAGGAGTACGCGGGCCGGTAGGGGATCTCGACTCGTCCCCAGTAGTCGTGCGGGGGGATGCCGCTGTGGCGCTCCAGCAGTCTGCCGAACCGCAGTCTCACCTGGGCGCGGGCGGCGTCGAGCCGGTCGGCCTGGCCGTTGGTGTCCTCGACCCTCATGGGTACGGGCAGGATGCGGATGTTGCGGTTCCCGTACATCGCCTCGATGCGTTCGGCGACCGCCGCCGCGCCGTCGATGCTCTGGCTGCTGGGGGTGAAGCAGGTGACCAGGGTGTGCGGCAGATTGACCGTACAGATGTCGGAGATATCGCTGAGGCCAGTACGGCTGTCGATCAGCACATAATCATAATTCTGCACGAACTCCCGTTTGACGGCCTCGATGAACTGCGTGGCCCGCGGGCCCTCCATGAAAGGCTTCCAGTCGAACTGCGAGAACGCGCTGAGATACCCCTTGTTCTTGGTGCCGGCCGGGAGGAAGTCAAGCCGCCCGTTCCGGGGGAATTCCCAGACGACCGGAATCACACAGTGATTGAACCGGGCCCGCTCGGCGACCCAGTCGTCGTCCACGTCCGCCGTGGGGGCGTCGTCGTCCTCGGCCGACCGCTCCGCGCCCCAGGAGGTGTCGTAGGGGGTCTCGACGACCCTCATGCGCTCCAGCAGGGACTGGTTGAAGCGGCTGACCAGGTCGAGCACCCCGGGTGTGGTGGCGAGCCGGTCCCGGTCGAGGAAGGGATGGAGAAAGCGGTCGAGGCCCGGGGCGTCGAGGTCCCAGTCGACGACCAGGACCCGGCGGCCCGCCGACGCCAGGATCCAGGCGGTGTTGGCGAGCGCCATCGTCCGGCCCGTGCCGCCCTTGTACGAATAGAACGTGATGATTGTGCCCGCGTGTCCACCGGTCATCGCCCTGCCTCCGCGCCGCCGCCCTCGTCGGTACCGGATCCGCCCCCGTCGGCCCCCGGACCGATCCCCCGGTCCGAACTCCCCAGGGATGATCGCGGCTGAATGTATCGCAGATATCGCATGTAGACGGACTCGACCAACTCACAGAACCATTGGGCGAATGTGTCCGCCGCGCCCAGTCCGCGAACGGCCGTCTGCTGTCCTATTCTTCCCTCACGAACAAAGCGCGGAAAGGTGGATTCCAGTAGCCCGCGCAGACGTTCGGAATGCTCCTTCGTCTGCGGGTCGTCGTCGGCGAGCGCGGTGAGCACCGCCGTCCAGGGCCGGTGCGCCGCGTCGAACGCCCCCGCCTGACGGGCCGCCTCAGCGTCCTGGAGCGCCCAGGGGTCCACGATCAGGATCCAGGGCGCGGCCGGTGTGCCGGTTCCGCGCAGCTCCACCAGCGCCTTGTCGAACGAGACCACCTCCGGGTCGAAGCGCAGATTCCGGGCGAGCTCCCTGACCTGTTCGGCGACCGGGCCGCCCGCGACCGGCCCATAGGGGCTCCAGTCGAGCGGGTCCGGTCCGTAGCGCGAGGGCTCACGCCCTATCGGCAGCCGCCCCTCGGACGGCGCGAGCACGGTGATCCGCAGCGGAGGGCTCGGCGGCAGGGTCGCGAAGGCGTCCGGCAGCCGGGCGAGCGCGGCGGGGTCGGGATCGCCGTGCGGGCGGGCCCCGGCCGCGGTCGCCACGATCCGGCGCGCGAGCCATTCGACGACCTGCTGGGCCTGGCCCTCCTCCAGATCGAGCAGCTGGTGCAGCCCCATGGTGGCGTAGCCGTCCTCCCCGTCCGCCGCACTCTCCGGGACGGCGGGGGTCTCCTGCACGGCCTGCGGCACCGAAGTCGCCGGATACGGCGTCCACAGCACGGGGACGATCCGCGGCGCGGCGGCCGGCGCGGCCCCGCGGGTGACCGAGGTCCACTGCCGTCCGCACTGCGGATCGGTGAAGTACCGCTTGGAGTAGAGCGGTACGAACACCCGGCAGCGGGAGAGCGCCTCGGCCACCTCCTCGCCGGTGGTGCCGGGCAGTTCGACGAATCCGGCGTCGGGTCCGCTCACCCCGGCGTAGGCCGCGACCCGGTTGCGCAGCCTCATGTAGAAGTCGAAGACCAGCCGGTCGGGGTCGGGCCCGCTGCGCCGGTCGCCCGGGATGCGGGCGTAGCTCAGAAAGAAGAGCGGCATCTCACGGTCCCTCCTCGAAGACGTTGCGGAGGTCGTCGAACAGCTCCGGATCGCAGGGGTCGAGGCGTGCCTGCTGGGCGACCTTGACGATGGTCTGGGCTATTCCCCAGACGGCGCGGCGGTACTGGATGGCGTACCCCGCCTCCCGCAGTCCGTACAGGCCCATCTTCAGATACGAGGTCCCGAGGTCGGGGTGGATGTACTGGACGGCCTCGGCGACCGGCGGCAGATTCAGATGCCCGGGGCTCAGCCAGAGGACGGGGACGATCGCGTTGACGGTGTAGGGCCGGGTGAGATGCTGCCGGGCCTGCCGCCGGGCGAAGGCGTCCCACTCCTTGCCGCACCACTCGCGGGAGAAGTACCGCTTGGTGTAGACGGGGACGAAGACCTGGCAGGTCGCCAGGGCCGTTTTGAGATTGCGCTCCCAGTCGGCGCCGATCCCCATGCTGCGGTCCAGGAAGCCGGGCGCTTCGCTGCCGTCGTGGTCGGTCAGCTGCATGATGTGCCGGCATAACTCCCGGTGGAAGTCGACCAGATCCTGGTCCGGGTGCTCGCGGCTGCGCTCCTCCTCGGTGGACGGGATGCGCGCGTAGCTGAGGAAGAAGTACGGGTCCCGGCTGATGGGCGCCTGCGAGGAGGCGAACGGATGGGTCATGGCATCGCCTCCCCCGCGACAGCCGCCCGCCGGCCGTGGAACACACGACGGGTTCCACGGCGGCGCTGAATGTCCCATTGGAGCGCGAAACCCGCGACGGGTACTAGTGGTTGGCACCGGCGAGTTGCCCCGGAGGCCGTTTCACGACGTACCGGAGCGAAGGGCTCCGGCACCCGCCGGCCCATGGGGACGGGGGCGGGCCGTCCGCGCGGCCGTGCTCCGGCGGGCGCGGCGGCCCCGGGGACGCGCACCGGGGTCCGGGCGCTCACTCGGGCCCTGCCGGGGTGAGCGCGCCGGCGCGCATGGCTCTCAGCAGGCGTCCGCCGGTCGCGGTGGCCGCGCCCGACTCCTCCAGGACGTCGAGGGCGTCGAGCACCGCCCGGGCGCGGGCGCGGCTGCCGCCGGCGAGCGCCAGCCGGGTGTACGCGCCCGCCAGCACCGCGTCGAGCGGCTGGGGGTCGGGCCGCCAGGCCACCCGGTGACGGCCGCCGCCGGGTGCGAGCAGATCGTACAGATCCTCCAGCGCGGCGAGCTTCATCCGCTGGAAGTGCTCGACCAGCAGCACGGCGAACGCCTCGGCGGTGGGCGGCGGGGAGAGGGCGAGGGCGCCGAAGGCGTGCCGCGAGCTCTCCGCCACGGCGGGCCCGGGCGGGGCGGGGAGCGGGACGAGGGAGGTCAGCCCCGCCGCGAGGCCCTCGGCATGGCGGGGGTGGCGGTCGCGCACGATCGCCCAGGCGTCGCGGAACGCCCGCTGCCAGCCGGCGTGCTCCCGGCCGCTGAGCCGGGGCGCCGGTCCGGTCGGGCCGGGGCCCCGGTAGGGGTCGGTGTCCTCCAGCGCCACCCGGATGCCGTCGGCCTCCAGATGGCGCAGCGGCTGCCAGCGGACCTGGCCGGGGAGGGCGTCCAGCGGTCTGCCGTCGGCGGTGATACGGCCGTCTTCGACGGCGATGACCGGGGCGGGGGCCCTGGGGCCGGTCACCAGCCGGCCCAGTCCGGGCAGTTGTACGGCGCCCCGGCGCAGCGGGACGGTCAGCGCCAGCGTCCCGGCGGTCCGGGCGG
>NZ_VCLA01000120.1:0-42515 GCF_009600885.1 Streptomyces jumonjinensis
ACGTCCCGGCACCACCCCTGCGCGGCCCCCTCCCCTGAGACCCCAACCGCCCGCCAGTCTATCCCCTGTGCCGGGGAGCGCGGACCCCTCTCGTGAGACTCGACCGCCGCTTATCCCGGGTGCTGGGCAACCCCGGCAAACCCAGCCCGTCCGGGGGCCAAAATCAGCCCCTTGGGGGTCCCCCCGGACGAAGTCTGGGGGAGTTTGAGGAGCGGGGGTTCGGGGGCTGGCCCCCGACAAGGGCCCGCGCCCGGCAGGGCGGCTCGCACACAAGATCCAGATCCGCCGCCGCCGATCCCGGCCGTACGAAGCGGGCCCAGCCGCTGGAGAGCGGCCCCCCGGTCAGGCGCGTGGGTAGCGGGTCAGCCAGCCGGGGGAGGCGGTGGTGGGGGTGTGGAGGGCTGGGCCCTGGGTCATCTCCATCGCGAAGTCGTCCGCCAGCTCCAGCAGGGTCGGGCGGCCCTCCAGTTCGGAGAGCCAGGCGGGCGGCAGCGCGGTCTCCCCGTGCAGTGCGCCGAGGAGCGCGCCCGTCACCGAGCCGGTCGCCGCCGAGGGGCCGTCGTGGTTGACCGCGAGGCGCAGTCCATGGCGGATGTCCTCGCTGACGAGCGCCGAGTAGACCGCGGCGGCGAGCACCCCCTCCGCGTGGTGCCCCGCCGGGTCGGCGGCGCTCAGCCGCGTGACGCGCTCAGGGCCCGGCGCCCCCTGCCGTACGGCCCCGAGCGCCGCCGTCAGCGCGTCGGTGACCGGCTGGTGTCCCGGCCGGGTGCCCACCAGGGTGAGAGCGCGCCCCACGGAGGGCTCCAGGGCCTCACCGCGTGCCAGACCGTGCACGATGACGGCGAACGCGCCCGCCGAGAGATACGCGGTCGGATGGCCGTGGGTCTGTGCCGCGCACTCCACGGCGAGCTGGCACACCAGCTGCGGCTCCCACCCGACGAGCAGCCCGAACGGGGCCGACCGGACGAGCGCGCCCGCGTCCCGGGCGGTGGGGTTCTTCGGGGCCTCCAGCGTGCCCATGTGCGGGTCCCCCAGCCCCATGAGGCTGGCCTTCGGAGGGTCGCGCCGGGTGTAGAGCCACTCCTCGCGGGCGAGCCACCCGTCGTCCTTGCGGCGCTCGTCGGGTCCCCAGTCGTGCTGGGTCGCGGCCCAGCGCAGATAGGCGCGGTGCACATCGGTCGGCGGATGCCAGGCCCCGGTGTCCCTGCGGACCTGGGCGCGTATCAGTCCGTCCACGGTGAAGAGGGTCAGCTGGGTCGCGGCGGTGACCGCGCCGCGGCGGCCGTACGCCGGTACGAGATCGGTGAGGCCGTCCTCGCCGTGCGCCGCCTGTATCCCCGCCAGTGTGAGCCCGGCGATCCCCGCGCCGAGCGCGTCGCCGATGGCCGAGCCGAGGAGCGCGCCGCGCACCCGCGCCCGGAAGTCCTGCTGCTCGGCTCGCCCCCAGACGGCTGTGGCTGCTGCGCTCACCGCGCGCCCCTCCCTGGACGTCGTTGCGGACGTGGATGCTGCTGTGGTGCCCGGTGCGACCCTCTGAACCCCTGCCGGGGCAGCACTGTAATCGAACGGGCGGGAACCGGTCCGGCCGATGCGCGCGGGACCGGCGGGGATGGGGAGACGGCTGGGAGAGTCTGTGGGAAAGGTGTGCGAGGTCGGCGAACCCGCCTCTGTCAGCGGACCACGACGACGGAGCTCCCCACGACCGTGAAGTCCCAGAGCCGCTTTCCGTCGTCGGTGCGCACCCGTATCGCCCCGATCTGCTTGCCCGGTATCGGCTTGGGAGAGGAGCCGTCGACCGCGGCGGAGAAGGCGATGGGCACATTCCCCGAGCCGGTGAAGTAGATCACGTTCTCCACCGAGACACCGTCGGTGCCGGTGATGGCCGGGGTACGCCTGGAGACGCTGTGCGTGCCGAGCGCGGGCTCCACATTGCCCGGCCAGACGGTGAAGGTGCTGAGCTGCTTACCGGCGGCGTCCACCAGCCAGGCGCGGTCCTGGCCCAGCGAGTACACGACGCGCTTGCCCACTCCCGAGTTCTCGGGGACGGCGGGAGGCTTGGCCGGGTTCTTGCCCTTCTGGTCGGACGCCGAGGGGCTGGCGCCCGCGGCGGGCTTGCGCGCGACGGCGTTCTGCGGGGCGGACTGGCCGGCCTGGACCGCGAGCAGCAGAACGCCGACGAGCGCCGCGGAGGTGAGACCGGTCACCAGCGCCGCGGACGAGATCTGTCGGGCCATCGAGCAGTGTCTCCTCAGCTCTTCCCGCCCCCGGCGGGGGCCATGACGGCATGCAGCTTATCGGCTGATGTGCTGGAGGAACCGGGCGGAGCCCTTGGGCCGCCGGGTCCGGGGGCCCAAGCCGCGCAAGGGCTCCGCCCATGCCCGGCTCACTCGTTCACCAGCGGCAGCAGCTCGGGCAGCTGCCCGTCCGACCCCCGCGCCGTACGCATCCGCTCCTCCGGGACCTCCCCGTACAGCGTCGTCCGCGCCCTGGCCGGCCGTCCCGCCAGCTCGGCGATGCCGATCAGGTCCTTGATGGAGCGGTACGAGCCGTAGCGGGAGCCCGCCATACGGGAGATCGTCTCCTCCATCAGGGTGCCGCCGAGATCGTTGGCCCCGGAGCGGAGCATCTCGGCCGCACCCTCCGCGCCCAATTTCACCCAGCTCGTCTGGATATTGGTGATGTGGGGGTGGAGCAGCAGCCGGGCCATCGCGGTGACGGCCCGGTTGTCCCGGACGGTGGGGCCGGGGCGGGCGATCCCCGCGAGGTAGACGGGCGCGTTGGTGTGGATGAACGGAAGAGTGACGAACTCCGTGAATCCGCCGGTCTCCTGCTGGACGCGGGCGAGCGTACGGAAGTGGCCGAGCCAGTGCCGGGGCTGGTCGACATGTCCGTACATCATGGTCGACGACGAGCGCAGGCCCAGCTCATGGGCGGTGCTGACGACCTCGATCCAGGTCGCGGCGGGCAGCTTGCCCTTGGTGAGGATCCAGCGGACCTCGTCGTCGAGGATCTCGGCGGCGGTCCCGGGGATGGAGTCGAGCCCGGCCTCCTTGGCGGCCGTCAGCCACTCCCGGATGGACATCCCCGTCCGGGACGCGCCGTTGACGACCTCCATCGGCGAGAAGGCGTGCACATGCATGCCGGGGACGCGTTCCTTGACCGCGCGGACGATGTCGAAGTACGCCGTACCGGGCAGATCGGGGTGAATGCCTCCCTGCATGCAGACCTCGACCGCGCCCACGTCCCACGCCTGCGCCGCGCGGTCGGCGACCTGGTCGAGGGAGAGGGTGTACGCGTCGGCGTCCGTACGCCGCTGGGCGAAGGCGCAGAAGCGGCAGCCGGTGTAGCAGACGTTGGTGAAGTTGATGTTCCGTGTGACGACGTAGGTGACCTCGTCGCCGACCACGTCCCGGCGCAGCTCGTCGGCGATGCGGGTGAGGGCGTCGAGCGCGGGGCCGTCCGCGTGCAGCAGGGCGAGGGCCTCGTCGTCGGTGAGCCGGGTGGGGTCGTCGGCGGCCTGCCTCAGCGCCTGCCGGACATCGGTGTCGATGCGCTGCGGCACCATGCCGGGCGCGGCGGCCTCCCGCAGGGCCTCCCAGTCCCCGTACACGGCGTCGAAGTCGTCCCGGCGGTCGTGGGTGCGGCCCTCGGTGTCGATGGTCCGGTGCAGATCGGTGCGTCCGGCGGCGGTGAAGCCCTCGTCCGGCTCCTGCCAGGGCAGCCCGGCCGGGATCGCCCCGGAGTCGGCGAGTCCGGTCTCCAGGTCGGCGAGCGCCCGCACATGGGGCAGCAGCCGGGGGTCCAGCCAGGGCTCGCCGCGCTGGACGAACTCCGGGTAGACGCAGAGGCGTTCCTCCAGCCGGAATCCGGCGGCGGCCGAGTGCCGGGCCAGCTCGTCGATCCGGGGCCAGGGGCGCTCGGGGTTGACATGGTCGGGGGTGAGCGGGGAGACGCCGCCCCAGTCGTCGATGCCCGCGCCGATGAGCCGCGCGTACTCGGCGTCCACCAGGTTTGGCGGGGCCTGGAGGCAGGCGGCGGGGCCCATGATGTGCCGGGCGACGGCGATCGTGGCGACCAGCTCGTCCAGTTCGGCGTCGGGCATTCCGCGCATCGCCGTGTCCGGCTTGGCGCGGAAGTTCTGCATGATCAGTTCCTGGATGCCGTGGTAGGCGCGGGAGACTCGGCGCAGCGCGAAGAGCGAGTCGGCGCGCTCCTCGTAGGTCTCGCCGATGCCGATGAGCAGCCCGCTGGTGAACGGCACGGAGCTGCGGCCCGCGTCCTCCAGCACCCGCAGCCGTACGGCCGGCTCCTTGTCGGGCGAGCCGTGGTGGGGGCCGCCGGGCTCGCTCCACAGCCGGGTGGCGGTGGTCTCCAGCATCATGCCCATGGAGGGCGCGACGGGCTTGAGCCGCTGGAAGTCGGTCCAGCTCATGACGCCGGGGTTGAGATGGGGCAGCAGCCCGGTCTCCTCCAGGATGCGGATCGACATGGCGCGGACGTACGCGATGGTGTCGTCGTACCCCTCCGCCTCCAGCCACTCCCGGGCCTCGGGCCAGCGGTCCTCCGGCTTGTCGCCGAGGGTGATGAGGGCTTCCTTGCAGCCGAGCTCCGCGCCGCGCCGGGCGATGTCGAGGACCTCGTCGGGCGACATGAACATTCCATGGCCCGCGCGGCGGAGCTTGCCGGGGACGGTGGCGAAGGTGCAGTAGTGGCATTTGTCCCGGCAGAGCCGGGTGAGCGGGATGAACACGCTCTTCGAGTACGTGATCACTCCGGGCCGCCCCGCGGCCTCCAGGCCGGCGTCCCGTACGCGGGCGGCCGAGGCGCAGAGGTCCTCCAGATCACTCCCCCGCGCTTGCAGCAGCACAGCGGCCTCGGTGACATCGAGGGCAACCCCGTCCCTGGCTCGCTTCAGGGCGCGGCGCATGGCGTTCTCGGTGGGGCGTGCGGGCTCGTGATCCGTCATGAAGCCGAGCATACGAGCCGACCGTGGGCGGGGTGAGAGGGCGTCGGGGGTGAGAGGGCGTGGGGGCCGGGCGGGGAACTCCGCGATCTCCGACTCCCGTACCCGTTCGGGATGCCCGGGACGCCCGGGGCCGTGGAGGGGCCTGGCTGGGCGGACGGGCTGCGGGAGCGCGCGCGTGAGCTGGATCGGCATATGGCGCGCTGAGGCGCAACGCCATCACCGCCTGGTCCTCACTGTCAGGCGGATGCGGATGCGGGGGCAGGGGGCTCCGCGCAGGTGGCAGGAGGTTCCGCACAGGCGGCAGGAGGTTCCGCGCAGGCGGCGGGGGTGAGGGTGGTGCCCCGGGTGAACTCGGTCCCGTAGGCGGACTCGCCCAGTTCGCGCCGGGCCCGGGTGGAGATACGGTCCACATCGCCGCGTTCGCCCAGCGGCAGCGGCACCCCCACCGAGGCGCGGGCCGTCGTCGCCGCCCCGAGCAGACGGGCCGCGTGAGCCGGGTGGCCGGACAGCAGCCGGGCGCCGGCCAGCCCCTCCAGCGCCAGCGCGAGCGCCCGTGGGTCGCCGGCGGCCCGCGCGGTGGCCAGCCCGTCCAGCTGTAGCTCCAGGGCCCGCTCCACCTGCCCCCGCGCCTCGGCGATGAAGCCCAGCTCGGCGAGGACCAGCGCCGGCATCCCCGGCTCGTACCCCATCTGCCGGTGCAGTGCGAGGACATGGACCATATGGGCCTCCGCCGCCTCCAGATCGCCCTCCCGGCGGGCCCCCATCCCGAGCCCGATCTCGGCGAACAGCTCGCCGAAGGTGTCGGACTGCTCGACGGCGAGCCGCCGGGCCCGCTCGTGGTACTCCCGGGCCTGCGGCAGATCCCCGGTCAGCAGCGTGATCCGGCCCAGCCCGGCGAGCTGGAACGACACCTCGGGCCAGAGCTCCAGCTCCTCCGCCATCCGCAGCCCGTCCCGCAGCAGCCGCCCCGCGTGCGGATAGTCGCCGACCACCTCCGCCCGCGTCTGCAACGGCACCATCGCCCGCAGCTGCCCCCACTGGTCGCCCAGTTCGCGGAAGATCTCCAGGCTCTGCTCGCCGTGCCGGCGCACCGCGTCGAAGTCGCCCCGCAGCTTCGCCTGGAAGGCCCGGCTGGCCAGCGCCGCCGCCGTGCCCCACTCATCGCCCAGCGAACGGAAAGCGGCCAGCGCGCGGGCCACCAGCTCCTCACTCGGCGACAGATCGGCGATACCGTACAGATTGGAGCCCAGGAACCACTGCGCCCGCGCCCGCCCGCCCGGGTCGTCGACCTTCTCGTACTCCCCGTACTCCCCGTACTCCCCGTACGGCCGCAGCGCCGCCCGGTACTCGGACAGCGGGTCCGCGCTGCCGCCGAGCGCGAGGCGCACCCCGCCGAGCCAGGCCGTGGCCTTGGCGACCCGGGCGGCGTGTGCCGCCGGGTCCGCCGGGGCGGGGGCGGGCACCGAGAGCGCCTGGGCCAGCGAGCGCTCGGCCTCGCTGTTGCGGCCCCGCAGCTGCCAGTACCAGCTGAGCGCGTTCACCAGCCGCAGCGCGCGCTCCGCGTCCCCGGCCCGTACGGCGCTCTCCAGGGCGGTGCGCAGATTCGCGTTCTCCGCGTCCAGCCGGCGCAGCCACTGCCGCTGGCCGTGGCCCCGCAGATGCGGTTCGGCCCGCTCGGCCAGCCCTGTGTAGTAGTCCTGGTGCCGCAGTTGGAGCCCGGTCAGCTCGCCGTTCTCCCGCAGCCGCTCGACGCAGTACGCGGTGACCGACTCCAGCAGCCGGTAGCGCGGCCCGTCCGCCGTGTCGGCGACCACCACCAGGGAGCCCTCCACCAGCCGCGCCAGCAGATCGAGCACCTCCGCCCGGTTCAGGTCCCCGGCGGGGCAGATCTCCTCGGCGGCGGCGAGGGTGCAGCCGTCGGCGTGCACCGCGAGACGCCGCAGCACGGCGCGCTCCTGATCGCCGAGGAGGTCCCAGCTCCAGTCGATGACCGCCCGCAGGGTCCGCTGCCGGGCCGGGGCGCCGCGCACCCCGGAGGCCAGCAGATGGAAGCGGTCGTCCAGCCGGGCCGCCAGCTCGGCCACGCCCAGCACCCGTACCCGGGTCGCGGCCATCTCCACCGCCAGCGGAATGCCGTCCAGCCTGCGGCAGATCGCCGCGACCGCCTCCGCGTTGGACTCGTCGAGGACGAAGTGGGGGGCGGCGGCCGACGCGCGCGCCGCGAACAGCTCGACCGCGCCCGGCCGGTCCAGCGGCTCCACCTCGCTGAGCCGCTCGCCCGCGACCCCCAACGGGATCTGGCTCGTCGCCAGCACCCGTAGCCGGGGCGCCGACTTGAGCAGCCGCTCCACCAGTTCGGCGACGGGCGCGACGACATGCTCGCAGTTGTCGAGGACCAGCAGCGTCGGCTGGTCGCCCAGCGCCTGCACCACCCGGTCGGTCAGGGTCGGCGGGCCTGCTGCGGAGGAGGGCAGCGGGGAGATGTCGTCCCGTACCCCGAGCAGCGCGGCGACCAGCTCCCGTACCTCGGTGTCCCTCGGGCTGGGTGAGGGACTGAGCGGGCCGGGCGACGGGTCCAGCGCGGCGAGCTCGGCCAGCCGGACCCCGCCGGGGAAGGCCGGGGCCGCCTGAGCGGCGACCGCCAGGGCCAGCCGGGTCTTGCCGACCCCGCCGGGCCCGGTCAGCGTCACCAGCCGGTGGGCGTCGAGCGCCGCGCGCAGCCCGGCGACCGCCTCGCCCCGGCCGATCAGCTCCGTCAGCGCGCTCGGTACGTTCGACGGCGGCCGGGCCGCCGTGGTCGACGGCGAGGGAACGGCGGTCAGCGCCGGGTCCTGGGTGAGGATCGCCTGGTGCAGCGCGGCCAGTTCGGGACTCGGATCGAGCCCCAGCTGATCGGCGAGCCGCTCCCGCAGCTCGGCGTAGCTGCTCAGGGCCGCGCTCTGGCGGCCCGCGAGATAGAGCGCCCGTACATGCGCGGTACGCAGCCGCTCGCGCAGCGGGTGCAGGGCGACCAGATCGCCCAGGTCGTCGGCGACCAGGGCGTGTTCCCCCAGCTCCAGCCGGGCCTCGGCCTGCTCCTCCAGCGCGGTCAGCCGCTGCTCCTCCAGCCGGGCGGCGGCGGCGCGGACGAACTCCTCGTCCGCGAAGTCCGCGAAGGCGGGCCCCCGCCACACCGCCAGCGCGTCGGCGAGCAGCGCCGCGCGTTCCCGGGGGTCCCCGGCGGCCCGCGCCCGGGCGGTCAGTTCGTGGAACCGGTCCGCGTCCACCGCGTCGGAGCCGGTACGCAGCCGGTAGCCGAGCGGGGTGAGCGAGACGACCAGGTCCCGGCCGCCGGGCTCGGCGGCCTCCAGGGCGCGGCGCAGCTGCCAGACCTTGTTCTGGAGCACCCCGGCCGGATTGCCCGGCAGCTTCGCGCCCCACAGGTCGTCGATCAGCCGGTCCGCGGAGACCGGGCGTCCCTGGTGCGCCAGAAGACAGGTGAGCAGAGCGCGGACCTTGAGCTCCGGGACCCTCACCGGCCGTCCGTCCGCTGTCCACACGCCCAATGGACCGAGCACCCCGAAACGCATGTGATCACGCTAACCCACGCGAGGAACCGCGCCATGGCCGATACCGGGCCATCGCGAACAGCCCGGTAGCGATCGCGAACAGCCTGGGGGGCGACCGAGAGCAGACCGAGAGCGGCCCGTGAGCGCACGGGCGCACGGTGGGGCTCCGCAGCGACCGAGAGAAGGAACCCCATGTCATCGACCGTCCCCAAGGTCGCGCCGCCCAAGGCCGGCGCCCGGGAATGGGCCGGGCTCGCCGTACTGGCCCTGCCCACCCTGCTGCTCGCTCTCGACCAGAGCGTGCTGTTCCTGGCCCTGCCGCATCTCGCGGAGTCGCTGAACCCCACGGGCACCCAGACCCTGTGGATCATGGATGTCTACGGGTTCCTGTGCGCCGGCTTCCTCGTGACGATGGGCACCCTCGGCGACCGGATCGGCCGCCGCAAGCTGCTGATGATCGGCGCGTCTGTCGTCGGCGTCGCCTCGCTGCTGGCCGCCTTCTCCACCAGCGCCGAGATGCTGATCGTCACCCGCGCCCTGCTCGGTGTCGCCGCCGCCACCCTGATGCCGTCCACGCTGGCCCTGATCAGCAACATGTTCCAGGACGCGCGCCAGCGCGGCCGGGCCATCGCCGTCTGGGCCAGCTGCTTCATGGGCGGCACCGCGCTCGGCCCCGTGGCCGGCGGTGTGCTGCTGGAGTACTGGTGGTGGGGCTCGGTCTTCCTGCTCGGCGTCCCGGTGATGCTGATCCTGCTGGTCTCGGCGCCGTTCGTGCTGCCCGAGTACCGCGACCCGAACGGCGGCCGGATCGACCTGATCAGTGTGGCGCTCTCGCTCGCCGCGATCCTGCCGGTCATCTACGGCCTCAAGGAGATCGCCCGCGAGGGCTGGGAGCCGGCCCGTGTCCTCGCGATCGTGGCCGGGCTGGTCTTCGGCGCGCTGTTCGCCCGCCGCCAGCGCACGCTGGAACACCCGCTGATGGACCTCAGCCTCTTCAAGCGCGGCGCTTTCACGGCCTCGCTGCTCATCCTGATGTTCGCCATGGCCACCATGGGCGGCAGCTACCTCTTCATCACCGGCTATCTCCAGATGGTCGAGGGGCTCTCCCCCGTCGAAGCCGGTCTGTGGATGGTGCCGTCGGCGATCGCCTCCCTCGTCGCCGCGACCCTCGCCCCGACGCTGGTCAAGCGGCTGCCCATGGGCGTCGTCATCGGCGGCGGTCTCGGCGTCACCACCATCGGCTATCTGCTCCTCGCCTTCGTCGACCCGGTCGGCGGGCTGCCGCTGCTCGTCGCGGGCTTTGTGATCGCCTTCCTCGGCACCGGTCCCATCGGCGCGCTCGGCACCAACCTGGTGGTCAGCTCCGCCCCGCCGGAGAAGGGCGGCTCCGCCGCCTCGGTCTCCGAGACCAGCGGCCAGTTCGGCGTCGCCTTCGGCCTCGCGGCGCTCGGCAGCCTCGGCGGCGCGCTCTACCAGAGCAGGATCGCGGTGCCCGACGGACTGTCGGGGGATGCCGCCGACACCGTCCGGGCCGGCATCGAAGGCGCCGTCGCCGAAGCCGACAAGCTCCAGGGCGCTCTCGGCGACCAGGTCCTGACGGCCGCCCGGGAGGCGTACACCAGCGGGCTGAACACCGTCGCCGTCGTCTGCGCCGCGCTCGCCGCCGTCACCGCGGTACTCGCGACGACCGCACTGCGCAAGGTCGGCGGCGACGGCGGAGCACACGGAGCCCACGAAGCTCCCGAGGGCGGCGAGGAGGCCGCCCCCGAGGGCACGCTCCGGCCCGCCCAGGGCCGCTAGGCGATTTCGGGAGGGGAATCCCCTTCGCGGGGTGTCGGCCGTGGGCCGGTGGCAGGGCACGTGATGGCGCGGGGTGCAGGGCCGCGCCCCTACGTGCCCTGCCCGCACGTCCGCGCGCCGCGCGCAAACGTTATGCCGGGATTCCGATGGGCCCGAAGCAGCCGCGTTGTCCGTGGGCCGTGCCACGATGGCGGGCATGACGGAGAACGGGGGTGGCGCTCGGGAGTCCGGGCGGCCGTCACGACTGACGGAACTCATCGATATGGAGCCCGTGGGGCAGGGTCCCGCCGCCCCGGGCCCGTCGATGGAACCCGGGGCGGCACCGCCCGAGCCCATGCCGCCCGAGCTCTCGCCCGAGGAGCGGGTGGTGATCGGCCGGCGTGAGTTCGCCGTACGGCTGGGGGAGTTCCGGCGTACGGACGCAACATGGACGCTGCCGGAAGTGGCACTGATCATCAAAGGAGCCGACCTCGTCCCGGACAGGATCACGGAGCGTCTCGGCCTGGAGCCCACCTCCTCAAGGCTCCCCGGGGTGAACCGCTGGTTTCCCGGTGACACCGATGGCCGATGGTATTTCGAGTGCGACGACCGCACCACCCGGATCTTCTCCGAGCAGCTCGACCATGTCCTCAGCGCAGTGGAGAGCCGCACCGAGGCTCTCGCGTCCCTGAGGTCGGAGGGGTACACCGTCGCGCTCACCGTCTGGGGCTACGTGGACCACGACTCCCAGCTCGCCTTCTCCGCCTCGGACATGGCGCGAATCGCCCGCTTGAACGTCCCGCTCAGCCTCTCTCAGAGCCTGAGCGACCGATGAGACACCACCGCTGGAGCCTCGCTTGAATTCCCCCGAGTACTGGACCGATGTCTACACGTCGTTGGCGATCACCAATGCCGATATGGACATCGACTTCGTGAACGATTCCCTTGGGCTATCCGGCGTCCCGTCCGACGCGCCTGGGCCGTTCGTCACCACGGGGCCGGGCTGGTGGGCCTTCACCTTCGATGAGCAGCTGGCACAGGATCTGGACGGCCAGATCGCGGCCCTTGTCTCCCAGGTCGCCCCTCGCCTCGACGGCGTCCAGCGGCTCCGGGAAGCGGGCTACGCGATTCAGGTGGCCATCGCGGGAACGGTCGAGTCGCGCGCCGCGCTGTACATGACTCCCGAAGCCGCGAGCCTGCTGGCAACGCTCGGCCTCCCGGTCTCGTTCACCACGCTCACCGCTCTGGGCAGACCTCAAGAGGACCCGATGGCCTGGCTCGACGACTGAGGCGGCGGCCAATGGGGGTTCGAGGGTTACCCGGTCAGCAGCGGTGGGTGAGGGAGAGATGAACGCGCTCATCAGGTTCGGTGGCGCTGGAATCCCCCGGCCCCCGACGACTGCACATGCGTGAAGTCCTGGAAGGTGAACGGCAGTGGCGTCACTCGTCTATTTTCGAAAGATCTCCGAATCACCGGAGTCGGTCGAGTATCTTTTCGGCTTCGACGGCAGCGAAGAGACGTGCCGCCTCATGATGAACACCGGAACCCGTAGATCCCTCCCCGTAGACGGAAATATCAACTACGCCTTCCTCAAGGCGTCACGGAAGATCAATTCCCTCTACGGCGAGACGGACGTATGGCCCGAGCACGGCGTCAGCGCCAGCTGACCCTGGAGCAGGCCGGAGATTACCGCTCCAGCTGTGCTCGCCATCATCAGAGGTCAGAATATCCAGAGCACATGAACGTTCCACGGAAGCACATGCCGCTTGAGGAGCAGCGATGCCGCAACGGATTCTGGATCGACAGAAACTCGTCTTGGTCGACGGCGGGTTCGATCTCTACGATGCGGACTACGAGGCAAGCGACTCGGACATCCTGCGCGCCGCCATTGAGCAGACCGTGGCCGGCGACGGGTACGAGATCTGTGTCAGCTGCCTCCAGGACCAGGGCCGTGTTCGGCTGACCATCGACGCCTGGGGCGAGGAGCCTTCGTCTGCCCCTGATGGAGCCTGGAACGGGCACAGGGAGATGACTCTGGCGTGTCCAACCGGCGTGATCGTGATCTCGGAGCGGACAGCGGGTGCTTCATGCGTCGATCTCCCGTACGGGGCCGGCGACTACTCCGTGCGCGTCTGGTTCTGGACAAAGGGGAAATCGAAGGCGGGCTCGCCACACCAGCAGGGCCGGAAAGGCGCGGAAGAGTACCTGGCCCAGATATGGCCGGCAGTCGGCAAGGCGGCAGACGCCGTCACTCCATGAGGCATCAGGAACCACCTGTACGCCGCCGAGGTCGGCGACCAGCGCCCCCTTGGGCTATCCGAAAGAACATGAGGCAGATGTACCGATACCGGCCGGAGCCCGTACGCCAAGCAGAGGGGGAGCGATGAATAAAAAAGCCCGGCCGGGCGAAACATGGACGCTGCCGCATGTGGCACTGGTCATCAAGGGCCCCGACCTCTACCCGGACCGGGTCACCGAGCGTCTCTGCCTGCAACCCACCTCTTCAGGGCCTCCGGGGGTGGACCGCTGGATTCCCGGTGACACCGATGGCCGATGGAGCCTTGAGTGCGACAACCGGATCACCCGGATCTTCTCCGAGCAGCTCGACCACGTCCTCAGCGCAGCGGAGAGCCGCACCGAGGCTCTCGCGTCCCTGAGGTCGGAGGGGCACACCGTCATGCTCACCGTCTGGGGCTATGCGGACCACGACTCCCAGCTCGCCTTCTCCGCCTCGGACATAGCCCGAATCGCCCGCTTGAACATCCCGCTCAGGCTCTCTCAGAGCCTGAGCGACCGATGAGACACCACCGCCGGAGCCTCGTATGAATTCCCCCGAGTACTGGACGGATGTCTACACGTCATTGGCGATCACCATCGCGGAGCGACCATGACATATTACACAGATCTGACCCCTTACGAATATCTCACAGACGATATTCCAAACGGCACAGAATCTCTGAACATCGGCTGGCTGGAAAATGGCATTGAATTCCCTGTCGGAGAAACTTCAGAGCTTATGCGGGAGCAGCTTCTTCGACTGATTCAAAATCACCCAAGCGGACGCACGCGAGGGTGGCACTCATGCTCACTGCGTCATGAATCTGGACGCCTCTCTTATCCGTATTCGATCGAACGCGACGGGAGGAAGACCGTTCTCGGTTCCGCGGAAATTCGACTGACGCTGGACAGCGGCCTAATCCTGATCGCACCCAACCTTATCTTTCATTACATCGAAGATCATCACTACCTACCTCCGGCGTCCTTCATCGACGCAGTACTCAAAGGTAAAGCAACATCGTGAGCGTTCCAGCGACTCTGCTGGTTCGACCATCCCGATGTGGAGCGGCTTGCCGCCATTACGGCGGGCTGACAGATCGCCCAGCTCCAGCAGCCGCACCAGACGGTCGGCGAGCGCGCGGTGCGGACGGCGGTTTCCCGGACGGTCTGGAGCGGCTTGGCGGAGGCGACGACGATAGGGGCGGAAGGGGGCGGAGGAGTATCTGGTTGAGATATGGCCGACGCCCGGGAAGGCAGCGGACATCAAGGCTTGAGGAGGCAATGCCTGGAGCTGGAGTCGGTCCGGAAGGCGGGTCAGACGCCGTATCGCTCGGGCTTGGGTGTTCTGGTCATCAGGAGGCCGGCCGCCTCGGCGACGGTGGCCGTGCCGTTGACGACGGAGACGACCACTTCGGTGATGGGCATCTCCACCCCGTGCCGACGCGCGAGCTCCAGGATGGACTGGGACGACTTGACGCCCTCTGCGGTCTGGCGGGTCGCGGCGCTCGCCTCGGGCACGGTCAGGCCCTGGCCCAGGTGTTCGCCGAAGGTACGGTTGCGGGAGAGCGGTGACATGCAGGTGGCGATGAGGTCGCCCACTCCGGCCAGGCCGGAGAAGGTGAGCGGGTCGGCGCCCAGCACCGCGCCGAGCCGGGCGGTCTCCGCCAGGCCACGGGTCATCAGCAGGGCGCGGGCGTTGTCGCCCAGGCCCATCCCGGCGGCGAGTCCGATGGCGAGGGCGATGACGTTCTTCACCGCGCCCCCCAGTTCGCAGCCGACCACGTCCGCGTTGGTGTAGGGACGGAAGTACGGGGTGACGCAGGCGTCCTGAAGCGCTTTGGCCGTGGTCTCGTCACGGCAGGCGATCACCGACGCGGCGGGCCGGCGGGCGGCGACCTCCCGGGCGAGGTTCGGGCCGGAGACCACTGCGACCCGGTCAGCCGGAACCCCGGTCACCTCGGTGATGACTTCGCTCATCCGCAGTCCGGTGTGCGTCTCGATGCCCTTCATCAGGCTGACGACCACGGTACGGGGGTTGATCAACGGCGCCCACGCGGTGAGGTTGTCCCGCAGCGACTGCGCCGGGATCGACACCACCAGGTGATCCGCTCCCGCCACGGCCTCAGCGACATCGGTGGTGGCCCGCAGCGACCGAGGCAGGGTGATGTCCGGCAGATAGGCGGGGTTCTCGTGGCGGATGTTGATCGCATCCACGATCTCGCGCCTGCGGCCGTGGATGACGACCTCGTTGCCCGCGTCGGCGAGCACCGCCGCGAACGCCGTGCCCCACGACCCGGCCGACAGCACCGCAACCCGGTTCATCCTGCCCCTCTCCCCATCAAGTCCCTTCAAGCGATGGACTTCAGGCGACCCTATCCAGCTCGCCCTCTCCGCCTCGGGCATGGCGCGGATCGCCCACAGGAACATCCCGCTCAGCCTCTCTCCCAGCCTGGGCGACAACGCCCGTGCCCTCCGGAAGGCCGAGCGCGCGGGGGGGGAGGGATATCAGGAGGAGGGTGGTGCCCGCCCAGCCCGCCAGGAGGGGGGTCCACCAGGGGAGGGCGAGGTGGTGGGTGAGGGTGGTGAGGCCGAGGGGGGTGTTGCAGAGGGCTTCGGTGAGGGGGGAGCCGAAGCCCTGGATCACCAGCGTGATAGCGGATACGCGGAGGAGGCCCCGGGCGGGGGTCACTGAGGGAGGAGGGGGAGATCCGCCCAGACGGTTTTGCCGATCTCGCGGGGCCTGGTGCCCCAGGCGGAGGAGAGGGCGTCGACCAGGAAGAGGCCGCGGCCCGATTCGGCGTCGGGGGAGGGGGCGGCGGGGGTCGGGGGCGGGGTGGACTCGGTGAGGGCGTCGGAGACCTCGATGCGGAGGGTCTCCGGGGTCAGGGTGAGGCGGAGCTCGAAGTCGCGGCCGGGGAGGCGGGCGTGGGTGACGGCGTTCGCGGCGAGTTCGGCGATGATCTGGGCGGCGGACTCCGAGGTGGGGCAGGTGCGGGGCAGGCCCCATGCGTCGAGGGTGTGGAGGGCCAGCAGCCGGGACTGGACGGCCGCCTTCCGGGTGGCCGAGAAACGCTGTACGAATTCAACCGTGGGGGTGGGTGTTTCCGTTTTCATGCCATAGAGCCTGGCCTCCGTCGCATACTGCCCGACAGTCGCGACACCACGACTCTCGGTACGGGTACGGGGTACACCAGCTGCGTTGTACGGGTCCTCGGCCGTGCCCCGAACAGGCGCGCATGCGAAGGCGGTACGGATATGTCAGACGCGGGCGAGGAACGGCGTCCCGAGCTTCCCATCGAGCTCGACGGGACGGCCTTTCTCTTCAACACCCTCAGGCAACAGGTCAAGCTGCTCCGCACCAAGTGCGGAATGAGCCAGAAGGCGCTGGGCGAGGCCGTCAACAACAGTGAAGATCTCATCTCCTCGATCGAGCGAGGCGTACGGGCGACACAACCGGACTTTCTGGAGCGGGTCGACGACGCCCTCGACGCCGGCGGAATCCTCAAGGTCGCCATGGACGACGTCGAGAAGGCCCTCGCCCAGGCCCGTAAGCGGCATCCGGACTGGTTCCGGGCGTTCGCCGATGCGGAGGCCACCGCCGTAGCGCTGCACGACTACGGCGTTCACTCCGTGCCGGGGCTGCTCCAGACCGAGGAGTACGCGCGGGCCCTCTTCACCAACTGGCGGCCCCTGCTGAGCGAGGAGATCATCGAAAAGCGGGTCGCCGATCGCATGGCCCGACAGGAGATTCTGGAGAAATGGCCCGCCCGCACCTTCACTTTTCTGCTGGAGGAGGCCCTGCTCCACCGGCCCATCGGGGGGCCCGAGGTGTACAAGCAGCAGCTGCGGAGGCTGTTGGAGGTCGGGCAACTGCGCAACGTCGTGCTTCAGGTGGTGCCCATCAGCTGTGCGGACCACGCCTGCCTGGACGGCGCGTTCACACTGCTGACTCCCAAGGGGCGGCGGCAGGTGGCCTATCTCGAAGCCCACGGTTACCCCAAACTGATCACCGAGCAGGAAGAGGTCCGCATCTTCAGTGAGCGCTATGGGATTATGCGATCGCGGGCCCTGAGGCCCGCCCAATCCTTGTCCCTGATTAAGAAGTTGCTGGGAGAACAATGAACAGCCTTCACTGGTTCAAGAGCAGTTACAGCGACGGTGAGGGCGGCGAATGCCTTGAAGTCGCCCTCTCCTGGCGTACGTCCAGTTACAGCAGCGGCGCGGGCGGCAACTGCGTCCAGGTCGCCTCCTGCGCCACCACCGTCCACGTACGCGACTCCAAGCAGCCCGACGACGGCCGGCTCGACCTCCCCGCCGCCGCCTGGGCCGCCTTCCTCCCCTACGCCCGTACCCACACCCCCCGCTGACCAGCGGCACCCCGCGCCGACGCCTATCACCGGGTGTCGGCGCGGTCTTTTCGCACAGCCGTACAACCCTCACCCCCTGCGAGCGGTCTTGCCATTGCCGTTGAGGCGCCACCGTGCCGCCCGCAGGAGGTTCCCTTGTCCATACGCACTCACAACCGTCTCGCCATCGCGACAGCCACCGCCACCGCCCTGACCTGCGGTCTGCTCTCCCTCACCGCCGCCGGTACGGCCACCGCCGCCGCGCCCGTCAAGTACGTCCAGTACGCCGACGACTACAACGGCGACGGCTTCCGCGACTACGTGGTGTCCCAGACCCCCGGCTTCCTCGTGACCTACGGCGTCAGCGGCGGGCCAGGCACCAAGAAGACTCGTATCGACCAGAACAGCCCCGGCATCCCCGGAAGCGTCGGGGAAGAGCCCGAGCAGTTCGGCCAGTCGCTGGCCAGCGCCGACTTCAACCAGGACGGCTACGGCGATCTCGCCGTGGGCGACTCCAGCGAGACGGTCGGCGGGCGGGCGAACCAGGGCGCGGTCACCATCGTCTGGGGGTCGAAGTCCGGGCTCGGGTCCAAGGCGACCCGGCTCCCGCTGAAGGACCCCAAGGAGGGGCAGGGCTTCGGGCTGTCCCTCGCCGCCGGGGACTTCAACGGCGACAAGAAGCCCGATCTCGCCGTCGGCGACCGGGACTCGGTCCACGTCTACCGGGGCGGTTTCTCCTCGAAGACCGGCTCCACCGGGGCCGTCACCCGGCACCGGCCCGGCGCGGACGGGGGCGACCGTACCGTCCCCGTCCATCTCGTCGCCGGGAACGTCACCAAGGACAAGACCACCGATCTGTACGCCCTCGGTCTGAGCTTCACGGGGCAGAAGTCCTCCAACGTCGCCTGGTTCCTGAAGGGCGGCTCCAAGGTCGCCTCCGGGAAGGTCGTCACGTACACCGGTCCCGAGCACAACTACGGGCCTCGGGGCGTCATCGCGGACTTCGACAAGAACGGCTACGGCGACCTCGCGATCAACGACGGCGGGTACAACCGGGGCGAGGGCGCCGTCGTCGTGCTACGCGGCGGGGCGAGCGGGCCGAGCACCTCGTACCGCGTCACCCAGAACACCGCAGGGGTCGCCACCACCGCGACCTCGGGAGACGGCTTCGGCACCACGGTCTCCGCCGGTGACACCGACCGCGACGGCTATCCGGACCTCGCCGCGAGCGCGCCCGGGGAGAAGGTCAGCGGGAAGAAGTACGCCGGGGGCGTGCACATCCTGCGCGGCGGCGAGAAGGGGCTGACCGGGGCCGGGTCGAAGTGGTTCACCCGCGACACCGCCGGGGTGCCCGGCAAGGCCAGTGCGTGGGGCTCTTTCGGCCAGTTCACGCGGCTGCGCGACATCGACAGCGACCGCGACGCCGACCTCGTCGTCTCCGGGACCGACAGCACGAGCCTGCTGCTGCCCGGCGGCAAGAACGGCATCGGCACCAAGGGCGCCCGGGACATCGCGGTGACCGCGATGTGGCCCCAGTAAGCGCCGCATTCGGTAAGCACCGTATTCGGTAAGCGCCGACTTCCATCCGAACCGCAGCCATCGCCGGGGCAACAGACCGCCCCGGCGATCGCCGCCATACCCTTTTTCAGGAGCACCGCTTTGCGCACCACCCTCCGTACCGCCCTCGCGACGGCCGTCGCCGTCTCCCTCACCGGAGGGCTCCTCGGCCTGACGACGGGGGCGGCGACCGCCGCCGCACCGGCGAAGGCGGCCAAGCCCGCCAAGTACGCCACCGACTTCAACGGCGACGGACACCCCGACTACGTCCGCGAGAACACCATCAAGCAGGTGACGGTGACCTACGGAACCGCGAAGGGTCCCGGCACCAAGACGTTCACGTTCGACCAGGACAGCCCCGGCATACCCGGCGTACGTCATCACGACACAGAGGGCTTCGGCGCGACTCTCGCGAGCGCCGACCTCAACGGCGACGGATACGCCGACCTCGTCGTCAGCGACCCCTGGGAGCGGATCGGCACGACGGATACGGAACAGGGCATGGTCATCATCGTCTGGGGCTCGGAGACCGGACTCGGATCCAAGGCCACCGTGGTCGACGCCCCGCCGCCCACCAGGAACCAGAACTTCGGCATCGGCCTCGCGACCGGCGACTTCAGCGGCGACGGAAAGCCCGATCTCGCCATCACCGACAACCGGTCCGTCTACATCCACCGGGGCGGCTTCACCCCCTCCGGCAGCACCGGAGAAGTCAGCACGTTCACCCCGCCGGCCGACAGTCATTTCGAGCCCGGCGGACTCGCCGCCGGACGGGTCACCAAGGACAAATCCACCGATCTGTACGCCATCGGCGTCGTCGACCTCGGCAGCAGCGGCATCCAGCGCAACTGGTTCTTCAAAGGCGGCTCCACCATCAAGCCGGACAAGCTCAGGACGGCCGCCAAGCCCACCAAGGATTTCGAGACGGGCGGCGGGGTCATCGCCGACTTCGACAAGGACGGCTACGGGGACCTCGTAGTCGGCGACCCTGACAAGAAGTACGCGGGAGGCATCCGCGTACAGCGGGGCGGTAAGAACGGGCCCACCACCTCCTACCGCCTCAACCAGGACACTCCTGGGGTCGCCACGACCGCCGAGCCCCACGAGGGTTTCGGCCACTCGTTCTCGGCGGGCGACACCAACCGCGACGGCTACCCGGATCTCGCGGTCGGCACCAACGAGCGGATCGACAACCGCCAGGTGGGCGGAGCGCATGTCCTGCGCGGCGGGAAGAAGGGGCTGACCGGGACCGGATCACAGTGGTTCACCCGTGACACCCCGGGCATCCCCGGCAAGACCCTTATGTACGAGAATTTCGGCACCTGGCTGAAGCTGCACGACTTCGACCGGGACGGCGACGCCGATCTCCTCCTGAACGGTGCCAGAAAGTCCGGCCAGGCCAGCACCCTGCTCAACGGTGGTTCACAGGGCATCACCACGAAGGGGATCCGCGAGGTCCCCACGCCCTGGGACTTCCTGTAGTGAGCGTCAGCGGCAGCAGCGCGAGCCCCGGCGCCGCCCACCCCACCCCGTACAGGAGGAGCACCGTGCGCACCAGCATCAGCATCCGTACCGCCCTCGCGACGGCCGTCACCATTTCCCTCACCGGAGGACTCCTCGGCCTGACGACGGGGACAGTGACCGCCGCCGTACCGGCGAAGCCCGCCCAGGCGTACGACTTCAACGGCGACGGGAACCGCGACTACGCCGCCAGCGCCGGCCACTGGGTGGACGTGACCTACGGGACCAGGAGCGGGCCCGGCACCAGGACGTTCAGGTTCGATCAGACCAGCCCCGGCATCCCCGGCGACGGGCCCGCTCTCGAAGAGGACGCGTTCGGCAGGACCATGGCGAGCGCCGACTTCAACGGCGACGGGTACGCCGACCTCGCCGTCTCCGACCCGGAGGAGACGATCGTCGATGAAGCCGATTTGGACGGCATGGTCATCATCGTCTGGGGGTCGAAGTCCGGGCTCGGCTCCAAGGCGAGCACGATCGAGTCCACCACGCCTTACCTCCGGAACCAGAGCTTCGGCGTGGATCTCGCCACCGGGGACTTCAACGGCGACGGCAGACCTGACCTGGCCATCTCCGACCGGACGTCCGTCCATATCCACCGGGGCGGTTTCACCCCTGCCAACACCACCGGCAGGGTCGACAGCTTCACTACGCCGGAAGACGTCCGGTTCCCCTTCCCGATGCTCGCCGCCGGGAACGTCACCAAGGACAAGATCACCGATCTGTACGCCATCGGCGAGAGCTACATAAGCAATCGCCCCACCCTGGCCGTCTGGTTCCTGAAGGGCGGCTCCACCATCAAGCCGGCCAAGCCCAAGTTGTACCCCAGAAGCAAGACGGACTACTTCACGACCGACGCGGTCGTCGCGGACTTCGACAAGGACGGCTACGGCGACCTCGTCTACAACGACAAGTTGTACAAGGAACTCGCCGGGGCCGTCCATGTCCTGCGCGGCGGCAAGAACGGGCCGACCACCTCGCGCCGGATCACCCAGGACACCCCCGGGGTCGCCACCACCGCCACCGCCTACGACTACTTCGGCGGCTCCCTCTCGGCGGGCGACACCAACCGCGACGGCTACGCGGACCTCGCCATCGGTACCCACGAGCCGCTGGGGACACTCCGTAGGGCGGGCGGCGCACATGTCCTGTACGGCGGGAAGAAGGGGCTCACCGGCAGCGGATCGGAGTGGTTCACCCGCGACACCAAGGGCATCCCCGGCAAAGCCAAGGAAGGTGCCTTGTTCGGCGGCAACACCCGGCTCGACGACTTCGACCGCGACGGCGACGCCGATCTGCTGCTGTCCGGCGACTCCGTGAAGGACAGGCGCGGCGGCACCCTGCTCAACGGCGGCCGGAGCGGCATCACCACGGCCAAGCTCCGCGAGGTGCCCCTCCGCGCCACGTACGAGCAGTAGGCGGCACCGCCCAACCACTCATAGAAGGAGCGCCACTTTGCGCACCAGCATCCGTACCGCCCTCGCGACGGCCGTCACCGTCTCCCTCGCCGGAGGGCTCCTCGGTCTGACGACGGGAAGCGTGAGCGCTGCCCCGGCCAAGCCCGCAAAGGCCGCCAAGCACCCAGACGACTACAACGGCGACGGCTACCGCGACTACGCGATCAAGACCGACGACAACTCGGTGACCGTGACCTACGGGACCAAGAGCGGACCCGGCACCAAGACGTTCAGGTTCAACCAGGACAGCCCCGGCATCCCCGGCGAGCACGACGGCGACGACGACGAGGTCTTCGGCGACGATCTCGCGAGCGCCGACTTCAACGGCGACGGATACGCCGACCTCGCCGTCTCCGACGAGGAGGAGCTGGTGCACCAGCAGGACCCCGACCGGGGGCTCGTCGTCATCGTCTGGGGGTCGAAGTCCGGGCTCGGGTCCCAGGCGACCGAGCTCCCCGCCGCGGCGGAGAAGCGGGTGCGGTTCGGCGGGAACCTCGCCGCCGGGGACTTCGACGGCGACGGAAAGCCGGATCTCGCCCTCACCGACGACCGGTTCCTGCACATCTACCGGGGCGGCTTCACCCCCGCCGGAGGCACCGGCGGGATCACTACGCACACCAGCGGGGGGATGAGCTCGTTCTACACCCTCGTCGCCGGAGAAGTCACCAAGGACAAGGCCACCGATCTGTACGCCATCGGCGACAGCTGGGCGGACGGCAAGCGCAACTCCAGCACCTGGTTCCTCAAGGGCGGCGCTGCCATCGAGCCCGGCACGCCCGTGCCCTACCGCACCAACACCTATGTGGGCTACGGCTCCAGCGGAGTCGTCGCGGACTTCGACAAGGACGGCTACGGCGACCTCGCGTTCAGCGACTACGCGTACCGGAATTACTCCGGGTCCGTCCTCGTACTGCGCGGCGGGGAGAACGGGCCGGCCGACTCGCGCCGGATCACCCAGGACACCGCCGGGATAGCCACCGTCGCGGACCCCAGAGACCGGTTCGGCACACAGCTCTCGGCGGGCGACACCGACCGCGACGGCTACCCGGACCTCGCCGTCGGCACCGAGGAGGCCGTCGGGGAGGCCCTCGGGGAGGAGCGGGCGGGCGGAGCGCATGTGCTGCACGGCGGGAAGAAGGGGCTGACCGGCGCCGGGTCGAAGTGGTTCACCCGTGAGACCAAGGGATTCCCCGGCAAGGCCCGGGCGTACGCAAAGTTCGGCTCCGAGGTCCGGCTGCGCGACACCGACCGCGACGGATACGCCGATCTGCTGATGTCCGGCGACAGCAAGCGCGGCACGTACGACGGAATCCTGCTCGGCGGCGGCAAGGGCGGGGTCACCGTCAAGCAGCTCCGCAAGGTGAACCTCACCGCCACCTTCCCGCAGTAGGACTCAAATGCCCTGATGGTGAAGCGACGTGGGTGAATCCAACTGGCTGGCGAGCACAACCTTCTCCGGGACTCACGGGTCATGGGGATATCCGGTGGGGGGAGAACCGGGCCGTTCCGGTCCTCCCCCCGCTCTGTTCACCCAGATGAGGTAGCTCATGAATGCACCGACCCGGACCCCGGCGCCGACCCGGACTCCGATCCCGACCCCGGCCCGCGGCCTCCGTCCGGCCGCCGTCGTCGCCATCGCCGTCGCCGTCGCCGGCGCGCTGACCGCGCCCCTGGCCTTCGCGGCCCCCGGAGAGACCGTCCCCACCCGGGCCGTGGCCCAGCAGTCCGACCACAGGACCTCGCTGTCCGACGACTTCAACGGCGACGGATACCGCGATGTGGTCACCTCCACCCGGCGCGCGACCGTGAGCGGGAAGCGGGAGGCGGGGCATGTGACCGTCCTCTACGGCGCCAAGTCGAAGTTCCTCGGCACCAAGCGGCAGTTCCTCCACCAGGACATAGCCGGGGTGCCCGACACGGCCGAGGAGGTGGACCACTTCGGCGAGGCGACCACCACGGAGGACCTGGACCGGGACGGCTACGCGGATCTGATCGTCGGCACCCCGCGCGAGGAGCCGGCCGGGACGGAGAACACGGCCGACCACGGCTCTCTGTCGATCTTCTGGGGCGGGAAGAAGGGCCTTTCGCCCAAGGCGTCCGTGATCAGCGGCCAGAGCCGGTCCGCGCTCCTCGGGGCCCATCTCGCCGCCGGGGACTTCAACGGCGACCAGGTCGCGGACCTCGTGACCGTGGACGGCGGGAACCTCCGTACGTACTTCGGTCCGTTCACCCGCGACGGCTCGCCCGCCGGGACGGCCGTCGACACGGACCACTCCCCCGACGACACCCGGGATCTCGCCGTCGGCGACTACAACGGCGACGGGGTCGACGACGTCGTCGCGGCGCAGAGCCTCCCGGACGCGTGGTACGACCGCACCCTGCGGGTCTGGCAGGGTGCGAGGGACAAGGGCCTGGTCGCGGGCGGGGCGCTGAAGAAGGTGCCCGACGCCGACACGGTCGACCTCGGGGACGTCAACGGGGACGGTTTCGACGACATCGTCTACGGACGGCAGGGCGGCGACGACAGCGATGTCGTCACCCCGAAGGCCAAGGGCGGCCTCTTCGTCTACGTCCCGGGCTCCAGGAAGGGTCCGGCGACGTCCAAGGCCAAGGTCTACAACCAGGACAGCGCCGGGGTGCCGGGCAAAGCCGTCTGGGGCGACGGCTTCGGCGAGCACATCGCGGTCGGCGACGTCGACGGCGACAGCTTCGCGGACATCGCGGTCGGCGCTCCGGGCGAGGACTACGACCGCCGGAAGGACGCGGGGGCGGTGGTCGTCCTGCGCGGGTACAAGGGCGGCATCTCCACCTCCGGGGGGAAGGTCTTCACCCCGGAGGTCCGGGAGGTGCCGGGAGTGGCCCAGAGCAAGGACGCCTTCGGGGCGCCCGGCCATCTGGTCGACTTCAACGACGACGGCCGGGCGGACCTGGTCACCAGCGCCACCGAGAAGGACAAGGGGAAGGGCGCGGTCTGGGCCTTCAAGGGGAGTGCGTCCGGCATCACCCCGAACGGGTCGATGTATGTCACCCCCGAGGTGCTGGGGATCCCCGAGGCGGCGAAGGGGTACTTCGGTCTGAGGTTCAACAACTGACGCTGGCACTGGCACTGGCACTGACGCGGAAGACTCTGACCTTCCGTACGGAGCGCTGGAGGTGCTTGAGGTGTTGAGGCGCTTACAGCGCCTGTGAGGCGCTGTGCCGCCCGTCCACTCCCGGCGGGCGGCACAGGCCCGTACCCGTACCCGTTCCCGTACAGCCAGGAGCTCCCCGGCGGTCAAGCCCTCATATTTCCGCGTGATGACCGAACTTGCGCTCTTTGTACAACTGTTGCCCCCTCGGACGGGTCACTTCAGTGCCACCGTCTCCGGGCGGGCGGCGCCGACCTCACCGCCGGGCCTCGCACGGCCCCGCACCAACGGGAGAACCCGCATGTCCCTACGCGCCGATCTCCGGCTCGCCCTCGCGACCGCCGTCACCGTCTCCCTCACCGGAGGGCTGCTCGGGCTGACGACGGGAACCGCGACCGCCGCCGCACCGGCGAAGGCCGCCGCCAAGCCCGCCAAGCACTCCGCCGACTACAACGGCGACGGCTACCGCGACTACGCCACCGGCGAATTCAGTAACGAGGTGGTCGTGACCTACGGGACCGCGACCGGACCCGGCACCGAGACGTTCACGTTCAACCAGGACAGCCCCGGCATTCCCGGCAAGTACCTGGGCGACGGCGACGGCTTCGCCCAGGCTCTCGCCTCCGCCGACTTCAACGGCGACGGATACGCCGACCTCGCCGTCTCCGACCCCTGGGAGAAGGACAGCAAGCACAACCAGCGGGGCATGGTCGTCATCGTCTGGGGCTCGAAGTCCGGACTGGGATCGAAGGCGACCACCGTCAAGGCCACATCGTCCGCCCACCGGCAGCACTACGGAAAGCATCTCGCCGCCGGGGACTTCAGCGGCGACGGAAAGCCGGATCTCGCCGTCAGCGACCCCCGGTCCGTCCATGTCCACCGGGGCGGCTTCTCCTCGAAGACGGGCGCCACCGGCAAGGTCAGCACGTTCACCGCGCCGAAGGCCGACCTGAGGCAGCCCCTCGGGCTCGCCGCGGGGAAGGTCACCAAGGACAAGGCCACCGACCTCTATGTCTTCGTCGCACCCGAGAAAACGGACCTCAACGAGAAGTACCGCTGGGGCACCTGGTTCCTGAAGGGCGGCTCGACCATCAAGCCGGGCAGGCCCACGACGAACAGCGCCATCACACCGTCCCACGCATGGGGCAAGTCCGGGGTCGTCGCCGACTTCGACAAGGACGGCTACGGCGACCTCGCCTTCACCGACCGCGACTACAAGAAGTACGGCGGCTCCGTCCTCGTCGTACGCGGCGGGAAGAACGGACCGGTCGACCACTACCGGCTCAGCCAGAACACCCCCGGGGTCGCGACCATCGTCACCGCCTACGACTACTTCGGCGAATCCCTCTCGGCGGGCGACACCAACCGCGACGGCTACCCGGACCTCGCCGTCGGCACCGAAGAGACAGTCGGCGACGTGTCCTCGGCGGGCGGCGCGCATGTGCTGTTCGGCGGGAAGAAGGGGCTCACCGGCAAGAACTCCCTCTTCTTCACCCGCGAGACCGAGGGCGTCCCCGGCGAAGCCCGGGAGTACGAACGGTTCGGCAGCGGCGTCCGGCTGACCGACGCCGACCACGACGGCTACGCCGATCTGCTGGTCTCCAGCAGGAACAGCGAGTCCGGTAGGCACGACGGATATCTGCTCGGCGGCGGGAAGGACGGGATCACGGCGGCGAAGGTCAGTAAGGTTCCTGCCACCCCGTACTTCCCGCAGTAGAGACCGGGAGAGCGGCTTCCGTACCCCCGGGCCGCTCTCCCGGCTCGCCGCCCGCTCCGGCGGGCGGCACACCGTACTTCAGCATCAGCAGAGGAACCGCATGCCCATACGCACCGATCTCCGGCTCGCCGTCGCGACGGCCGTCACCGCGTCCCTCACCGGAGGGCTGCTCGGACTGACGACGGGGACGGCGACCGCTGCCGTACCGGCGAAGGCCGCCGCCAAGCCCGCGAAATATGCCGACGACTTCAACGGCGACGGCTACCGCGACTACGCCTTCGACAACCGCTCCAACGGGGTGGTCGTGACCTATGGGACCGCGAGCGGACCCGGCACGAAGACGTTCACGTTCGACCAGGACAGCCCCGGCATCCCCGGCTCCCGTACCGGGAACGACGGCTTCGGGTGGGCGATCGCCAACGCCGACTTCAACAGCGATGGATACGCCGATCTCGCCGTCTCCGACCCCGGGGAGAAGGTCGGCAAGCACAAGAGCCGGGGCATGGTCGTCATCGTCTGGGGCTCGAAGTCCGGACTGGGATCGAAGGCGAGCAGCCTCGCGGTGAAGTCCCCCTGGGAGCACCAGAGGTTCGGCCGCCACCTCGCCACCGGGGACTTCAGCGGGGACGGGAAGCCGGATCTCGCCCTCACCGACACCTGGTCCGTCCATATCTACCGGGGCGGCTTCTCCTCGAAGACCGGCGCCACCGGCAAGGTCAGCACGTTCGACCGGCAGCACGACCATATGCTGGAGGCCACCGCGCTCGCCGCCGGGAAGGTCGACAAGGACAAGGCCACCGATCTGTACGTCATCGGCGTGGGCTACCGGAACGACCGCCACACCTCCGGCACCTGGTTCCTCAAGGGCGGCTCGACGATCAAGCCGGGCAAGGCCGCGACGTACAACTCCTCCGCGCCGAACTACCGGGCCACCGGGGTCGTCGCGGACTTCGACAAGGACGGCTACGGCGATCTCGCCGTCAGCGACCTCCCGTACAAGAAGGACAGCGGGGCGGTCGTCGTCCTGCGCGGCGGGAAGGACGGGCCGGGCACTTCGTACCGGCTCACCCAGGACACCGCCGGGGTGGCCACCGCCGCCGCCAGCGGTGACTGGTTCGGCTATGCGCTCTCGGCGGGCGACACCAACCGCGACGGCTACCCGGACCTCGGGGTCGGCACCTTCGAGACGCTCGGGAAACTGAGGAGCGCGGGCGGGGCGCATGTCCTGCACGGCGGGAAGAAGGGACTGACCGGCAAGGACTCCCGCTGGTTCACCCGCGCCACCATCGGGGTTCCCGGCGAGGCCCGTGAGGGCGGGCTCTTCGGCGAGGGCGTGCGGCTGCGCGACTTCGACCGCGACGGCGACGCCGATCTGCTGATCTCCGGCGACAGCTTCGCCGGGGAGTACGACGGCACCCTGCTGGGCGGCAGCCCGCTCGGGGTCACCACGGGGCAGATCCGCGAGGTGGGGATCACCGCGCAGTTCCCGCAGTAGGACCGCCGGTGCCCGCGTCCCGGCCGGGGCGCGGGCACCGTCGCGTGATGGGGAGTGCCGGAAGAGCGCCCGGTGCCACGCTTGATCATCCCTCGCGGAGGGTGGATGTCGCAGGCTTGGCGAAAGGGCTCGGATGACGAAGGCAGCGGGACGCGCGAGAGGTTTACGGAAGCTGGGCAGGGCCGCCGCCATGGCCACTGCGGTGGCCGGGATGCTTCTCGGGTCGGCGGGCGTGTCGAGCGCCGCGCCGGAATCGAGCACGGCGCAGTCCTCAAGCACCGCACGGGATTCCGGCACCGCGCAGGAGTGGATGACGCGGGCGAAGCTGGACCAGGTCCAGTTCGGGATGACCCGCCAGCAGGTACTGGACATCGTCGGCGCGCAGACGTGCGAGACCGGCGGAAAGCTCGGACACAATCTCCACTGCCCGAGCCAGCCGTCGGGCAGCCCCTACGCCCTCTTCGAATTCACCGGCGCCGGCCTCGACGGGCTGGTGAAGACGAAGATGCAGGACGGGCTCATCCCTCCGGCCACGCCGACGCTCACGCTCAGCAAGTACAACCAGACCGCCCTGGGCATGAGCAAGGCCGAGGTCCTGGCGATCGTCGGCCAGGGCTCCTGTGTGCCGTGGAGTGAGATGTACCCCGCCTACCCGTCGACAGCCGGGGGGACCATCGCTCTGGCGTGCTACGAAGTGGGCGGCTTCGACCCGGGCAAGCTGGGCACCGGGTCGGCCTACTTCTGGTTCACGGACGACGTCCTTGAGTACTCCAGGGAGTGGTACCTCGACTGACCAGGCCCTGGCCCTGAGCGCAAGGGATTTCCCACGGACTGCTGAACCGACCAGATGATCCGGAGAGGGTACGCACAGATGCTGAAGACAGAGGGACGCGCGAAGACCGCCGCACGGAAGCTGGGCAGGGCCGCCGCCATGGGCGCGGCGACAGCCGGGCTGGTTCTCGGCTCGGCGGGCATGTCGAGCGCCGCGCCCGGGGACATGACGCGGGCGAAGTACGACCAGATCCAGTTCGGGATGACCCGCCAGCAGGTGGTGGACATCGCCGGAACGGGAACCTGCGAGACCAGCGGGTCGTCCGGAACCTCCTTCCACTGCCGGAGCGGCCCGAGCGGGGACTACTTCTCCTACGCCAACTTCGGTTTCACCTCCGCCGCCGCCGACGGGAAGCTGAACTCGAAGAGCCAGGAGGGGATCGTCCCGCCGGTCGCTCCGACGCTCACCCTCAGCAAGTTCAACCAGGTCACCGTGGGCATGACCAAGGCCCAGGTGCTGGCGACCGCGGGCCAGGGCTCCTGTACGACGTGGAGTGAGCGATACCCGGCCTACCCGTCGACCGCCGGGGTGACGATCAGCCTGATGTGCTTCGATGTGGACGGCTTCAATCCGGGCGGGCTGTCGAGGGGCTCGGCCCACTTCTGGTTCACGGACGGCGTCCTGGACGGAAAGCGGCAGTGGAGCCTCCAGTAGAGGGGCCCATTCACAGGCCCGCCAGGAACTCCCTCAGCGCCGGGGCCATCGCCTCCCCGAGATCCTCGGCCGTGAGCAGCTCGTGAGAGAGCGTCACTGAGCCGAGTACGCCGTGCGGGATGGCCGTCGCGACCTGTTCCGCGAGGGCCGTGGGGTGGCGGACGTCCGCGCCCGGGACGATCAGCACCGGGGCGCTGATCGCACGGAGCTCCGCCACCTCGCGGAAGGCCCGGTCGCGGCCGATCGCACAGAAGGCCGCGACGCCGGCCGGTGAGGAGGGTCGGGTGATCGGTGCGCACCCGTTGTGGCCGCTCTTGGTGGAGCTGTTCCGCGCTGAGGCGCACTGTGATCCGGACCCTGCCGCCCTGGGAGTCGTCTGCGGTTGCCCGGAACACTTCTGACCACCGCCCCCGGCGGCTTCCCTGACCGGGTGGCCGTCGGGGGCTTCTTAACCGGCTCCTAGCCTCCTTGGACACCCCGCACGAGCAACGTGCCAGTGCGCCGGGTTCCCGGGGGCGGAGCGATGACGGAGGCGGACACGTCCACGTATCCGTACTCCTTGAGGATCAGCACCCAGAGATCTGGTTCGTAGTCCCACCGTTTGACGACAGCGGGGTCTTCGTCGGACCCGCGAGGGATGTACGACGCCTGGCAGCCGTAGCACCCCTCGATCGGGGGGCGCTGGGACATGGCGAACACGCCACCGGGCTTGAGGTTCGCATGGATGATCGGCAGCAGTAGGCCGGGGTCCGAGAACCAGCCCGCGCCGAAGACGCTGTAGATCGCATCGAAGACCGTATAGGTCTCTCCCAGATAGGCGAGCGCGTCGCCCTGGTGCAGCTCCATCCCGTCCACATCCGACCATCGGTCCCGCGCCTTCGCGAGCTGCTTGGGAGAGAGGTCGATTCCCACCGCCCGCATGCCGAGGCTGGCGAGGTGCGCCGCGTTCCCACCTGCGCCACAGCCAAGGTCAAGCGCGGCCTCGCCCGGCTCCAGAGCAAGTACCTCGGCCCCGGGGCCGTGGTCGGCATACTGCGTCCAGTTGAACCATGTGGACTCGCCACGGGCGTTCGTGGGGCGCCTCTGGGGCTTGGTCTGCGCGTACTCATCCCAGGCAGCACTACGGGTGTCAGACACTTCGCTTCCGTTCTCGTTCGCGGGCACAGCCGCCCGGCGTGGGGAACCGGGCGGCTGGCCGACTGGGTGGGCGGTGCTACTTCTTCCCGCCGACGGGGCTGTCGGTGCAGCCAGCGTGGCACTGCGAGCATTCCGCCGCGCCCTCGTTGGGCCAGAACTCGGCGTCGATGGTGAACCCGGCCGCACGGATGGCAGACGTGGTCAGGGCCATGGCGGAGCGGCCGGCCTCGGGGTTCGATCCGCCCTCGTCCTCGTCGGGGACGTGGTGGATGTAGTCCACGCCGAGGGACCTGGAGAAGGCGACGTAGGGCACGGTGCGCTGCACGAAGGCGTGCCAGAACAGGTCCACCCGAAGGGACGGGGTGAGCGGCTCGTTGCTCCGGGTGCTGGTGGCCAGGAAGGCCGCCGTCTGGTCCACGCCGCGCTCGCCGAGGTCGTCGGTGAGGTCGGGCCAGGTCTTGCGTACGTCCTTGATGAGCAGCGCCCGAAGTTCCGGGCTGATGAGGCTCTGAACCTCGGTGGGGCTGTACTGCGTGATCGTCACGTCTGTGCCTTCCTCGCCAAGGGACGGCGGTAGCCGGTCCCTGCGGATGGTGCGTGAGCGGTCACCGGTCGCCCGGTGGAGGCTCTGGGCTTCACGCTGCCGGTACCGATGGCAAGAGTCCGCACGGACCGCAAAGGAGGGCACGACATGGACGCAGGAGCAGGCGGGGTCACCTCCGCCGCTGTAGGTGCGCAGAAGGCTGTACAGACGACTGACGAGACGTTCTCGGGTGTGTGGCTCAGCCGCTATGAGTTCTACTCATCCAGCCGGGCGGAGACGTACGAGGGCAAGCACTACGTCGTGATCGTCCAGCACGGGAACCGGCTGACCGCTCAGAGCCTGCCCGGGGCCAGCAGCAACCCGGACAGCCCGCTCACGCTGGATCTGACCGTTGACCGCAACGTGGTCACCGGGTCGTGGGTCGAGCAGACCGCTCCGGACGGCTACTACAACGGCGCCCGGTACCACGGGGCCGTTCAGCTCCTCGTAGAGCCGACCGGCCGACGCATGGCCGGGAAGTGGGTCGGGTTCGGGAAGGACTTCGATGTGAACACAGGACCGTGGGAGCTGCGTCTAGTCGACCGGTCCACCAGCAAGGCGACGTTGGAGCGGTACAGCAGCCCGCCGGAGTGAGGCGCCGCCCGTCCCCTGCCCCGTCTGGCAACCGCCGGTCGGGGCTTCGTGCTGTCCGGGCGACTCTCGGCACGCGCGCCAACCACCGGTGTACGGTGCCCCGGTAGGCATATCCCGACGGGGTACCTGATGGGACCAGGTGTGGCGGGCCGGGTCCGGGCAGTGGGAGCGGCCCCAGCCCCGGATGTCCGGGAGGATCACGGTGTGACGGTCCGCGAGGCGGTCGGCCAGCGGGATCAGGCTCCGGTGGTCGGGGCCGGTGCCGTGCAGCAGGATCACGGCCGGGCCGCTGCCCGTCGTAGCAGGGCCGGTGCTCGTCGTATACGCGTGGAGCGCACAGCCGTCACTGCCCCGGTACGTCAACTCGCTGATTCATGCTCCTCGTTCGGGTGGTTCCGTCATCCTCCTCCGACGGCGCGGGACGGCGTCGTCGGAGCGAGGGGAGCAGCGGGACCACGGCGAGGACGATGAAGCCCACGCCCACCCACATCGCGGCGCGCACCCCGGCGAGTTCGCCGATCAGCCCGGCCAGGGCCGAGCCGAGGGCGAGCGCGCCGAAGAGCATGAAGCGGAAGGTGGCGCTGGTGCGGCCGAGGAGGGCGTCGGGGGTCAGTCGCTGGCGTACGGTCACCGCCAGGACGTTGTCGACGCCGAACTTGAACGTCAGCAGAGCCCAGCCGCACGCCGAGAGCCAGAGCCAGCCGCCCCGGTCGATCAGGGGGATGGCGAAGGGCGCGGGGACCAGGCAGAGGCCGACGACGGCGAGGGTGCGGGTGTAGTCGCCGCCCATGCGCCGGGCGAGGGGGCGGGCGCAGCGGGAGCCCAGCAGGGCGCCCGCGCCGCCCGCCGCCCAGTACAGGCCGAGGACGCCTGCCGACAGGCCCAGTTCGCGGGTGAAGACCACCGGCAGCACGGTGTTGATGAGCTGGACGCCGAGGTTGAGTAGGGAGCCGGCGACGGCGAGGGCACGCAGTTCGCGGTGGCCCAGGACATGGCGGAGGCCCTCCGCGATCTGGGTCGTCAGCCGGGGCGGGCGCGCTGTGGGCTCGGGGAGCGGGACCGGGCGGATCGCGGTCAGCCGGAGGGCGGAGGCGAGATGGAGCAGCACCATGGCGACGGTGGCGATGGGGGCGGTGAGCAGCTGGACGATTCCGCCGCCCGCTCCCCTGCCCGCCATCTGGCCCACGGCCTGGAGGCCGACGAGCGCGGCGTTGGCGGGTATCAGCCTCTCCCGGCCGACCATCGGCGGCAGGATGCTCTGGTGGGCCACGTCGAAGAACACGGTGGCGCAGCCGTTGAGCAGGACGACCGCGTACAGCTGCCAGATGGTGAGGGCGTCGAGCCACCAGGCCAGGGGTATGGAGGCGAGGAGGGCGGCGCGGGTCAGCTCTGCCGTGATCATGACGCGCCGGTGGCGCATCCGGTCCACCCAGGCTCCGGCGGGGAGTCCGATGAGGAGAAAAGCCGCCGTCATCAGGGTGACGAGGACGCCGAGTTCCGCCGGACGGGCGTCGAGCGCGGTCACGGCGATGAGGGGTAAGGCGAGGTAACCGATGTTCACGGCGAGGTTGTTGAGCACGACGGCCGAGAACAGCGTCCGGAAGTCGGGTAACCGCCAGGGGCTCTTTTGAGTCATGGACCTTACCTTGTGGGGGGTCCAAAATCCGCACCAATGATTTAGTGTCGGCTGAATGGTGCAAGTGGGACCTGCCCAAGGCGGCACGGTCGAAATCGAGTTCACGGCCGAAGACGTGGCGCGTACACGGTTCGCCGTCTCCCCGCTGTGGGAGGTGGTGGCCAGCGTACGGGTGCTCAAGGGCGCGGACGACCAGGGCGTACACCGCCGCTGGGCCGAGCAGGTGCGGCCGTTGCTCGCCGCCGCGAAGGTGGATCTCACTCCGCTCTCGCGGCTGATCGCCTTAGGCGCGGAGTGCGTTCCGTCCTTTCTGGTGCCGCCGCCGACGACTCCGCAGCCCTCGCTGGAGGTGGAGCTGGCGGCGCTGCGGGCGACCCCGCTCGAACTGCTGCGGACGACCACGCCCGGGGTGCAGGAGTGCGCGGCCGAGCTGCGGGAGAATCCGGGGCGGGAGCTGGGGCGGCTCGCGGAGGTGATCGCCGCCTACTGGGAGGTGGCGCTCGCGCCGTACTGGCCCCGGATGCTGGCCCTGTTCGAGGGCGACATCCTGAACCGGGCGATCCACTTCGCCGAGGGCGGGGCGCGGCGGCTCTTCGACGACTTCGGGCCGCAGGTCACCTGGGATTCGGGCACCCTTCAGCTGGTGCGCCGGTCCAGCCGGGGGCGGCGGGAGCTGGGCGGGCGGGGGCTGCTGCTGGTGCCCTCCGCGTTCGTCTGGCCGAGGATCTTCTCCAATCTGGGCAGCGGGGACTGGCAGCCGACGCTGCGCTATCCGCCGCGCGGGATCGGCACGCTGTGGGAGCAGGGCCCGCAGCCCTGCTCCGACGCGCTGGCGGGGGTGCTGGGGCGGACCCGGGCGCGGCTGCTGGCCGAGCTGACCGCGCCCGCGTCCACCACCGACCTCGCCCGCCGGATCGGACTGTCGGCGGGCGGGGTGTCCCAGCATCTGACGGCGCTGCGGGCGGCCGGACTGGTGAGCGCGCACCGCACCGGGCGGGTGGTGCTCTACGCCCGGACGGGGGTGGGCGAGTCGCTGGTCGGGGACGGTCGGAGGTACGGGGTGTAGGGGTGTAGGGGTGTAGGGGTGTAGGCATACAGCCGTACAGGAGCCGGTCAGAGGTACTGCGCGTACTCGTCCAGGGTGCGCAGCACCTCGGGCGCAGTGGCGGGCGGGAGCTGGAGTACGACCTCCTCGACGCCGAGGTCGGCGTAGTGGGCGAGCTTGCCGGGGGTGGGGAGGACGGCGTACGGGACGGCCTGGAGCGTCCCGGGGTCCCTGCCGGCCTTCTCCCAGGCGGCGCGGAGCACGGGGAGCCACTCCGTCAGGCCCCTGCCGCCGATCGGGATCCAGCCGTCCGCGTCCTGGGCGACCCGCTCGAAGACGCCGTGGCCCGCCGCGCCGCCGAGGAGGATGCGGGGGGCTCCCCCGGCAGGCTTGGGGTGGGCATGGGAGGCGCGGACGGAGGCGTACGCGCCCCGGTAGAGCGTCGGTTCGGCGGCCCAGAGGGCGCGCATCACCGCCAGATGGTCCCGGACGATGTCACGGCGGGCCGTCCACTCCACGCCGTGGTCGGCGGCCTCCTCCCTGTTCCAGCCGTAGCCGAGGCCGAGGGTGAACCGGCCGCCGGAGAGATGGTCCAGGGTGGCGATCTGCTTGGCGAGGACGATCGGGTCGTGCTGGGCGAGGAGGGTGATGCCGGTGCCGAGGCCGAGCCGGGTGGTCACGGCGGCGGCCTGGGCGAGGGCGACGAAGGGGTCGAGGATGCGGCCGTACTCGCGGGGGAGTTCGCCGCCCATGGGGGCCGGGGTGGTCCGCTCCACGGGGATGTGGGTGTGCTCGGGGAGGTAGAGGCCGGCGAAGCCCCGGTCCTCCAGCTCGCGGGCGAGATCGGTCGGGGCGATGGTCTCGTCGGTGAGGAAGGCTGTGGCGGCGATGCGCATGAGGGGCCTCTCGGAGTGAGGTGAGCTGCGGTGCGGTGCCGTGCTGGGCTGGGCCGTGCGGTGCGGTGCGGTGCCGGGCCGTGCGGTGCAGTGCCGTGCTGGGCCTGAAGGTCGTGTCTTCATAGCCGGGCGCTCTTGACGGGCGCTGTAGCCGTCGTACCGTCGCCGTACCCGCGCACGCCCCTTCGGATTCCGAGGAGCCCGCTCAATGCGCCACATCGGTGAGCAGACCGCAGATGACGGCAAGGACGGCACAGACGGCAAGGGGGGCCACGGCATGGGCAGACGCGGGCTGCTCACGACAGGGGCCGCCGCGGCCTTTACGTTGGGGAGTGTGAGCTTCGCGCGGGCGACGCCGGACGGGGACGGCTCCGGGGAGCGGACCGAGACCGTACGCGGGGTGCTGCCGCCCGGCTCGCCCGACTACGTCTATCTCCCGGTGGAGGTGCCCCGGGGGGTGCGCGAGCTGTCCGTCTCGTACAGCTATGAGCGGCCCGCCGTCCCGGCCGGGACCCCGGGCAACGCGCTGGACATCGGGATCTTCGACGAGCGGGGCACCGGGCTCGGCGGGGCGGGGTTCCGGGGGTGGTCGGGCGGGGCGCGGACGGAGTTCTTCATCCGGGCCGACGACGCCACTCCCGGGTATGTGCGCGGGCCGGTGCGGGCGGGGACCTGGCATGTGGTGCTCGGTCCCTACACGGTCGCGCCGCAGGGGCTGCCGTACGCAGTGAAGGTGACTCTCCGCTTCGGGCCGCCCGGCCGGACGCCCGCCGCCGTGTATCCGCCGGAGCGGGCCGCCGGGCGGGGGCGGGCCTGGTACCGGGGCGACTGCCATCTGCACTCGTGGTTCTCGGACGGGCGGCGCACCCCGGCGGAGATCGCGGCGCTGGCGCGGGCGGCGGGGCTCGACTTCATCCACACCTCCGAGCACAACACCCACGCCGGGCACGGCCACTGGGCGGAGCACGCGGGGGACGATCTGCTGATCCTGACCGGGGAGGAGGTCACCACCCGCAACGGGCATGTACTGGCGCTGGGGACCGACCCCGGGACCTTCGTCGACTGGCGGTACCGGGCCCGGGAGAACCGCTTCGGGCGCTTCGCCCGGGAGATCCGGCGGGCGGGCGGTCTGGTCGTACCGGCGCATCCGCACGCCGGCTGCGTCGGCTGCAACTGGAAGTTCGGCTTCGGCGAGGCGGACGCGGTGGAGGTGTGGAACGGCTCCTTCACCGCCGATGACGAGGTCTCGCTCCAGGCGTGGGACGGGGCGCTGGCGCGGGGACGGTGGATTCCGGCGATGGGCAGCAGCGACGCGCACCGGCACCCGGACCCGGTCGGCACGCCCCAGACGGTGGTCCTGGCCGATGAGCTGTCGCGTACGGCGATCCTGGCGGGGCTGCGGGAGGGGCACAGCTATGTCGCCGAGTCGTCGGCGGTGTCGCTGTCGTTCTCGGCGTCCGTCCCGGCGTCCGTCCCGGCAGCCGGCGGGCGGGGCGGGAGCGCGGGGATCGGGGAACGGCTGCGGGTGGACGACGGCGCGGCGGTGACGGTCCGGCTGGAGGTGACGGGCGCGGCGGGATGCTCGGTGCGGCTGGTGACCGATCAGGGGGTGCTGCACACCTCCGCGCCGCTGGGGGACGGCGGGGCGGGGACGGTGGAGTGGGGGACGACGCCCCGGTACGCGTCCTATGTACGGGCGGAGGTGCGGCATCCGGCGACCGTGGCGGGGGTGCCGGGGCGGCTCGCGGCGTTCACGAATCCGGTGTTCCTGGGGGGCTGATCCGAGGTTCCCGGGGTGCCTCCGAGGCGCTCCCGGGAGCCTGGCGCCGGGACGGAAGGTCAGTCCTTGACCACCAGGGACGGGGTGTCCCGGGTGAGGATCTCGCCCCGGAAGAAGGCCGGGCTCCTGCGCTGCATCACCAGCATGATGATCACGCCGAGGAGCAGCAGGCCCACGCCGATCACGAAGACCGAGCCGACGCCGAAGACGGCCGAGCCGCTGCCGTAGGCCGGGTCCCACATGTCGTAGAGGGTCTTGGCGAAGACCGCCGCCAGCAGCAGTCCGCCCACGACCGGGAAGAGGCCCTTGAAGACCAGGTCACGGGCCGAGCGGGTCAGCTCGCGGCGGAAGTACCAGGCGCAGGCGAAGGCCGTGATCGAGTAGTAGAAGCAGATCATCAGGCCGAGCGCGTAGATCGTGTCGATCAGTACGTGCTCGCTGACCAGCGTCATCACGGTGTAGAAGACGCCGGTCGCGATGCCCGCCACCACGGTGGCCCGGCCCGGGGTCTTGAAGCGCGGGTTCACCCGGGCGTACGACGGCGGCAGGGCCTCGTAGGCGGACATCGCGAGCACCGTGCGGGCGACGGGGATGAACGTCGTCTGGAGGCTGGCGGCGGCCGAGGCCAGCACCGCCACGAAGAGCAGGATGCCGAGGCCGGGGCCCATCACCGGGCCCGCCAGCGCGGCGAAGACATTGTCGGAGGTGTCCGGGTTGGCGAGGCCGAGGCCCTTGTCGCCGGAGCCCACGGCCATCTGGGCGGCGACGCCGGTCGCCAGATAGGAGCCCACCAGGACGACCATCGCGATGAGGGCGGCGCGGCCCGGGGTCCGGTCGCGGCCCGTGGTCTCCTCATTGGCGGTGAGACAGGCGTCCCAGCCCCAGTACATGAAGATCGACAGCGAGAGGCCCGCGGTGAAGGCGGCGAAGGACTGCACCGCGAACGGGTTCAGCCACTCCATGGAGAAGGAGAGCGAGGTCTCGAACTCGCCCGCCTTGCTCAGCGCCATGGCGATGAAGACGCCGAGCACCAGAAGCTGTAGGCCGACCAGGGCGTACTGCACGCCCTTCGTCGCGGTCATGCCCCGGTAGCTGATCGCCGTGGCCGCCGCGATCAGGATCAGCACGGTGACGATGTGCACGGCTTTGTTTCCGTCGAGCGCGGCGATGGACTCGCTGCCGGTGATCTCGCCCGCGAGCAGCCAGAAGAAGGAGGTGGCGACGCCCGCGAGATTGGAGAGCACGATGATCGTCGCGATCACCAGGCCCCAGCCGCACATCCAGCCGACCCGGGGGCCGAACGCCTTCACCGTCCAGGTGAAGGAGGTGCCGCAGTCCGGCATGACCCGGTTGAGCTCGCGGTACGCGAACGCCACCAGCAGCATCGGCAGAAAGCCCGCCAGGAAGACCGCGGGCATCTGGAGTCCGACCTCGCCCGCCGTGGAGCCGAGCGTGGAGGTCAGACAGTAGACGGGGGCGACGGTGGAGATGCCGATGACCGCGCTGCCCATGAGGCCGACGGAGTTTCCGCCGAGCCCCTTGGTGCGTACGCCCCTGGTCCCGTCCGGGCTGCCCCCTGCACTGTCTCCGGCCAGGGGCCGCGCATCCAACTGAGTCATGAACAGGAGGTTAAATGCTGCGGTTTCCACATACGGAGCAATATCCTCCGGATGCTCTTCCTTGGATTTAACGGGGCATTAGCGCCAGTTGCCTGCACATAGAAGAGTATTCACGGGCTTCAGTGCCGCGTTGCAAGGATTATGCAGGGTTTCTACAGATGCGATAACCGCAGCACTGACCGTTTTGCACCATTTGAAATTTTCCCTCGGCCTTGTCCGTGCGCCGCGCCGTGGGACTGTGGGACCGCGGCCGATGCTCACAGTATCCGCCCATGTGGCGGGAGTGACCAGGGTGGCGATGACATGGGGCTGACGGGCGGGGGCGGGGCGCGCTGTGGTCGGAGGAGGCGACCGCTGGCCGACCGGTGGCCGACCGGTGCACGGATCGTCAAGGGACCGGACATTCTGAGCCAACTCTTCGCGGTGCGGTGAACCTACGCTCGGGTTCAGGGCGCCGCCTCGGGCGCCCACGACCCGAAGGGAGACAGCCTCATGAGCGCACGCCACGGGCTTCCAGCGACGCCATCGCCCTCGGCGGAGGAAGACGACCACTCCTGGGATCCCGGGTAACAGACCGGCCACCCCCGAGGCCCCGACCACCCAGGGCCCGGCCGGCGCCCCCGAGCCGGCCGCGCTAGGTCTCCCTGACGCTTGGCTTCAAGCGCCCCAGACCAGCGCCTGCGTCTCGCTGTACGCGTGCAGGGCGTACGAGCCGACATCCCGGCCGACTCCGCTCTTCCGGAACCCGCCGAACGGCGCTTCCATGTTCCGGCCGACCGTGTTCACCCCCACCCCGCCGGAGCGCAGCTGCCCCGCGACCCGGAAGGCCCGGGCCACATCGCCCGACCAGACATAGTCGAGCAGTCCGTAATCGCTGTCGTTGGCGAGCGCGACGCCCTCCTCCTCCGTATCGAAGGGGACGACCACGACCACCGGGCCGAAGATCTCCTCCCGGACGATCCGCATCCCGCTCGCGCAGTCGGCGAACAGCGTCGGCGCACAATAGAAACCGCGCTCGAACGCGGGCCGTTCGCCGCCCGCCACCAGCCGCGCTCCCTCCGCGCGGCCGAGCTCCACATAGGACTCCACCCGGTCGCGGTGCGCGGCCGAGATCACCGGGCCGACCACCGTGTCCGGCTCCGCCGGATCGCCGATCCGCAGCCGGGCCAGATACGCGGCCAGCTTCCCCACCAGCCGGTCATGGACGGCGCGCTGGACGATCACCCGCGTCGGCGCGGTGCAGATCTGCCCGCTGTAGAAGGAGAACGTCGTGCCGATGGCCGCCGTCGCCGCGTCCAGGTCCGCATCGTCGAAGACCAGCGCCGCGCCCTTGCCGCCCAGCTCCATCAGCTGGCGCTTCAGCGCGCGCCCGCAGACCTCGCCGATCCGCTGCCCGACCGCCGTGGAGCCGGTGAAACTGACCATGTCGACGTGCGGGGAGTCGACGGCCGCCTCCCCCACATCGGACCCGGAACCGGTCACCACATTGACGACCCCCGGTGGAACGCCCGCCTCCGCGAGAGCCTCGGCCATCCGGTAGGCGGAGAGCGGGTCCTGCGGCGCGGGCTTCACCACGACCGTATTGCCCATGGCGAGCGCGGGCGCGACCTTGCCCGCCGGATTGGCCCAGGGGTTGTTGTACGAGGTGATACAGGTGACGACCCCCACCGGGCGGCGCACCGCGAGCGCGCCGATGACGCCCGCCCGGCCGAACGGGCCGGCCGCGTTGATCTGCGGGGGCAGCGGCTGCTCGACGGGCTCCAGCGCCCCCCTGGCGTACCGGCGGAACCGGGCCGCGGCCACCGCGACCTGCATCCCGCGCGCGACGGCGGCAGTCGCGCCGCTCTCGGACCGGGCGAGATCGGCGTACTCCCGCGCGTTGCGCTGGACGATGCCGGCCGCCGCGTCCAGAATCCGGGCGCGCTCCTCGGGGGGCGTACGCGACCAGGCCGGGAAGGCGTCCCGGGCGGCCTCGGCGGCGGCGTACACCTGCTCCCTGCTCGCCTCCGGCGCGAGGCCGACGAGCCGTTCGGCGGCGGGGTCGACGATCTCGTAGTGGCCGCGGTCGGGTTCGACCCACTCGCCGCCGATGAAAAGCCGCTGCGCCGTCATCCGGTCGGCACCGTCCTGGTGTCGCGGCCCGAGCGCAGCACCCTGCCGGGGACCGCGCCCGTCACCCGGTCCTCGCGGATCGTCTCCACGCCGTTGACCCGGACGGAGACGATCCCGATCGCCTTGGCGTCGAGCCTGGGGCTGCCGCCGGGCAGATCGTGGACCAGGGCGGCGGGGGCGGCGTCGATCCGCGCCGGGTCGAAGAGCACGAGATCGGCGTGGAAACCCGGCTGGACACGGCCCCGGTCGCGCAGTCCGAAGAGCCGCGCCGGATCGTCGGTGAGCATCTTCACCGCCTCCTCCAAGGGGACCAGCCCACGGCCCCGCAGACAGTCGCCGAGGAAGCGGGTCGTGTACGGGGCCCCGCACATCCGGTCCAGATGCGCGCCCGCGTCGGAGCCGCCCAGCAGCACGTCCGGGTGGCGCCACGTGCTCTGCCGCAGCTCCCAGGAGGCCGGGTCGTTGTCGGTGGGCATGGGCCACAGCACCGTACGCAACTCGTCCTCGGCGCAGATATCGACCAGACAGCGGAACGGGTCCTGGCCGCGCTCGGCGGCGATGTCCCGTACCACCCGACCGGTCAGGCCCCGGTTCCGTACGGAGTAGGTGTCGCCGATGACATAACGGCCGAAGTCGGCGAGACGGCGGAAGACCCCCGCCTCCGGGGAGTTCGCGCGGCGGAGCAGCTCGGCGCGGACGGCGGGGTCGCGGAGTCGCGCGATCCGCTCGGGGACGGGGAGGGCGAGGGTCTCGCCCCAGCCGGGGATGAGGTTGAGCGCGCAGAACGTGCCGAGCGACATGTTCATCGGGGTGAGGATCGGCATCGTCAGGGCGACGATCCGGCCGCCCGCCGCGCGGGCGCGCTCGCCGGCGGCCAGCTGGCGGGGGACGCGTTCGGGGACGGCGGCGTCGATGGTGAGAACGTTCCAGTTGAGGGGGCGTCCGGCGGCGGCGGTCATCGCTGTGAAGAGGTCGATCTCGTCGTCGCTGAACTGGTCGAGACAGCCCGCGACGATCGCTTCGAGCTGGGTACCCTCGTGGTCGGCGACCGCCTTCGAGAGCGCGATGGGCTCCTCGGGGGGGGCATGGCGGGAGGCGACGGGCACGCCGTCGCCGTCCGTGTGGGTCGACGACTGGGTGGTGGACAGGCCCCAGGCGCCCGCCTCCATCGCCTCGTGGCAGAGATCCAGCATCCGCCGGAGCTGCTCGGGGGAAGGCTGTCCGCCGATCGCGTCCGGGCCCATGACATGGCGCCGCAGGGCGCAGTGGCCGACCATGAAGCCCGCGTTGACGGCGATACGGCCTTCGAGGGCGTCGAGATACTCGCCGAAGCCGTGCCAGTTCCAGGGCGCCCCCTCCTCCAGGGCGACCAGGGACATGCCCTCGACCTTCGACATCATCCGGCGGGTGTAGTCGGCGTCCGCGGGGCGGTCGGGGTTGAGCGGGGCGAGGCTGAAGCCGCAGTTCCCGGCGGCGACGGTGGTGACGCCGTGGTTCAGGGAGGGGGTGGCGTAGGGGTCCCAGAAGAGCTGGGCGTCGTAGTGGGTGTGGGGGTCGACGAAGCCGGGGGCGAGGACGAGTCCGGTGGCGTCCTCGCTGGTGGCGGCTTGTTCGGTGAGGGCGCCGGGGGCGGTTATGGCGGCGATCCGGCCGTCGCGGACGCCGACGTCGGCGGGGTAGGAGGGGGCGCCCGTGCCGTCCACGACGGTCGCTGAGCGAATGAGGTGGTCGAGCATGAAGGTCCCTTCCGGGGGCGCTCTGGGGGAGGGCCCGCTCTGGGGCTGTTTCTGGTCGGGGGTGGTGCGGGGCGGGGGTGCGGGTGCTTCGGGGCTGGGCGG
>NZ_VCLA01000120.1:43092-53443 GCF_009600885.1 Streptomyces jumonjinensis
CAATGACGAGCCCCCAGACCCCGGCAAACCCAGCCAGCCCCGGTAAACCCAGCCCGTCCGGCGATTGAGGACGGACCCCGCACCTCGGGACCCCGCACACTCCGCCCCGGCAAACCCAGCCCCATGGGGCCAAAATCAGCCCCGTGGGGGTCCCCCCGGACGAAGTCTGGGGGAGATTGAGGCGCGGGGGTTCGGGGGCTGGCCCCCGACAAGGACCCGCGCCGGGCAAGGAGGCTCGCACACAAGACCCAGGGGCGCGGGAGCGCCGTACCCGCTCCCCAGCGGGTGGGCGGCATCACCCGGCGTCGCGGAAGCGGGTGGTGCGGTGGACGGGGTCGGTGTCGATATGGGGGATCACATGCTCGCCGATCAGCTTGATCGAGTTCATCGTGTGCTCGTAGGAGACCCCCACGGGCAGCCCGAAGGTCAGCTGATCGGCGCCCGCCTGCTCCCAGCGCTTGCACTGCTGGAGCACCTCGCCCGGGTCGCCGCAGATCATCAGCTCCTCGGCGATCAGCAGCTCGATGATCTCGGCGGTGTAATCCGGCAGCAGCTCCGGCCACTCCGGGATGCCCTCCGGGCGGGGGAACGTGTCGTGGTAGCGGAACAGCAGCGACTGGAGGTAGTTCAGCCCGCCGCCGACCGCGATCTCGACCGCCTTGTCGTGGGTCTCCGCGCAGATCGCGGTGGAGGTCACCATGACGTTGTCGTTGACGAAACCGGCGATCGGCTCGGCGTCGCGCACCGCGTTCTTGTACGCCTCCAGCACCCACTCCATGTCGGAGACCTTCTGCACGCTGAAGCCGAGGACCCCGAGCCCCTTCTTCCCGGCCATGGCGTAGGAGGAGGGCGAGCCCGCCGCGTACCACATCGGCGGGTGGGACTTCCCGTACGGCTTGGGGAGCACCTTGCGCGGGGGCAGGGACCAGTGCTTGCCCTGGAAGCCGGGATACTCCTCCTGGAGCCACATCTTCGGGAACTCGGCGATCGTCTCCTCCCACATCTCCCGGGTGCTGTCCATGTCGGTGATGCCCGGCATGAACCCGAGGATCTCGTGGCTTCCGGCCCCGCGCCCGGTTCCGAACTCGAAGCGCCCCTCGGAGAGGTGGTCGAGCATGGCCGCCTTCTCGGCGACCTTCACGGGGTGGTTCACGGAGGCGAGCGGGTTGAAGATGCCCGAGCCCAGGTGGATGCGGTCGGTGGCGTGCGCGAGATAGCCGAGGAAGACGTCGTTCGCGGAGAGGTGGGAGTACTCCTCCAGGAAGTGGTGCTCGGTGGCCCAGGCGTATTTGAACCCGGAGGCGTCCGCCTGAACGATGTACTGGGCCTCCTCCATGAGGGCCTTGTGCTCGGCGAGCGGGTCGGTCTCGGCGCGCTTGCCGACGTAACCCTGCACGAAGATCCCGAATTCCAAGGGGGTTCACCGTCCCTATTTTTCTGACGCACCGTCAGATATCGATGGGCCGACTGTTCCATCGAGTGCATGTGGCGTCAATAGTTGACGCACCGTCAGATACGGGGGTGCTGAGGGAGGAGGGGACGGGGCCGTCACCGGGGGGCTCGCGGCACGGCGGCCGGGTGCGGCGCGCGGCGCGGCCCGGCGGCCGGGAGGCTCCCTCGCACGGCCGCCGGGCCGGTTCACCCGTGCCTCACCCCAGGTTCATCCCCGCCTGCAATCCGCCGTCGATGACGAACGGCTGGCCGGTGATGTACGAGGAGTCCTCGCCGCTGAGGAAGAGCGCGAGCTTCGCCACCTCCTCGGGCCGCCCCATCCGCTTCATCGGCACGGACTTCCACGCCTCGGCGGTGGCATCGGCAACCGCGGCGGGCGTGACCTCCGGGGCGGGGTTGGCCATCGGGGTATCCACCACTCCCGGGCAGATGGCGTTGACCCGGATGTCCTGCGCGGCCAGCTCCAGGGCGGCGACCCGGGTCAGTCCGAGGACGGCGTGCTTGGAGGCGGCATAGGCCCCGATATACGCCATCCCGGCCAGGGCGGCGAGGGAGGCGGTGTTGACGATCGTGCCCCCGCCCGCCGCCGCTATCTCGGGGGCGACGGCGCGGATGCCGAGGAAGACGCCGTTCACATTGACCCGGGTGACCTTCTCGAAGTCCGCGAGCGGGGTGGCGACCAGCGCGTTGAAGTGGAGGATGCCCGCGTTGTTGACGAGCCCGTCGATCCGGCCGAAGCGCTCCTTGGCGGCGGCGACCGCGGCGGTCCAGCCGTCCTCCTCGCTCACGTCGAGATGGACGTAGAGCGCGCTCTCCGCGCCGATGTCCGCCGCGACGGCCGCGCCCTGGTCGTCCAGTACATCGGCGAGCACGACCTTGGCCCCTTCGGCGGCGAAGAGCCGCGCCTCCTGCTCGCCCATCCCCCGCGCCGCGCCTGTGATCAGGACGACGCGCCCGTCCAGCTTTCCCGTACGGCTGCTCATGGAAGATCCCCTTCGGTCGTTGTCAGTCGTTGAGACACGGAGCGACATCGGCGGCGAACGCGGCCATCTGATCGGTGAGCTCGGCACGGCAGCGACTGCGGAACCGGACCTGGATCTGGCCCACGCCCATGGCGGCATACTCACGCAGGGACTCGGCGATGACACCGGCCTTACCGGCCAGGGTTCTCCGGCCGGTCGGCCAGCTGGGCTCCCCGATGTAGAGGGGCTCGGCGATGGCCCCGATCTCCAGCGGTTCGGCGATGCCGGCCGCCTCGCGCAGGGCCCGCAGCCGGGCGATACTCGCGGGCATCCGGGAACGCGGGTCGCCCTGGGGCAGCCAGCCGTCCCCGCGCAGGGCGGCCCGGCGCAGGGCCGCCGGGGAGGAGCCGCCGATCCAGAGGGGGATCTGCGGCTGGGCGGGCCTGGGCCGCTGGCCGAGCCCGCTGAAGGAGAACCGCTCCCCGGCGAACTCGGGGTACTCCTCGGGCCCGAGCGCGGCCCGGAGCGCATCGACGGTCTCGTCCAGCAGAGGGCCGCGCCGGGCGAAGTCGACCCCGGTCGCCGCGAACTCCTCCGGCACATGCCCGGCCCCGACCCCGAGGATCAGCCGCCCGCCGGAGAGGTGGTCGAGGGTGGCGTACTGCTTGGCCGCGAGGAGGGGATGGCGCAGCCCGACCACGGCGACATGGCTGAGCAGCCGCACCCGCCGGGTGATCCCGGCGAGGTAGGAGAGGGTGGCGACGGGGTCGTACCAGACGGTGGACATGGCCCCGGCGAGCCGCCGGGGCACGGCGATGTGCTCGCAGACCGCCACATAGGCGAAGCCCGTCCGGTCGGCGACCTTCGCCACCTCGGCGAGATCCCCGACCCCGGCCGCCGCCTCCCAGGGCTCGGCGTAGAGCCTGCTCTGCGACTGGACCGGGAGCTGTATGCCGTACGAGAGCCGGCCTTCGGGCAGTATCCGCACATGGGCCACCGGGGTCTCCCGCCTTGATCCGCCGTCGCATCGCCTACGAGACCGAGGCAGCCATCGTGATACCTGACGGTCCATCAGACAAGGGTTGCGGTGACCGGAGCGAGATCCCCCGGGGCCCGGGTTGCGCGGCTCCGGGTACGCGTCCGGGATACAGAGCCCCCGGCGCGCGGTCCCAGGCGCCGGCGTCAGCTCACATCGAGGCCCAGGGCCGTCGCGATCACCGCCGCCTGCTCCAGGTCGATCTTCGCCCCGGCCAGCTCCACCGTCCGCGGGTCGAGGGCCGAGAGATCACTCCCCCGCAGATCGGCCCCGGTGAGCTTCGCGCTGTGCAGCATCGCCCCCGACAGATCCACCCCGGTCACGGTCGCCTTCTCCAGCCGCGCCCCCGTCAGATCGCACTCCCGCATCCGCACGCCGTCGAAGTCCGCGCCCCGCAGATCCGCGCCCGGGAGCCCCACGAAGGACCAGTCGCCGCCGGTCACCCGCAGCAGGCCGAAGTCGCACTGCTGGAAGAGGCTGCCGACCGCCTTGCACTGCTCGAAGCGGACATCGAAGAAACCGCACCGTTTGAACACACAGTTGGTGAAGGCCGCGTTCACATGCCGCGAGGCGTTGAACTTCACCCCCGAGAAGGTGCACTCGTCGAAGACCGCGCCGTCGTTCACCACCTCGGTCCAGTCGCTGTCGTAGAACGTGTGGCGCGTAAATCTCCGGCCGGACAGATCCCTTCCGTACCAGTCCTCGCCCCGGACGACGAGCCTCTCGTCGGGGACGGGAGGCTCGCCGGAGTACGGATCGACATTCGCGCGCTCACGCCTGATGGCCATGGTCCCGATTGAACACCCCGGCACTGACAACGGCCCGGTGAGCGGGGTCGGCCCAGGAGGGCCGGGCACCGGGGACGCCCAGTGCCCGCCCGTCACGCCCTCGCGGTCGCCAGCAGGTGCGAGCTGGACGCCAGCAGCGCGGGATACGGCTCCGCGAGCCGCGCGGAGGTCAGCGCGGCGGCGAACATCGGGGAGCCGATGAGGCTCTCTCCCGTATGCCGCTCGGCCGCCTTCAGACAGGCCCAGGCCGGGCCCTCGATCCCATGGACGGCGACCTGCCCGAACCCGGCCGCCGTGAGTTCCTCGGCGAGGCCCTCCGCCGTGTGGAAGTACGCCGCCGTGAACCCCTTCCGCCCCGGCTCATGACGGCCGGTCCGCAGGATGTCGGCGACGGCGTCACGGACGGTCTCACCGCCGAGGAGCGTGGTCGCCACATGCTCGTACAGCGACGCGTACCGCCCGATGGCCGCCGCGGCCACCAGACCGCCCGGCCGGACGACCCTTCTGGCCTCGGCGAGCGCCTGATCCCGCTCGGCGCGCTCCAGCAGGTGGTACAGCGGCCCGAGGAGCAGCACCACATCACAGGACGCCGTCTCCGCCGGGAGCGCCCGCGCGTCCCCCGCCTCCGCACCGATGCCGAGGGCCGCGGCCTGCTCGACATGCCGCATGACCGGATCGACGAGGCGGACCCGGTAGCCGTCCTCCATCAGCCACTGAGCATGAGCACCGGGGCCGCCGCCCACATCGAGCACGGAGGCGGGCGCGGCCGGCAGATGGCGGCGCAGGATCTCCTGCGTACGGACCCGTTCGAGAACGCCGTCGGCCGATGAGGTGAGCCGGGCCGCCTCGTCATAGGCATCGGTGTAGAAATCGTGGATCTCAGAGGCGATTTGAGGGGCAGATCCCATATAGGAGATGCTCCATCATGACCGGTCCACCTGTCCAGTGAAGGGAAGTGCCCGCCGATGCCCACTTTGAAGTACGAGCAGATCGCCGACTCGCTGCGGCAGCGCATCGCGGAGGGGGAGTTTCCGCCGGGGGCGCTGCTCCCGTCCGGGCGGGATCTGTGCGAGCAGTGGAAGGTATCCCGGGCGACGGCCATCAAGGCGTACGAGATCCTGAGGAACGACGGACTGATCGCCGCCAGGCAGGGCCAGGGGTTCCGGGTCACCGAGACCCCGCTCGCCCGCCCCGCCGGGAACCGGCGGTCGGGCAGCACCCGCCTCTCGGGCGGACGCCCCTTCCGCAGGCTCGGCTCCCCGGCCCTGGAGGAGCCGCCGCCCCAGATCGCCGAGCTGCTCGAACTCCCCCTGGGAACAACAGCGCTGCGCCGTGACCGGCTCGTCCTGCTGGACGACGGATCGCCGATGACGCTGGTCTCCGCCTGGTTTCCCGGGGACCTGGCCGAGGCATGCCCCCGCCTGGCGCAGACCGGCCCGATCGCGGAGGGGACCACGCGCTATGTGACCCGCACGACAGGCCGGGCCCCGGTCCGGGCCGTCGACGTCATACGGGTCAGGCTGGCCACCGGGACCGAGGCCCGCGTCTTCGGCGAGGAGCCTCCGCTGGCGGTCGCGGTGGACCTGCATGTCGCGTACGACGGAGAGGACCGCCCGCTGGTCGTGGAGGAGGGACTGACCCCGTCGGCCCACTGGGAGCGCAGGGACAACTACCCGATGGGGTAAGGCTTCTGATGAGAACCCGACTGGACCGGGCCACCGGTCCAGTCTGGGTTGTGGCGTAAGCCGCACCCCTCAATCGTGCTGGGGGCATGGTGCGAACGCCTTCCCTATTGAGCGATCAGGAGGCACCGTGCACTCCAGCAGCAGCCCCGCTCCCCTTCTCCCCACGAGCAATGCGCCCATCGCGCACCAGTGGTCGAGCGGCTACCCCATGACCAGGAGGTCGGCAGCCGCCGCCCGGTCGCACACAAGGGCGCACCTGACGGCCTGGGAGTGGGCGGGGGACACCGGGGACGCCACGCTGATCGTTTCGGAGCTGGTCACCAACGCCGTCCGGCACTCCGCCCGCCCCGGTCGTGAACTCCGCCTGAAGCTGACCCTCCTGGAGAGCGGAGAGTTGCTCATCGACGTGTCGGACCCCGTGGCCGCCTTCCCCGGCTTCGGCCGGGCGGTCGAGCCGGAGGAGAGCGAGGAGCGCGGGCGGGGGCTGCTCGTCGTTCAAGGGCTCGGGGCCCGCCTCTCCTGGAGCGCCGGGCCGGACATCGGCAAGACCGTACGGGCCGCTCTCGCAGCCCGCTGACCGCGAGGCGGGTCCGGTCGGGCCGGGCACCGGCCGCCCGCGCACACGTGGATGGCCAGTGGGTAGCATCGCGGCTTCGGGAAGCAGGCGAATGGTGGAGTGGGAGTCGAGTCGTGACGCGACCGCGTGTGGGTGTGGCCGTACTGACCATGGGCAACAGGCCCGCCGAGCTGCGGGCCCTGCTCGACTCCGTGGCCATGCAGGACGAGCCCGCCGCCCGGGTCGTGGTCGTCGGCAACGGTGCGCCGCTGCCGGAGCTGCCCGAGGGCGTCACCGGGGTCGAGCTGGCCGAGAACCTCGGGGTGTCCGGCGGGCGCAATGTCGCCATGGAGCGGCTGCGGGAGTTCGGCGATGTGGACGTGCTCGTCGACCTCGACGACGACGGGCTGCTGATCGACGCCGATGTGTTCCGCCGGATCGCCGATCTGTACGCCGCCGATCCCCGGCTGGGCATCGTCTCCTTCCGGATCGCGGACGAGACCGGGGAGACCCAGCGCCGGCATGTGCCCCGGCTGCGGGCGAAGGACCCCATGCGCGGCGGGCTGGTGACCACCTTCCTCGGGGGCGGGCACGCCCTGTCCATGGCGATGCTGGAGCGGATCGGCGGCTGGCCCGAGGAGTTCTTCTTCACCCACGAGGAGACCGATCTCGCCTGGCGGGCCCTGGACGACGGGTGGAAGGTCCTCTACGAGCCCCGGCTGCTGCTCCAGCACCCGAAGACCAGCCCCGCCCGGCACGCGGTCTACTACCGGATGACCGCCCGCAACCGCGTCTGGCTCGCCAAGCGGAATCTGCCCGCCCCGCTGGTGCCGCTCTATCTGGGGAGCTGGACCGCGGTCACCCTGCTGCGGACCCGGTCCGGGGAGGGGCTGAAAGCCTGGGCCGGAGGGTTCGCCGAGGGAGTGCGGCAGCCGTGCGGGACGCGGAAGCCCATGCGCTGGTCGACCGTCTGGCGGATGACCCGCCTCGGCCGGCCTCCCGTCATCTGACCAGCCGTCATCCGGCCTCCCGTCATCTGACCAGCCGTCATCCGGCCGCCCGTCGTCCGACCGCCGTACGGGCAGCGCCGGGGCCGTACGCCTTTCACCGCGGTACGGGGCGGCCCGGTACGGTCGCCGACCCCGTACCGGCCCCTCGCGGCCCAAGGCTCAAGGGCCCGGCCACAACCCCTCCGGCGTCAGCCCCAGCAGCTCGATCGCGTTGCCCCGGACGATCCGCTCCACGTCCCCCGGCGCGAGATGGCCCATCTGCGCCTCCCCCACCTCCCGGGACTTCGGCCAGGTCGAGTCCGAGTGCGGATAGTCCGTCTCGTACAGCACGTTCCCCACCCCGATCGCGTCCAGATTCCGCAGCCCGAACGCGTCGTCGAAGAAGCAGCCGTACACATGCTCCGCGAAGAGCTCGGACGGCGGGCGCAGCACCTTCTCCGCCACCCCGCCCCAGGCGCGGTTCTCCTCCCACACCACATCGGCGCGCTCCAGGATGTAGGGAATCCAGCCGATCTGGCCCTCCGCGTACATGACCCGCAGATTCGGGAAGCGCTCGAATTTCCCGCTCATCAGCCAGTCGACCATCGAGAAGCAGCAGTTGGCGAAGGTGATGGTGGAGCCCACGGCGGGCGGTGCGTCCGCCGAGGTGGAGGGCATCCGTGAGGATGAGCCGATGTGCATGGCGATCACCGTGCCGGTCTCGTCGCAGGCGCGGAGGAAGGGGTCCCAGCCGTCCCCGTGGACCGAGGGGAGCCCCAGGAACGGGGGGATCTCCGAGAAGGCCACCGCCCGCACCCCCCGCGCGGCGTTTCTGCGGACCTCCGCCGCCGCCAGCTCCGCGTCCCACAGGGGGATCAGCGTCAGCGGGATGAGCCGGCCCCCGGCGTCGGGGCCGCACCACTCCTCCACCGTCCAGTCGTTGTAGGCGCGCACCCCGAGCAGCGCCAGTTCGCGGTCTTTCGCCTCGGTGAAGGTCTGGCCGCAGAAGCGCGGGAAGGTCGGGAAGCAGAGCGCCGACTGCACATGGTTGACGTCCATGTCCGCGAGCCGCTCCGGGACGCTGTACGAGCCGGGGCGCATCTGCTCGTAGGTGATGATCTCCAGCTTGATCTCGTCGCGGCTGTAGCCGACCGCGGTGTCGAGCCGGGTGAGCGGGCGGTGCAGATCCTCGTACACCCACCAGTCGCCGACCGGGCCCTCATCGCCCTTCGCGCCCATCACGGGGGCGAACCGGCCGCCCAGGAACGTCATTTCCCGTAACGGCGCGCGGACGATGCGCGGGGCCGTGTCCCGGTACTTCGACGGGAGCCGGTCCCGCCAGACATGAGGGGGCTCCACCGTGTGATCGTCCACCGAGATGATCTTCGGGAAGGTCTCCATGCGTTCCACGGTAGCGCCGATCTGACGGTTCGTCAGCTACTCGGGCGACGACCGGCCGCCTGCGACCGTCCGCCCCGGCCGGCTTCCGGCCGCCCGCCCCGGCCGAGAACCCCCGACCCGGTAAAACCGCCGGTCAGTGAACCCCGGGGCCGCCCATCACGTCTTCAGGACCGGCTATGCATTGCACGTATAGACGCTAAGTATAGTGCAAAAGCGCTCATATAAGGCATATCGGGCGCATAACTTCTATGTGCCCAAGGGGAATTCCGTCATGCCCGCACGCAGCAGCAGGACCGGCATCAAAGTCCGGACCGCCATCGCCGCCCTGGGCGTCGCAGGTCTCGCCCTCGCCCTCGGCGCCTGCTCCCTGGAGACCACCGCCCCCGCCGACGCCCGCGCCGACGCGATAGCCGACGGCAAGCCGCTCTCCGGCGGCGGCGCACGGGGGCTCGCCGCCGACCCCGTCGACTGCGAGAAGAAGAAGTGCATCGCGCTGACCTTCGACGCGGGCCCCGGCAAGGACACCCCCGAGCTGCTCGACCATCTGACAGAGCAGAAGGTTCCGGCCACTTTCTTCCTCCTCGGCAAGAACCATGTGCTCAAGTACCCGAAGGTCGTCGCCCGCCTCGCCGACGAGGGACACGAGGTCGCCAACCACACCTGGACCCATAAGCGGCTCGACAAGCTGGACAAGGCCGGGATACGCAAGGAACTGAAGCGCACCCAGGACGCGATAGCCGAGATCACCGGCGAGAAGCCCACCCTGATGCGCCCCCCGCAGGGCAGGACCGACGACGAGGTCGGCGCGGTCAGCAAGGAGCTCGGCCTCGCCCAGATCCTGTGGAGCGCCACCGCCAAGGACTACTCCACCAACGACTCCGACCTGATCGAGCAGCGCATACTCAAGCAGGCGTCCCGGGACGGTGTCATCCTTCTGCATGACATCTACGATGGGACCGTCCCCGCCGTCCCGGGGATCGTCGAGAAGCTCAAGGAGCGCGGCTACACCTTCGTCACCGTCTCCCAGCTGCTCGCGCCGGCGAAGGCGAACCCCGGCGAGATCTACCGTCCGTAGCCGCTCGACCCTCCAGGGCCACGGCCGCGGCGCCGCAGCGGCGCACATGTGTGCCGGGCGTAAAGACCGCGGGAAATACCGGAGGAAGTAGGACGAAGATCAACGAACGCGGGTTAGCGTGCCCTCCAGCCGGGGCAATGGGCGATGTGGAAGCGTCCCGTTGCTGACGGGGCCACCATGCACAAGGCAGACTGTCGGGTGCGAATCGGCAGTTCGGGCAGGGGGCAGCAATGGACCGTGACAGCGGGCCACGCGTACCGGAGCAGCGCAGTCCGGCGCCCAGCGAGGTTGTCGTCGACCTGCGTTTCAGCGTGCTGGGGCCAGTGCGCGCCTGGCGTGGCGGGGAAGCTCTGCCATCGGGCTCTCCGCAGCAGCGGGCGCTGCTGGCCGCGCTGCTGCTGCGGGAC
>NZ_VCLA01000120.1:53453-70234 GCF_009600885.1 Streptomyces jumonjinensis
CGGCGCGTACCGGGCGAGCAGCCGGTCGAAGTAGTCAGGCATCCGCACACAGCTCCAGGTAGTAGCGACGCCGCAGCGGGCTGAGGGCCAGAATCTCCGGTTCGCTCCACCCGTAGGCGGTCGCGAGCAGATGGACGTCGAGCAGCAGATCCCGTGCCCAGTGATCGACTTCGGCCCAGAGGCAGGAGGCGATGTCCAGCTCGGCGGCGGTGGTCCCGCCGCAGGCGGGGCAGGCCACGTTCAGCGTCGTCCCGGCCGCCGGGTCGGCTTCCTCGGCCGCCTCCGCGAGCCGCCGCTCCATCTCCTCGGGCAGCGGCAGTGCGGCGAGCCGCTCCGGTGGGACGGCCGCCCCGTCCCGTACCGCCGAGAGCGTGCAGCGCCGCAGCAGCAGCCGGCGGGCCGCGGCCGGATCGGGCGAGGCCGCCGCCGCGGTGACGTCGGCGACGGTGGGAAGCCGGAACTCGACCGTCCACTCGCCCTCGGTCACCCGCAGCGGCCCCTTCGGCGCGTGCGCGGCGGCGCCCAGCAGCGTCGTGTCGAGGTCGAACTCCATCGCCTCCCCGCAGGCTCCGCACTCCACCCGTACCTGCATGCGCTCTCCGAACAGCGACCGGCGCAGCGCGAGGAGATCGGTCTCCCGCGCACCGGCGGGCAGGGACAGCAGCTCGGCGTCGGCGGCCCCGGGCCGGGCCGCCCGGTGCAGCAGCCAGGACCGCTCCGCCTCCTGCCGCGCCAGCCCGTCCTCCCAGGCGGCGAGCAGCTCGGCGGGTCCCGTCGGCGTCATCGCCCAACCCCTCTCCGGTGCACGGGCGCTGTTCAGACCGGGTTGGTGAAGCTGGGCTCGACGGGCTCCTCGACCTCGTAGTCGCGTTCCCAGCCCTCGCATTCGAGCTTGACGCTCTGGATCGCGACCGCGTTCGCGTTGGCGTCCAGTTCGCCGAGGACCTGGTATTCGCTCACCCAGGCCCGGTACAGCTTGTGGGAGACGGCGACCTGCCCGGCTTCGTTGAGGACCTGGATGATGATGTCCTTGCGGAAATCCCGCAGTGAGACCTCCGAGCCGAGCCCGGCGCCCACCTGCCAGACCTTGTTGGCCCAGCGGTCGAACTCCGCGTCATGGGTGACACCGCGTTCGAGCGTCACACCTTCGAATTCCGAGCGGCCCGGAGATTTCCGCGGCGAGCTGGGGTCGCCGCCGTTACGGTGTTTGACCACCTCGGTGGTGCGCTTGAGGGGGCTGATCTTGCTGATGCCCGCGACCGTCCGGCCGTCCCACAGGACCAGGAACTTGAAATTCTTGTAGGGGTCAAAGCGATGGGCGTTGACCTGGAACTCAGCCATCGATTTCCTTTGTGTTCCGTTTCTCGGGTGACGACAGGCTTCCCCTGGCTAGGCGAGGGCGGACTCCTCGGCGATCTGCTGGATCTTCACGATGACGAACTCCGCCGGTTTGACCGGCGCGAAGCCGACCACGACATTGACGGTTCCGCGTTCGATGTCGGCCGCTGTGGTGGTGTCCTTGTCGCATTTGACGAAGTACGCCTCCCGGGGGGTGCCGCCCTTGAAAGCGCCCAACCGGAAGAGATCGTTCAGGTAGGAGGAGGCGTTGAGCCGGATCTGCTGCCACAGCTGCTCGCCGTTGGGTTCGAAGACCACCCAGCGCAGACCGCGGTAGAGGCTCTCCTCGATATGGAGCGCGAGCCGGCGCACCGGCACGTACTTCCACTCGTCGCTCAGGTCGTCCGCGCCCGCGAGGGTGCGCGCTCCCCACACCAGCGGGCCGGCCACGGGGAAGGAGCGCAGGCAGTTGACGCCCAGGGGGTTGAGGAGTCCGTTCTCCCGGTCGGTGAGGGCCACGGTCGTCGAGTGCACCCCCGAGAGCCGTGCCTCGGTGCCGGCCGGGGCCTTCCACACCCCGCGTTCGCCGTCCGTGCGGGCGATCACCCCGGCGATCGCGCCGGAGGGCGGGAAGGCGCGCAGCCTGCCGGTGAGCGGATCGGTCAGCTGGAGCTGGGGGAAGTACAGCGCCGCGTGACCGTCGCGTACGGAGTCGAACGCGGCGATCCCGGCGCGTGCGGCGTCCACGCTGCCCCACGCCGACGGCGCGTCCACGAGCAGGAAGATCCGCTGCTGCCGGCAGAGCTGTTCGGCGGCCGAGACCACGGTGACCATGGACTCGGTGGAGTCGTACGCCGCCAGTTCCGGCAGGGAGAGCAGATTGACGTCGGCGACATCGCGCAGCGCCTGGAGACCGGTCCTGCCGGACTCGCTGCCGATGAGGTCGCGCGGTCCGGGCGGGTCGCCGTCACGGCCGCCGGCGAGGGGGAAGACGGGCGGGTTGACGGAGGCCTCAAGGCCCAGGTCGTTGGCGCACTCGCCGATGAAGCGCACCACGTCGTCCGGGTCGGTCGAGCCGGCGACGACCTGGATCCGCCGGCCGAAGGCGGTGACCTCGGCGCCGGCGTAGGCGTGCTTGCCGGGGGCGTCGGGCAGGGCGCGCAGCTTCCGCTCCAGCAGCAGGGCGAGCCCGGTGACATCGGTGGGCGGGTCGCCGTCGTGGTCCGGCTCGTGGAGGGTGAACTCCCGTTCGACGTCGCCGATCTTGACCTTCAGCTCGACCCCGAGGTCGGGGAGCTCGGCGGCGAAGGGCTTGGAGACCGTGCCGGAGGGGTCGGGACGGTCCTCGTCCAGCGCCTTGACGCGTACCAGTGCGGAGGCGGAGTTGACGACCGTCTCCGCGAAGCGGCCGTGGCCGGGGCTCATCGACAGCCCGGTGAACGACTCGCGGGCTCCGCCGCGCGGGTCGAGGACCTGGAGGTTGAAGGTCGAGTCCGGGGCCGCGGTGTCGTGGTCGACGACGACCCGCAGGCCCGATCCCCAGACTCCCGGTTCCTTGGCGCGGACCTCCAGGACCGGGCACGCGCTGTGCCCTTCGGTGGAGTCGAGCACGACCCGGGCCTCCTCGCCGGTGCCGCTTCTGGCCACCCGGACGACGACCGCCACCGCGCCGCCGTTGCCGAAGAACTGGTGCACCGCGTAGCCGACGGCGCTGCGGGAGGTGAGTCCGCCGAAACGGCGCTCGAATTCCGCGAAGCTGGTGATGCGTACCGGCTGATTGAGCGGCCCGCGCCGGGTGTGCCCCACGAACGCGGTCACCGATGTGGTGACCGAGGCGATGGTGCGGACAGTGCCGGGAAGTTCTTCGATGTATACGCCGGGATAGCCCATGTGCGTAGGCATTCCCCCTCCATTCCCTTCGCGCACCAAGATATGGGGAGGGGAGGTGAAGAGAGTGAACGCAGACGCTGAATCATTGATGCGTACTCTTCGAATATCCCCCGTCGCACACCCCGTGCGATATCGGTCTCGCCGGGCCGTCGGCATGCGCGTGTGCTTGTGGCTCCTGATGCATGAGTGCCTCTCGGAGTCTTGTTCGCGCCAGGGCGGACGGTCAAGGGTTGATTTCGGTCAGTCAATGATCATTTCCAGGGTGTCGTCCTGGACGGTATTTTGATCTGGTCGAGGAGATATCACGCGTGAATATGAAGATGAATTCACGAACGCTTCACGGCAAACTCGAACCGGGTGTGGATCGTTCGAACGGCGTCGGTGGCGGTGTGCCGTGAAGGAGGGACCGGCGGGCGGGAGCCGCGAATCCACCCGCGGGCCGCGCCCTCCGCGAGCGGCCCGAAATCGCGCGGTGATGCCCCGACCGGGTCCAAGGGTGGCGCCGACACCGGGGCCCCGGCGGTCGAGGTCGTGTCTTCAGCCGGGCACAGCCGGTACGCGAGCCCGGCGGACAGTCGGCGCTCCGCTGAGAGCGGAGATCACCGAGAGCGTAGAACAGGCCGTCAGGCGGGGGTTCCCGGTTACGTTCGCCGCATGGAGATCATCGAATTGACCCCCCGGCTTCATATGCTCCGCTTCCCCATCGGCCAGGCCTATCTCTGGCGCGACGAAGAGGGGCTGACCCTGATCGACGCGGGCTGGGCCGGCGCCGCCCCCGAGATCGAGGCCGGTATCCGGGGTGTGGGGCTCCGCCCGGAGGATGTCCGCCGTATCGTGCTCACCCACTGCCATCGTGACCATGTGGGCGCGGCGGGCGAACTCGCCGCCCGCCACGGCTCCGAGATACTCGCGCACCGGCTGGACGCCCCGGTGATCCGAGGGGAGGCCGAGACGCCCGAACCCGTGCTGCTCGCATGGGAGCGACCGCTGTACGAGCACGGACTCACCGTGCCGCCGGCCCCGGCCACCCGGGTCGACCGGGAGCTGTCGGACGGTGACGAGCTGGGCTTCGGCGACGGCGCGCGGGTGATCCACACACCGGGACACACCGACGGTTCGATCGCGGTCCATCTGCCGTCGCACGGTGTGCTGTTCACCGGCGACACGGTGGCGTCCGTGCAGGGGGCGATGCTCGGCGTGTTCCATGTCGACCGGGAACAGGCCAAGGCGTCGATGCGCCGGCTCGCCGGGCTCGCGCCGTCCGTCGTCTGCTGCGGACACGGCGACCCGCTCATGGACGAAGCGGCGCTGGCACTGAAGGAGGCAGCGGTCCGGGACGCCGGAGCGTAGGCGGGTACGGCGGGTGGAGCGAGTTCACGCCAACCCGGACGGGCCCATGGCGCGTACCACTGGTGCGCGGGAATCCGGCGTGGTACCAGTCCCTCAGCACGGGCGGGCCCCCATGGCGCCGCCGGTGGCCCGAGGAGGGGTATGCGCGACCCCGGGAACGGTGAAGGAGGACCCCGCCGGACGAGGCCACGCCCGTCGGCCGCCGCTCTCTGCCCGGCGACCGCTCCGGCGACGCGGCCGACCCGCCGCCCACCAGAGCGGACCGAACCGGTCCCGCCGAAGCCGCGGTCGTCGCCCGCCCCTTCACGACCGGAGTGACACAGGAGCGTGAACAGCTGTGAACACCTCGTACACGATGGCGTCCGCGCCGGGGGCGCTTCCCCTGCTCGGTCACACCCTCGCATTCGCCCATAAGCCGCTGGAGTTCATCAGCGGCCTGCCGGCCCACGGCGATCTGGTGCGCGTCAAGCTCGGCCCGCTGACCGTGCATGTGGTCTGCCATCCCGATCTGGTCCACCGGGTCCTGACCGAGGACCGGGTCTTCGACAAGGGCGGGCCCGTCTTCGAAAAGCTCCGGGAGGTGGGGGGCGACGGTGTGATCAGCTGTCCCGCCCAGGCCCACCGCCGTCAGCGCCGGCTCGTTCAGCCCGCCTTCCACCGGGCGCGTATGCCCGGGTACGCGGGCGTGATGGCCGAGGAGATCACCGCGCTCACCGACGAGTGGCGGCACGGCCAGGTGCTGGACGTCCCCGCCACCATGTACCAGCTCACCACGGCCGTGACCACCCGGTGCCTGTTCACCCCGGGGAAGCAGGACACCGCCGGTCTCCCCGAGCTCTACGACAGCATCGACGCCGTCACCCGGGGCATCAACCGGCGGGCCATGCTGCCCGTGCCGATGGCCGACAAGCTCCCCACCCCCGGCAACCGCCGCTATGAGCGGGCCCGGAGCCATCTGACGCGCGTCACCGAGACGCTGATCGCGGGCCACCGGGCGAAAGGGCTCGACCAGGGCGATCTGCTCTCCGTGCTGCTCGCCCCCCAGGACGACGCGAGTCCCGGCCTGACCGACGCCGAGATCCACGCCCAGGTCATCAACTTCCTCATGGCCGGAGTCGAGACGACCGCCGGACTGCTGTCCTGGGCATGGCATCTGGTCGGCACCCATCCCGCCGTCCGGGACCGGCTCCAGGCGGAGGTCGACTCGGTCCTCGGCGGCCGTCCGGCCCAGCACGCCGATCTGCCCGCTCTGGAGCTGACCGGTCGCGTTCTCACGGAGGCGCTGCGGCTGTACCCGCCGGCCTGGCTGCTCACCCGGAGCATGACCACCGGCGCCGAACTGGGCGGACACCATCTGCCCGCGGGCGCCACCATCATGTTCAGCGCCTACCAGGTCCACCGCCGGGCGAGCGTGTACCCCGACCCGGAGCGCTTCGACCCCGATCGCTGGCGCGACACCAGGAAGCCTCCGCCGGGCACACTGCTCCCCTTCGGCGGCGGCCCCCGCAAATGCATCGGCGACACCTTCGCCACCGTCGAAGCGACCCTCGCCCTCGCGACCATCGCCGCGCGCTGGCAGCTCGATCCCGTACCCGGCCCGCGCGTTCACCCCGCGCGGCGCATCACCCTCATACCCGACAAGCTGACCATGCGCCTGAGCGAACGCGGCGCCGCGTGACCGGAGGGGCCTGAGCGGGGGAAGGTCCCGAGCGGGGAAGGCCACGGCGGCGGGGCCCGGGGCCGGGCCCCGCGGCTTCAGGCCTGGTGAAGCACCAGATCGGCGGCCTTCTCCCCGATCATGATGGTCGGGGCGTTGGTGTTGCCGGACGGCACCGAGGGCATGACGGACGCGTCCGCGACCCGCAGCCCCGGGACACCGTGGACCCGGAGCTCCGGATCGACGACGGACAAGGAGTCCTGCCCCATCCGGCAGGTGCCCACCTGATGGTGGTAGGTGCCCACCGCGCGCCGTACATAGGCGCGCAGATCGTTCCGTGTGCGCGCCCGGGGCCCCGGCGCCGCCTCCGCCCGGTACCAGTCGGCGAAATGACCGGAGTTGCCGATCTCCCGGCTCAGCTCCACCGCGTCCACCAGCGACTCCAGATCATGCGGCTCCGCCAGCACCCCGGGGTCGAGCAGCACGGCGGCCTCGGGGTCGGCCGACGCGAGGCGCAGCGTGCCCCGGGAGAGCGGACGTACGAGACCGGGGGCGATGGTGTAGCCGTGCTCGGGCGCCGGATACGACTCGGCGGGGTAGACCAGGTGCAGAAAGACCGGCTGGAGATCGGGTCCGGGCCGCCGGCTGTCGGTGGCCGCGAAGAGCTGGCTCTCCAGCACATTCGCCCTGCCCGGGGGGAGCGGGCGGGATGCCTCGTACACATTGCTCACCAGCAGATGGTCATGGAGGTTCTCGCCGACGCCCGGCAGCTCCACGGTCACCTCGACACCGGTCCGCCGCAGATGGGCGGCGGGGCCGATGCCGGAGAGCAGCAGCAGCTGGGCCGAGCCGACCACCCCCGCGGACAGAATCACCTCGGAGGCGGCGTACGCCCGGTGGGTCATGCCGCCGAGCGCGTACTCCACGCCGACGGCCCGGCCCCGCTCCAGCAGCACCCGGTGCGCCCGCGCACCCGTGCTCACCCTCACCAGGGGACGCCCGGCGACCGGAGCCATGAAACTCCGCCAGGCGCTCATCCGCCGGCCGTCGCGGACCGTGACATGGTTGAAGCCGACGCCGGTCATCCGCTCGCCGTTGAAATCGTCGGTCGGCGGATGCCCCAGGCTCAGCGCCGCGGCCACGAACGCCTCGGCGGCGGGATGCCGGTCGGTGATCCGGCTGACCGGCAGCGGGCCGCCCTGACCGTGCCAGGCGCTGGGGCCGTCGAGATGGTCCTCGGAGCGGAGGAAGTAGGGGAGCACGCTCTCCCAGTCCCAGCCGGGGCAGCCGCCGTACGCCCAGGAGTCGTAGTCGCTGCGGTGGCCCCGGATGTAGATCATGCCGTTCAGCGAGCTGCTGCCGCCGAGCACCCTCCCGCGCGGCCAGTACAGCCGGCGGTCGTCGGCGTGCCGCTGGGGGACGGTCGTCAGCGCCCAGTCCGGCGGTGAGCGCAGCAGTGCGGGCCAGCCCTGCGGGCTGTGCACCAAGGGGTCGTCGTCGGCCGGGCCCGCCTCCAGGATGTGCACCGAGAACCCCTGGTCGATCAGGCGCCGGGCGATCACACTGCCCGCCGACCCCGCGCCGACGATCACATAGTCGTGCTCTGTCCGGCTCTGCTTCGGCATGTGCTCAGCTCCTCGCCTCGACACGCGCGGTCCGTGGGCCCGAGTCGGCGCCTGGTGAGTATATGAGCCCAGGGGCGGGGGAGTTGACCGCCCGCCGTGCCGAGTACGCGCCGACTCCCGCCCGGCGAAATCCGGCGCACGGCGGCGCATGGCGGCGCGGTCCGGCCCCGCGCGTGGGCGTCGGCGCCGTGCTCAGGGCGCGCGATCGAGAGGCGACCCCGCCGTCCTGCCGGGCCCGCGCAGCCGGCCGGAGACCCGCCGGGGCCGGGGCGGCAGACGCAGGAGCTCATCCAGGGCTGTGCCGTCCTCGGCCCAGCGGCGCAGCCGGTCCCGGTCGACCCAGTGGACGCCGTACTGGTCTCCCCAGGCCATGGCGGAGCGGGTGAAGGCGCCGTTGGTGATGACGACCGCGTGATCGGCGCCGTGGACGGGCCCGGCGGTGCCGTTCACCACGTACATCACCGACGAGGTGACCTTTCCGCCCACCCGGGTGAGCTTGGCCTGTACGACGATCCGGCCGCGCCGGGTGTGCTCGCCTATGACATCGGCGGCCTGATCCCCGCCGCGGCCCACCTTGCGGGCGGGCCAGCCGTCCCGGATCAGCAGATCCCGCAGCGCGTACTCGAACTCCTGGTCGTCCATGGCGTCGAACTGGGCCAGGGTGATCCTCAGCTGGGCGAGCCGCCGGGCGCGGCGGCGTCGGACGGCCGCGAACCGTGCGATCCGCCGCACCGGCGCGGACAGCGCCAGCAGGGCGGCGGGCAGCGTGAGGGGCCAGTAGTCCAGCAGCGTATGAGCGGCGGCCGTGATCAGCTGAACCGCCGCCACCGCCATGGCCAGGGCGACGACCCCTGCCGCGAGGACCTCGGCCGCGCCGCGCGGACGGCGCGGCCATGGCCGTCGCCGCGCCATCAGCGCTCCGCCGACGCGGGGGCGGAGGCGGAGGCGCCCGGCCGTGGACCCGGCTGCCCGGACCCGGACTCGCCCGACCCGGACAACTGCCCCCACAGCAGGAGTCCGGCTGCGAGCCCTGCGATCGTCCAGCCGCTCATCCGCTTCGCGCCGCCCCCGCGCCCGGGATTGCGGCGCACATGGCTACGTACGACGTGATACCCCTCCGGAACCTTCGGCACAGCCGTTCCCCTCCCGCCGGCGGGCCGCGGCGCGACCCGTCCCTGACATCGGTTTAGCAGCGGGCACCGACAGAAACCGGCGGGTCATCAGGGGATCGCGTCCGGCAGGAGGGCCATCCGGCCATCCGCATCATCCCGCCCGCCTCCGGGCTGTCTCCGGCCTGACCTCGGCGGATCGACCGCGCCCAGCGGATCCGGCAGTCCGAACCGCGCTCCCGGCTCCCTGGGCCTGTCTCCCGGAGACCGGCCTCACCTGCGGGAAAGCCCCCTCGCCGGCTCCCCGGGGCACGAGCGTGGAATGGCGAGAAGCGACGGCGCGCACTGCATCAGATGATGCACCGGTGCATATCGCCGGTCGGTCGCCGGGGCTCCTCCGAGCCCGGGGCACGGGAGGCGGCCCCACCTCGATGCGGACGTCTCAGTGCGGCGCGGTCGGAACCGGACGCTCGGGGACCGCCGGCGGCGCGGCTCCCGGGTGCGCTGTCGCCCGCATGGCGGGGGAGCCGAAGCGCGCCAGGCAGTGCCAGACCTTTTTGAGCGCCTGCGGGTCGTGGCGGCCGGTGCGGGCGGCGGCGCCGATGATCCGGGGATCGAGCCGGCCGTCCACCGCGAGCCCGGCGCCCAGCTCCACGTACTCCTGTCCGCGGTACTCCGGGTGGCGTCTCAGCTCCGCCACGGTGAGCCGGAAGCCGGGGTGCCACTCGACGGGGCAGGGAAGCCGGCGGGCCGCGGCTTCCACGGCGGTGCCGCGGAAGCTGGCGTCCAGGACCAGCGCCTCCATGTCGCGGTCGAGCCGGACCGGTCCGTGGATGTGCGCCTCGATATGCCCGTCCAGGGCGTCGAGGCCGCCGGTCCTGGCCGGCTCGATGAGCGCGAAGCGGGTCGCGACGCCGAAGTCCGAGGGCTCGGTGCAGCTGTCCGGATAGCAGAAGGTGGCGCGCGCAACGGCGTCGGCGGTGAGTCTGAAGTGAGAGGAGCCGAATCGCGGCGCTCCGCCGATGGGCTCGTCGCGATGGTTGAGCGCGCCGTAGACAGGGCGCTCGGACGCGGTGGCGTCGTCGTAGGCGCCGCCGAAGATACGGCTCTCCCAGCGCCACCGGTCCCCGCCCGGGTAGGCGGTGAGGCCGCCGTTGCCGGTGCCGGTCACGAACTGCGAGTAGTAGAGGCCGTCTTCCGCCATCTGGCGCAGGACAGGGCGGTCACCCGCCGTCCGGTCGGGGTGGAAGTTGATCGTCAGCCGCAGCCGGGAGTCGAGCGGGCCTCCCGACGAGAGGGCCGCGACATGGCTCAGAGCCGCCTCCCGGCGCGACCGGGACATGTCAGCACTCATGACCGCAGTGTGCCCCGGCAGGGCTCTCCGCCACATCCGCATTATGGCCGGGCGCCGACTTCCCCGGGACCCCGGATCCGGCTACCCGGGAGCTCGGACCCGGCTGTCCCGGGACCCCGGCCACCCCGGGAGCCCCGGTCGGCGAACCGGCCGGGGCCTGTCGTCCCGCTGTTCGGGAGCCGTGGCTCAGAACTGAACATCCGAACAGGCGTAGAAGGCGTTGCCGGTGTCCGCGATCGTCCAGACCGCGAGGATCAGATGCTTGCCGGACCGCTGGGGAAGGGTGCCGGAGTGGCTCACCGTCTCGCCCGGCTGAACCCCGCCGAACGGAACGGTCAGGAAGGGCTGGGACTCCAGCGCGGCCCGGGTCAGCGGCTGGGAGGGGTTGTACCCGGCCTTGGTGATGTAGTAGCGGAAGTCGGTCGTGGCGTGCCGGGCGGTGAACCGCCAGGTGAAGTTCTGGCTCCGGCCGCTGCTGACGGAGGTGGCGGGCCAGGCTCCGCCGCGAGGATCGTCCAGCTGGGAGAAGCGGGAGAGACCGCCGGAGCAGAGCGTGCCATCGGCGGGTCCGGCGGCGGGGAAGCCTTTAGGGCCCTCGACGCTCTGCGGTTCCCAGATGATCGAGCCGCAGTTCTTGACGGTGCCGTTGCTGCAGAGCTTCTGGCGGCTGATGGGGGATTCGGTGTAGCCGTGGCCCTGAGCACTGCCGGACACCGCGAAGAGAGAGGTGCCGACGACGCCGAGGCCGAGCAGTAATGAGGTCAACTTTCTGCGCATGCTTCCTCCAGTGGGGAGGCCGTGGGGGGCCGTGGGGGGATGGGAGGCTGAGCTCAACGCTGCGGTCTAGACCAAGTCCGAGAATAACCCTTATGCTTGATCATGTCCATATCAATTACAAGGGTGTGAAGGCAAGCCCGACCCCGATGCTGTCCCGAACCGGTCACCTCTCACGCGGCGAGGCGTTCGCACGACGCGCCGCGCGGTAGGCCCTCGGCGTCGTACCCGTCAGCCGCCCGAAGTGGCGGCGCAGCTGCGCCGCGGAGCGGAACCCCGTCCGCTCCGCGATCCGCTCCACCGGTTCCTCTCCCTCACCCAGCAAGGTCCGGGCCCGCTCCAGCCGGATCCGCAGCAGATGCTGAAGCGGGCCGGCCCCGGTCCGCGCCAGGAAGCGGCGGTTCAGGCTGCTGACGCTGATCCCCGCGTGCGCGGCGATGTCCGCGAGGGTCAGCGGAAGGTGGAGACGGGCCTCCATCCAGCGGATGGTCGGTTCGAGACCCGCGCTGTCCGTCAGCTCCTGGTCGATGCGCTCCTGGACGCCGTCCGCGTCGGTGTGCAGGGGAGCGATGAGCTCCCGGGAGGTCTCTCCGGCCACCCGCTCGCCGTGGTCCTGGCGGAGAAAGCTCAGACAGACGTCCAGGCCGCCGAAGACCCCCGCCGAGGTGACGCAGGGACCGTCGCAGACGGCCGTGCCGAGCGGATCGACCTCGATCAGGGGGTGACGCCGCGCGAGCTCCTCGGTGTGCCGCCAGCCGGTGGTGGCACACCGCCCGTCGAGCAGACCGGTCGCCGCGAGCGTGAACACCCCGGTTCCGACCGCGCCGATACGGCCCCCCCGGGCCACGGCCGCACGGAGCGCTTCGAGAACCTCCGCGCCAGGCCCGTCGCGGTAGCCGTCGTGGCCGGGCAGGAACACGATGTCCGCTTCCGCGAGGTGCTCCAGGCCCCAGGGCGTGGTGATGCGAAGAGGCGCGGGCGCCCCGGTGACGGTGACTCCCGGGCCGGTGCAGATCCGTACCTCATGGGCCACATCGGGGAACTCCCGGGCGGCGGCGCCGAACACCAGCCCGGGGACGGTGAGCTGATGCCCGGGGACCCCGTCGAGGGCGAGAACGGCTATCACTGACATATCCCGGAATATACCGAAGCAGAGTGGATGGGATGGGCCGGGCGGGGCCCGGACCGGCGCGCGCACGGCGGGACGGCCCGGGCCCGGCGCACCGGGGATCAGCCGTCGCCGCGGATGGTCTTCCGGATCCAGTCCGCGTAGGCCGGCACATTGCTGTAGAGACCCGGCCCGGTCGCACAGCGCGGGTCCGTGTCACCGTCACCCGAGGTGGTTCCGATCAGTTCCCACCGTCCGCCCTTGCCGCGCTTGATCTGCGGACCGCCGGAGTCCCCGATGCACGCCATGGCGTTCGGCACCTGGCTGGGGGTGCAGAGCCGGGTCTTCCCCGACCGGCCGTCGCACTCGGCGTCGGACCCCCTGCGGGTTTCGAGCTGCTGAAGCCGCTCCGGGAACTTCGCTTCCTCGACCTTGGTCGTGTCGACGGTGGTGCCGAAGCCCAGCAGCCGGGTGGGTGTGCCGACCCGTCCGGGGCTCTTCGCGATACGGATGGACTTCCCGGCGACCGGTCGGTCCAGGCGCAGCAGCGCGAGGTCGTCCACATTGGGGCCGCCGTCCTCGCTCACCTGATAGCCCGGATGCGTCACCGTCGTGTCGATGGTCCGGACCGTCCCCCCGGAGCTGCGCTTCTCGCTGCCGATCCGGATCTTCCCGGTCGGCTCCACGAGCCTCGGATCGACGCAGTGGGCCGCCGTCAGCACCCACCGCGGATCGATGAGCGTGCCACCGCATCCGCCGTCGAAACCCTTCATCGGAATCGACGCCATGAACGGGTAGCGCTCGCTGGAGTCCTCTCCGTTGACGATGGCTACGGCGGTGCCGGTCATCGCCGTGGCGCTGAGGACGGACGCGGCGCAGACCGCCGCCGCGGCCTTCGCCACGCGGCGAAGCGGAGAACTGACGCTGAACACAGGGGTGCCCCTTCTCTCGGATGTACGGGAACGGCGGCCGGGCGGGGAATCCCTCGTTCCCGGCTTTCGTACCGCCCATACTCCGTGGCCGCCGGGACCCGAAACAGCGGCCTGAACATCACCATGGGCTAAATTCTGGACATGTCAGTGATAGCCGTCCTCGCCCTCGACGGGGTCCCCGGGCATCAGCTCACCGGGCCCGGACTGGCCTTCGGAACCGCCGTACGGCACCATCCGAGGGTCGCCTACGACCTGCGGTTCTGCGGTGCCCCCGGCCTGCGTGCGACCGGCTCCCCGGCCCCGTTCGGCATCGAGACGCCCTGGGGGCTCGATGGCCTGGAGGACGCCGACACCGTCCTGCTGCCCGGCCATGACGGCTTCCGGGACGAGCCGCCCGCCGAAGTCGCCGACGCGCTCCGGGCCGCCGTCGCCCGGGGCAGCCGTATCGGCGCGTTCGGCACCGGGACGTTCACCCTCGCCGCCACCGGGCTGCTCGACGGCCGCCGGGCCGCCACCAGTCGCCAGCACTCCGGGGAACTGGCGAGGCTGCACCCCCGTCTCACGGTCGACCCGAGCGGCTCGGTGGTCGTGGACGGGCCGTTCCACAGCGGAGCGGGGGTCCTCGGCGGCCTCGACGTCTGTCTGCGTCTGATCACCCTGGACCACGGCGTCCAGGTCGCCGTCGAAACCGAGCGGCAGCTCTTCATGCAGCTCCACGACCCGGCCGAACCGGCGGCCCGGGACGGCGGACTCCCGGGCGCCGCGTCCTACAGCGCCGTCGCCGGACCCGGCAGCGGCCTGGCGGCCACCACGGCCTGGATGGCGGCCCGGCTCGACCGCCCGCTGACCCTCGACGACATCGCCGCCCACGCGGGCCTCACCGTCCGCAGCCTCAACCGGCGCTTCCGCGCCGAGACCGGGCTGACACCGCTCCAGTTCCTGCTCCGTGCCCGTGTCCAGCTGGCGCAACGGCTGCTGGAACGGGGAGACGAGCCGGTCGAGCGCATCGCGGCACAGACGGGGCTCGGTACGCCCGCCAATCTGCGCCATCACTTCCTGCGCTTCACGGGCACCAGCCCCAGCGTCTACCGGACGGCTTTCCGCTCGCTCGTCTCCACGGTGACCTGGGCGGACCGGGGCGCCCCCGAGCCCGCCCCCACCCGGCACGAGCCCGTCCGCCGTGGCGCGGACGCACCGAACGGGGGCCGGAACTGAGTCCTACAGATCCTGATCGACGCCGGCCAGGAGCCAGCGGCCATCGGTCTTCCGGAACTGGAACGCATGGGACGACACCATGGGCAGATCCTCGGCGGAGCCTTCGACGGCCGGGTCCTCGTACTCCGGATAGGTCATCTGATCGAACCGGGCCTCGGCCCAGTCCTCGGTGATCAGATCCACCTCGACCGAGCTGAGCTCGACCTCCGCCCCGCTCCAGCCCTTGCCCTCGGCGGCGGACGCCCGCGCGTCCTCGGCTCGCCGGGCGTAGGAACCGCGCAGCTCCTTCGCGACGGCAGGGGTGGCCCCGACCGGCTCCGGGGCCGACTGCTCACGGCCCACGGCGGAGGCGAGGTCCGCGCGCTGCTGGATGATGGAGCGGGCCGCTCGCTCGATGGACGCGCGGTCGGCGTCGTCGTCGTACTCCCTCACTCCGAAGAAGACGGCGGGCGGCCCGACCATGAGCACGGCGATGCCGACACCCATCGCGATCCTGAGCTTCTTGCTCCCCATAGAAACCATCCCCCCTGGTCACCGGTGCTAGCGAGCATAAACGATCTCGCGATCAGACGGCCTCGGCGTCGTAGAAGCAGAAGTGGTCCTTGATCTCGGCCACCCCGGGCTCGGGGTTCGGATAGGCCCAGACGAGATCGTCGGCGCCGGGCGCCGACCAGTAGTCGGCGTCGCCCTTGAAGGGGCAGTGGGTGTGGGTGTCGGAACGGGTCAGCAGATCGGTCCGCACATCCCCGGCGGGCAGGTAGTAGCGGACCGGACAGCCCGTCTCCCGCAGTACGAGGGGCCGTCGGCTCTCGGCGAGCAGCACCCCGTCCCGTACGACCCGTACATGCTCGCTGCCCTGCTCGACGGTGATGCGGTGTCCAGAAGTCATATCTCTGTCAGCGCGCGGGCACACGGTCTTGTTCCCGTTCCCCGGAGCCCGATCAGGTGAATTCACGGGCGTCACGGGCGTCACGGGCGGAGCCCGGCACCCGGTCCCGGCAGGGCTGCGGCGAGCAGGCGCCACAACCCTGCCGGGCTCTGTCCAGCGGGGGACGGTACCGGCCCTCCGGCTCAGGCCGCTGCCTCCACCGTGAAGTTCAGCGCGTACAGGATCGCGGGGAGGACGCCGAGCAGACCGATGAGAGCCCCGATCACGCCGGGGAGGCGATGATGCTGCTTCAGGATCTTCACCAGATAGGCGACGAGTGCGAAGTAGGCGAGAGCCACCAGCACTCCGGCCATGGATGGCATGGTCGGATTCATGGGAGTGGAAGTCTCCTTGCGTGAGTGCCCAGTCCATTGGGAGATGCCGCACGCGCGTGAAGGAGAGACCGTCAACAGCCCTTGGCTAGAGGGCTTCAGCTCACTCCCGATAGCGCTTCGACGCTATGACCGTAGCTCAAGAAGACTCTGCGGGAACAGAGTTGAAGGAAAAAAAGACACGGCGAGGCACCCCGGGAAGCCATCCCGAGAAGCCTCGCCTGTCACAACGCGTCACCGGACTGGGCACGTCCGCAAGTAACACTCCTCCCATCGTGCCCTTGGGAGATATACGATCGATATACGTCAGTCACTGCTGGGCGGAGCACACCAGGAGGTGTCGGTGGAGACGGGGGGGGCGGGTCTGCGCTTCGGCGTGCTGGGGCCGGTGCGCGCCTGGCGTGATGGAGAGGCTCTGCCGTCCGGCTCTCCGCAGCAGCGGGCGCTGCTGGCCGCGCTGCTGCTGCGGGACGGGCGCACCGCGACCGCCGCAGCGCTGATCGACGCCATCTGGGGCGAGGACCCGCCCTCGCAGGCGCTGGCGGCGGTCCGCACCTACGCCTCCCGGCTGCGCAAGATCCTCACCGCGAACGCGCTGGTCAGCGAGTCCGGCGGCTATGCCATACGGGTCAGGCGGGAGTGCCTGGACCTGTTCGTGGCCCAGGAGCTGGCGGCATCGGCGGAGAAGGCGCGGGCGGCCGGCGACCGCAATCAGGCGCGGGCGCAGATCGATAAATCGCTGGGGCTGTGGGACGGCGAGGCGCTGGCCAATGTGCCGGGACCGTACGCCGAGAACCAGCGCGCCCGGCTGGACGAGTGGCGGCTCCAGCTCCTGGAGACCCGGCTCGAACTCGGCCTGGAGGCCGGCTGCCACGCCGAGGCCGTCTCCGAGCTGACCGCGCTCACCGCCGCCCACCCGCTGCGCGAGCGGCTGCGGGAGCTCCTGATGCTCGCGCTGTACCGCAGCGGACGGCAGGCGGAGGCCCTGGCCGTGTACGCGGACACCCGCCGGCTCCTCGCCGAGGAGCTGGGCGTCGACCCGCGCGCCGAGCTCTCCCAGCTCCAGCAGCGCATCCTGCGGGCGGACGAGGAGCTGACCGTCCCCGACTTCACCGGCCGGACCTCTTTCGTACGGGAGCTGAGCGCGCGGCTCTGCGCCCCCGAGGGGT
>NZ_VCLA01000120.1:70244-70494 GCF_009600885.1 Streptomyces jumonjinensis
CAGCCTGGCCGTCACCCGCACCTATGCCTCCCGGCTGCGCAAGACTCTCGGTTCCGGCGTACTGGTCAGCGAGTCCGGCGGCTATGCCCTGCGGATCGAGTGGGAGCGCCTGGACCTGTACACAGCCCAGGGGCTGGCGGCATCGGCGGAGGAGGCGCGGGCGGCCGGCGACCGCGATCGGGCGCGGGCGCTGATCGACGAGTCGCTGGGGCTGTGGGACGGCGAGGCGCTGGCCAATGTGCCGGGACCG
>NZ_VCLA01000120.1:70504-71145 GCF_009600885.1 Streptomyces jumonjinensis
GCGGCGGGACGGAGAGCGCCGGACCGCACCTCATCCGGCCCGCCCAGCTGCCCGCCACCGTCCCCGACTTCACCGGCCATGCCTCTTTCGTACGGGAGCTGAGCGCGCGGCTCTGCGCCCCCGAGGGGTCCGTGATGGCCGTCTCCGCGCTCGCGGGCATCGGCGGCGTCGGCAAGACCACCCTCGCCGTCCATGTCGCGCACGAGGCCCGGCCCCAGTTCCCGGACGGGCAGCTCTACACCGACCTCCAGGGCGCGGGCAACCGCGCCGCCGAACCCGTCGCCGTCCTCGGCTCCTTCCTCCGCGCCCTCGGCCTCGCCGACTCCGCCATCCCCGACACCCTCGACGAACGCGCCGCCCTCTACCGCTCCGCACTGGCCGGACGGAAGATCCTGGTCCTCCTCGACAACGCCCGCGACGCGGCCCAGATCCGGCCCCTGCTGCCCGGCACCCCCGGCAGCGCAGCCCTGATCACCAGCCGGGTCAGAATGGTCGACCTCGCCGGAGCGCATCTGGTCGACCTCGACGTCATGTCCCCCGACGAAGCCCTTCGGCTCTTCCGCCGGATCGTGGGGAGCGAGCGCGTGGACAAGGAGCGGGAGGCGGCGCTCGATGTGGTCGCGGCCTGCGGTTTCCTGCCG